>JAGPCO010000020.1:45312-63994 GCA_018058095.1 Kofleriaceae bacterium
CGTTCGGCAACGTCACCACGCCCGGGCAGGCCCAGGCCGGGCTCGACCAGGCGACCCAGGCCGGGCTGGCCGACGGCTCGCTGGCGCGCGACGGCTTCGGCAACGTGACGACGGCGGCCCAGGCCGAGTCCAACAACCAGGCCGGCTTGCAGAACGGCTCGCTCACCTACGACGCCTTTGGTGCCGTCACCACGCCGGGGCAGGCCCAGGCCGGGCTCGACCAGGCGACCCAGGCCGGCCTGCAGAACGGCTCGCTCACCTACGACGCGTTCGGCAACGTCACCACGCCCGGGCAGGCCCAGGCCGGGCTCGACCAGGCGACCCAGGCCGGGCTGGCCGACGGCTCGCTGGCGCGCGACGGCTTCGGCAACGTGACGACGGCGGCCCAGGCCGACTCCAACAACCAGGCCGGCCTGCAGTCGGGTGAGCTCACCTACGACGCGTTCGGCGCCGTCACCACCCCGGCCGCGGCCCAGGCCGGCCAGGCTGCCGCCGAGCAGGCCGGGTTGCAGAACGGCTCCCTCACCTACGACGCGTTCGGCAACGTGACCACGCCCGAGCAGGCGCAGGCGGTGCTGACCTCGGCCGAGCAGGCACCGGCGTCCGGCGACGCTGGCAGCGCGGGTGCCGGCGCGATCGACACCGGCAGCAACACCGGCGCCGGTGCGACCGACTACAGCGGCAACGTCGGCGACACGGGCGGCGGCGCGGCCGCCAGCGCCGGCGCGACCGACTACAGCGGCAACGTCGGCGACGCCGGCAGCGGCGCGGCCGCGGGCGCCGGCGCGACCGACTACAGCGGCAACGTCGGCGACGCCGGCAGCGGCGCGGCCGCGGGCGCCGGTGCGACCGACTACAGCGGCAACGTCGGCGACGCCGGCAGCGGCGCGGCCGCGGGCGCCGGTGCGACCGACTACAGCGGCAACGTCGGCGACGCCGGCAGCGGCGTGGGCACTGGCGCGGCGGCGACGGATTACGGGGCCAACAGCGGCGGCAGCGATTCCGGCAGCAACGGCGGCGGCGGTGGCGACTACGGCGGCGGCGGCGGCAGCGATTCCGGCAGCAACGGCGGCGACTACGGCGGCGGCGGTGGTGGCGATTCCGGCAGCAACGGCGGCGGCGGTGGCGACTACGGCGGCGGCGGCGGCGGCGGTGGCGGTGGCGACTACAGCGGCGCCGGTGGTGGCGACTACGGCGGCGCCGGTGGTGGCGATTCCGGGAGCAGCGGCGGCGGCGGTGGCGACTACGGCGGCGGCGGCGGTGGCGACTACGGCGGCGGCGGCGGTGGCGACTACGGCGGCGGCGGAGGTGGCGACTACGGCGGCGGCGGCGACTTCGGCGGTGGGGGCGGCTTCGAGTAGGGACAGCACGTCCGCCGCGCCGTCGCCGAAAACGCCGAACCCCGCCGAGGGCCACCCGGCGGGGTCACGCAGGCACGATGGCCGCGCGGTTACTCGGTGCCGCGCTTGAGGATGAGGAAGGCGACGCGCCGGTTCTTGGCCCACGCCTGCTCGTTGGATCGGCGGTCGAGCGGCTGGGTCTCGCCGTAGCCCTGCGAGGTCAGCCGGCTGTCCTCGATGCCCTTGCCGATGAGGTAGTCCTTGACCGACTTGGCGCGCCGGTCCGACAGGTCGAGGTTGTAGGCGTCGTTGCCACGCTCGTCGGTGTGGCCCTGCACCTCGATCAGCTTGATGCCCGGGTTGCCGGCCAGGGTGGCGGCGACCTCGTCGAGGATGCCGTACGACTCGGTCTTGATGACCGCCTTGTTGTACTCGAAGTACACCATGTCGAGGATCTCGATGTTGGTGTCGGTCACGACCACGCGGCCGCGGTCGGGGCAGCCGTCCTCGTCCTCGGTGCCGTTGTAGGTCTCCGGCTCGTTCGGGCAGCGGTCGTCGACGTCCTTGATCCGGTCCTTGTCGTTGTCGAGGTCGGGGCAGCCGTCCTCGTCCTCGAAGCCGTCCTTGTCCTCGGGGTCGTTCGGGCACAGGTCGTCGACGTCGAGGATGCCGTCCTGGTCGTTGTCCGGATCGGGGCAGCCGTCCTCGTCCTCGAACTCGTCGAAGTCCTCGGGATCGTCCGGGCACTTGTCGACGTTGTCGAGCAGGCCGTCGCCGTCGCGATCACCCTGGTTGCCCTCGGGGCAGCCGTCCTCGTCCTCGAAGCCGTCCTTGTCCTCGGGGTTGAGCGGGCAGGCGTCGTCCTCGTCGAGGATGCCGTCACGGTCGTTGTCGGGCTCGGGGCAGCCGTCCTCGTCCTGGAAGTCGTCGAAGTCCTCCGGGTCGTCCGGGCACTTGTCGACGTCGTCCTTGAGGCCGTCACCGTCGCGGTCGCCGATGTTCGGCTCGAACACGATGCCGATGAAGGCGCGCACGTCGGGGTTGCCGCCCTTGGCCGGCATGAGCCCGGCGCCGCCGCCGAGGCTGAGGAACGAGTTGCGCGCCAGGTACACCTTGATGCCGCCGATGGCCTCGGCCGGCTGGTAGTTCTCCGAGCTGCCGAGCGGGATCGCGCCGAACACCTCGCCGATGACGTCGAACTTCTGCGGCGAGATCGCGTACGACAGGCCGAGCCCGACCGGGATCTCGCTTTCCGCCTCGAGCGCGACGTTGGTGGCCGGCGAGTTGGCGCCGCCGGTGCCGGTGTCGACGAAGCGCGCGGCCGAGCGGATGCGGATGCCGGCGTTGAGCGCGGCCTTGAAGCGACCGCGCCGACCGAACTCCTTGTCGACGATGGCCATGATCTGCGGGGTGGCCTTGCTCTCGCCGAGCCAGGCGCCCTTCTCGCTCACCGTCGGCAGGTACACGCTGGCGATGAGGCCGAGGCCGATGCGCGGCTTCTTGGTGGTCTTGAGGAAGCGGGTCTTGAGGTGCAACCCGACGTTGCCCAGGCCCTGACCGCTGAACTTGAACAGCTGGTCGTCGTTGGGGTTGCCGGGATCGCCGAGCGAGTCGGGGTTGCGGTCGCCGCTCATGATGATGAGCGGGACCGAGGCGCCCAGCTCGAGCTCGACCGGCCCGGCCTTGAGGCCGTACGCAGCGATGAGGGTCGCCGCGAACATGTTCTTGACGGTGTACTCGTTGGCGCCGGCCTCGAAGCTGGCCAGCTTGTAGCCCCAGTCGAGCGCGCCCATGCCGAACGACAGCTCACCGTGGCCGAGCACCTGGGACGCGTTGATCGTCAGGTAGCCACGCGAGTCCATCGCCGGGCGGAAGAGGTTGAGGTCGATGTCGCCGCCGACCTGGGCCGAGGCGGCGCGTGGTGCGGTGACGGCGAGGGCGACCACCGCGGCGCCGGCGATCCAGTGACGTGGCCTGAGTCCGAGCGACATGACGCCTCCGAGAAAAAGCGTTGACGTATGAGGAGTTGAGCCTCGTACGCGATGACACCAGTTACACCAGTTCCGCCCAGGGGGTCAAATCCACAGGGCAGAGTCTGGCGAGGGGTCTGTGCCGCCTCGTCTCGTCGTGGTTACAGCCCGCGAGCCGGGCCGCAACGGGTCGAGTTACTCGACCAAGCCGGAGCAGGCCTGAATCAGATTCGAGTTGCTCTGGAGCGCCTTGAACCGGTTCCAGTACCGCTGCGCCAGGGCGCGGTCGCGCGACTTGCAGGCGTTGAGCACCAGGTTGCTCTTGAGCGCCGCCGAGCCGGGTTCGCACTTGAGGGCCTTCTCGAGCTCCTTGACCGCGGCGCTGTACTGGCCCGCCATCGTGGCGTCCTTGGCCTTCACCTTGTAGGTGTCGAGGTCGTTGCAGGCCGGATCGGGGCCCGTTCCCCCACCGCCGTTGTTGACGACGGTCGTGCTGCCGCCCGAGTCTTCCTTGCACGGGATGCCCTTGACCGCGGCGTGGGCCTCGGAGATCAGCCGGGCCTCGTCGATCAGCTTGCCGTGCTCCTTGCACTTGTGGGCCCGGGCGGCGCCGCTGACCTTGTTCTTCATCTCGGTGATGTAGCGCTGCTTGAGGTTCTCGTACGCGGTCACCGCCTTGGCGTACGAGCCCGACTCCTGCGGCATGCCGGTGAACAGCTTGATGGCCTCGGCGTAGTTACCGGCCCGGGCCGCGCGGTTGAAGTCGACCAGCATGCCCTCGGCGTTCGACTCGCGATCGGCCAGCTCGATCAGCGCCACCGCGTCGGGGTGGTCCGGCGCGATCGTCGCCAGGTCGGTGCCGCACAGCTTGAGGTCGCCCCACTTCTTCTGGTCACGCAGGCGCCGGCACTCGGTCAGCTTGGTGTCGAAACCCTCGCTCGCGGTCGCGCCGGCGGCGTCGGCCGGGCCAGCCATGGCCACGCTCTCGGCGTCGGCCGTCACCGCCACCACCGCCACCGCGGCGTCGGCCAGGGCGGCCGGCTTGCTGCCGCTGGCGATGCCCGGTCCGGCGTCGGGCTTGGCCTTGCCGCCGCCACCACCACCGAGCGTCAGCGCGGCGATGCCAGCGCCGACGACGAGGATGCCGGCCGCGGCGATGAGCTTGAGCTTGCCGCCGCCGGCGGTGGGGACGTCGGCGACCTGGGCGTCGCGCCCGAACACGAAGTCCTCGCCGGCCTCGACGAAGCGCAGGCGGACGTGGCCGAGGTCGACGATGTCGCCCCGGCGCAGCTCGACCTTGCCGTAATCCTCGCCGTTGACGCGCACCCCGTTCGACGACTGCAGGTCGCTGATGGTGTAGCGGCCGGCGTTGGCGCCGTCGACCTCGCGCACCACCTTGGCGTGGTTGCGGGAGATCGAGCGGTGGTTGATGACGATCTCGTTGTCCTCGGTCCGGCCGATGACCATCTGCGGCCGGGTCAGCTCGAACTCCTGACCGGCGAAGTTCGACGACAGCACCACCAGCCGGGCGTTGGAGGTCATGGCCGGCCCGACCGCGGCGGCGGTCGGTGGCAGCGCACGCTGGGGTTCGGTCAGGTCGGCCGGCGGCCCGACCGCGGCCTGCTGCAGCGTGGGCAGGCCCTCGAGCATGGCCGGGTCGACCCGCTCGATCGGCGCGGTCTTGCTGTCGTCGCTGACCTGCTCGACCCCCTCGGCCTTGAGCTCGATGAGGTAGTCGCCGATCTGCACGCGGTCGCTGACCGAAAGCGCGGTGCGCTGGGCGATCCGCGTGCCGTTGACGCGGACGCCGTTGTAGCTGCCGAGGTCCTCGATGGCCACCGCCCCGCCGGCGCGCACGATGCGGGCGTGGCGGCGCGAGACGTTGCGCTCGGTCAGGCGGATGGTGTTGCCCTCCTTGCGCCCGATCGTGATCTCGTCACGGATCAAGGGAACGACCGTCGTCTTCCCCTCGTCGTCTTGGATGACCAGCTTGAACATGGCGCTTGGACTCGCGAAATCGTACCAGACAGTCGGGCTCGTCGTGGCCGGGGCGCGACGAAGTTATCGGGGGCGGCCGCGGCGGCAGGGCAGGGGCGAGGCTACTTGCTGGGGCTCAGGTGACGGCGCGCCAGCTGCAGCGCGGCCGCGTAGGGCGGATCATCGAGGAGCCGGTCCCGAATTCTGGCATCGTTTGCCGTGGCCGCGCCAGCGGATGCGGCCGGTTGCACGCCGGCCGCGGCCGACGACGAGCTGTCGATGCCGGCCGAGATCTCGATGGGGGCAAACGCGTCGACGGGTACGTCCGGGGTAATCCCCTTCCCTTCCAGTGACTTACCGGCAGGGGTGTAGAACCGCGCGGTGGTCAGCTTGAGGCCCGATCCATCCTGCAGGTCGAAGAACGTCTGCACCGAGCCCTTGCCGAACGTCGTGCCGCCGACGATCTGGGCGCGGCGTCCATCCTGCAGCGCGCCGGCGACGATCTCGGCCGCCGACGCGGTACCACCGTCGACCAGCACGAAGATGGGGAAGCCGGTCCACGTGCCCGGCTTGTGGGCGACGTGCTCCTCGATGGCGCCCTGGCGGCCGCGGATGGTGACGATGCCGCCCTCGTCGAGGAACAGGTCGGCCACCGCCACGCCTTGATCGAGCAGCCCGCCCGGGTTGGTGCGCAGGTCGAGGATGAGCGCGCCGAGGTGGCCGCCGCCGCGCAGCGCGGTGAGGGCGGCGCCGACGTCGGCCGCGGTCGACTCGGCGAAGCGGCCTACCGCCACGTAGCCGATGCCGGCCTCGACGCCGAGCCGCTCGACCGACGGCATCTTGACCTGGGCCCGCACCAGCGAGAACTCGCGCGGCCGCGGCCAGCCGGGGCGGAAGATGGTGACGGCGAGCCGGGTGCCGGAGGCCCCGCGCAGCGCGGCCTCCCAGGCGCCGGCGTCCTTGCGCTCCTTGCCGCCGGCGGTGGTCGGCTCGCCGCCGATGGCCACCACGCGATCGTCGACGGCGAGCCCGGCCGCTTCCGCCGGCGAACCGGCCACTACCTCGTCGACGAACGGCCACGGCTCGGTGATCGCGCCGTCGGTCATGCCCGGCCCGAGGGTCAGCCCGACCCCGCCGAACTCACCCTCGGTGTCCTGGCGCAGGCGGCGGTAGCGGTCGGGCGGCAAGAAGGCCGAGTGCTGATCGAGCGTGCCGACCAGGCCGCGCGCGGCGCCGTGGAGCAGCCGGCGCTCGTCGGTTTGATCGACGTAGTTGTTGGCGACGTAGGCCAGCGTCTGCGCGAAGGTGTCGAGGGTGCGGTAGCGATCGGCGCTGCGTGGAGGCAGGGCCAGCGCGCCGACCGCGGTCGCGGTGACCGCGCCGGCGACGAAGGCAGCGGCCTGGGCGCGCGCGCTCACGGCGTCAGCATAGCCGCGATCGGGGACCGGCGCGGCAAGATCAGCGCGGCAAGATCGTGCGCGGGTCGATCGCGGTGCCGCCGGCGCCGACCCGGACCCGCACCTCGAGGTAGTAGCGCTGGCGCGCGACGGTGCCGACCGCGGCGCCGGCAGCGACGGTCTGGCCGACGGTCACGGTCGGCTCGGTCGCCGGCGCCGCCAGCTTGGCGATGACCGTGCTCACCGCGCCGTGATCGAGGATGACGCCGTGGTCGAGGCCGCGGATGGGGCCGACATAACGCACCACGCCGTCAGCGGGCGCCCGCACGGTGACGCCGGCGCCAACCTCGACGTCGAGGCCACGCCGCGACAGCGTGGCGCCCGAGCCGGGGTGTTCGAACGCCCCGAAGCCGCGCACTACCTCGCCGGCGGCCGGCCAGGCCAGCGCCGGCAGCGGCGGCAGGGTCCGGGCCTGGGCCTGGTCGTGGGCCAGCCGCTCGGCCGCGCCGCGCAGCATCACCAGCTCGCGATCGAGCAGGCCGAACTCGCGGTGGTCGACGGTGAGGCGCCAGCGCGCCAGCGCCCGCCGGCGCGCCAGCACCAGCCAGCGCTCGGGATCCGGCCCGCCGTCGGCGTCGGCGCGCAGCACCCGGTACGCCGCGCGCAGGCGGTCGCGCATGACCGTGGCCGCGTCGGCGCGCTTGCTGGCGACGGTGGTGGTGGTGGCGTGCACCACCGCGGCCTGCTGATCGAGCTCGGCCTGGACCTGGGCGGCGATCGACGGCGTCGGCGCCGTGCTCGGCCCCGCCGGTGGCGTGGTGGAGCCGCCCCCGGCTGGCCCGGCGCTGGCCGGCGCCGCCAGCAGGAGCGCCACCGCCGCGATGAGGCCGCGGCGCGGGTGCTCAGCCATGTGGCCTCGGCCCGGCGCCGAGCCCGGCCAGCGCGCCGGTCAGCCCGCCCACGCCGAGCGCGACCAGCCAGGCCGCGCCGGGCAGGAAGGTCGGCGCCGGTCGCTCGAACACCACGGCCCAGGTCCGGGCGGCGTCGGCCGCGACCTGGTCGAACAGCCATCCGCACGCCAGCATCGCCAGCCCCACCGCCGCCAGGCCGACCAGCGCGCCGGCCAGCATCCGGGGCGCGGCCAGGAACCCGAGCGGCGCGCCGAGCAACCGGGCCACCCGCGCTTCCTCGGAGTCCTGCCCGAGCAGGAGGCGCAGCATGAGGAAGCCAGCCAGCACCAGCGTCGCCACCACCAGCTCGGCGCCGGCGTCGGCCAGGCGGCTGGTCCAGGCCAGCAGCACGCCGGTCCGATCCGACCACTCCCCGACCACCTCGACCTCGGCCACCGCGTCGGACGCGGCCAGGTCGCGGAACAGCGGCGAGCTGGTCAACACGTCGCGCCCGCCGGCCTCGACGACGATCTCGATCGACGCCGGCAGCGCGCCGGGCTCGATGTCGGCCAGGAGCGCGGCCTGGGCCCCGAGCGCCTCGCTCAGGCGGCGGGCGGTCTCGTCGGGGCCGACCAGCTCGACCCGGAGCACGCCGGGCAGGGCGGCGATGGCCCGGGTCATCTCGTCGGCGCGCTCGGCCGGCACCTCGGGCCGGAGGTACCCGACCAGGGCCGCGCTGCCGCGCCAGCCGGCGCCGAGCTGCTTGGCCTGGCGCTGGCCGAGCACCGCCAGCAGCGCGATCAAGGCGATCGCCGTCAGCGCCAGCGTGGTGGCCAGCGTGGCGCCTCGCCGGCGCCCGAGCAGTTGGGCGCCGCGGCGCAGCGCGCTGGCGGCGTGGGTGAAGGCGGGCACTACCCCGCCTCGGCGATGGGCGCCGGGCGGTCGGACAGCGCGGCCCGGCCCGAGCGAGCCGCCGCGTTCGGGAACGGGACCACGTTGGGCACCCCGTCGGAGTCGGGCTCCGGCTCGCTGATCTGCGGCGTCGGCGCCGACACCATGGACACCAGCAGGTCGAGCGACACGTCGAGGTCGTGTTCGACCGGCCCCGGCACCGGCACGGTGCCCTCGTCCTGCAGCACGCCGCCCTGGAGGACGCGAACGGTCCAGCCCCGTCGCACCGCCTGCGTCAGCAGCATCGGATCACGCGCCAGCACCAGGCAGCTGGCGCCGGCCGCGGCGGCGCCGGCGATGGCCGCGCACACCAGCTCGGCCCCGGCCTCGTCCTGCAGGCTGGTCGGCTGGTCACACAGCAGGACCTGCGGCCGCCGGACCAGGGCCCGGGCGACCGCCACCCGCTGCCGCACCGAGTGCGGCTGGTGCGCCATCGGCTCGTCGGCCTCGGCCGCGACGCCGAGCGCCCCGAGCAGCTCGGCGGCGCGCACCAGCGCGGCCTGGCGCGGCACGCCATCGATCTCGAGGGGCATGGTCACGTTGAGCAGGGCGCTGCGATCGAGCAGGAGGCACAGGTCCTGCGGCACCACACCCAGGCTGCGCCGCAGCACCCGCTGCGCCGAGCGGCGCAGGCGGGCCAGGTCGCGCCCGAGCACGGAGACCTGTCCCTCGTCGGCGAGGGCCTCGCCGGCCAGCACCGCCATCAGCCGGGTCGCGCCGGCGCCGGCGCCGGCGTGCACCACCACGACCTGGCCCGCACCGACGGACAGGTCGAGGCTCCGCAGCAGCGGCTCGCCGTTGCGCGGATGATCCAACCGCACCCCTTGGAGCTCGATCATGCCTCTGGTCCTACGCCTGCCCTCTCCCGGTGGCAAAAAAACGGCGGCGCCGACCGGGCAACTGGTCGGGATGACAGGCCCACGGCGCCGGCCCCACCTGGCGCCGCTTGATCAACACGCGGCCTGGTCGAACCTCCCCGGTGATGACCAGGGTCCTCATCGTCGATCCGTGTGAGGACCAGCGCGCGACGCTGTGCACGGCGTTGACGCAGGCCGGGTTCGTCGTCGACCAGGCCGGCTCGAGCGCCGATGCCCTGGTCGCCCTCGCGGCCGACACCCGGGCCATCATCACCGAGGCCATGTTGCCCGACGGCAGCGACGTCGATCTGATCGAGCAGGTCCGGGCCGACCCGCGCGGCGCCGAGGTCGCCGTCGTCGTGACCAGCACCGAGGCGCACCCGGTCCAGATCGAGCGCGCTCGCCGGGCCGGCGCCCACGGCTGGTTGCTGCGGCCGTTCCCCGTCCCCGCCCTGGTCGCCGCCCTGTCGCGCCTGCCCTGAGTCGCCGCCGCCGTCGTCACTGTCACTGCGCCTGCGCCTGCTGCTGTTGCTGTTGCTGCTGCTGTACGGGGGCGGACCCTCCCAGATCCTCCTCGGACCTCCTCGAGAGCACTCTCGCCGCCGGGCGCATCCGCGGGAAGCCTGGGTCCACTCGGCCGACCGCATGGAGCGGCCATGCGACGCGCCCCGCGCGGGGTGGGGTTCCCCGCTCCGCTGCGGTGCGCCCTTCCTGCCCATGAAGCGGCGCCCGTGCCCTCCTCTAGGCACCCGAGGACAGCGCCACCTCCAGTGGAATTGAACTCGCTGCGGGGGAACCCCAGCCCCGCGCAGGGCGCTCGGTTGTCACGCGGCCCTCGCGGCGTATCGGTCCGAGGTGGCGAGCGGCGGCGACGCTGCTGGTGGTAGCTGTTGCTGTTGCTGTTGCTGTTGCTGTTGCTGTTGCTGTTGCTGTTGCTGTTGCTGTTGCTGTTGCTGTTGCTGTTGCTGTTGCTGTTGCTGTTGCTGCTGCTCATGTTGCCAGCGCCCGCGTTCTCCCCGTTCCCGTTCTCCCCCAACCCCGCTGGTGATCTCCTCCGTCCTGTCGGAGACTGACCCCGATGAGCTCCCGGGACCGCGGCGCGCCATCCGGGCGAGCCCTCGCGCTGGTGCTGGTGCTGGCGTTGGTGCTGGTGCTCGCGCCAGGCTGTCGCGATCGCGCCGCCCCCGACCCGCGCCTGCGCCAGGTCGAGGAGCTCACCACCACCACCACCGCGCTGGCCGCCCGGCTCGAGGCGGCCGAACGCGCGCTCGCCGCCGTCGGCGCCCGTGGCGAGGTCGACGCGGCGCGGGTCGCGGCCGCGCTGGCCGCGCTCGGCCCCGACGCCGGGCTGACCGGCCCGGTCGGCCCGCTCGGTCCTCCAGGCCCGGCGGGCCCGGAAGGCCCGCCCGGTCCGCTCGGCGCCGCCGGCCCGGTCGGGCGGGAAGGGCCACCGGGGCCCAAGGGTGATCCGGGCCCGGTCGGTCCCGACGGTCCGCAGGGCGTGCAGGGGCTTCAGGGTCCCCAGGGCCTGCAGGGCCCGCAGGGTGCGCAGGGGCCCAAGGGCCCACCCGGTCCACCCGGGGCCTATGGTGACAAGGCCGCCCTGCTGCGGCGCGAGGCCCGGGTCGCCGTCGGTGCTGGCCAGGTCGCCTCGGTCGTCGCCAGCTGCGACCAGGCCGGTGACCTCCTGGTGACCGGCGGTTGTTTCGCCGATCCGATGTGGCTGGGCCAGCTGGTGGCGTCGCGCCCGCTCGCCGCGGCCGACCGCGCCCAGCCGGCGTCGTGGCGCTGCGACTACCGCAACAGCTCGTCGTCGTCGTCGATCGAGGTGGTGGCCGAGGCGTACTGCGTGCGGCCCGCGCGCTAGCACGGCGCAAAAACCGCTGCTGCGCGGCGTTTCTCAGCAGCCTGCGAGCGCGCGTATCATCCGGCCATGACCGACCTCACCCCGTTCGCGAGCTCGCTCGAGGCGATCCTCGCCGCCCTCGCGCGCGCGCGTTACCAGCTCGTCCACGCCAGCCCGGACCAGCTGCCGGCGCCGTACTTCCTGGTCGAGGGCGACATCAACTTCCCGGCGCTGACCCGCACCACCGGCACCGTGGTCGTGACCGGCGCCCTGACGGTGATCGGCCCGCTCGATCTGCACCAGGACGGCCGGCCCATCGTCAACCTGATCGTCGCCGGGCCCTGCTCGCTCGGGCTGGCGTACGTCGATGCCTTCCTGTGTGTCGGCGGCGACCTCAAGGTCGGCACGCTCATCGCCGACAGCAACTGGAGCGGCGGCGTGTTCGTGGCGGGAGATCTGACCGGCCACACCCTGGTCATCAAGGATGTCGGCGTCGACGTCGATGGCAACCAGCACGTCGAGCGGGTGGCCGACTGCGAGGACGAGGAGGCCGCGCAGCACGTGCTGCCCGGCCTGTTCGAGGATGGCCACCCGGAGCCGCGCGGCCTGTTCATCGCCCTGCGCGACTCGAGCGGCGCCCGCGCCGCGCAGCCCGCCAAGGAGAGCAGCCCAAAGGCCAAGCCCACCACGGCCAGGGCCAAGGCGAGCAAGGCCAAGCCCAAGGCGAGCAAGGCCAGGGCCAAACCCACCAGGACCAAGGCCAAGCCCACCAAGGCCAAGGCCAAGCCCACCAAGGCCAAGCCCACCAAGACCAAGGCCAAGGCCACCAAGACCAAGGCCAAGGTCACCAAGCCCAAGGCCACGGTCAGGCGGCGCTGAGCGCGCGGGTCGCAACTCCGCCGGGGCCGGCGTGTCATCTCAGCCATGCAGCACCGCCTGGCCGCCGTCGCCCTGACCGTCCTCACCGCCACCCTGACCCCCGCGCTGGCTGGCGCCCAGGGCGCAGGCACCTCGCTCGATCCCCAGGCCGCCACTCGCTCCGACTGCGCCCGGGCGCGGGCCCAGGGCAAGACCTGCGAGCTCAACATGGAGGCCGAGTCGATCGAGCGAGGGCCCGGCGCCGGGGATGGCATCGCCATCGTCATCCGCGAGCAGGTCAAGCACTCCAGCCTCATCCGCGTCCGCCGCGAGTGGCTGGCCGAGATCCTCGCCGCCGCCGAGCAGCTCGACTGAGGCGCACCCCACACGCTCGCTGGCCGCGGTGTACCGTCGGGCCATGAGCCTGACCGCCACCTTGTCCTTCCACGGCGCCGCCCGCGGCGTGACCGGCAGCTGCTACCACCTGCAGGTCGGCGACGAGGCGGTGGTGATCGACTGCGGCACCTTCCAGGGCGACCGTGACGACGAGGCGCGCAACCGGGCCCCGTTCGGCTTCGCGCCCGAAGGTGTCGCCGCGCTGATCCTCACTCACGGCCACCTCGACCACGTCGGCCGCTCGCCGCTGCTGGTCAAGCGCGGCTTCGCCGGCCAGATCCTCGGCCACGCCGCCACCCTCGAGATCGCCTCGATCATCCTCGACGACTCGGCCAAGATCGCCAACCACGCCGACGACGAGCCGCTGTACGACGCCGACGACGTCGAGGCGACCAAGGCGCTGATGCGGCCGATCCGCGCCTACCGCGCCGCCACCGTGATCGGCCGCTTCACGATCGAGCTGTTCGACGCCGGCCACATCCTCGGCTCGTCGTCGGTGCGGGTGTCGTGGCGCGATGGCAGCACCAGCCGCGCCGTCCTGTTCTCGGGCGACCTCGGCGTGGCCGGCGCGCCCATCCTGCGCGACCCGTTCACCGCGTGGGATCCGGTGGCCGACGCCGTCGACGTCGTCGTCACCGAGTCGACCTACGGCGACCGCACCCACCCGGCGCGGGCCGAGGTCCGCACCAACCTGCGCCGCATCGTCGAGCGCGCCATCGCCGACGGCGGCAAGGTGCTCATCCCGGCCTTCTCGATCGGCCGGACCCAGGAGGTGCTGTACGAGCTCAACACGATGATCGAGGCCGGCGAGCTGCCCGGCATCCCGGTCGTCGTCGACGGCCCGCTCGGCCTGTCGGCCACCCGCATCTACAGCCGCCACCGCGAGCTGTACGACACCGAGGCCATGGCCCGGCTCGAGCGCGGCGACCACCCGCTCGAGTTCGACGGCCTGGTCAACGCGCGTGACCCGCAGGCGTCGCGCCGCGCCGTCGACCTCGACGGTCCGGCCATCATCATCGCCGGCTCGGGCATGTGCCAGGGCGGCCGCATCCGGCACCACCTGCAGCGCCACCTGCCCGACGCTCGCACCGACGTGCTGCTGGTCGGGTACCAGGCCTTCCGCACCCTCGGCCGCGCCCTGCAGGACGGACGCGACACCATCTACCTGCGCGGCGAGGAGATCCCGGTGCGGGCGCGGATCACCACCATCAGCGGGCTTTCGGCCCACGCCGATCGCGACGGCCTGACCGCCTGGTTCGCGGCCATCCCGCGCCGGCCTGACGCCCGCGTCTTCGTAACCCACGGCGAGGAGGACCAGGCCCGCGCCTACGCCTCGCGCCTGCACGACAAGTTCGCCGTCCGCACCGACGTCCCGGCGTTCGAGCAGGCCATCACGCTGTAGGCAGGGTGCCGAGAAGCGCCGATTCGACGTCGCGCCGCTTCGGGCAGGGTGCGCCGTGGCCGAGCGACCGTCGGCGCGGCGGTCGGACCAGGTTCCGGTGTATCACCGGCGGGTGACCAGCCCCGCCGCCTCCGCCGCCCCGCGCCCCGCCGCCTCGGTCATCCTGCTGCGCCGGCGCGACCCCGGCGGCTACGAGGTGTTCCTGGTCCGGCGCCGGCGCGGCGCCTCGTTCATGGCCTCGGCCTTCGTCTTCCCCGGTGGCGGCGCCGACGCCACCGACGGCGGCGACCCGCGCGTGACCGCGGCGCGCGAGCTGTTCGAGGAGGCCGGCGTGCTGCTGACCGGGGCGCCGATCGACGACGCCACCCGCGCCCGCTGGCGCCACGACGTGCTGGCGGCCGCGCGCGCCGGCGCCGACGCGGCCACGGCCGCCACCGCGGCGCTGCACGCGGCGGTGACCGGGCCCGGGGCTGGATGGGCCACCGCGGCGCTGGCGCCGTGGGCGCACTGGATCACCCCGTCGGTCGAGCCGCGCCGGTTCGACACCCGCTTCTTCGTGGCCGAGCTGCCGCCCGGGCAGGAGCCGTCGTTCGACGACCACGAGACGGTCGATCAGGTGTGGGTCGCCCCGGCCGAGGCCCTGGTCCGAGCCGGCGAGCTGGCGCTACCGCCGCCGCAGCTGCGCACGTTCTGGGAGCTGGCCCGCCTGCCCGGCGTCGACGACGTGCTGGCCGAGGCCGGGCGTCGCGCCGGCGAGCTGGCGCCCATCCTGCCGCGCGGCGTGAGCGACGACGGCCGCCTCACCCTGCTGCTGCCGTGGGACCCCGACTACCACCAACGCGGCCAGGGCGACGCCGCGTCCTGGTCGGCGCCGCCGCGCTGGGCCACCGGGCGCAGCCGCTTCACCCTGGTCGACCGCACCTGGTCGCACGACGTCGCGCCGACGCCGGCGCCGGCGCCGGCGCGCTGAGCTGCGCGCCGGCGGTTGTCGCCGGCAGGCACGCTGGGTACGGTAGCGCGTGCCCATCGCCGGTCTGCGCCAGCCCGTCACGCTCGCCGGCGGGGTGTGCCCGTCGATGGTGCCGCGCACCCACTGGCGGCAGGTGCTGGCCGCGCTGCACGCGCAGGGGCTGCCAGCCGTCGACGTGTGGGTGCCATGGGCGGCACATGCGCCCGCGCCTGGGCGGCACGACTTCACCGGCGACCGCGATCTCGGCGCGTTCCTCGATCTCGTCGCCGACGCCGGGCTGCGCGCCAGCCTGCGGATCGGCCCGGTCGTGCACCACGACCTGGCCCTGGCCGGGTTGCCGCGCTGGGTGGTGGCCGAGCCAGGCCACCAGGCCCGCACCGCGCACGACACGCCGGCGTGGTGGCCGAGCCCGCCCCAGGCCTGGCCGCTGCCGTCGGCGGCCAGCGCCGGCTACCTCGCCGCCGTCGGCACCTGGTACGCGGCGCTGGCCGAGGTCGTCCTGCCGCGTCAGGCCACGCTCAGCGCGCTCGCTGTCGATCACCACGGCGCGCTCCTGCACCGCACCGGCGCCTACGATCTCGACTATCACCCCGACGCGCTGGCGTGGTGGCGCGAGGACGAGGGCGACCTCGAGCCGCCGCGGCGGTGGGACCCGGCCGACGCCGAGCGCTGCGTGCGCTGGGTCCGCTTCAAGGAGCGGTATGCCGCGCGTGCGCTGGCCGCGCTGGTGGCTCGGCTCGGCGCCGCCGGGCTGGGGCACCTGCCGCGCTGGCAGGTGGTGGTCGGCGCGCCATGGTCGACCGACCTGGCCGGGCAGAGCGCGGCGCTGGGTGGGCCGCTGGCGATCGAGCTGTCGGCGCCGCGGGCAGGGCTGGGCCAGGCGCGGCGCCGGGTCGGTCACGCCGTCGCCGCGTCGGGCCACGGCGCGCTGGCGGCGATCGAGCTCGGGCGTGGCCTGTTGCTGCCACCGGTCGACCGCGGCGACGACCCCGAGCGCCCGCGTGACCTGGCGCTGATCGCGCTGGCCGGTGGGGTGCGCGGCCTGGTCCTGGCCAGCGCGGTCGAGCGCGCCCGTCACGCTGGTGCGCCCATCGATCGGCGCGGCCAGGCCGGGGCGGACGCGGCCTGGCTCGGGGTGCTGGCCCGCGCCCTGGCCACGCTCGGTCCACTCCAGCGTCGGCCCAGCCTGGCGGTCGTGCTGGGCCGGGCCGACGAGCGGTTCGGCCGCGCCGCCGCGCCGCTCGATCCGGTGGCGCCGGTGCTGGCCGAGCTCATCGGCCTGGGCCCGCTCGCGGCCGGCGAGCTGCACGGCGACGACGGCGCGCGCCGCTACCGCCGCTGGCTGGTGGTGCTCGAGGACGCGCTCGACCTGGCCGGCGTCGACTACGAGCTGGTCGACGAACGCGCCGTGGTGGCGCGGATCGCCAGCGCCGACGCCGGGCACGCCTTCGCGGGCGTCCGTGCGCTGATCGTGCCGAGCGTCGGTCGGCTCGACCGCGCCCTGGCCGGGGCGCTGCGGACGCTCGCCGCCGGCAAGCGGCCGCGCCTGGTGGTCGGGCCCGACGCCGCCACCCAGGACGAGCTGGGCCAGCCGCTGGCGGCCGACGTGCTGCCCGAGCGCCTGGCGCGCCTGCGCCCGGAGTCACTCGACGACCTGGCCGGCCTGGCCGCGGATCTGGCCGCCGTCGCCGGGGTGAGCGGCGACGGGCCGTGGCACCTGCCGGCCACCGCCCGCGCGGCTGGGCTGCGCCTCGATCGCCTGTACCCGGCCGGGGCCGCGGCCAGCGACGCCGACCCGCCGCGCCTGCTGGTGCTGGCCGCCGGCACGCGGCCACACACCACCCAGCTCACGCTCGGGCCCGGCTGCGGCGTGCGCGATCTGTGGACCGGCGAGCGCCCGCCGGTCCACGCCGGCCAGATCCGCCTGTCGCTGCCCGCCCACGGCGTGCAGGCGCTGGTGGTCGAGCCGGGACCAAGCTGACCGCGGCGTCACGGCGCCGGCGGCGACGCTGCCGGCGCGTGCAGGTCGAGCTCGAGCAGCGTCGGCGCCAGGCCATCGACCGTGCGCCAGGTGATCCGCGCCAGCCCGGCCACCACCTCGAGGTGCCCGACCAGCACGTCGGCGCGCGACCACAACGTCGTCGGCGGCGCGCCCGGACGGACCCGGATCAGGCGGGCCGGCTCGGCCAGCTCGGGTCGCGGCCGGGAGATCACCGCGTTGGCCAGCACCAGCAGGTCGGCCCCATCGAGCGCGAGCCCGATCGGGATGGCCACCCCGTCGATCAGCGGCTCGACCCGCCCGGCGGCGTCGACCCGCGACACCCCGCCATGGCGGGTGAAGTAGACCCAGCCGGGCGCCTCGGCCCCGGCCCGCAGCAGGGGCGCCATGCCGCAGTCGGGCACCACCACCCGTGGCGCCGCGGTGCCGGCGCGCGCCAGCATGACGAGGGCGCTGCCGTCGCTGGCCCACAGATCGTCGCCGACCAGCAGGAGGCTGCGCGCGTCGACGCCGGCCCGCACGGTGCGGACCGGCCCGCCGGCGGTCGCCACCGCGGCGATGCGCCCGGGCACCCCGGCGTCGCCGCCGCGCATGCCGACGGTCGAGCCCTCGGCCCAGATCAGCTCGCCGCGCGCCCGGTCGAGCACCAGGTCCCCGATCACCGGCGCCTGCGCCAGCATCACCTCGGCGTGCGGGGGCCGGCGATCGATCCGCACCACGCCACCGCCGGCGACGAGGTAGAACGCGTCGTCATCCCAGCGCAGGTGGCGCGGCGCCCGCCGCACCGGCACCGGCGGCGCCGGCGCGTCGCGGCGGACGATCTCGGTGTCCACCTGTCCCGGGATCGCGAGCACGAACTGCGCGGTCATCGCGGGCTCCTGGTTCGCCGCCCTGGCGTCGATCGTCGCCGGTGTGGCGCTCGGCGTCGCCGAGCCCCCGCTTGGCCGGTCGGGCCCGGCCTTGGGATCTCGGCAACCGCCGCCGAGGCCCACGGCCAGGATCGCGAGCGCATGTGGCCACCCGCGTCGCGCCGGGCCCGCTCGTCCGCGCGCCGGCGCCATGTTCAGTCGGGCAGGCCGTCGAAGTGACGGCGCTCGATCTGCCCGGTCGGCTCGTCGTCGAAGCCGATGAGCGGGCGCACGCCGCTCCCGGTCACGCGCAGCACCACCGAGGCGATCTCGTCGGGGCCACACGGCTTGAGCACCAGCCCGGCCGCGCCGATGCGGGCCGACAGCTCGGGCGCGTTGGTCAGGGCGGACACCAGCACCAGCGGCGGTGCGTCGGGGATCCGCTCGAGCGCGGCGGCGATCTCGGTGCCAACCCGCGCCTCGTAGGCGTCGAGGATGATGAGATCGATGCCGCCCTCGCGCACGTGGTCGAGCGCCGAGCGGATGCCCTCGGCGCCGAGCACGTGGTGGCCCTCCTCGGTCAACGCGCCAGCCCATTCGGCGCCGATCACCGGATCAGGCTGGACGACCAGCACGGTTCCCATCACCAACCACTCTAGAGATCACATCTCGCAAACACAACGCCGTATTGGACCTTACCGGGGCGCGAGGGTGGTCGTGGCGTGCCCGGCCACCCGCCTGACGCGGATTGCGACCTGGCGACGAGCGCACGCCTCGGAGATTTGCGGACCGACACGAAGGTGGGAGGCGCGCGGCGAATCCGGACCGGGAGCCGGCCAGACCTGCCGGCCAGGCGGTCGGAGCTAGCAGGCTGCTGAAGAAGCAGCCTGCTAGTCATTTTCGATCTCGCAGCCTGCTGAAAACACGGAGCCCGTCCCGTCGGCAGGAGCCGCCGGCACGGGTTTTTCAGCAGCCTGCTAG
>JAGPCO010000020.1:64094-70357 GCA_018058095.1 Kofleriaceae bacterium
CTAGCGCGTCGTCGTGCGCGGGCCGACGACGCGGACCGAGCGTGCGGCCGACATGTCGGCCAGCAGCAGATCGGCGGTCGAGCGGCGGTCGCCGAGCTTGCGCATCTCCTCGACCGCCGCGGCGCGGTGCCGCTCGGCCTCGGCGCGGCGCCCCACGCTCTCGCACAGCTGGGCCACCAGCGCCTGGCTGCGGGCCCGCCCGAGCCGGCTGCGCACCCGGCTGGCGTGGCCCAGCGCTGCCTCGGCCATCTGCAGGGCGCCGCCCTGGTCGCCCAGCGACGACAAGAGGAGCGCCTTGCGCTTGAACACCTCCCACAGGTTGGGCGGGCCGCTGGTCGCGGCCGGGCCCTCGCCCAGGGTGACCACGTCGATACACTCGCCCAGCTCGCGGTTGGCGGCCTCGGGCTCGCCCATCCGCGCCAGCACGCCGGCCAGGTCGACGTAGACGTCGATCGCCAGCGCCGTCGCCCCGGTGGCGATGGCCTTGCCGATGGCGCGCCGCAGCGTCGCGGTGGCGATGTCGAGCTCGTCCTCGGCCAGGAGCAGCGCCGCCGTGCCGCGGTCGAGCTGCGCATCGAGCCCCGGCGAGTCGGCCCACGCTCGGGCCTCGGCCAGCACGCCGCGGGCCAGCCCAGCCTCGCCGCGCGCGCGCAGGGCCTCGGCCAGCTTGACCGACAGCTCGACGAAGTCGCGCATGGTCGAGTCGTCGCCGTCGCCGCGCTGCACCAGCACGCGCACCGCGACCAGGGCCCGCTGGTACAGCCGGGCCGCCGCCTCGTCGTCGAGCTGCCGTGCGGCCAGGTCTCCGGCCTGGGTCAGCATCGGCTGAGCCCCGGCCGGATCGTCGGCCAGCGCCAGGTGGTGCCCGATCAGGCCGACGTCGTTGCTGGTGTCCTCGAGGGTTCGCGCCGCCACCTGGTGGAGCGATCGGCGCACGTCGGCCGGGGTCGCCGCGTAGGTCACGTCGCGCACCAGCGGGTCGAGGAAGCGGGCCTCGACGTCGTCGGCCTGCAGCAGGCCGCGTGCCTCGGCGTCGACCAGCGCCGCGTCGATGTCGTCGATGCGCGCCGTCGCCCGCACCACCTCGAGCGGGGCCTCGAGGCCGAGCACGGCGGCGGCCTGGCACAGCTGCAAGGTCGAGTGCGGCAGCATGGCCAGGCGGGCGGCCAGCAGGTCGGGCAAGGTCATCGCCTGGGCCTCGACCTGGCCACCCTCGCCGACGTAGCGCAGCAGGTGCTCGAGGTGGCCGGGCAGGCCGCCGCAGTGCTCGACCACCTGGGCCATCGCCGGCAGCGTGTTGCCGGCGGTCAAGCCTCCGGCGCGCTGCGCCAGCTGGGCGATCGCCGCCGCCGGCAGCGGCGGCAGCGCCAGGCGGGTGATGGCCACCGGCCAGCGCTCGGCGTGGGTCGGCTCGCCGATCATCACGACCGGCAGCGCCGAGGCCTCGCTCGGCAGATCGGCCAGCCGGCGCAGGATCTCGATCGACGGCGCGTCGTAGCGGTCGATGTCGTCGAACACGATGGCCATCGGGGTCCGGGCCGCGACCGCCTGGATCACCCGCAGCGCCGAGGTCAGGGTCTCGCGCCGCCGGATGGGCGGCTCGAGCTCGAGCAGCGGCGACCAGTGACCAAACAGCTGGGCCACGCCGAACCAGTCGGCGTCGGCCAGGCCCAGGCCGGTGATGGCCTTGTGCAGCTCGTCGCCGCTGCACACGCCCGGCAGGTCGAGCACCGCGGCCACCAGCGCCCGGATCGGGTAGTACGTCGACGCCATCCCGGTCGGGTCGGGCTCGGTCTGGAAGATGGTCAGGCCGCGCTCGGCCTCGGCCTCGGCCGCGGCCACACACGCCTCGCGCACCAGGCGGGTCCGGCCGGCACCGATCGGCCCGTGCACCAGCAGCCCGCCGCGGCCGCGCCGCAGGTGGTCGCGCACCGTCGCCAGCTCGCGCTCGCGCCCGGTCATCGGCAGGGTCAGCGCCGCGCCGTCGCCGGCGGCAGGCACCAGCGGCCCGAACTCGAGGGTCTTGGCCTGGCCGCCCGACGGGTGGCCACACTCCGGGCAGAACCGGAAGCTGGGGGCGCAACGGGCGCCGCAGCTGGCGCACTCGATGTCGACCGTCTTCTCGAGCTTGGCCTGGCGCGCGGCGATGGCGACGATGGCCTCGCGCATCTCCGCCGCCGACGGGAAGCGCTCGACCGGCGCCTTGGCCAGCGCTCGCGCCAGCACCGCGTCGAGCTCGGCGCGCAGGGTGAGGTCGGGGCGCCGGACCGCCAGCGGCGCGGCCTCGGCCTTGACCTGGCGGTTGAGGATCTCGAGGGTGGTCGAGGCCACGAACGGGGTCTGCGCGACCAGCAGCTCGTACAGGATGATGCCGACCGCGTACAGGTCGGCCGCGAACGCCGGCGGCGCCCCGGTGATGACCTCGGGCGCCATGTACTCCGGCGTGCCGCACACGGTCCGGTCCTCGCCGTCGCGCGGGGCGTGCACCAGGCGGGCGATGCCGAAGTCGACGATCTTCACCACGTCGGCGCCGGCCCGGCGCTGGTCGACGATGATGTTGTCGCTCTTGAGGTCGGCGTGGACCACGCCGGCCAGGTGCGCCTCCTCGATGCCGCTGAGGATCTGCACCACGATGTCGAGCACGCGCCCGAGCGGCAGCGGGTGCTCGCGGGTGATGAGCTGCGTCAGCGTCGGGCCGCGCAGGTGCTCCATCACCAGGTACAGCAGGGCGTCGTCGCTCTGGCCGTAGTCGATGATGGAGACGGTGTTGGGGTGGTTGAGGCGCGACGCGGCCATCGCCTCGTCGCGGAAGCGCTTGACCAGGCGGGCGTCGGTCGCCAGCTCGGCCGACAGGATCTTCACGGCCACGGTGCGGCCGAGCGCGATCTGGTCGGCGCGGTACACCGCACCCGTGCCGCCCAGCCCGATGCAGGCGGTCAGCTTGTACTTGTCGCCCAGCACCCGCCCGAGCAGGGCCTGGCGCGCGGCGATGTCATTGGGGGCGGCGGACATGAGGAGGCGTGGGTGGGCGTCCACAACCGACGCCCAACCCCACGCACAGACGTAGACCATCCCCGTCGCTGGGACAAGGGAGCGGTGGGCCATCCACGCCGGCGGTGCCGACGATCTCCGTCGAGCCGAAGGCAGGCCGACATCACCACGGGCCCGTCGTTGATGGCGCCTCACAACGCGAGCCCGAAGGGCCGCATTTCGTCACACAGGTTACGAAATTGTACTCGTGTGATGGCCCGGACTGCGGGACCAGCTAGCTAGTACGCGAACACCACCTGACCGTCGCGCACCACCCGGGTCAGCACGGCGCCGGACAGCTCGACCGCCAGCGTGCCCTTGCCGCGCTGGGTCGGGCCCATCGTCGCGAGCGCGTCGATCACGTCGCCGGGCTGCAGCGCCACGCCGTCGGGCAGCGCGCTGGTCACCAGCGTGATGCTGACGCTGGTGTCCTCCTGCTTGTACTTGCAGTCGTTGATGATCGAGGGGACGCCGGCGGCGTCGTGCTGGAGCAGCTTCTTGCAGGCATAGGGCACGCTGCGGCCGTTGCGGCCGGTCAGGGTCACGCTGACGCCGGCCACCTTGGCCACGATGCGGTCGGAGCGGAAGTCGCCGCTCTTGCGGTCATCGCCCTCGCCGACGAGGATCACCATGGAGCCGGCGGCGGCGCCGTGGTCGAGGCTGGGCAGGTCGGCCGCCCCGGCCAGCTGCGCCTGGGCCTGCGTCCGCGCCGCCGCCACGCCCTCGCGTGCGGCCTCGGTGCCGGCCGCGTCGAGCGGCCAGCGCACCGCCGCGAACGCCTTGCCGTACTCGACCAGGCGGGGCAGGGCCGGCGTCCCCACCGTGGCGGTCAGGTCACCGGCCATGGCGGCGATGATGAAGCGGTCGTGCTCGGCGGCCTTGTCGGCCATCGGCCGGCCAGCCTTGGCCAGGCTGGTGCGGTCGAGCTCGAGGGAGCGCAGGAAGCCGTCGGTCAGGGACGGCACGCCGGCGCGGGTGTGCAGCTCGGCCGCGGCGGCCGCCAGCTGGTAGGCCAGCAGGGTCGGATCCAGCTTGGCCGCGCTGGCCGCCGCCTTGGTGCGGGCCCACGCGGTGCGGAGCGCGGCCGCGCGGGTGTACAGCGTCGCCGCGTCGTCGGCGCCGATCTTGGCCAGGTCAGCCGCCTGAGCGCGGGCGATGGGGTCGTGGGCGGTCCACCACGCGGTGAAGTCGGCCTCGGCCCGCTTGGTCCAGGTCCGGTTGATGGCGGCCTGGGCCACCGCGGTCTTGGCCTCGTCAGTCAGCGACAGGCCGGCGAAGCCAGGGATCCAGGTCGGGTCCGGGTTGGCGCCGCGCTGCGGTAGCGCCTTGTCGGCCCCCATCCGCTTGAACACCGCGTTGGCGTCGTCGCCGTCGGAGACGTCGGCGAAGGTCAGCCTGGACGCCACGCCGCCGTCGGCGGCGCCGGCCACGGTCGGGGCCGCGCTGGCGGCGCCATCGTTGGCGGCCGCGCTGGTGGCAGGCGACGCCTTGCCGCCGCCGAGGCCGGCGACCTTGACCATGCCGCACGCAGGCAGGGCGGAGGAGGAGAGCAGGGTGACCAGGAGCACGGACTTGAGGAGCTTCATGCGGCCGGGTCGTGCATCCGGCATGCCGCGCAGAACGCGCCACGGCCTCGACGATCGCCGCCATGCTCGACGAGGACGAAGCCATGCGAGTGGCCAACTGCGCCAGCTCGTTGAGGACCGGGCTGCATCACGGTGCACCCGGCCGCAACCGGAGGCGCCACGTTGCAGGCCAGGCAAGGCGCCACCCGGACCGGCCCGGGCCGACCCGGATCGGATCGAGGGCGCGGGTCGCGGCGCCGGCCAGCGCGGCCGCCACGGACGGTTGTCTCCGCAGGTGAACCGCCAGCCGGCGGCGGGCCAGGCATGGTCTCGACCAGTCGACGGCCACTTGGAACCGCGGGCCAGCTGGCACCGGCCCTGCTCATGGGTCGGGCATGACCACCATCTCCAAGCTGCTCCTGCTCACCACCTCGCTCTCCCTCTCCACGTTCGCCGGCTGCGTCAGCGCCGAGTCCGACGCCGCGCTGCCCGAATTCGGCGGTGGTGGCGGCAAGGCCGACGAGGTCGCCGGCGACGGCATCTACGCCGCGCGTTTCCTGCAGGCGCGTTGCCCCGGCGAGGAGTGCCGTGGCCTGCAGGTCCGGCTGATCAACCACGACGAGACCACGTGCCCGGACGGCGCCACCGCCGCGGCCTGCCAGGTGATGAACCCGTCGATCTCGTGGGACGGCACCGGCTTCGGCGCCGACCGCATCAAGGCCATCACCGAGGCCATGCCGTACGGCGGCGGCACCGACGGCGCCATGCCCATCCTGCTGCGCGCGCACCACGACGGCGGCAAGCTCGTCATCGACGAGGTCTGGCGCGAGGGCGCCGAGGGCCGCGAGCCGGTCGGCGCCATCGTCGGCGTGGTGCAGGACGCCGACGGTGCGCTGCTCGAGCAGACCCTCAACGTGCCGGGCATCTCGGCCATCGGCGACCTCGACCTCGAGCTGGCCGGGCTGTGGCCGGCCCAGACCGAGGAGATCTACGCCGCGCTGCCCAAGGGCGTCATCATCGCCGGCGATTCGTCGATCGGCCTCGACGGCACGCCGGTCCGCTCGCTCAACCAGTACTGGGTCCGCGTCACCGAGTAAGCCGCTACGGCGCGACCCGGGCGAACGGCCCGAGGCCCCAGGCCGCGTTGCCATCGGCCGGCTCGGCCGCGCTCAGGCCGAGCATCCGCGCGATCATCACGAAGCCGTCGTCGCCCATCGCCGTGCGTAGCGCCTCGGCGTCACCGCTGCTGAACTTGCAGTGGCCCTGGGAGTGATTGCTGAACTGGGCGCCGATCTCGTACTCCTCGGCCTCGCTCTCCCAGTCGTGGTTGCCGAGCAGGCCGATCGCGGCCCGGGTCGTTCCGTACACGCGGGAGATGCCGGCCTCGTAGAAGCCGTACACGACGCCACGCAGGGTGGCGTCGCCATGCACCTCGAGGTTGCCCTCGAGGTACAGGTGGCGGGCGCGCAGGTTCTTGCCGACGATGAGCGTCGCGGTCTCGTCGGTCACCACCGAACCACTACAGACGAGGTTGCCGGTGACGATCAGCACCGCGCCGCTGTTGAGGTCGAGGTCACCCTCGAGGGTGAGGTCACCCTCGAACACCATGGCCTCGTCGACGCAGCCGCGGATGTCCTCATCGGCGACCAGCTCGAGCTGGGACTCGGT
>JAGPCO010000210.1:0-1656 GCA_018058095.1 Kofleriaceae bacterium
TACAGCGACCACACGGTGGCGGCGATGCTGCCGCGCCACGGCGCGCCCGCGACCGGCGCGGCCTGATCGAGCGTCAGCGTGCCGTCGAGGAAGTACAGGGCCTCGGCCGGGCCACCGCCGGCCGGCAGGATGAAGACGTTGGCGTCGACGCCGGTGCCGCCGAGGTCGATCGACCCGGGGCTGGCCTGGCTGCTCGGCCACACCACCAGCACGAACAGCGAGCGGCCGGCGCCGTCGGTGCCCTGCAGCACCAGCTGGGTCCGGCCCGGGACCTGATCACTCGCCGCGGGTAGCACCCGCAGGTCGGTCAGCGGCAGCGGGCCGCCGCCGAGCTGGGCGGCGATCGTCGCCGTGGTGCCGATGGCGCCATGGCTGGCGGTGAACGTCGCGCCGACGGTGCCGACCTGGTGGAAACAGAGCGACACCGCCAGCGCGTCGAGGTCACCCGGCCCGGCCGCGGCCAGGCCGGCGCGCAGCACGGCCTCGCGCCCGGTCAGATGCGACCGCACCTGCGCGACGCGGGCATCGAAGCCGGCCCGGGCCGTCGCCGGCACGTGGGCGTCGAGCAGCGCGGCCAGGCGATCGACCTCGGCCACCATCGCCGCGTCGTCCCACACCTGGTCGAGCACCTGCTGGTACGCCGCCAGGTAGGCGGCCCGGGTCGGCGCGTGGGCGTACAGGCGCCGGGTCAGCGTCGAGCGGGTCATGCCGGGGTCGGTCGGCCAACCGTCGATGAAGCTGCCGTCGTTGCCCCACGGCAGGAACCGGAAGCGCCGGTCGAGCGGGTCGCGGTACAGGAAGAAGTTGTTGTTGTTGCCCGCGTAGCCGTCGATGTGGGTGGTGATCGTCTCGACCGCCCACAGCCGATAGAACGCGTCGAGATCCACCAGCGGCGCGACCGCCGCGACCATGGCCGCGTCGTCGGTCAGCGCCAGCGCGGCCCGCACCGCCTCGAGGTCGCTGCGATCGGGATCGCCCTCGTTGGTCTTGCGCTCGAACGTGCCCATCCATCCATCGCGGAAGTCCGACAGCGCGCCCTCGTACAAGTTGCCGCCGACGTCGGCGAAGTGCAGGCCGAGCATCGGCTTGCCGACCGCCTCGACGTGGGTGTACACGCCGAGCGGGACGCCGTTGACCGAGACCGCGGCGAAGGTGCAGCGCGGCGCCGGCACGCCGGCGGCGGTGAACACGCCGTAGCCCAGGCACTGGTTGAGGTTTCCGGGGTCCTGCCGGTTGTTGTTGAGCGTCATCTTGCGCAGGCCGTGGAAGTGCTGGCCCGGCACCAGCCGGTCGAAGTCGACGACCAGCGACGGGCGCACGTTGTCGGCGCTGCCGAAGAAGCCCTTCTTGCGCAGCCCGACCTGGGCGACCTCCTCGCCGTCGATCCGCACGCTGGCCGGCACGTACGTGAACGGGCTCGGGCTGGGCGCCAGGCCGCAGATGTCGGGCCCGAGCGCGCTCATCGGGTTGCGCGTCTGCAGCCGGACCGTGTCCCAGTCGGCCGGGGCCAGGGTCAGCTCGACTTGCAGCACGCGGGCGCCGTCGAACAGCCAGTCGGCGTCGCGGTAGTCGGGCCCGGCGTCGGGCGGCGCCGCGTCGACCACCATGGTCGCGTCGGGGTCCTCGCCGCCGGGTGGGTCGCCGTCACACCCGGCC
>JAGPCO010000210.1:1756-5877 GCA_018058095.1 Kofleriaceae bacterium
CCGCCGGCGACGCCGAAGGTCCACACCGGGTGGCCGGCGGCGTCGAGGCCGGCGCTGGCGCTCGGGCGCAGCGGATCGCGGCCGCGGCTGGCGCCGGCGCGCGCGCTGGTGCCGGGGCGCACGCCGGCGGTGGGGGCGCGGCTGTCGTCGAGGTTGCGGGTCAGGTAGGCGCCGGCGAGCAGGCCGGCGGCGATGCCGGCCAGCGCGAAGTGGCCGCGCCGTTCGTCGGCGACGTCCTCGTCGGTGTCGATCAGGCTCTGCGTCGCCGCCGCCGCGGCCAGGCCACCGACGCCGGCCAGGTCGATGAGCGCGACGTGGCGCCGGCTGTAGTCGACGCTGCGGCCGATGAGCGCGCCGCTGGCCAGGCCGATGTTGAGGCCGGTCAGGGCCAGGCCGCTGCCGACCTGCTCGTTGCTGTCGAAGGTCACCGCGAACAGCCCGCCGATGATGCCGCCCCACAGCGCGCCGCTGTTGATGAGCGCGGCGTCGCCGGCGTCGAGCTGCAGGCGCGGCGCCAGCACCGCGCTGCTGGCGGCGCCGACCACCACGCCGAGCAGGCCGGCGGTGCCCTCCCGGCCGGCGTCGGGCGCGATCACGCTGGTGAGCAGGGCCGCCTCGACCCCGCCGACGATCGACGAGGTGATGATGAGCGAGCTGGTGCCAGCCGACAGATCGTCGGGGATGCCGTAGTAGCTGCCGGTCGCGGCCGCGGTGGCGCCGACCAGGCCGGCGAGGGTGGCGATGGTGCCGTCGGCGTTGGCGACGCCGCCGGCGCCATATGCGGCCAGCGTCGCCCCGCCGATCACGCTGGCCACCAGCAGCTGGGTCCGCCCGGCCGACTCGGTCTTGGGCAGGCGGACCGCGACCTTGGTCTCCTCGCCGAATCGGACCTCGACCCGGCGCCGCTCCGGCAGGCGCCCCTCGGCCGCGACCAGGACGTCGTAGGTGCCGCGCGACAGCTCGTCGCGGTAGGTGCCCAGCCCGACCAGCTTGTCGTCGACGAAGATCAGCGCGTTGCTCGGCTCGGCCCGGACCGACAGCGCGCCCTGCTGCGGGGTCAGCTCGAAGTAGTAGCTGTACGGCTTGCCGATCTGCGGCTCGATCGGCCGGGTCTCGGGCTGGTACCCGGCCAGGTCGACCCGCATCTGGTAGGTCCCGGCCCGGGCCTCGATGATGGCGCCACCCGCCACCCCGGACGCGGTCACGCCGGCGTCGCTGGTGAGGGTGACGGTCGCGCCGGGCGGGGAGGTCGCGACCGAGATCCGCGCCGGCAGGGTCGCCAGCACCTGGATCCGCGCCGACACGTTCTGCTTGTCGACCGCCGGCGGCACCGAACACGCGTCGATGCGCTTGCTGTCGTCGGGCACCGCCAGCACGTAGCGCTCGAGGTAGCCGATGGCGCGCTCGTACTCGAGCAGGCGCTCGAACGACTGGCCGATGTCCTTGAGCACCGTGTAGTAAGGCAGCAGGCAGTACGCGGTGATGAAGGCCCGGCTGGCGCCGCGGTAGTCGCCCTGCAGGTACAGCACGTCGCCGCGCCGGTAGCTCTCGTCGGCGGCCCGGCGCAGCTCGTCGGCGCTCACCGCCGGCGCGCTCGGGCAGCGGTCGACCTCGAGCTCGAGCTGGGGACGACCGATGCGGCCGTCGTCGGGACGGCCCGGATCGCGCTGGGCCCGCGCGGCTCCGGCCAGCCACCCGGCGGCGACGACGAACGCGACCAGCCCGGCGATCACGCGCGCGCTGGCGCGAACAGTCGCGCTCGCGCCGGGCATCACTGCTTGCCGTACGGGCTGCCGCCGAGGTCGCCGCCGCCGGCGGGCGGGCGGGCGCCATCGCCGGCCTTGCCGCCGGGCTTGTCGGTGCCTTGCTTGATGAGGACGCGACGCTTGCCGCCGCGCTCGACCTTGGACAGCCGCATCGGGATGTGCAGGTCGGGGAACTGCTTGAGGTCGACCTGCGGCGTGATGCGCAGCTCGCCGTCGTCGTGGCCGTCGAGCCGGGCGTACAGCACCTGCTCGGGCGCGGCCAGCTCGACCACGAAACGCGCCGGCGAGGTGCCGAGGAACTTGTTGCCGGCGAAGATCTCGGCGCCGGGCGGGGTGCTGACGATGACGAACTCGACCGTCTGCAGCTCGGCCGCGTCGACCGGGCGCGCCGGCGCCGCGTCGGTCGGGGCCGCGGCCACGGCCACGGCG
The DNA here is from genome assembly GCA_018058095.1 of Kofleriaceae bacterium. Classification (GTDB taxonomy): domain Bacteria; phylum Myxococcota_A; class Polyangia; order Haliangiales; family Haliangiaceae; genus JABFXX01. Next base: position 3,952 of record JAGPCO010000210.1, read on the forward strand.
GCGTCGACGCCGAGCGCCCCGCGCGCGCTGCCGTCACCACCACCACCGCCGAGCAACGTCACCGCCGCCACCGTCGCCCCGACCAGGCCGACCGCGCCGGCGCCCCACAGCAGGTTGCGGCGCAGGTTGCTGCGCGGCGGCGGGCGCTTGCGCGGCGAGGTGATGCGGGCGCGTTCGCTCGAGTGGCTGGGGTCCTCGATGAGCGCGCCGAGGTCGGCCGCCAGCTCGGCCATCGACTGGTAGCGCCGGTCGCGGTCCTTCTCGAGCGCGCGCTGGACGATGGCCTCGAACTCCTCGCTCAGGTCGGGCCGTAGCTCGCGCGGTGGGGTGGCGTCGTCGCTCAGCACCTGCGAGATGACCGCCAGGTAGTTGTTGCCGAGGAACGGCACCCGCCCGGTCGCCGCCTCGTACATGATGACGCCGAGCGCGTAGATGTCGATGCGATGATCGAGGTCGTCGTCGCCGCGCGCCTGCTCGGGCGACATGTACAGCGGGGTGCCGAGCACCATGCCGGTCTGGGTCAGACGCTGCGCGCCCTCCTCGCCGGGGTCACTCGCGCGCAGCGACTTGGAGATGCCGAAGTCCACCACCTTGACGAAGTCGGTGTCCTTGCGCTGCAGCAGGAACACGTTCTCCGGCTTGATGTCGCGATGGACGATGCCCTTGGCGTGGGCCGCGCCCAGGGCCGACGCCACCTGCAGGGCCAGGCGCAGGATGCGCTGCTCGGGCAGGCGGGTCTCGCGGTGCAGGCACTCGGCCAGCGATTCGCCCTCGAGGTACTCCATCACCACGAAGGTGCGGCCGTCGTCGGTCTGCCCGAAGTCGAGCATGTCGATGATGTGCTCGTGGCCGATCGTCGTCGCCAGCCGCGCCTCCTGCTCGAGGCGGGCGACGATGGCCTCGCGCCGGGCGTACTTGTCGAGCAGCACCTTGACCGCGACCTTGCGACCGATCGAGGTGTTGATGCCCTCGAACACCGCGCCCATGCCGCCCTGCCCGACCTTGCGCTCGATCTTGTAGCGCCCGGCCAGGGTGGTGCCGACCAGCGCGCTCATCGACACCATGCCGGAGTCGGACAGCCCGTCGTCGTCGACGGGGGCCGGGGTGCCGCCGCCGCCGCTGCTGCGGCCCGGGCGGCTCCCACCGCTTCCGGAGGCCTGGGTCTCGGCGTGGCCGACCGCGCTCGAGCTGACGTCGACGGCGAGCGCCATCGCGGTGTCGGCGGCCGAGATCGTGGCCGAGTCACCAGCGCCGACGTCGGCCCGGATCTGCGGCTTGGGGGTGTCCGCGGCCGGTCGGCCCGGCACCGAGCCGGTTCCGTCTTTGCCCTGGTTCCCCGACGACATGCCCGTGCCTGGATCGTAGGGGGGGGGCGGTGCCAAGTCAACGTAACCCCTGGGGCCTCGCCGCCGGGCGGGGGCCTGGCCACCCCGCCCACGGGGAGGTTTGCCAGGGGCTGGCGGGCCTTGCCGGCGGCCGTGACATTGGCGACGCTGGCGGCCGATGCCCGACCTCCGCGTCACCGACCGCCTGTCGATCCCCGACGACGAGCTGAGCTGGGCCTTCTCGCGCTCCGGTGGCCCCGGCGGCCAGAACGTCAACAAGGTGGCGAGCAAGGCCGAGCTGCGCTGGACGCCGCGCACCTCGCGCGCGCTCACCGACGCCGATCGCGCCTGGCTGCTCGAACGGATCGGCGCGCGCCTGACCGCGACCGGTGAGCTCATCGTCGTGTCGACGCTGACCCGCGACCAGATCAAGAACCGGGCCGACGCCGAGGCCAAGCTGGTCGAGCTGGTGCGCGCCGCCCTGCACCGGCCCAAGGTGCGCCGCGCCACCAAGCCGTCGCGCGGCAGCAAGGAGCGCCGCCTCACCGCCAAGCGGGTCCGCGGCGAGGTCAAGCGCGGCCGGCGCGGCGGCGACGACTGA
>JAGPCO010000021.1 GCA_018058095.1 Kofleriaceae bacterium
AGGCGGCGGCGGCGGCGGCGGAGGCCAAGGCGGCGGCGGAGGCCAAGGCGGCGGCGGAGGCCAAGGCGGCGGCGGAGGCCAAGGCGGCGGCGGAGGCCAAGGCGGCGGCGGAGGCCAAGGCAGCGGTGGAGGCCAAGGCGGCGGTGGAGGCCAAGGCGGCGGCGGAGGCAAAGGCGGTGGCGGAGGCAAAGGCGGCGGCGGAGGCCGAGGCGGCGGCGGGGGCCAAGGCGGCGGCGGAGGCCAAGGCAGCGGCGGAGGCCAAGGCAGCGGCGGAGGCCAAGGCGGCAGCGGAGGCCAAGGCAGCGGCGGAGGCCAAGGCGGCAGCGGAGGCCAATGCAGCGGCGGAGGCCAAGGCAGCGGCGGAGGCCAAGGCAGCGGCGGAGGCCAAGGCAGCGGCGGAGGCCAAGGCAGCGGCGGAGGCCGAGGCGGCCGGCGACAAGCTGGCGGCGACCGCAGGCGAGGTCGGTGGGCGGACCAGTACGGCGACACCGGCCGTCAGCAGCGAGCCGTCGATCCTCGTCGCTGACCTGGCCGCCGTCCACACGGCGATCGCCGAAGCGGTGACCGCGCCCATCGGCGCGCCGGCCGGGGCTGCGGCGATCGCCACGGCGCCCGCCGCAGGCGCCCCGGCCCCGACGCCGGCGACCGGCGCCGACGCGTCGGGCGGACGGGGGGACGCCATGGCCAGCGACGTCCGCGCCGACGCCGCCAAGGTCGCAGCCGCGTTCTCCGACGACGAGGAGGCCTTCTTCAGCAAGGGCTCGCAGCCCATCCCGGTCGTGCCGGTGGTGGCGACCGAGTCGTTCGGCGACCTCGACGCTGACTACCAGCCGGTCGGCTTCTGGGATCGCCTGCGCGGCGCCAAGCCGTCCAGGGCATCGAACCCGACCAAGCCGACCAAGCCGACCAAGAAGTAGCCGGCGCGCCGGCTCAGGCGCCGCCGGCGAACTCGGGGTGCTCGAGGGCCGCGATCTGTCGGCCGACGTCACCGGCGGCGGCGCGCCAGCGTTCCCGCGCCACGTCGGCCTGGGTGCGCCCGGTCGCCACGATCTCCTCGACCGGCGCGAGCAACCCCACGGTGGCCGGGGCGACCCGGTTCAGGCCGGCGCGGGCGATCGCGACCAGCTCGCGCGCGAGGTCGCCGAGGTGGTGCCGACCGGCCGGGGTGGCCAGGCCGAGGTCGGGCACGAGGTCGGCGACCTGCTGGCGCTGGTCCATGCGCAGGTCGGCGGTCAGCGCGATGGCCGCAGCGCGGGCGTCGGCATCGAAGACGAGGCCCCGGCACAGCGGGGCGAGGGCGGCGATCATCGGCACCGAGCCGCAGTCGCAGCCGCGCACCTCGATCACCTTCTTCAGGCGCGCCTCGGGGAACACCGTCGACAGGTGCAGGGCCCAGTCGGCCATGGTCGCGCGCTGGCCGTTCCAGCCCTGGTGCAGGAACTGGCGGAAGGTCAGACCGCCAGCGGGCTGGTACCCGCCCCGGTAGACGAAGTACAGGGGCAGGTCGAGGGCCCACTCGGTGTAGGCCGTGAACAGGTCGTCCCGGCTGAAGACGAAGGGCAGGAGACCGCAGCGGGCACGGTCGGTGTCGCGCCAGATCCAGGCACGGTGGCTCTGCCGCTCGGTCGCCTGGCCGTCGACGATGGGGGAGTTGGCGAAGATGGCGGTGAGGATCGAGCTGACGCCGAGCAGGCAGCGCATCGTCGCCAGCGCGTCGGCCTCGTCGGCGAAGTCGAGGTTGGTCTGCACCGTCGCCGTGCGCACCATCATGTCGAGGCCGCGGCTGCCGACGGTCGGCATGTACGCCCGCATGTACTCGTAGCGCTGCTTGGGCATCCACGGGATGTCGTCACGCTGCCCGAATGGGCGCAGGCCGGTCGACAGCCAGGTCAGGCCGAGCGGGCGCGAGATCTCGGCCAGGGCCGAGATGTGTTCGTGCAGGTCGCTGGCGAAGTCACGATCGTCGGCGACCGGCCGGGCCGCCAGCTCGAACTGGCCGCCCGGCTCGAGCGTGATCTGGGCCTGGCCCTGGGCCAGGGCGATGACGTGGCCACGCTCCTCGATCGGGGTCCAGCCGCGCCTGATGAAGCCGTCGAGCACCGCGCGGATGCCGTCGGGGCCGTCGTAGCCAGGGGCCGAGCCGCCCTGGCGACGGACCCCGACCAGCTCGTGCTCGCTGCCGGTGCGCCAGCGCTCCTTCGGTTTGCCGGCGGCGGCGAACGAAGCGACCAGCTCGGCCTCGCTCGTGAGCGGGGCGGCGTCGGTGTCGTCGGCGAGGTGCATGCGGGGCGCACCTTAGCCCGAAGGTCCCGACGGCGCCACGGTGGCTCCGCCATCTCGTGGTAGCGTGGCGGCGACGATGCCGCACGCCGTCTACGCGCCCCCGACGCTGCCCGGGCAACGCCTCCGCCTCCTCGAGCTCCTGCGCACGCTGTCGTTCCAGGAGCGTGAGGTGGTGCTGTCGTCGGGGTTGCGCTCCAACTTCTACATCGACTGCAAGCAGGTCAGCCTCGACGCCGAGGGCGCGTTCCTGATCGGCCAGCTGGTGTTCGCGACCATCCGCGACCTGGCGCCGGACGCCGTCGGAGTCGGCGGGCTCACGCTGGGCGCCGATCCGATCGCCACCGCGACCTCGCTCATCAGCTTCGTGGCCGGACAGCCGCTGGCGACCTACCTGGTCCGCAAGGAGCCCAAGGGCCACGGCACCGGGCAGTGGGTCGAGTGCAGCAAGCGCCTCGTCGCAGGCGCCAAGGTGGTGGTGGTCGAGGACGTCGTCACCACCGGCGCGTCGACGATGCGGGCGGTCGAGCGGGCCCGCGAGGCCGGGCTCGACGTGGTGCGGGCGGTCGCCCTGGTCGACCGCCTCGAGGGAGGTCGCGAGGTGGTGACCGCCGCCACGCCGCTGACCGCGCTGTTCACCCGCAAGGACTTCCTGCCGTGACCTCGCGCCGCCGCCCCTGGGCCACGCTGGTCGCGCTGGTCGCGCTGGCCGCGAGCGCAGGGTGCACGCGGGTGCCGCCGCCGGTCGACCTGGCCGGGACGTGGCCGGCCCGACCGGGTGACTACGACGAGGTGACCGCGGCGTTGACCCGCTCGGCCACCCTGCGCGACGGCTACCAGCAGGTCATCGCCGTCGACGCCACCTTGCTGGCGCCGGCCTGGCGGGTGGCCCATCGCGATCGGCAAGCCGGGACGGATGGCCTCGGCGCGGACGAGCGGGCCGCCGCGGTGGCGGCCGAGCGCGCCCAGCCCCTGGCGACCGTGGCGGTGCACCTGCTGGTGACGACCTGGGACCCGCGCGAGAACGACCTGCACCGCGGCGCCGACGCGACCTGGAAGCTGGTGCTGGTCGACGACGGTGGGCGCCGCCTGGCGCCGGTGAAGATCGAGCGCGACCGGCGACCGATCCACGTCATCCGCGCCGAGTTCCCCACCGTCAACGAGTTCAGCGAAGCCTACGTCGCCCACTTCCCCTCCGACGGCGTGCTGGCCCCGGACCGGCGGTCGCTCACGCTGCGGGTGGCCAGCCCACGGGGAGGCCTGCAGCTGACCTGGCTCGCCGCCCGCTAGCAGGCTCCTGAAGCAGCAGCCTGCTAGTCATTTTCGGTCTCGCAGCCTGCTGAAAAACACGGAGCCCGTCCCGTCGGCAGGAGCCGCCGGCACGGGCTTTTCAGCAGCCTGCGAGGGGGCCGAGCGCGGGCCCAGGCGGCGGGGTACGGCCAGGGAACGCCTTCGGCGTTCTTCAGCAACCGGCTAGCGATCGTCGACGTCGTCGAGGTCGATGTCGATCGACACGCCGTCGTCGGTCGGCGCTCGCGGCGCGGCCCGGCCGTGCCCGGTCCGCTCGTCGAGTCCGGCCAGCGCGAGGTCGAGGTCGTCGGCGGCCGACGCCTCGGCGGCGATGCGGGCGACGAACTCGGGCGGGAGGCGGTGGATGGGCGCCCGCGGGCCTTCCTCGAACTCGTCGTCGAGCTCGGCCCCGGCCACCGCCGGAAGGCGATCGTAGATGTCGCCGCTCACCGGCGGCAGGTCGTCCTCGAGGACGTCGATGTCGGCGCCCCCACCCGCCAGGTCGCCGGCGGCGATGTACAGGTCGGAGCCCGAGTCGGCCCGGCGCGGCCGGTTGGCGAACTGGGTGTCCTCGTCGCCGTCGTCGCCGAGGTCGAGCCGGGCCGCGAAGTCGTCAGCGCTCGGCAGGCGGGTACCGGCCGGCGGCGTGTCGACGTCGACGATGAACAGGCTGCCGGCCAGCGGGTCGGCGGGCGTGGCCGGGGCCGCGGTCGGCTCCAGGGCGGCGCCGTGGCTGTCCGCCAGCACCCGGGCCGCCTCCGCCTCGGCGGCGTCGAGCGCGGCCTCGTCCGCGTCCGCCCACGCGGCCTGGGCGGCCTCGTCGAGGCCGGACGGGTCAGAGCCCCCGGGCGCCACGTCGGCGGCGTCGGCCTCACCACTCGCGGCCATCAGGTCGGCGTCGGCCTCGTCGGCCTCGGCCAGGATCTCGAAGTCATCGTCGATCGCGATCGCGTCCGCGCTCGGCTCGCGGTCGGCCTGGTGCGGCGCCGCCGCCACCTCGGCGTGGGCGCCGACGTCGTCCGCGCCGACGTCGTCCGCCTCGGCGCCGACGCCGTCCGCCTCCGCATCGACGCCGTCCGCGTCGGCGTCGGCGCCGTCCGCCTCCGCGCCGGCGCCGTCCTGGAGCGCGACCGCCTCGGCCGCCACGTCGTCGACCTCGGCCTGGGCGGCCTCGGCGTCGGCGGCCTCGGCGGCCACCACCTCGCCGGGGCCGTCACCGAGCGCGACGATCTGGGAGGTCTCGGAGGTCTCGACCACCTCCGCCACGGCTCGTGCGCCGGGGCCGGCCGGGGCCACGCCGATGATGGTGTGCTCGGGCCCGCCGGAACGCTCGCCTCGGCCGGCCAGGCCGGCCAGGTCGGGCGCGGTGCGGATGTCGGTGTGCTCCGCTCCGTCGTCGCCGGCGGTCGCCGCGCCGGCCGGCAGCCGATCCCCCGTGCCCTCGGCCAGGATGGCGTCGTCGTCGGCGACCGGGGCCCGCGCGGCCGCCGTCCGCGCCGCCCGCGCCACCGTCACGCCGGTCAGCGTCGACAGGCGCGCGGACACCTCGGCGATGCTCAGCACGGCCTCGGGCGCGGCGGCGCGCTCGTGCCGGCCCGTCACCGCCAGCTCGAGCTCGGCCAGCGCGCCGTCGACGTCGTCGCCGACCAGGGCCCGGGCCCGGCCGAGCACGGCCGCCAGGTCGACGTCCTCCTCGAGGTCGGGGCTGGTCGCGTGGGCGGCGCCGAGTGCGCTGGCCGCCACCTCGCTCGGTCGCGGCCGGCGTGGGCGGCCGGGTTCGGGGGCGAGCGCGGCGACCGGCGCGGTCACGCGCTGCGACAGCTCCGGCAGCGGCGTCGCCAGCGGGAGCGAGCCGGTCATCTCGGCGTCGGCTGGCGCCGTCGGGACCGGGCCGCTGGTCAGCACCGGTGCGCTCGGCTCGGTGCTGAGCGCCGCGCGCGGGATGGCGTCGAGCACGGGCATCCCGGCCGCGTCGTCCTCGAGGCCGTGCTCCCGGCGGTGGGCGATGGCGCGCAGCAGCACCTCGCGGCTGTCGCGCGTCACCCGAGTGAAGGTGACGAGCATGCCGTGCGGCGCGCGTGGGGCGTCCGGGTCGAACGGCCGCACCTCTCGCACCGTGCCCAGCCCGACCAGGGCGGGGCGGTCGTCGGCCAGCCGCAGATCGAAGCGCAGCTCCGTCCCGATCGGCTTGGGCGATCGACTCTGCAGGAACATGCCCGATCGTCCGAGGAGCGGCGCGTAGCGTTCGATGAACGCGTCGATCGTGTCGCACCGCAGCTTGATCCGCAGCGCCACCGGGCCCGGCTTGGGCGCGTCCTCGGCCATCGTCGGAAATTGTAGCCCGGATCCCCGCCGGCCGCGCCGCCCGCGCGAAGTACTGCTGCCTGCGGCGGCCGCCCCGGGGCCATCGTGGCGCCCGGGCCGAACCGGCCGGCCCCGCCCGAGCGATCTGGCACGAGCACGGACACCGGCACGGGAGCAGGGCGCGAGAACCGCCGCTGCGCGGCGTTTCTCAGCGCCCTGCTAACCGAGCTGCTGGGCGACCAGGGTCCGCACCAGGGCGAGCGCCTCGGGCACCTTGTCGGCCAGCTTGCCGCCGCCCTGGGCCATGTCCGGCTTGCCGCCGGCACGCCCGCCCAGCACCTCGGCCACCGCGCCGAGCAGCTTGCCGGCGTGCAGCTTGTCGGTCAGGTCCTTGCTGACCATCGCCAGCAGCCGGACCTCGTCGCCGCCGGTGCCGACCAGCACCAGCACGCCCGATCCCAGGCGCTCGCGCACGCCGTCCCCGGTCTCGCGCAGGACCTTGGCGTCGTCGACCTCGGTCGCCACCGCCAGGACGCGCACGCCACCGACCTCGACCACCTCGGCCAGGAGGTCGCGGCCGCCACCGCCGGCGGCCAGCTTGCCCTTGAGCTTGCCCAGCTCCTTCTCCAGGCCACGGGCCTCGGCCAGCAGCTTGTCGACGCGGGCCGCGACCTCGAACGGCGGCGCCTTGAGCCGGTCGCCGGCGCGAGCCAGCTCGTCCTCGAGGCGGCGCACGTGGGCCAGCGCCCCGGCCCCGGTCACCGCCTCGATCCGGCGGACGCCCTGCGCCACGCCGGCCTCGCTCACCAGCTTGAACAGGCCGATGTCGCCGGCCCGGCGCACGTGGGTGCCGCCGCAGAACTCGAGCGAGTCGCCGCCGATGCGGACGACCCGGACCTTGTCGCCGTACTTCTCGCCGAACATGGCGACCGCGCCCTTGGACCGGGCCTGGTCGATCGGCAGCACGTCGATCTGGCTGTCGACGTTGCGCCGGATCTCGGCGTTGACGCGGTCCTCGACGTCGCGTCGCTGCGCCTCGGTCATGGGGGAGAAGTGGGCGAAGTCGAAGCGCAGGCGGTCGGGCCCGACCAGCGAGCCCTTCTGTGCCACGTGCTCACCCAGCACCTGCTTGAGGGCCAGGTGCAGGAGGTGGGTGGCGGAGTGGTTGGCGCGGATGCGCTCACGCCGGTCGTCGTCGACCGTGGCCACCACGGCGTCGCCGACGGCGATGGCCCCGGCCTCGACCTCGCCGGTCAGCACGAACATGTCGCCGGCCGGCTTCCGGGTGTCGTCGACGCGGACCCGGGCGCCGCCGACCAGCTCGAGCACGCCGGCGTCGCCGATCTGACCGCCCGACTCGGCGTAGAACGGGCCGCGATCGAGCACGACGGCGACCCGGGCGCCGACCCCGGCGCGCGGCACGCGCTCGCCGTCGACCACCAGGGCCCGCACCACGCCCTCGCCGCGGGTGCCGCGGCCGTCGTAGCCGGTGAAGGTGGTCGCGCCCAGCTCGCTGGCCAGGCTCTTGTAGATCGTCGCGACCGCCTCCTGGTCGCTGCCGGTGCCACGGCTCTTGCCCTTGGCCGCCTCGAGCTCGGCGCGGAAGCCGTCCTTGTCGACGGCGTAGCCGCGCTCCTCGGCGATGATCTCGGTCAGGTCGTCGGGGAAGCCGAAGGTGTCGTACAGGGTGAAGATCGCCTTGCCCGGCACCTGGCGGGCGCCGGCGGCGTCGAGCCGGATGAACTCCTGGTCGAGCAGCTCGAGCCCGCGGTCGAGGGTGGCGCGGAACCGCTTCTCCTCCTCGAGCGTGACCTCGGCGATGACCGCCCGGCGCTGGCGCAGCTCGGGGTACTGCGGCGCCATCTCGTCGATGACCCGGTCACACACGCGGTGCATGAACGGCTCGGTGATGCCGAGCAGCTTGCCGTGGCGCACCGCGCGTCGGAAGATGCGGCGCAGCACGTACTCGCGCGCGCCCTTGTCGGGGAAGACGCCGTCGGCGATGAGGAAGGCCGAGCAGCGGGCGTGGTCGGCGATGACCCGGAGCGAGGTGTCGCGGGTCGGGTCGGCCCCGTAGCGGAGGCCGGCCACCGCGGCGGCCTCGGCCAGGATGGGCGCGAACAGGTCGGTGTCGTAGTTGGAGCCGACCCGCTGCAGCACCGAGGCCATGCGCTCGAGCCCGGCGCCGGTGTCGATCGATGGCGCCGGCAGCGGATACAGCGGCCCGCCCGCGACCCGGCGCTCGAACTGCATGAACACCAGGTTCCACACCTCGAGCCAGCCCTTCCAGCTGGCAGGGTCGGTGGTCGGCCAGGGTGGTGGTGGGCCCTCGCCCATCCAGTAGTGGATCTCCGAGCACGGTCCCATCGGGCCGGTGTCGCCCATGGCCCAGAAGTTGTCCTTCTTGCCCAGGCCGATCACGCGGTCGTCGCCGAAGCCGGTCACCCGCTTCCACATGGCGCGGGCCTCGTCGTCGGGCCCGAGCTGGTCGTCGCGATCGCCGCCGAACACGGTGATGACCAGGCGCGAGGTGTCGATGCCGTACACGCCGGTGAGGAGCTGCCAGGCCCAGCCGATGGCGTCCTCCTTGAAGTAGTCGCCGAACGAGAAGTTGCCGAGCATCTCGAAGAAGGTGTGGTGGCGCGGCGTGCGGCCGACCTCGTCGAGGTCGTTGTGCTTGCCGCCGGCGCGGACGCACTTCTGCGAGGTGGTCGCGCGCTTGTAGCCGCGGGTCTCGGCGCCGGTGAACACGTCCTTGAACTGGACCATCCCGGCGTTGGTGAACATCAGCGTCGGGTCGTTGGCCGGGACCAACGCGCTCGAGCTGACCACCTGGTGGCCGTGCGCGGCGAAGAACTCGAGGAACGCGGAACGAACCTGGGCGGCCTTCATGACCGCGGAACCCTACCAGAACCGGCCGCCGACGGCCGCCATCGGCCGGTCGATGGCGGTGCGCTCAGGCCCGGGGCCGGCGGCGGCGGCGACGCGCGGCCAGCACCAGGCCAACCCCCAGGGCGAGGACCAGCCGTCCGCCAGCGCCGGTGCGTCCGCTGCTGCAGCAGCCGCCTCCGTCGCCGTCACCGTCGCCCCCTCCGCCGATGCCGGCGTCCGAGCCGGGCGCCGGCGGCGCGGCGTCGGGCGGCGCGGCGTCGGGCGGCGCGACCCCACAACCTGGCTCGGGTGGGGTGCACACCTGCGGCGCCTGCTCCTCGATCCAGGCCAGGTAGTGGTCGACGCGGGTGTCGATGCCGCCGTCGGTACACTCCGAGCTCAGGGCGCTGCGCGACACCACCCCGACGACCCGCTGCAGGCCACCGAGCTCGATGAGGGCCGGCCCGCCGGAGTCGCCGTTGCAGTTCTGCGGGTCGCCCGGGTTGGAGATCTGCAGCTCGCCGGCCGAGGTGGCGACGATCGGGGCCTGGGCGTTGAACTTCACGCCGTAGTCGAACGTGGCGTTCGAGGTGCGGCCGTAGCCGACCAGGTCGACGACGTCGCCGGCGTCGAGCAGCGCCGCCTCGGCCGGGCCGGGCAGGGCGATGGGCTCGACCGAGGTGATGGGCGTGGCGAGGACGAGCAGGGCGATGTCGTACCAGGTGCCCGGGCCGGTCCCCGGGTCGGACTCGAGGTCGAACATCGGGTGGGCCACGGTCCGGCTGCCGGCGACGACCGCCGGCGTGCCCATGTGCGGCGTGTGGTCGAGCGTGAAGCCCGGCACCTCGTTGCCGATGAACAGCGGGTCGACGCAGTGGGCCGCGGTCAGCACCACGTCGGGCGCGATGAGCGTGCCGGTGCAGCTGACCTGCATGCCGGGCGGCTGGCTGGCCAGCATCAGCGCGCCGATGCCCGGGTACTGCCCGGCCGGGGTCGGCGCCCCGCCGATGACCGGACGTTCGATCGATCGGGTGTCGACCGCACACGCGGCCAAGCCGGCCGAGGTGGTGAGGAGCGACAGGAACGCGGTGCGGAAGGTGGTGCGCATCAGAACAGGTACCCCACGGTGGCGAAGCCATTGAAGAATGAGTCCCGGGCGCCGAACACGTCCTTGGCCGGATCGGCGTCGCGCATCGTGGTCTGCACGCCGTTGCCCTCGAACGAGTAGCCGACGGTGGTCAGCTTGAACGCGACGCGCGCGAACAGGGTCGAGGTGACGCCGATGTCGACGTGGGCCTCGCCGTCGATGCCCATGACCTTGGCTGCGCCGTACTCGGTGCGCAACTGGATGTCGCCGGTGGTGAGGATGGCCAGGAACGAGGCGCCCAGGCCCAGGGCGATGCGGCGCGACACCGGCAGGACCGCGACCAGGCCGGGCTCGACCATGCCGTAGCGGACGTTGGGCACGTCGACGATGGCGCCGTCCGGGGCCGACGCCTTGTCGATCTTGAAGCGCAGGCTGCCGTAGCGAACCCGCAGGCCGATGACCGGCGCGGTGTCGGACGAGCCGATCGGGAAGCGGAGGATGCCGCCGATGGCCCAGCGCTGCTGGATGGTGTTGAGGTTGACCAGCATGCGGTCGCCGACCGGGCCATACGCCACCTGCGAGTTGAGCTTGAGCACGCGGTCGACCATGACGCTGGCGCCGAGGTGACGCAGGAACGACCGGGTCCGCTTGTTGAAGGCCATCGGGTAGATGCTGGCGTCGATGAAGGCGCCGGCCACCGGGTTGTTCTTGTAGCCCTTGGGTTCGTTCTCGAGGTCGCTCGAGTAGGTGAAGGCCAGGCGCCGGGCCGACACCGACAGGCCGACCACGGCGTCGACCGCGCGCTCGCCCGGGGACAGCCGGGTCTGGACCGGACCGTCGTCGTCGCGCGCGCTGACCCCGTCGTCGTCGTCGTCGTCGTCGGCATCGTCGTCGTCGTCGTCGTCGTCGTCACCGCGATCCGCCACCCGCCGACCCTCTCCATCGTCATCGTCACCGTCGTCGTCGTCGCCATCGTCGTCGTCGTCGCCATCGTCGTCGCCACCCCGGCCCGGGGTGGTGAGCGGGCCGTCATCGTCATCATCGTCGCTACCGGCCCGGTCGCGTTCGCGCTCCTTACGCTCGCGCTCCTTGCGGGCGGCCTCCTTGCGCTCGCGCTCCTTGCGGGCGGCCTCCTCGCGCTCCTGCCGGGCCGCAGCCTCCCGCTCGCGCGCCTTGCGAGCGGCCTCTTCGCGCTCACGCTCGCGCGCCTTGCCGCGATCGTCGTCGTCGTCATCGCCCGCGTCGTCGTCGTCGTCGCGACCACCGCGGCCGCTGCCTCGGTCGTCGTCGTCGTCGTCGTCGCCGCCACCCGACACCGGAGACAGGGCGGCGATGGCGTCGAGGAGTTCGTCACGCAGCTCGGCCGCCGCCTTCTTGTCGAGGCGCGGTTCGCTCGAGGTCACCTCGATGGAGCCACGACCGATGGAGTTGCCGGTCCGCCCTTCCCGCAGCTTGAGGCGGAGAATGTAGCGGTCGCGCCGCTTCTCGACGTTGCCGGACAGCACCCCGTCGACGTTGAGCTTGCGCGCCACCTTGCGGATGTTCTCCGGGTTGGGCTTGGTCGCGCCGGCCTTCTCGGCCGCCTCGTCCCACTTGGCCAGCGCCACCAGGGTGTTGCCGGCACGGACCATCTTGCCGACGTCGGCCTGGAACTTCTCCGCCGACGGCCCCTCGAACTCGAGGACGACGACGCGGCGGCGCTCGGCCGCGGCCGGCGCCGACGCGCTCAGCCAGGCCAGGACGAACACGGCCGCGCCGATCCACGCCGCGGCCCACGGGCGAGGCCGAGGGCCGGCCGCGGCGCGGGCGTCACTTCGAGAAACGGTCGATTTCGAACTCGTCATTGCCGCTCGCTCCTGGGTTGGCTTCGGCCACGGGCGCCTGGCCCCAACCGCTGTTGGTGCCTCCGGACACGCCGCGGAACAGCAGCGCGAAGTCCGACGGGCTGGTGGAGTTCTTGACCGCCTCTTCGTAGGTGACCAGGCGTTGCTTGACCAGGTGGGCCAGGCTCTGATCGAACGACATCATGCCGTAGGGGTGCAGGCCCTCGGCGATGGCGTCCTTGATCTCGCGCGTCCGCTGCGGGTCCTCGATGAGCTCGCGCACGCGCTCGGTGTTGACCATGATCTCGAGCGCCGGAACCATCGACTTGCCGTCGGCGCGCGGCAGCAGGCGTTGTGACACCACGCCACGCAGGACCGCGGCCAGCGACAGCCGAGCCTGGGCCTGCTGGTGGGTCGGGAACATCGAGATGATGCGGTTGACCGTCTCGGTGGCGTCCACGGTGTGCAGCGTCGACAGGACCAGGTGCCCGGTCTCGGCCGCGGTGATCGCGATCTGCGCGGTCTCGGGGTCGCGCATCTCGCCGACGAGGACCACGTCGGGATCCTGCCGCAGCGCCGCGCGCAGGGCCCGGCCGAACGTCATGGTGTCGAACCCGACCTCGCGCTGGTTGATGACCGAGCGCTTGTCGCGGAACGTGTACTCGATCGGGTCCTCGATCGTGACGATGTGGTAGGCGTGCTGCTGGTTGATGTAGTCGATCATCGCCGCCAGCGTGGTCGACTTGCCCGACCCGGTCGCGCCGGTGACCAGCACCACGCCGCGTCCGTTCTCGGTCAGGTCGAGCACGGTCTTGGGCAGGTTGAGGGTCTCGAACGGGGGCACCTCGGGTGGGATGAGGCGCATCACCATGCCGATCGAGCCGCGCTGCTGGAACAGGTTCACGCGGTAGCGCACCCCATCCGGGGTGCCGTAGGCCAGATCGATGTCGAGGTTCTGCTCGAACTCGGCCCGCTGCCGGTCGTTCATCATGTGCACCGCGAAGCTGGCGATGGCCTCGCGGGTCAGGGCCGGCACGTCGCGCACGGTGCGCAGCTCGCCCTTGATGCGGAAGATGGGCGGGAGCCCGGCCTTGAGGTGGACGTCGGACGCCCCCAGCTGGCGGGCCGCGGTCAGCACGCGGTCGAGGATCTGGCTCATCGCGGCCAAGGAATGGTAACACATGCCGACCAGGACTCACGGACACCCCGCAGGGGTGCCGGCGGGTGCTGCCAGCCGCCGTCAGAGGGGTCGTGTCGATGCAATGCCAGGTCTGCAAGACCGAGAACGAGGTGGACTCGCGGTTCTGCGGCGGCTGTGGTGCCCGCGTCGGCACGACCATCCCGCCCGGGACCCAGTCGATCGCACCCCGCACGGTGAGCCTGGCCCCGGCCGTGCCGGCGGGGCCAACGTCGTCGCCCCCGGCCGAGCCGCCGTCGGCGCCGCGCCAGCCGGTGCGGCCATCGGGTGGCGCCTCCCTCGGGGGCACCTCGGGTGAGGGCTCGGAGCTGCTGACGCGGCCGCCGCGCCGGACCAGCACCTTCGTGCTGCTGGGGGCGAGCGCGGCGATGGTCGCCGCCGGGATCGGGCTCCTGGTCGCCGGCGCCCGCGCCAGCTCCGAGCCAGCCGGCGCGGGGGAACCCTCCGGGGTGGCGCCGGACCCGGCGCCCGGGCTACCCGGGACGCCCCCCGGCCCGACCGGCGGCGTGCCGGTGCCGTCGTCGCCCGGGGCGGTGGCGACAGGCGGGACCGGGGCGGGGGCCTCGCCAGATCGCGCCACCGGCGGCGGCGTGACCGGTGCCGGTGGTGCTGGTGCCAGCGGTGGCGGGGCCGTGCCGGATCGGGTCGTCTCCGGCGGCGCCGGCGCCAGTAACGGCGCTGGACCGACCGGCGGCGCCGGGGCGGGGGCGAGCGGCGGTGGCGGTGGCAACCCGGCTGGAACCGGTGCCGGCACGGCGACCTCCCCGGTCGGCGGCTCGGTCGACGCGGCCGGGTCGGCGCCGCTCAACCCGTACGAGGAGGCCACGGGCTCGGGCGCCGGCAGCGGCAACGCGGGCCCGGCGGTCGATGCGGCCGACGACGTCGATCCCGGCGCGCTGTCGCTGGCCGATCAGCTCGAGCGGCAGTCGTCGCGCAGCAAGGCCCGGTTCGACCGCTGCTACACCCAGACCACCAAGGCGCTCCCGGCCGACCAGGCGCTGGCCGGCGACGTCGAGGTCGCCTTCCAGATCCTGCCCGATGGGCGCGTCGCCAACGCCGCGGTCGTGCACGACACCACGGGGTCGACAGCGCTCGGGCAGTGCCTGTTGACGGTGGTGACCAGCTGGACCTTCTCCAGCAACGCGACCGGCGCCCTCGACTTCGTCCGCTCCTTCCACTTCGCCGCCGGGCGGTGAGCCCACACGTCACGTTGATCGCCAGACCCCGCGCCGGATGTCCCGGCGCGCGTCGACCAGAGGCCAGATGTCCGTCGAAACCGATCGCCCCGAACCGTCCCTGTCCGCCTCCGCCGCGCGCGAGCTGGTCGGCGTCCAGGTGCTGGTCGTCGACCAGGACCGCGACGTCCAGCAGGGGCTGGCCCAGCTCCTGGCCGAGGCCGGGCTGCACGTCACCAGCGCGTTCGAGCCGACCGAGGCCATCGCTCGCATCGACAGCCAGTTCTTCTCGGTCGCGCTGGTCGACGTCGACACCCCGACGCCAGGCGCCGGCCTGGCCACCATCGCCGAGGTCAAGCGGCGGTCGCCGACGACGATGGTGCTGGCCCTGACCCCACGTCGGTCGTGGGACGACGCCGTCGCCGCGATCCGCGCCGGCGCCATCGATCTGATCCTCAAGGCACCCGAGTCGGTGCCGTACCTGCACGAGCGGGTGCTGGCGGCGGCCGGCCGCTCGGTCGGCCACCGCGAGGTCGACGCCGTGCTGGCCGACGTGCGCGACGTGTACGACGACTTCCTGCAGCGCTTCATGGACGCCGAGCGTCGCGCCGCCGACCTGGGCGACCGCCTGGCCGGCAAGGATCCGACGCGGACCGCCCAGGTCGACGAGCTGCGCGTGCTCATCGTCGACGAGGTCGAGGCCCTGTACGAGGCCATGACCAGCGCGGCGCCGCCGGGCTTTTCGTTCGTCCACGCGACCTCGGGCGGCGAGGCGCTCGACCGCGCCGGTGGCGGCCAGTTCCACTACGCGATGATCGCGGAGGACCTGACCGACCTGCCGGTGTCCATGGTGGTGCGTTCGCTGCGGACCCAGGCGCCGGAGCTGGTGCTGCTGACCTTCCTCGGTCCGGCCGACAACGGCCGGGTCGGGCTGGTCGACAGCTCGGGCACGCGCCCGGTCGTGCCGCGCTTCACCGACGCGGCGCAGCTGGTCGAGCGCCTCGACGAGCTGGCCGAGGCCTGGCGCGCCAAGGCGCGCGAGCGCCGCTACATGCAGGCGTTCCGCGAGAAGCACTACGACTTCCTGCGCCGGTACGTCGAGCTGCGCACCAAGATCCAGCGCACCGGGCGCTGAGCACCGGCGATGGCGAAGCGTCCGCGCACGAGGCCCAGCCAGCGGCCGACCGAGCCCGGCCCGGCCGGTCCGCTCCGGATCCGGGCCGACGGACGCCTCGTCGTGGTGCAGGCCATCGACTGCCAGCCGGGCGCGGCCCTGCTGCGCCGGCAGGCCCGCACCCTGGCCGACGACCGGCGGGTGTGGGCAGCGGTGGTGGCGCGGGCCTACGCCCTGTACCGCGCGAGCTGGTACCCCGACGCCGAGGAGGTGGCCGAGGGCGCCGTCGCCGCCACCAGCACGAAGGCGCTGCGTGCGCGCCTGACGCTGCGCCGGCTGGTGCTGTTCGGCGATGGCGCGTGGGAGATGTACCTCGCCGACGGCGGGCTGTTCGCCGGCCACACCGTCGCCGTCACCGTCCGCGCCGGCGTCGTCGAGGCGGTCCGGCTGTCGGGCTAGCCGACGAGGGTCGCCCAAGCCGGCCCCGGTCGCGGTAGCCTCGGCCGATGCCCGCCACCGACTGGACGGAGGTCGTCGTCGCTGACGAGGCCGAGCGGTTCGAGCGCCACGCCGCCGCCCTGGCCGCGCTGCAGCGGAGGCGGCCCCGGGCCGAGGGCGGCTTCGACCGTGCGCTGCACGCCAAGCCCAACCTCGGGCTCCTGGCCACGCTCGAGGTGCTGCCTGACCTGCCGGCGCACGCGCGGCAGGGACTGTTCGCGGCGCCGACGACCTACCAGGCCGTGGTCCGGTACTCCAACGGGGCCGGGCACCGGCAGTCCGATCGGAAGCCCGACGTGCGCGGGCTCGCGGTCAAGGTGTTCGGAGTCGAGGGCAAGAAGCTCATCCCCGGGCTCGAGGACGCAACTACCCAGGACTTCCTCGCCATCCGCACGCCGGTGGTGCCGATGCGTGACGCTGACGAGTTCATGGCCATCGTGCGGGCGTCGACGACCCCGGCCCTGCTGCCGCTGCGGCTGATCGGCGGGCTCGGGTTGCGACGGGGCGTGGGCATCATCAAGGCCGCGCTGACGAGCCTGCGCCAGCCGCAGGCGCCGCTGGCGGCGACCTCGTACTACAGCGCGCTGCCGATCAAGTTCGGGCCGTACGCGGTGCAGTACGCGTTCACGGCCACCGAGCCCGCCGCGCCGTACCGGGTGGCGTCGGCCGATCAGCTCGGGGCCGACCTCGCCGTGCGCCTGCGCGAGCGCGCCGTCGTCTACGACCTGCAGGTCCGGTTCTACGCCGACGCCGCGTCGACGCCGATCGAGGACGCCTCGGTGGCGTGGACCTCGCCGTGGTCGACCGTGGGCCGGCTGACGCTGCCACCACAAGACTCGGCCTCCGCGCGCGGGCAGCGGGTGACCGCCTTCGTCGAGACCCTGGCGTTCGACCCGTGGCACGCGCTCGAGGACCACCGCCCGCTCGGCAACATCATGCGCGCGCGAAACGTCGCCTACCGGGTGAGCACGCAGACCCGGCAGGCCGCGGCCGAGCCACGCCAGCTGCCCTCGTTCGACTGAGCTGCTCGGGGCTGGTCGGGCTCAGGGCGTGGGGCCGAGCCAGACGGCGGCGCCGTCGACGACCCGCTCGACCAGGATGGGCGGGTCGGAGTAGACGCCGTCGCGCGGCACCCGGTACAGCGCGAGGTCGCCGGCCGGTAGCGCGACGTCGAGCTCGTCCCCGACCTGGTCGTCGCCGGCCTCACCCTCGGCCGCGGCCCCGGGCTCGCCGCCGCCGCCGTCGACAGCTGGCTCGGCGGCGGCCTTTCCGTCCTGGCCCTTGCCGCCCTTCTTGCCGGCGTCCTGGCCCTTGCCGCCCTTCTTGCCGGCGTCCTTGCCGTCCTTGCCGTCCTTGCCGCCACGCTCGCGCGGGCCGAGCACGAGGGCCCACGAGCCGTCGGGGGCCAGCGCCGAGGCATGGTAGCCCTTCCAGCACTTGTACTCACCGCCGCTGGCGCGCATGACACACGCCCGTGGCCCGTCCTGGACCAGGGCCCACTGGCTGTCGGTCGACCACGCCAGCGGTACGCCGTCGCGGATGACCTTGCGCCGTGCGCCCACACCGTCGAGCGCGAACGAGTAGAGGATCTCGGCCGGGACCTCGACCTTCTTGTCGTGGATCGTGCCCGGGTACACGCCGAGCGCGCGCCGACCGTCGGGGCTGATCGACAGGCGTCGCAGCGGCGCGTCGGCCAGGCGGCGGCGCCGGGTCAGATCGGTCAGGCCGGCGGCCCAGATGCCCTGGGCGTCGGACCACACCAGCTGGCGGTCACGCGCCGCGCCGACGACGGTGGCGTGGGTCGTGCCGACCGGCAGCGGGGTGACCACCCCGGTGCGGAGGAGGACCACGGCGTGCCGGCCGCTGGCGACAGTGCACACCACGCAGGCGCCGTCGCTGCTCGGCTCGGGGGTGCCCTTGCACGGCAGCGGGCGCAGCGCGGACCCGGGGGTGAGCGGCATCCAGCTCCACGCGCCGTCGACGTCGACGAGCACGACCCGGCGACCGGGATCGGTCCGCACCGCGGTGGCGCGTCCTCCGCCGGGCAGGGCCACCAGCTGCGTGGCCGGCCCCTTGCCGCGCGCGTCGGTGCGCCACAACGCGCCGTCCCGGCTGAACACCACCACCTCGCGCAGCAGCGGGTCGTCGGCCGGGGCGGCGCTGGCCGGCGTCGCCCGCACGATGGCGCTGGCCAGCACCAGCACCCACGCGACCAGGCCCGGCCGGGCCGGCCGCCTCACCTGGGCGCGGCCGTTCATGCGCGGACCAGCGAGGCGACCTGATCGAGCGCCTCGGTCATGGAGGTGACGAACCGCCCGGTGCCCGGCACGTCGACCAGGGTGACCGGACCGAACCGCGGCAGGTGCACGTCCATGCCGCGCACGCCCGACGCCACGTCGCGCGCGCCCTGCTCGAACATGGCGCGGGTCACCGGCTTGCCGTCGATGAACACCTCGGACAGGAACTCGAGCGGGGCGATCCACGCGGCCTGGCCGTGGTGCAGATGGTCCCGGACCCGGCCGTCCAGGTTGTCGGACCGGCGCATGATCGTGCTCCAGTCGCGCTTGCCGAGGGCGGCGGCGACGTCGAGGTCGAACCGCTCGGCCGGGAAGACGATGACCACCCGGTCGCCGATGGTGGCGGTGCGCAGCGGCGGGCCGGCCGGCTCGGGCGCGGCGACCGGCGCCGGCGCGGCGGTGGCGGGCTCGGCGGACGCGGCCGGCGCGGCGACGCGGGCCGGCGCCGGGGTGGCCGGGCTGGCCGGCGCGCCGGGGAACAGCGAGAAGCGGTCGACCGCGGCCAGCTGCTCCTCGAGCACGAGCGACTTGCGCTGGTCCCAGGTGCCGTCGGCCTCGAGCACGTCGACGATGATCAGGTCACCACGCCGCTCGACCCGGGCCCCGTCGATGCGGGCCAGGATGGCCTCGTCGTCGAGCTCCTCCAGCCGCTTCTCGTAGGCCATGATCTTGGCCTCGAACTCGGGCTGGCTCAGGCGGTTGGCGCGGCGCCGGCCGTCGACGTCGATGGTCGGGTCGAGCGCCCACGGCAACAGGCAGATGGCGCGAAGGTCACGCGCGCTGCGGGCGACCAGCACGGCGTCGCCCCAGGTGCCGAGCGTGAACAGCCGGCCCAGGCGGATGGGCAGCGCCTCGCACATCGCGATCAGCGCGTCGCGCGCCGGCCGAAGATCGACCGGGACGATGGGGTCGTTGGGGTCGGCCCGCAGCGGGCCTCCGGCGCCGCCGCCCTCGCCACCCTCCTCGCCGTCCTCGCCGTCCGGGCTGCCGGCGATGACCAGCAGGCGCCGCTCGCCGCGCCGCCGGAACGGCATCGACGGGAACATCTGCATCTCCATGCGCGGGTCGATGGCGTCGACGTCGACCACGCGGGCCAGCGCGTCGGCGCCGCCGAGGGCGTTCTCGAGGGCCTGGCGCTCGAGCGCGGCGCCGCCGTTGAAGATCAGGTCGGTGACCAGGCTGTCGACTGAGAACATGGCGGGAGTCCCTTCTACAGATAGCCGGCGCGCTGGCGCAAGAGCCACTCGAGGCCGAGGAGTAACACGGCGACCACCAGCAAGCTGGGTCGGTTCCACAGCTCGACGTCGGTCCGGCGATCGACCCGCACCACCCGCGGTGGGTCGAACGCCAGGTCAGCCGGCAGGACGTCGGCCGGGCCGAGCGCGCTGCCGCCGGTGGCGGCGGCGATGAGGGCCAGGCTGTCGGCGTCGCCCGACGGCCGGTCGAGCTCGGTCCCGCCGTCGCGGACGAGGAAGATGTCGGACGCCGAGACCTGCTTGCCGCCGACGGTGGCGCTGGCCAGGACCCGGTAGGTGCCGACCTCGAGTCCGGACAGGTCGTGGCTGGCCGCGCCGTCGTCGCCGGTGGTCACCTTGAAGGCGCTGACCTGGCGCGCGGTGGACGGGTCGGCCCCGCGCACCAGCTTGGCCTCGATGGTGCCGTCGGCCAGCGGCTGGTAGTCCTGCCCGGCCAGGCGGAAGCTCAGCCGCACTGGCGAGGTCGGCAGGTACTCGACCGCGTCGGTGTCGACGTGCAGGTTGCGCAGGTCGGGGTCCTGGATGAGCCAGCGGATGGCGCCGTCCCACAGCTTCTCGTAGTGGCGTCCGTCGTCGCCGGGGCGGGCCGCGGCGCCAAAGCCCCACCGCCACAGCGTGTCGGTGGTGATCGCCACGCTGCGGCCCTGGCCATAGTCGCCAGCGACGATGACCGGCATGGGCTTGCCGGTGCGGGTGCGCAGGCGTGGGTGCACCGCCAGCACGGTCGCGCCGGGCTTGGCCCCGGCCAGCAGGTTGACGCCCTCGAGCGGCGGCAGCGCCTTCCACGCCGCCGCGTTGTCGTCGGCGGCGTAGCGCAGCGCCGTCACCGGGTGGCCGCGCCCGGCCGCGGTCAGGGTCGGCACGAACGGGCCGACGTCGATCAGGTCGTCGCGTTGCCACGGCGGCAGCAGCTCGACCGGCAGGGCGGCGGCCACCGGGGTGCCGTCGTACCCTCCCGACGAGAAGCTCTGCTCCCCGCCGAGCATGGCCAGGCCGCCGCCACCCTCGACGTAGGCGCGGATGTTCTCGAGGTGGTCGCCGATGCCGTACGGCAGGTACTCGAAGTTCTGCAGGATGATGAGGTCGAACGACGGCAGCTCCTGCTCGAACAGCTCGCGGGTCGGGAACGGGATGAGCGACATCTCGTCCTGCGGCACCAGCGAGACGTCGTCCTGGGTGCGCAGGATGAAGAACGAGATGAGGTCGACGTTGGGGTTGCTCTTGAGCATCTGCCGCAGCGCGCGCACGTCCCACGACGGCTGGCCGGCGACCTGGAGGGCGCGGATCTTGTCGCGGATGACGCGGATGACGAAGGTGCGCTGGTTGTTGCTCGGCACCGCCTCGTCGACCTGGGCCGGGGTCGACACCTCGTACAGGAAACGCCCGACCCGGGGTGGGGTGATCTCGAAGGTGACGGTGGCCTCCCCGTCGGCGGGGACGTCGACCCACTTGTCGCGCAGCGGCTTGCCGTCGGCCGACAGGGTGACCTTGACCCGGCGCGCGCCGTAGCCGACCACGCGCACCACCGCGTCGATCCGGACCACGGTGCGGACGAAGGCGAACTCGTCGGCCAGGATGCGGGCGATGGCGATGTCGCGCAGGCCGGGCCGGGCCGCCCACACGGTGTGGACCCGGGTCTCGAGCGAGCGCAGGAAGTCGCGGCCGGCCCCGGCGCCGTCGTCGTCGTCGAGGTCACCGGTGGCGGCGCCGTCGGAGATGAGGATGACCCCGGCCAGGTCGTGGCCTTCGTAGCGGGCCCGCACGCTCTCGAGCGCCTTGCGGATGAGGGTGGCCGGGCCGACCGCCTGGCCACCGGCCGGGTCGGTCGCCGCCGCTGGTGCCAGCTGGTCGGAGAAGCGGTAGTAGTCGAGGTGGTGGGCCAGGCTCCAGCCGGCCAGCGTCGGCGCCGAGGCGTCGAGCAGGGCCCGGACCCGGGCCAGGCGATCGGGGCCGTCGGCGCGGTCGCGCAGCGACATCGAGCGCGAGTCGTCGATGACCACGGCGATGCGGTTGCGCTCGCGCGCGACCTGGCGCAGCTCGACCGCCGGCTGGGCGAACACCACCAGCGCGGCGATGGCGGCGGCGCCGCGTAGCCCGACCAGGGCGACCCGTCGGCCGGCGCTGGCGCCGCGGCTGGCCCGCCAGGCCAGCACGGTGATCGCGACCACCGCGCCGGCGCCGAGGGCCAGGCCGAGGCGGCCCCACGGGGCGAGCAGGACCCAGCGGTGCTCGTTGAAGCTGGCCTCGTCGGGCGCGGCGACCCGGACCGCGAGCACGACCAGCTGCTCGGTCGCGACCACCCCGAGCGCGGCCACCGCGAGCACGCCGAGCAGGGCGGCGGCGCGGCCACGGCGCCGGGCCAGGCCCAGCGCCAGCGCCACCAGCACCAGGCCGACGCCGAGCAAGACCACGCGGGCCGGGCCGGTGAGGAAGGCGACGTCCATCGGGCCCCTACGGCGTGTCGTCCGCGCGCCAGCGTCGCCGCCGCATGATGAACGGCACGTGGACCTGGTCGGTCTTGTAGTCGAGGCACAGGGCGTACATGACCAGGTTGATGCCGAGGCGGAACGCCAGCTCGCGCTGGCGCTCGCCGCCCGGCTCGCAGGTGAACTCGAAGTTGCCGAAGCTGTCGCGGGCCCACGCCCCCGACAGATCGTTCTGGACGTAGGCGACGACGACACGGCCGTCGCGCACGACGCCCTCCATCGTCCCGGTCACGGCGACCCGGCCGAGCGGGCGGTCGAGCAGGTAGAACGACTTGTACAGCACGTGATCGGGGCTGATGACCTCGAGCCCGCTGGCCGGCGCCGGTGCCGGGAACAGCGCGCCGATGAGGCGGCGGACCGACTGGTCGAACGCGCCGTCGACGCTGCCCTCGGCCGAGTCGATCAACAGGAAGCCGCCGAAGGTGAGGAACCGGCGCAGCGCCTCGATGGCCGGGGCCGGCGGCAGGTCGATGGCGCGGTCACCCGACAGGACCAGGAACGGGCTCTGGTGCAGGCGCTCGGCCACCGGCGGCACCACCAGCGGCTCGAGCTCGACGTCGATCGAGGTGCGCTTGTCGAGCTCCCAGGCCAGCCGGCGCAGGGCCGACGGCCGCGGGTTCCAGGCCGCGCCGAGCTGGAGCTGGGCGAAGCGGAACTTCGAGCCCGGGCCGATGGCGGCGGCGCGCCGGGCCAGCGGCCCGAGCACCAGCCCGCCCGCGGCCAGGCCGGCGGCGCCGAGGAAGCGGCGACGCGACGGGGCGCGCGCGGACGCGGGCGCAGGATGACGGCGGCGGGCCATGGGTCCCGGCAGCCTACCCCGAGGCCGGCGGGCTGTCCCGCGCCAGGTCGCCTCGGGCCGCTGGCCCACCCGGTCGCGCCGCCGCGCCGCGAGGCGCCGGCGGTCACCCGGTGGTAGCGTCGCCGCCATGAGCCGGATCCCGCGCGCCGCCTTCGTCGCCGTCGTCGCCTTCCTCGTCGCAGCCGGGCCCGCGGCTGGCCCGGGCGTGGCCGCCGCCGACCCGACGCCGCGCTCGACCCCGGCCGGGCACAAGGGCCAGTTCGGCGGCAGCGTGCGGCTCGGGCTGGGCCTGCGCGGCATCAGCACCTACGACGACACCGACTACTGCGGCGAGCGGTCGGTCGACACCGGCAGCGGCAACGCCGTGGTGTGTATCGGCCGGGCGCCGTTCGCGTTCGACCTCGAGCTGTCGTACGGCGTGACCGACCGGATCGAGGTGCTGGGCGAGCTCCGGCTCGGCCTCGAGCGCGACTTCGCGCCGACCGCGGCCGGCGGCGACGGCCCGCGCCCGCTGCACCTGTCACCCGGGCTGCGCGTGTTCTTCAGCGAGGCCGGCACGTCCAGGTTGTTCACCACCGGCCAGGTCGTGTTCGACTTCACCGGGTACGAGGACGCCACCGGCACCAGCCGCGGCTCCGACGTCGGCGTGCGTAACCTCAACGGCCTGTGGTTCGACCTGGACGACAGCTACGGCTTCTACGGCTACGTCGGCGAGACCCTCAGCTTCTCGCGCTGGCTGCGGTTCGAGCTGGAGGCCGGCGTCGGCTTCCAGGGCCGCTATCCCTGAGCCGATCCCCGCCCTGCTAGCTAGTTTGGCGTGAGCAGCAGGCCGCGCTCAAGCCCGAGCTGTTCGCGCCAGTCGTCCGGCAACACGTCGACGGCGAACCCGCCCGGGTCGTCGGGCAGCTCGATGTGATCGCCCGGCTCGAGCAGCTCGCCGTCGGCCAGGGCCTCGGCGATCTCCCGCACCAGCTGGGCCGCGCCGGCGACCTGATCGACCGGGACGCGATCGACCACCAGGTCGGGCCGCCCGAACTTGATGAGGCCGCGGGTGACGATGGTCGCGCACGGCGGGTGGGCGTCGTCGACCATGATCGCCACCTCGTGCATGAGGCGGAAGGCGCGGTCCGGATCGAGCGCGGCGACCTCCTCGCCGACGTGGGCCTGGGCCCCGAACACGTCGAGGACGACGGCGCCGGGGGCGGCCTCACACACGCACTTGGCCAGGGCCCAGGCGGCCTGGACGTGGCCGAGGTCGAGCGGGTCGACCAGCTCGGCCTCGATGACGTAACCGAAGCGGGCGGCGCCGGCGCGGGCGTACGCCGCCGGGCCGAGGTCGTCGCCGATCAGGTCACCCAGGCTCGACGCCATGAGGTCCTCGAACCAGGCGGCGTGGGCGGCGCGCTCGCGGATGGCCAGCCCGACCGCGGCCGCGGTCTCGCACTCGGGCACGCCGTGGCGCGTGCGCGACACCGGCAGGGGATCGGGCAGGGCGGCGTCGGTCAGGACGATCAGCGCCATCTTGGCTGTCCCACCTCCGGTGGTCATGCGCGTGCGCGTCCAGGCCGAGGCCATCGCCGCATGGTAGCCGCAACCAGCGAGGTCCGCCCCGGTCGGTGCCGGGTTTGACGGCCGGCCCGATCGGCCGTGATAGAGTCGGCGCCGATCGTGGCCGATGTTGCGCTGAGCGTCGCCGACCTGGCGAAGACCTACCAGACCCCGTTCCTGCGCCGCCGGGTCGAGGCGCTGCGTGGCGTGTCGTTCGCGGTTGGCCGGGGCGAGATCTACGGCTTCCTCGGCCCCAACGGCGCCGGCAAGACCACGACCATCCGCATCCTGATGGGCCTCATCCGCGCCACCGGCGGCCAGGCCTCCATCCTGGGCCACGTGCTGCCGAGCCGGCAGGCCCGGGCCCGGGTCGGGTTCCTGCCCGAGCAGCCGTACTTCTACGACTACCTGTCGGTGGCCGAGCTGCTCGATCTGGTCGGACGCCTGTTCGGGCTCGATCGTGCGACCCGGCGCAAGCGCGCCGACGAGCTCATCGCCCGGGTCGGCCTCGACCGCGCCAAGCACACCAGCCTCAAGCGCTACTCCAAGGGCATGATGCAGCGGGCCGGGCTGGCCCAGGCCCTGATGAACGATCCCGACGTCATCATCCTCGACGAGCCGATGAGCGGGCTCGACCCGGTCGGTCGGCGCGAGGTGCGCGAGCTCATCCTCGAGCAGCGCGAGCGCGGCAAGACGGTGTTCTTCTCCTCGCACATCCTGTCCGACGTCGAGGCCATCGCCGACCGGGTCGCCATCGTCGCCCGCGGCCGCATCGCCGTGCAGGGCGCGCCGTCCGAGCTGGTCGGTGGCAGCGTGACCTCGGTCGACGTGGTGGCGCGGGTGGCCGAGTCGATCGACGACGGCGCGCTGGCCCCGGTCGTGGCCGGCCTGGTCCGGCATCGCCGCCGCGGTGGCGAGCTGCTGCTGACCGCGCCCGGCGGGGCCGATCTCGACGAGCTGATCGCCCGCCTCCAGCGCGCCGGCGGCAAGCTGGTCTCGGTCACCCCGCACCACGAGACGCTCGAGGATCTGTTCATGCGCCAGGTCGAGGGCCAGGACGCCGGGGCAGGGGGCGCCGGCGGTGCGGCCACCGGGGTCGGCGCCGACCACCGCGGCGGGGGTGCGGCCTGATGCTGGGCCGCATGTGGGCGATCGCCCTCAACACCTTCCGCGAGGCGGCCCGCATCCGCGTGCTGTACGGCATCGTCCTCGTCGTCGTCGCCGCCAACCTGCTGGCCATCGTCCTGGGCGAGATGTCGCTGCACGAGAACGCGCGGGTCGCGCGCGACGTCGGCCTGGCCGGCACCTCGCTGTTCGGCGGGCTGACCGCGATCTTCCTCGGCGTGTTCCTGCTGTACAGCGAGGTGCAGCGGCGAACCGTACACTCGATCGTGTCCAAGCCGCTGGCGCGCTGGGAGTTCGTGGTCGGCAAGTACCTCGGCATGGCGCTCATCCTGACCGTGCTGGTCACCCTGTTCGCGCTGGCCATGGTCCTGCAGCTGGGGATGCAGGACGTGGCGGTGTCGGCGGCGGTGCTCAAGGCGGTGGTGCTGGCCTGGGTCGAGGTGCTGGTGGTGGCCGCGATCGCCATCTTCTTCTCGTCGTTCTCGACCCCGTTCCTGTCCGGGCTGTTCGCGCTCGCGCTCTTCTTCCTCGGTCGCGTCACCCCCGACATCGCTGCCGCCGCCGCGCGCGCCGACTCGGCGTGGCTGCGCGGCATCACCCGGGCCGCCCTCGAGGTCGTGCCGGATCTGCACCTGTACTCGGTGTCCGGCCGCACGCTCGACGGCGCCGCCGTCAGCGTACACGGCGACTTCGTGTCGTGGGGCTACGTCACCACCGCCGCCAGCTACGGCCTGCTGTGGATCGCCGGCCTGATGGTGCTGGCCGCGGTCATCTTCGAGCGGCGCGACTTCGCGTAGGCGGGGGCGCTCAGCCCGGCCGGGCCGGCGGCGCCAGCAGGGCGACGAAGGTGTCGAGCGTCTGCACCAGGGCCGCGCGCTGCTCGGCCGCGAACCCCGGGGCCGGGCCGAGGCCGTCGATCTGCTCGTCGAAGCACGCCAGCATGGCGGCCCGGATCGGTGCGCCGTCGACCACCGCGTCACCCCCCCACGGTCGCGATGGCGTCCGCTCCATCACGCCGTTCATCAGCGCGATGGCCGCGAACGCCGGGTCGAACGTCTCGTCGATCTCCGGCGACGCCAGGAACTCGTGCACCGGCTGCATCAAGTGGTCGAGCACGCCGCCGACGAAGTCGAGCGCGCTGTCGTTGCCGAACGGTCCGGCGGCCCAGGTGCCCATGGTCGGCAACGTATCACGCACGCGTCGCCGCGCCCGGCCCGGCCCGCACGCCGTGTGTTAGCGTCGCGCGTGGTGCGCGGCGCGCTTGGTCCAAGGAGAGATCGTGGCTGGCTCACTCGCTGACGGTGATCGCGTCGAGGTGGCTGGCTCGACCAGCAAGTACCTCCTGTCGCGTCAGGGCGACGTCTACATGTGCAGCTGCCCGGCCTGGCGCAACCAGGGCGCGGTGATCGATCGACGGACCTGCAAGCACCTGCGGGCCTACCTGGGCGAGGCGGCCGAGGCGGCGCGGGTCGGAGCGGCGGCGCCGACGGCTGGCGCGGGCGGCGGGGCACCCGGCCGCGCCACCGCGGTGAGCAAGGACACGGCGCCGCCGATCATCCTGGCTCACAAGTGGGACAGCGACCACGACCCGACCGGGTGGTGGATGAGCGAGAAGCTCGATGGCATCCGCGCCTACTGGGATGGCGAGGGCTTCATCTCGCGCCTGGGCAACCGCTTCGTCGCGCCGGACTGGTTCGTCGCCGACCTGCCGGCCGACACGCTCGACGGCGAGCTGTGGGTCGGTCGCAAGATGTTCCAGAAGACCACCAGCATCGTCCGCTCGGGCGCGGGCAGCCTGGCCTGGAAGGAGGTGTCGTTCGTGGTGTTCGACGCGCCGGCCGCGCGCGGCGGCTTCGAGCAGCGGCTGGCCCACGCCGAGCGCGTGCTGGCCCGGGCCGCCGCCCCACACGCGCGACCGCTCGAGCACGTCCGCTGCGAGGGACTCGAGCACCTGCGGGCCGAGCTGGCCCGGGTCGAGCGTGACGGAGGAGAGGGCCTGATGCTGCGGCGTCCCGGTTCGGCCTACGAGGTCGGCCGCTCGAGCGCGCTGCTCAAGGTCAAGACGTTCCACGACGCCGAGGCGCGGGTGGTCGGCCACGCGCCCGGCACCGGCAAGCACAAGGGCCGCCTCGGCGCGCTCATCTGCGAGCTGCCAAGCGGGGCCCGCTTCAACGTCGGCACCGGCCTGTCCGACCGCGAGCGGGACGCGCCGCCAGCGGTCGGGGCGGTGATCACGTTCCGGTATCAGGAGCTGTCCGATGACGGCGTGCCGCGCTTCCCGTCGTACGTGGGCGAGCGCCTCGACGTGGTGCTGGATGCGCCGGCCCGCCCGGCCAAGGCCAAGCCGACGGCGGCCAGGCCGACCGCGGCGAAGGCCAAGCCGGCCGCGGCGCCAGCACGGGCCGGCGGCGCCGACCGCTCGCGCGACCAGCTCGGGCCGGTGCTGTTCCGCTGCCGGCTGGTTCACGCGGGCGAGCGCAAGTTCTGGGACATCGAGGTGCGGGGCGATCACCACGTGATCACCTTCGGGCGGGTCGGCACGCCCGGCCAGTCCCGCCAGACCCGCCTCGGCAGCGCCGCGGCGGCGCGGTCCGATGCCGACCAGCGGGCCATGGCCAAGCGCAAGGCGGGCTACGCCGACGAGTAGCGGCGTGCGGCCAACCCGCTGGCCGACTCAGTCGTCGTCGCTGTAGCCGGCCAGCTTGAGCTTGTTCTTGGCGCTCTTGGCCAGCTTGCTGCGCGGGCGCTCGTCGATGATGCCCTGCAGCAGCTCGGCCCCGAGCTCGCCGTTGGTGGCGTCGCGGCTCTCGATGAGCGCGAAGCCGAGGCCGTAGATGGCCTCGTCCGACACGTCCTTCTCGCGCGCCAGCTTCTTGGCCACCGGGTAGCCGCGGCCCGACAGGCGAGCGAACTGGGCCAGCACCGGGTTGTCGCCGGTGACCGTGCGCAGGATGCCGTCACCGGCGGCCTCGATGGCCAGGAGCGCCAGCAGGAAGCGGTGGTCGTCGTCGATGGCGTCGTCGATGTCGGCGTGGGTGCGCAGCAGCGGCTTGAGGCTGCCGAACGCCTCGACCGGCTTGCCGGCCTTGCGCAGGCGCTTGGCCCGCTCGAACAGCAGCTCGACGTGGTGGGTCGGCGCCAGGTCGGCCAGCAGCTCGGCCGCGACCCGCTCGAGCACCATCGACTCGGCGCTGGCCTTGCCCTTGAAGTAGCGCTCGAGGTGGCCGCGCACGTAGTCGACCAGCAGGTCGACCGCCGCGGCCGAGACGTGGCCGCGGTGGGCGCGCAGGGCGCCGGCGTAGCGGCGCGCGACCTGCTCGTCCTCGCACTCGACCAGCGCCTTCATCATCGGCATCACCGCCTCGGGCGCCTTGGCCAGGCCGCGCCCAGCGGCGTCGCGCGCGGTCGGGTCTGCGCCGCCGAGCGCCTCGACCAGGGCCTTCACCGCCGAGGCGCCGCCGCCGGCCGGCAGCCGCTCCATCGCCAGCTTCTGCGCCGCCACGTTCTTCGAGCGCGCCAGCGCGGCGAAGTCCTTGGCCAGCTTGTCGGGGATGCGGGCGCCGCGCAGGGTGTCGATGGCCGCCTGCGCCACCGCCAGGTCATCGCCATCGGCGTAGTCGATCATCGCCGCCACCGCGGCCTCGGTGCCCTTGGCCTCGCTGCTGGCGACGATGCGGCGCAGCGCGGCGATCGCGGCCAGGCGGATCGGCCGCGGCCGATCGGCCTCGGCCTGGGCCAGCAGCATGTGCTGCGAGGCCGGGCGGGCCATGTAGCCGATGAGGCGCAGGAGCGCGCTCTGGACGGCGATCAGCTGGCTGACCTCGGGATCCCGCAGCGGGTCGGCCGCCACCGGCGCGGCCTGGCTGGCCGCCTTGCCGGCCTTGCCGGCCTTGGCCCCGGCCTTGGCGCCATCAGCCGCCGCCTTGCTCGCCCGGGCCCACGCCTTGTGCAGCGCGCGGCCGGCCTCGCTGGCGCGCTGGCCCGCGCTCTTGTCGACGATGGCCGCCAGCTTGTCGGCGCCGGCGTCGAGCTCGGCCCGGACCAGCTGCAGCGCCTGCTCGCCGAACTCGGCGTCGCCGAGCTGGTCGAGCACGGCCTCGACCGACGGCGCCGAGGCCCGGCGCAGCAGCAGCTGGGCCATGATCCGGCGGGCTGGCACCGGCCCGCTGGCCAGCTCCTTGCGCATGGCGGCCTCGGCGGCCGCGCCCTGCTGGGCCAGCACCTCGGCCGCTCGCTCGGCCAGGCCGTCGTCGCCGCCGCGCAGCAGGGGCACCAGCTTGGCGGCGATGCCGGTCGCGCCGAGCGCGGCCAGCCCGTCGAGGGCGAGACGGCGGATGGCCGGCTCGGGATCGGCCAGCCGCTCGGTCAGGCCGTCGAGGGCGCCGGCGTGGCCCTTGCCGACCGCGGCCAGCACCGTCGTCGCCGCCGCGCGAAGCTCGGCTCGATCGTGCTCGAGCAGCTCGATCACCGCATCACCCAGGTTCTTGGCCATCGCTAGCTCCCCGTGAGTCCCCGTGAGATCGCGAAACGTACGGGGCCCCGGACGGACAAGTCAATCGGTGATCCCCGGCGGCCGGCCGCGCACGCCTCAGTACGGCGTCGTGCCGGTGCGCGCGCTGGCGATGAGGGCGCGCAGGCGATCGCGCGTCACCCCGTCGGCGTCGACGATGCGGACGCCGAACCCGGTCGGGTAGGTCGAGGCCTCGGGGCTGCCGGGCTCGACGATGCGGGCCACGACCGCCCGGCAGTGCAGCGCCTCGTCGTAGTCGTGCAGCTCGAGGCGGAGGGTCTGCCCGACCTTGAACGGGTAGGTCCGCGCCACCTTGGTGAACAGGAACAGGCCGTGCTCGGAGATGTCGCGGGTCCGGAACACCCACTCCTCGCCGCGGTCGCCGATGACGATGACGAAGGCCTCGACGGAGACGCGCTCGGCCGCGCGCTGCGGGGTGGGGCTCGTGGGCATGCCATCCCACGGTACCGCGGGACGGGGCCGCCGGGGGTGGGCGAGGCGGCCGCGGCGCGGTCGCTGGCCCGTGGTCGACCCGGCGCGGGCCATGACACGGCCCGACCGCCGTGGTACGTACCGGATCTAAGGCTCCATGGACGTACGTTGCGAGAAGTGCTTGACCGAGTACGAGCTGGACGAGGCTCGACTCAAGCCCTCCGGGGTCACCGTCAAGTGCACCAACTGCGGTCACATGTTCAAGATCCGCAAGCGGTCGTCGACCAACGTCGGCACCGCGGTGGCGATCCCGCCGACGGCCAGCAAGCCCAACGTCGACGGCGCCAGCAAGGGGTCGCGGGCGGCGACCGATCCGAGCGCCCCGGTCGCCGACGCCGGTCCGGCGGACTCCGGGCCCCACGACGGCGGCGAGCGCCTGTGGATGATCCGCCTCGAGAACGGCGAGACCAAGACCTGCCGCGACCTCGCCACCCTGCAGCAGTGGATCGTCGGCTCGGTGGTGACCCGCGACTCGCTCATCTCGCGCACCGGCAAGACCTGGAAGCGCCTGGGCGACGTGGCCGAGCTCGGCTCGTTCTTCACCATCGCCGACGAGAGCCGGCAGCGCCGTGGCCCCGCCGCGGCGAGCGCGGCCGGGGCCGGCAAGGGCACGATGATGGGCGTCGGCGCCAACGCCCACGTCCGTCCGCGCACGCCGACCCCGGTGCCGGCGGCCCACGCCACGCCGCCGCCGCCACCACCGGCGGCCCACGCCGCGCCGCCGCCGCCGCCGGGGCCGCGCCGCCCTCCGACCCAGCCGCCGCCGCCGCCGCAGCCCAAGCGCGCCCCGACCGCGCCGCCGCCGCCGCCGGTCGCGGCCCGGCCGCCCGCGCCGGTCGCGTCCGTGCCTCCGCCGCCGGGGCCGCCGCTGCAGGCGACCGGGGCCTGGGCCTCCGCCGACGTCAAGCTGCCGCTCAAGGACGACGGCCCGCAGGGGCCGTCGGGCGGCAAGCTCGGCGGCGTGCCGACCGAGCCGACCTTCGGCGGCCGCCTGCGGCCGATGTCGGGCGACTTCGGCGTGGGTGGCGAGGAGGTGTTCGACCCCGACCAGACCGGGCCGATGGCGGCGACCCGCGGCTCGCGCGCGGGCACCTGGATCGCGCTGGTGGCGGTCCTGGCCATCGCCGGCGCCGCCGTGGCCACCTACCTGCTGGTGTTCCGGAAGAAGAGCGACCCGGTCACCAAGCCGGCGGTGCTGGTGGCCGACGCTGGCGCCGGCTCCGGCTCCGCGATCGCGGTCGCGGCGGGCGCCGACGCGGCGCCGGGGCCGGGCAGCGTCCTCGACGACGCGCGGGCGGCGATGTTCGCCGAGACCCCGGCCCGGCTCGAGGCCGCGGCGACCGCCCTGCGCGGCGCCGGCGACAGCGCGGAGGTGTCGGCGGCGCAGGCCCGGGTGCTGACCTCGCTGGCGCAGGCGCTCGGCGATCAAGCGGGCCTCAGCGCCGATCCCGCCGCGGCCGAGGCGCTGCGCAAGCAGGCGCAGCAGCGGGTGCTCGACGCGGTCGGGCCGGCCCAGCGCGCGCTCAAGGCGGCGCCGACCTCGGCCGCCGCCAACCTGGCGATGGCCGACGTGCTGCGCCTGCAGGGCAAGCCGAGCAAGGACGTGCAGCGGTATCTCTCGGTCGCGACCAGCGCCAGCCCGGGCGAGCGGGATGGCGCGCTGGTGGCGGCGCTCTTGACGCTCCGTGATGGCCGCCGTGCCGACGCCGCCGCCGCGCTCGGCAAGCTCGACGCCGAGCCGGGGCAACCCGGTAGCTTCGAGCAGACCGAGGACGCGCGGCCGCGCTTCCAGCTGGCCCTCATCGACCTCGCGTCCGGACGGCGCGACCAGGCCGCGGCCCGGGCGCAGAGCCTGCTCGTGGCCTTGCCCGATCACGCCGGCGCGCGGGCCCTGACCGACAAGGTGGCCGGCCTGGTCAGCGCGACCGACCCGATGCCGCCCGAGGATCCGGGCGCGGGCAGCGGCGCGGGCGCGGGCGTGGGCAGCGGCGCGGGTGCTGGCAGCAACACGGCGGCCGGCAGCGGCAGCACCGGGGGGGGCGGCACGAGCGGGGGGGGTGGTGGTGGCGCGGTGGTCGGCGACAACTACGACGCGCTGATCGAGAAGGCCAACCGCTACGCCGAGGAGAGCTGCGGCAAGGCGATGCCCTACTACGACCGCGCGCTCGACCTCAAGCCCAACAGCGTCGACGCCCTCGTCGGCACCGCGTTCTGTCACATCGACGCCAAGCAGTTTGCGTCGGCGCAGTCGAAGTTCCGGGCCGCGCTCACCATCTCGCCGCGCAACGAGCGTGCGCTGTGGGGGGTGGCCGAGGCGTACCAGCAGCAGGGCCGCAAGGACAACGCGATCGAGGCCTACAAGCGCTACCTCGAGTACTACCCGGGCAGCGGACCGGCCAAGAAGCAGCTGCAGCTGCTCGGCGCCGACGTCGATGGTGGCGGTGGTGGTGCTGGTGGTGGACCCGGCGGCGGCAGCGCCGAGGCGGCACCGACCGGTGGTACCCCGGCCGGTGGCGATCCGGCGCCCGCGGGTGACGGCAGCGGCAGTGGCAGCTGAGCAACGAGGAGGTCAACATGAGCAAGCGATCGACGCGGCCCGCGGTGCGGACCTTGAGCCTGTGTGGCCTGGCCACGGTCCTGGTGGGCGCCGCGTGCGGCAGCTCGAAGGAGCCAGGCCGGGGCCTGGCCGGCGTCGGCGGCGCGGCGGATCCATGGGCCGCGCCGGCCGGTGACCGCGGCACGACCAGCTCCGGTGCGAGCGGCACCAGCAGCACCAGCACCGACGCCGATGGTGGGCTGGGAGGCCTCGGCGGCGGCGACCTGCAGCAGCTGCTCGGGAACGTCGTCGAGAACCTCAAGAAGCCGGGCCCGTACGAGGCGCCGGCGCAGGGGCCGGGCGCGAGCGCCGACGCGCCGCACTGGGGCGTGATCGACCTGGCCGGCGGGTTGTCCGAGCTGGAGAGCTTCAGCTGGACCGGCGGCGCCAGCGGCGAGCCGGTGCGCGAGCGTATGGCCTTCCTGCGTGCCCTCGGCCAGCGGCCCAACCTGCAGGGCTTGATCATCCGGTTCGACGGCTACGCCGGCAGCATCCCCGACACGATCGAGCTGCGCACCGCCCTGCTCGAGCTGCGCGCCGCCGGCAAGGCGGTGCACTGCCACGCCGAGGGCGCGGCCGGCACGTCGTATTTGTTGATGTCGGCGTGTGATCGCCTCGGCCTGGCTCCCCTGGGCGAGGTGGCCATCGCCGGCCCCGCGGCCATGCCGGTGCACCTGCGCCCGCTGCTCGCCCGGCTCGGAGTGCAGGCCGACTTCCTGCACGTCGGCGCGTACAAGGGCGCGGCCGAGCCGCTGACCCGGGACGCGCCGTCGAAGGAGATGGTCGAGACCCTGGGCGCCATCCTCGACCGCCACCACCTCACCATGGTCGAGGTCATCGCCGACGGGCGCAAGCTCGGCGCCGATGCGGTGCGCGGCCTGATCGACCTTGGCCTGTTCACCGCGGAGGAGGCGGTGACCGCCAAGCTGGCCGACGTGGTGGCCTCGTTCGAGGAGTTCCGCACCGCCGCCGCCGGGGATGCCTGGATGAACCTCGACGACGACGACACCGGCCCGGCCAGCGTGCAGCAGATGGTCAAGCTCATGCAGTTCGTCGGCGCGGTCCCGGTGGCGCGGCCGAGCGCGCCGCACGTCGCCCTGGTCTACGCCGTCGGCGACGTCGTCGACGGTGATGGCGACGGCGTGCTGGGTGCGCGGGCGGAGATCGCGTCAGGCACGCTGGTGCCGGCGCTGCGCACGCTGGCCGCCGACCCGGCGGTGAAGGCGGTGGTCCTGCGCATCGACTCCGGTGGTGGCAGCGCGCAGGCGTCGGAGCTGATCTGGCGCGCGGTGGCCGAGGTCGTGGCCAAGAAGCCGGTCGTGGTGTCGATGAGCGACGTCGCCGCCTCGGGCGGGTACTACATCGCCGCGGGCGCGACCAAGATCTACGCGATGGCCGACACCCTGACCGGATCGATCGGCGTGGTCGGCGGCAAGATGGCCATCGCCGGCGCCCTCGACAAGGTCGGCATCAAGACGTACCCGATGGGGCGCGGCAAGCGCGCCACGATGATGGCCAGCCTGGGCCCGTGGTCGGCGGACGAGCGCGCGGTGGTGCAGGCGTCGATGCGCGCCGTGTACGACGTGTTCGTCGGCCGGGTCGCGGCCGGGCGCAAGCTGGCGGTGGCCCAGGTCGAGCCCATCGCCCAGGGCCGGGTCTGGACCGGGGCCGAGGCCAAGCGGCTCGGCCTGGTCGACGAGCTGGGCGGCCTCGACGCCGCCGTCGCCGCTGCGCAGTCCCTGGGTGCGGTCGGCCCCGACGCCCCGCTCGAGGTGTACCCGCCGACCCCGACCCTGCGCGACCTGGTGTCGTCGATCGGCGCGGTCGACGTCGGCGCGCTCGGCGCCTCCACGAGCTGGATGGCCGGGGTCGAGGCCGTGCTGGCCGCGCTGCCGGCGCCGGTGCGGGCCGAGGTGCGGACCCTGCTCGCCGCCCTGGGTTCGTTCGAGCGCACGAAGATCCAGACCCGGGCGTTCCTCCCGGTCGTCACCTGGTGAGGTGCGGGTGAGGCGCCTCGGCGTCGCCGCGCTGGGCCTGGCCCCTGTGGTCAGCCTGGTCGGCCTGGTCGGCAGCCCGGCTGCGGCGGCGCCGGCCGACGGCCCACCCGACGCCGCCGCGACGTCGGCCGCCGACGCCGTCACGGTCGAGGCCAACCTGCTCAGCGCCTACGTGTGGCGCGGCAACCTGTTCGCGGACTCGCGCCTGAGTCCGACCCTGCAGGCCACGGCGAGCTGGGTCCGGACGCTGCACGCCGGCGCCAACGAGCTCAGCCTGTCGGCGTTCACGTCGGTCTCGTTTCGGGCCGACCACCCGTTCGAGATCGAACCGACGGTCAGCTACGCCTGGGTCGGGGACTACCTGATCAGCACGATCGGCTACACCGCCTACCTGGAGCCGGCCAGTGATCCGCCCGACGTGCTGCACGAGCTGGCGCTGTCGATCCGGCGCAACGCCGCGGTCGCGCCGTTCCTGCTGCTGGCCATCGACCCGGTCCGGGCCAAGGGCTGGTACGTATCGGGCGGCGTGAGCGCCGAGGCGTCGCGCCGTGGCTGGACCGGGCTGGCCCGGCTCGGCGTCGGGGCGTCGACCTACCAGGACGAGCCGACCTCGATCCAGGACCTCACGCTCGAGGCGACCGCGACGCATCCCTTGCGCCCCGGTGGTTACGCCGGGGTGGGCGCGACGGTGGCGGTGGCCGGGCGCACCGGCGAGGTGTACCCGGTGATCTTGCTCGTGGCCGGGTTCGAGCGCTGATCCGGCCGGGTCGGGTCGGCTCCCTGGGCGGGTGTGATAGCGTCGGGCCGTGGCGAAGCCTCTCGTCTACAACGCGACCCTGCGCAAGCGGGTCGACCTGACCGACGCGCTCACCATCTTCCGGATCGACCCGGACGAGCCGCCGGCGACGCGGCCGTGGTTCGTCCCGGGGCAGTACTGCGTGCTGGGCATGAACAACGAGGCCAAGCCCGAGCTTGGCTCGGTCCGTCGTTCGATGTCGATCGCGTCGGCCCCCGAGGACGAGGGGCCGGTCGAGTTCTACATCCGCTACGTCAGCAAGCCGGAGTCGGACAACCCGCTGACCCACCTGCTGTGGACGCTCAAGGACGGCGACCGGATGTACATGCGGCCGGTCGCGGCCGGCGTGTTCACGGTCCCCGACACCGTCGGCGTCGACGATCCGCGCCTGAAGATCCTGGTCGCCGCCGGCACCGGCTCGGCCCCGTTCGTGTCCATGGTGCGGAGCGAGCTGCGGCGCAACCCCGCGGCCGACCTGTCGCGCTACGTCATCCTGCACGGCGCGTCGTATCCGTCGGATCTCGGGCATCGCGACGAGCTGCTGGCGCTGACCCGCAGCAACGGCCTGCGTTACTTTGGCACCGTCAGCCGGCCCGCGGAGGGTGATGGCTGGCGTGGCGACGTCGGCCGGGTCGAGCAGTTCTTCGCGCCCGACCGCATCGGCGACCTCGAGCGCAAGCTCGACCTGGCCCCGGGCGGCTTCACCCCGGCCAGCGCCGCGGTCCTCATCTGCGGCCTGCAGGGCACGATCGGCTCGACCATCCTGCACCTGCTCGACCGCGGCTTCGTGCCAGACCACAAGCGCATGCGCGAGGCCATGGGTGTGCCGGCCGACCGGCCGGCCAGCCTGTTCTACGAGCAGTACGACACCGAGCCGGTGATCGACATCAAGACCCCCGACGTCGTGGCCGGGCTGCGCGCGCGCATGGCCAGGGCCCTCGGCCTGGCGTGACCACCCGGGAGCGCGGTTGACGTCGGCGGCGACCCTGTACGCGACCCGGCGGCTCGATCTGGGCGTGCTGCGCGTCGCGTTCCGCGGCACCCGCGTCCTCGAGGGCGCCGGCGGGCAGTGGGCCGAGCTCGAGCGTGACGGCTGCCGTCTCACCCTGACCCAGCTCGAGGACGCCGACGCGGCCGACCACGTCGCCGGCGTCCGCACCTTCGTGTCCGAGCGGGGCGAGGTGCTCGACCCGAGCTTCCTGACGGCGGTGGCGGCGGTGGTGCAGGTCATCCGCCTGAACGCGACCACGCCGACCACGACCGAGCCGGTGCGCGGCTGGCTGGCGCAGCTGCTGGCCCTGGCCGCCGGGTTCTGGTTCGACGGGACGACCTTCCGCGACCCCGGCGGGCGTGCGCTCGCCGCCAGCGTGGTGCCGGTGAGCCGGGCCCGGAGCCCGAGCGGCGCCAGCGCGGCGCCCGTGATCGACGACGACGGCGACGGCACGACCGACGTCGGCAGCGCCGGCACCGGTCGCTTCACCGAGCCACCCGATGCGCTGCGCGTGCTGCACCGAGCCTGGGCCCTGTGTGCGCTGGCCAGCCGGGCCCGGCTCGAGGGCCTGCCGGCGGCGATGGCCGGCGCGCGCGCGGCGACGATCGTCGGCTGGATGCGCAGCCGGGGCGTCGAGGCCGAGCTCGAACCGGACGAGCGCGAGCTGCTCGAGGCCGCGCCCGGGGAGCTGGCGCGCGACGCTCGCGTCGACGCCAGCTGGCGTGGTGATGGCGCCGGCGTGCTGGCCTGGGCCCTCGGCGTCACGCCCCAGCCCGACTACCAGGTCGCGACCGATCTCGACACCGTCGCGGGCGCGCTCGGCTTCCTCGGCGGCGAGCTGCCCGAGCCGCTCCGTCCACCCCGGCTGCGGTCGTCGTCGGAGCTCGAGTGGCTGGCCCGCCGCCTGCTCGCGGTGCACTGGCGCCTGCGCGAGTTCTGGCTCAACCCCGGACCGGTCGACTTCCGCGCCTTCGCCCAGCAGGCCTGGTTCGGCCGCTTCGATCTGGTCGGCTTCAAGCTGGTCCGCGACGACCTGGCGATCGACAGCGTCGGCCTGTCCGAGGCGCCGCGCGACGCGATCAAGCGATGCCACGGCGTCGCCGTCGAGCGGCACCAGGCGATCGGCTGGCTGCGCGGCGCGCACCGGCTGTACTCCAAGGTCGACACCTCGACGTGATGCGGGCCGAGGTGACACGGAGGCGCACATGACGTACCTGTTCGAGACCGAGGAGCACGCCGCGATCCGGGCCCAGGTCCGTCGCTTCGCCGAACGCGCCGTCGCCCCACACGCCGGTCGGTGGGAGGAGGACGAGGAGTTCCCGCGCGCGCTGTACGACGAGGCCGCCGCGGCCGGGGTGCTCGGCATCGGCTATCCGGAGGCGCTCGGCGGCGGCGGCGGCGATCTCGGCCACCTGCTGGTGGCGTCCGACGAGCTCATCGTCCGCGGTCGCTCGGTCGGCACCGCGGTCGGCCTGGGCAGCCACGGCATCGCCCTGCCGCCCATCGTCCGTTTCGGCAGCCCGGCCCAGCAGGCGCGCTGGGTCACGCCGGCGCTGGCTGGCCGCATCGTCGCCGCGCTGGCCATCACCGAGCCGGGCGGCGGCAGCGACGTGGCGGCCCTGACCACCCGCGCCGTGCGCGACGGCGACCACTACGTCGTCGACGGCGCCAAGACCTTCATCACCTCCGGCTGCCGGGCCGACGTGGTGGTGACCGCGGTCAGGACCGGCGGCCCCGGCCACGGCGGCATCTCGCTGCTGGCGATCGAGCGCGGCACGCCCGGGTTCTCGGTCAGCGCCCGCCTGCGCAAGATGGGCTGGTGGGCGTCGGACACCGCCGAGCTGACCTTCGACGGCTGTCGCGTCCCGGTCGAGCACCGCATCGGCCCCGAGCACGGTGCGTTCGCGATGATCATGATGAACTTCGCGGCCGAGCGCCTGATGCTGGCCAGCCAGTGCGTGGCCATCGCCGAGCTGGCGACGCAGGAGGCGGTCTCGTACTGCCGGGCGCGTCAGGCGTTCGGCAAGCCGCTGACCGGGTTCCAGGTCACCCGCCACAAGCTGGCCGACATGGCCACCCAGCTGGCGGCGGCGCGGGCCCTGGTCGGCGAGGCGCTGGTCCGCGTGGTGCGGGGCGAGCCAGCGCCGGCGCTGTGCGCGATGGCCAAGAACGCCGCGACCGACATGGTCGGGGCGGTGGTCGACGCCGCGGTGCAGCTGCACGGCGGCATGGGCTACATGCGCGAGACCCTGGTCGAGCGGCTCTACCGTGACGCCCGGCTGTACGCCATCGGGGGCGGCACGCGCGAGATCATGAACGAGATCATCGGCAAGACCCTGGCGTTCTAGCAGGCTGCTGAAGAAGCCGCCTGCTTCATCTTCGAGCTCGCAGGCTGCCTGCTAGTCAGTCGCTGATCTCGATGACGATCTCCTCGATCATCGGCGGCGGCGGATCGGCCGCGGGCGCGGGGACCGGCTTGTCCACGGTCGAGGCCGGCGCGGGCGCGGCTGGCTTGCTGGCCGGCGGCGGCGTGGCCTCGGTGCTGGCGACGACGGCCTCGTCGTCGACGCCGTGGTCGGACTCCTCGACCGCGGTCGCGTGATCCGCGGCCGGGTCCAGGCTCTCGCCGCCGTCCTCGGCCGGGTCCTCCGCCAGGTCGGTGCCGGCCGCGCGCGGCCAGGCCGGACCGCCCGGCGCGGCGCCGCCGCAGCCGCCGCCTACCACGGCCAGGGCCAGGGCGAGGGCCAGGGCCAGGGACACGGCCAGCGAGGTGCGGCGCATGGGTGCAGGGTAGCACCCCCTTCGTGCTACATCCCGCGCATGATCACCGTTGGCAAGAAGGCCCCCGCGTTCCGCCTGCCCTCGTCCGAGGGGGGCGAGCTGGCCCTGTCCGAGCTGGCCGGCAAGATCGTCGTCCTGTACTTCTACCCGCGTGACAACACGCCCGGTTGCACCGTCGAGGCCGAGGCCTTCCGCGACGCCACCGGGGCGCTCAAGAAGCTGGGCGCCGTCGTGGTCGGGGTCAGCAAGGACTCGATCGCGTCGCACTGCAAGTTCCGCGACAAGTACAAGCTGACGTTCCCGCTCCTGACCGACGCCGATGGCGCGGTGCTGACGGCGTACGGCGCCTGGGGTGAGAAGTCGATGTACGGCAAGAAGATGATGGGCATCATCCGCTCGACCGTGGTCATCGACGGCGCGGGCAAGGTCGCCCACCACTTCCCGAAGGTGTCGGTCAAGGGCCACGCCGAGGCGGTGCTGGAGGTGGTGCGGGGGCTGGGCAAGCCCGGCGCCCGCGCCAAGGCCTGAGCGGATCCCCGGCCGGCGCGCGCCGACGCGGCGTCGTCACCCGGATGTCGCACGCGGGCTACCCGCGTGACGCCGCACCGCCACGTTGGCTGGCTACGGTGGCTCGACCCGCCACCCGGGTCAGCCATGCCCACCGAGCGCCGCGCGCCTGCCATCGAACCCCGCACCGACCGCCACGTCGCCGTGGTCGACGCAGGCGGATCGACCGCGCCCAGCATGGTCGAGGCGCTCGCGCGTGAGCTCGGCCCGATCCCGGTCCACGGGCTGGGCGTCCTGGCCGAGCCCGCGCTGCCCGGCGCGGTCTACGTGTGGGACGTGCCGGCCGGCCTGCCGGCGGCGCAGTTCTCCGCGATCGTCGGCTGGGCCAGCGCGGCGGCGCCGATGCCCGGCCTGGTCGGCTGCGCCGCCGACGGCAACCGGGACGACGTGGAGCGGGCCCTGGCCGAGGGCTTCGATGACTTCCTGATCGGCCCGGTCGGCTGGCGCGAGCTCGCGGTGCGGCTGCGCGCCATCGCCCGGCGGATCCGATGGACCGGGGTGGGCCCGCCGGGGCGCCTGCGCCACGCCGGCTTCGTGCTCGACCTCGATGGACACGAGCTGTGGGTCGAGGGCCGCGCCGTCGCGCTGACGGAGACCGAGCGGCAGGTGATGCGCGCGCTCATCGGCGCCGGTGGGCGGACCCTGTCTCGGGCCGCGCTGCTCGACGCGGCCTGGGGTGGCGCCGACCTCGAGGTCGGCGAGCGCGCCGTCGACAACGTGATCCTGCGGCTGCGCCGCAAGCTGCCGCGCCCGGACGCCATCGAGACGGTGCGCGGGGTCGGGTTCCGGCTGGCGCTCGGCTGAGGCCGTGCGGTCGCGCGGTTGTCACCGCGCCGGCGCGGGCTGCGACCGCGCTGTCACCGGACGGGGATCGGGTGGCGTCGGGTCACCAACACGTCACGGAGGGCTCAACGTGTCGTGACCTGGGCTCGCCACAGTGCCGCCTGTGAAGCCCAGCTCGAACACGGTTCGCGCCAGCACCCGCTGGACTCAAGTGGTGGCCCCGCTGCTGCTGGCGGTCGGGGTGGTCGCAGCGACCGGTCCGGCCCTGGCCGACCAGGAAGGCCGCGGCGGCAGCGGCGACGCCGGCGGCAGCGCGGGCGAAGACCGGTCGGCTGGCAGCGGCAGCGGCGGCGGCAGCGGCGATGTCGGTGCGGGCAGCGGCAGCGGCAGCGGCGCCGACGGTGGAGATGGTGACGACAGCGGCGGCACCGGCGAGCCCGGCGGCGCTGGTGAGACCGGAAGCGGCAAGGGCAGCGGCGGCGACGCGGGCGGTGGCGGCGCGGGCGGTGGCGGGGATGCCGGGGCCAGCGGCGGTGGCGACCCGTCCAAGGACGACGCCCCCGCCCCCGAGCAACCCAAGGCGGCCGCGACCACCGGCCTGCGCGGCCGCATCCTCGATGGCGCGAGCGGCGAGGGCCTGCCGGCCGCGACCGTGCTGGTGCTCAAGGGCGGCACCCAGACCGTGGTGACCGAGCTCGACGGGACCTTCGAGCTGGCGCTCGGCCCCGGCACCTACGTCATCAACATCTTCACGCCGCTGTACGAGCAGCAGGAGCTGACCGTCCGGGTCAAGCGTGGCCAGCTCACCCCGGTCGAGGTGACCCTGCAGCCGGCCGAGGGCGCCGAGGAGGTCATCGAGATCGAGTCGAAGATCGACCTGCGCAGCGAGTCGGCCGCGCTCGCGGTGCGGCGCGCCGCTGCCACGGTGTCCGACTCGCTGTCGGCCCAGGAGATCAGCAAGACCCCGGACTCCAGCGCGAGCGACGCCGTCAAGCGGGTGGTGTCGGTCAGCGTGGTCGACGGCCGGTACGTGGCGCTGCGCGGCCTCGAGGGCCGGTACGTGACCACCCTCCTCAACGGCGTTCCGCTGCCGAGCCCCGAGCCCGACCGCAACGCCGTCCCGCTCGACCTGTTCCCGACCTCCCTCCTGGCCAACCTGGTCGTGCTCAAGAGCTACTCGGCCGAGTACTCCGGCCAGTTCGGCGGCGGCACGCTGCTGCTCGAGACCAGCTCGTACCCGACCCAGCTCGAGGCCAAGCTCAGCGCCTCCATGAGCGGAGCGTCGAGCACGACCTTCGCCGACGGCCTGGCCAACCGCGCCGCCGGCAGCGGCTCGTTCTTCGGCTTCGGCAGCGGCGCGCGCGGGTTGCCCGCGGCGGTGCCGCTCGACTACGCGGTGCGCAACCTACCCGCGTCC
The DNA here is from genome assembly GCA_018058095.1 of Kofleriaceae bacterium. Classification (GTDB taxonomy): domain Bacteria; phylum Myxococcota_A; class Polyangia; order Haliangiales; family Haliangiaceae; genus JABFXX01. Next base: position 42,082 of record JAGPCO010000021.1, read on the forward strand.
GAGACCGAGTACCTCGGCGAGCAGTTCGAGAACGTGTGGTCGGCCGAGGAGGAGACGGCGTCGCCCAACTTCAGCCTGGGCGGCACGGTCGGGAACACGCACAAGCTGGGCGGCCGGCGCCTCGGCTACCTGGTCACCGGCAACTTCCGGCGCGGCCTGTCGACCCGCCTGACCGAGGTGCGCACGCAGACCATCTCGGATGCGGCCCCGCCGGAGCTGGCCGACGACTACCGCAACCAGCTGACCGAGCTGGAGGCGACCCTGGGCGGCCTGGCCAACGTCGGCCTCGAGCTGACCGACAACCACTCGATCGGCCTGTTCGGCCTGTACACCCACGTCGGCGAGGACGCGACCAGCCACGTCACCGGCTTCCGCGACTCGAGCGACGCCAACATCGACCGGACCCGGCTGCAGTTCGTCGAGCGTGAGCTCCGGTTCGCCCAGCTCCTCGGCAAGCACCGCTTCCCCGACCAGGGCGGGCTCGAGCTGCGCTGGCAGGGTAACGCCGCCACCACCCGGCGTGACGAGCTCGACAGCCGCGACATCGCGTACGAGCTCGACGACGACGGCTCCCGCTTCTTCATCAACCAGCCCGGCAGCGCCCAGCGCTTCTTCTCGCTGCTCGATGACACGTCGCTCGGCCTGGGCGCCGACGCGCTCGTCCCGTCGGGGCCGATCCGCATCAAGACCGGGCTGTCGGCCCAGGCCACCCGGCGCGAGCTCGAGTCTCGCCGGTTCCGCTACGTCTTCCGCGGTGACGACAACGCGGTCCGGGCCATGAGCCCCGAGCAGATGCTGGACCCGGCCAACATCGGCCCGGCCTTCCGCCTCGACGAGGAGACCCTGCAGGAGGATAGCTACCGCGCCAACCAGGACGTCCTGGCCGGCTACGTCAGCGCCGAGCTCGAGGTCGACCCCAAGGTCAAGACCATCCTCGGCGTGCGGGCCGAGTACGCCAGCCAGCAGCTCGACAACGGCACGATGTTCGCCGTCGCCGGCAACGTGTCGTCGCTCGACCGCGCCGACGCCGACTTCTTCCCGGCCCTCAGCGTCGTGGTCAGCCCACACGCCGAGCACAACGTGCGCGCCGCCTACAGCTACTCGCTGGTCCGGCCCCGCTTCCGCGAGCTGGCCCCGTTCCTGTTCTTCGACTACGTGCGCGGTCGCAGCGTGTCGGGCAACCCCGAGCTGCTCGACACCCACATCCACAACGGCGACCTGCGCTGGGAGTGGTTCCCGGCCTCGGACACCGGCGAGGCCGAGGTGGTGGCCGCCAGCGCCTTCTACAAGCAGTTCGCCGATCCGATCGAGCAGGTCCTGGTCAACACCGCCGGTGACGCCCGCTTCGAGAACGCTGGCACCGGCATGATGACCGGCCTCGAGCTCGAGGGCCGGCTGTCGCTGGCCCGGGTCGACGACGCGCTGACCGGGCTCAAGCTCGGCGGCAACCTGGCGCTCATCCGGTCGCGGGTCGAGCTCGACAGCGCCGCCGCCGCCATCCAGACCAGCCAGTCGCGCCCCATGTACGGCCAGTCGCCGTACGTGGTCAACCTGTCGCTGGCCTACGCCCGGCCCTGGCTCGGCGAGCTCGGCCTCTACTACAACGTCGTCGGCGCCCGCATCGCCGACGTCGGGACCCAGGGCCTGCCCGACACCTACGAGCAGCCGCAGCACCGGCTCGACCTCGCGCTGGCCCGGCCGATGGGCCGCGGCTGGAAGCTCAAGGCCTCGGTCGCCAACGTGCTCGACCAGGACGTCGCCCTGGTCCAGGGCGACCTCACCGTGACGCGCTACCAGCCCGGCGTCTCGGCCTCGCTCGGCCTCGAGTGGGCGCCGGCGGCGGGCAACTGACCAGCTTTCGGGGCACGTCCCCACCTTCGTCTGCAAAGGAATCGACCATGTTCAAGCACTCCCTGACCTTCACCTCGGCCCTCGTGGCCCTCCTGTCCACCACGATGGTCGTCGGCTGCGGCGACGACGGCGGCGGCACCCCCGAGCGGCCCGACGCGCAGCCGCGGCCCGACGCGATGCCGGTCCCCGATGCGCCGCCCGGGGCGATGCGCATCGACGTCCCGGCCGGCGACCTCACCACGGCGACCACCTGGACCGCGCCCAACACCTACGTGCTCAAGGGCCAGGTCTTCGTGCGTGGCGTGACCCTCACCATCCAGCCCGGCGTGGTCGTCGAGGGCGACAACGGCTCGGCCCTGGTCATCAGCAACGACGGCAAGCTCGAGGCGGCGGGGACCGCGGCCGCGCCCATCGTGTTCACCAGCTCGCAGCCGGCCGCGATGCGGACCCGGGCCGACTGGGGCGGCGTGGTCCTCCTCGGCAAGGCGCCGATCAACGTGACCGGCGGGACCCAGACCGTCGAGGGCTTCCCGGCCGGCACCGACCCGCTGCGGATCGGCTACGGCGGCGCCGACAACACCCACGATTGCGGCACCGTCAAGTACGCCCGCATCGAGTACGCCGGCTTCAAGCTCGATCAGGACAAGGAGATCAACGGCCTGACCCTGGGCGCGTGCGGCACCGGCACCGAGATCGACTACGTCCAGGTCCACCTCGGCGCCGACGACGGTATCGAGCTGTTCGGTGGCTCGGCCGACCTCAAGCACGTGTTGATCACCCAGAGCGACGACGACGGCATCGACTGGGACTTCGGGTGGACCGGCAAGGCCCAGTTCGTGGTCGTGCAGCAGTCGGCCACCAACGGCGACCGCGGCATGGAGTGCGACAACAACCCGACCAGCCAGGACCTGCTGCCGCGCTCGAACCCGCAGATCTGGAACTACACGCTGGTCGGCGGCGGCGCCAACGGCATGTCGCAGGAGGGCCTGGTCTTCAAGAACGGCAGCGGTGGCAGCCTCAACAACGGCGTCATCATGAACTTCAAGTCGGCCGCCATCGACGTCCAGGGCGTGGCGACCATCACCCAGTGGGGCACCGGCCTGACCGTCAACCGCAGCTTCCTGTACAACGAGGCCGGGGTCGGCGAGCTGTGGCCGATCGGCTTCGAGAGCGCGCAGGACGCGATCGACGAGGCGGTCGAGCTGGCGGCGGTTGCGCGCAACAACCAGGTCGGGGTCAACCCGATGCTGACCGCGCCGTCCAGCATGACCGCGCCCAGCTTCGCCCCGATGGCCGGCTCGCCGGCGCTGAGCTGCGGCACGCCGCCGGCCGGCTTCGACACCACCGCGACCTTCTGCGGCGGCGTCGGAGCGACCGACTGGACCACCGGCTGGACCGCGTTCCCGGCCAACAACTGAGCCACGGGCCGTCCGCCCGGCTCGTGCCGGCCCCTGGTCAGAGCTGGCGCATGCCGGGCGCCTCGCGCCCGGTCGACGCCACGTACTCGTCGTAGTTGCCGCCGTAGACCCGGTGGTTGCCGCCGCCGCCGAGCTCGAGCACCCGCGTCGCCAGCGCGCGCAGGAACGGCCGGTCGTGCGACACGAACACCAGCGTGCCCTGGTACTCGACCAGCGCCCGCATCAGCGCGCGCTTGGTGACGATGTCGAGGTGGTTGGTCGGCTCGTCGAGGATCATCAGGTTCGGTGCGTCGTACAGGATCTTGGCCAGCGCGACCCGGGCCCGCTCCCCGCCCGACAGCACCCGCACCGGCTTGAACACGTCGTCGTCGTGGAAGCCGAACGCGCCGGCCAGGTTGCGCAGCGTGCCCTGGTTGGCCAGCGGGGCGTGCGCCTCTAGCTCCTCGAGCACGCTGCGATCGCCGGTCAGGCCATCCATCGTGTGCTGGGCGTAGTAACCCAGGCTGACCGCGGCACCGACGGTGGCCACCCCAGCGTCGGGGGTCAGCACCCCGGCCATCATCTTGAGCAGGGTCGACTTGCCGGCGCCGTTCTCGCCCATGATGGCCCAGCGCTCGCCGCGCCGGACCGTCATGGTCACGCCGCGGTGGACCACGCGGTCGCCGAAGGCCTTGGCGATGCCCTCGAGGCGGATCACGTCGTCGCCCGAGCGGGTCGGGGCGCGGAACTCGAACGTGCGCTCGATCAGCCGTCGCGGCGGCTCGACCTTCTCGATCTTGTCGAGCTTCTTGATCCGGCTCTGCACCTGCGCCGCCTTGGCCGCCTGGGCCTTGAACCGCTCGATGAACTGGCTCTCCTTGGCCAGCATGGCCTGCTGGCGCGCGTACGCGGCCTCGCGCCGCGCCGCGTCCTCGGCCCGCGCGCCCTCGTAGAAGTCGTAGTTGCCGGTGTACGACCGGATCTCGCCGCCGTCGATCTCGACGATCTTGTCGACCACCCGGTTGAGGATGTCCTTGTCGTGGCACGTCATGACCACGGTGCCGCGGTGGTCGCGCAGGAACCCCTCGAGCCAGAGGATGGACTCGAGGTCGAGGTAGTTGGTCGGCTCGTCGAGCAGCAGCAGCTCGGGGTTGCCGAGCAGGATCTGGGCCAGGGCCACCCGCATCTTCCAGCCGCCCGACAGGGTGCCGATGTCGGCGCCGACCTGCTCCGGGTGAAAGCCGAGGCCGGCCAGGATGGTCTGCGCCCGCGCCTCCAGCTCGTACCCGCCCAGATCCTGGTAGCGGGCCTGGACCTCGCCGAAGCGCTCGACCGCGGCGTCGAGGTCGCCGTCGCCGCGCTCGAGCTGCGCGGTCAGCTCGGCCAGCTGCGCCGCCAGCTCGGCCACCTCGCCGGCGCCGGCGATGGTCTCGGCCAGCACCGACCGTCCGCGCCGGTCGCCGACGTCCTGGCGGAAGTAGCCGACCGAGAGCCGGCGTGGCCGCTCGATGCTGCCGTCGTCGGGCTGCTCCTCGCCGAGGATGAGGCGGAACAGCGTGCTCTTGCCGGCGCCGTTGGGCCCGACCAGGCCGATCTTCTCGCCGGAGTTGATCTGGAACGAGGCGTCGACGAACAGGATCTGCCCGCCGTACTGCTTGCCGACACTGGAGAAGGCGATCACGACCGCGCAGACCTACCACAGGAGCGGCCGGGGCGTCAGCGAACCTCGTACTGGCAGCGCACCTCGACGCTGGACGCACACTCGAAGTAGCCGACCTCGTTCTCGAGGCAACCGCCGTCGCTGACCTGGAGCAGGGTCGGTCTGGCGGTGCACTCCTTGGACGCGAACGGGAAGTAGAAGCTGGTGGCTCGACAGGCGCGATCGGCCTCGTCCCTGGCCTCGCGCCGGGCGGCCGCGAGGGCGGTGTTGCGCAGCGGGTCCAGGCCGGTCCCGGATCCGGTGAAGGTGGTCGGGAACCAGCAAGCGCCGGCCTCGCCGCCGGCCGGGTCGGTGCCGCCGCCTGGGACCGGCGACGTCCAGGGGTCCGAGCACGGCTCGGGCCCGGGCGACTCGAACTCCAGCGCGAGGGGGTCGACCGACATCGTCTCGAGGTCGAGCTCGTCACACGGCGCGCTCAGGAGATTGGCCTCGACGATGTCGGTCGAATCGTCGACCTCCGCGACGCAGGCCGAGCACAGGAGGGCGGACAGGAACAGGTGCTGAAGGTTGGGCATGACGACGTGGAGTGCAGGCGCCGTGCCGCGCCAACGGCCCAGAACCATGGGCCGCGTCAGGCCGGGGTGTCGCCCTGCGAGCGCGCGGTGTCGCCTGCAGGGCGACGCCGTGGCGGGCGGACGGCCGACGCCGTGCCGCCCGGGTGGTAGGGTGGCGTGACCGTGGCGACGACCCTGGCGCAGGTGCTCAGCCCGGCGATCCTGCGCTCGGCGGCGGGGCCCGGCGTGTACCTGCGCGGCGAGGCCTACTGGCGTGATGGGTCGGTGCTGCGGGTGACCACCCTCGGCGACGACGCGGTCGAGGGCGAGGTGGCGGGGACCGTACGGTACCTGGCCCGCCTGCGCGTGCGTGGTCGCGTGTTGCACGCGGACTGCACCTGTCCGCACGACGCCGCGCTGTGTAAACACGGCGTCGCGCTCGGGCTGGCGTTCCTCGACCAGGCCCAGGCCGCCCCGACTCCGGCCCGCCGGTCGAGCGGCGGCCCCGACGGCGCCGACGCCGGCTTCGCGACCGAGGCCGAGCTGCTGGCGTGGGCGCGCGCGCACCAGGTCGAGCACGCGCTCGACCTGCCGATCCGGGTGCTGGCGCCGCTGGCGCCGACCGTGCCGGGCTGGCTGTTCGACGTGACCCGCCTGACCGTGCGCCAGGTCGTGCTCGACGGGGCGGTGCGCATGCAGCCGATGCTGCGCGGCGTCGAGGTCGCGCTGGCCCAGGCGGCGCGGCAGGTGCTGGCGACCGAGGCGGCGTCGGTGCAGGACGGGCTGCGCGAGGAGGCGGCGCGCGCACCGACCCCGCCCGACTCGGGCGTGGCGGCGGCGTGGGCCCTGCTGCTGCAGCTGCGGGCGGCGGTCCGTGCCGACGCCCCGCCGCGCGGCGCCGCGGCACGCCGGCACGGTCGGTGGGACCTGCACGACGACGGCGAGGTGGTGACCTGGCGCGAGGCTGGGGTCCAGGCCGAGCTCGTGCTGGGCGCGCGTCGTCCGACCACGCAGTGCTCGTGCCGGCCGCCGCGGCGGATGCGGCTCGACGACGGTGACGCCGCGGCCGAGGTTGACGACGGCGGCGACGGGCTGGGGCCAGACGCCGCCCGCTGCGTCCACGTGCTGGCGGCCATCGACGCCACCCTCGATCGCCTGGCCGCGCCGGAGCGCGAGGCGGCGCGGGTGCTGGCCAGCAGCCTGGCCCGGCCGCCGTGGCAGCGCGCGCTCGGGTTGATCAGCCAGGTCGAGGGCCGGGTCGCCGCCGTCGACGAGCGTGGTCAGCTGTGGTGGCGGCTGCGCCAGCACCTGGGCGAGCTGGTGCCCGAGCCGGTGTGGCGCCGCGCCGGCAAGCGCGGCCTGGGGCGTGGCCAGCGCGCCGACGTCGAGCGCCTGCTGGCCGATCCGCGGCCGCTGCCGCGGCGCGACCGCGAGGTGGCCGAGCAGCTGCTGGCGTGGGAGGTCAGCACCAGCCGCCGGGGCCTGGCCGGTCCGTGCCGGGTCGCGGCCGCGCTGGTCGGGCATCCCCGGGTGTGTGGTGACGATGCCGACAGTCGACCGATCGAGGTGCGCCGGTCGGCGCTGCGGTTCGACCTGGTGCCGGTCGGCGACGAGCTGCGCCTGGTCCCCGGCGTGGACGGGCACGCGCTCGGGGCGACCGAGCACCGTCGCTACCTCGGGGACGGCCAGGGCGGCGTGGTGCTCGACCTGCGCGCCGCCGACGGCGTGTGCCTGGTGGTCGAGGTCGGGCGCGACGAGGCCGACCTGCTGGCGGTGCTCGATCGCTACGGCGACCGCTTCCCGCCGGCGGCGCACGCCGAGCTGCTCGACCGGGTGGCCGGCCTGGCCAGCCGGGTCGCGGTCGAGGTGCCCGCGGCGCTACGCGGCCAGCAGTGGGCCAGCGATCCGGCGGTGGTGGTGCGGGTCCGGCTCGCCGCCAGCGGCGGGCTCGACCTGTCCGCGCTGCTGCAGCTCGCGGCCGACGCGCCGCCGCTGGTGCCCGGGCACGGCCGGCCCAGCCTGACCCTGGTCCGGAACGGCCAGCGCGGCTTCGTCGAGCGCGACTTGGCGGCCGAGGAGGCGCTGGTGCGACGCGCGCTGGCGGCGTTGCCGCTCGACCAGGCTGACGCCGACCTGCACGAGCCGTTCGCGTACCACCTGGCCGACCCCGACGCCGCGCTGGCCCTGGTCGCCGCGCTGGCCGAGCCGCCGCCGGGCCTGCGCGCCGAGTGGATCGAGCGCCCGCCGCGGGTGGTGCGCGGCGTCGGCGTGGCCGCGCTGCGCGTGCAGGTGACCGAGCGCAAGGACTGGTTCGACGTCGCCGGCGGGCTCGAGGTCGACGGCGAGCGGCTGGCCCTGGCGGCGCTGCTCGAGGCGGTGCGGACCCAGCGCCGCTACGTCCGGGTCGACGATCAGCGCTGGCTCGAGCTGTCCGACAGCCTGCGCGAGCAGCTGGGCCCGCTCGCCGCGCACCGGCAGCAGCAACGCGGCGCCCCCATCGTCACCGTCGCCGCCGTGCCGGCGCTGAGCGCGCTGGCCGACGCCGGCGCCAAGGTCAGCGGCTCGCCGGCCTGGACCACCCTGGTGACCCGGATGCGGGCCGCGGCCACGGCGCGGGCGCCGGCGCCGCGGCGGCTGCGCACCACGCTGCGCGACTATCAGCGCGATGGGCACACCTGGTTGCACCGGCTGGCCGGGTGGGGCGCCGGCGGCTGCCTGGCCGACGACATGGGCCTGGGCAAGACGGTGCAGACCATCGCCATGCTGCTCGACCGGCGCGGCCTCGGCCCGGCCCTGGTGGTGGCGCCGACCTCGGTCGCGCTGAACTGGGTCAGCGAGCTCGAGCGGTTCGCGCCCGACCTGTCCCCGCACGTGCTGGCCGACGGCGGCGAACGCGCCGCCCTGATCGCGCGGCTCGGGGCCGGCGACGTGCTCATCACCACTTACGCGCTGCTGGCGCGCGAACTCGAGCTGCTGCGCAGCCGGCGCTTCGCGACGCTGGTGTTCGACGAGGCGCAGGCCCTCAAGAACGCGTCGACCCAGCGGGCCCAGGCCGCGCGCCAGCTGGTGGCCGACTTCAAGCTGGCGCTGTCGGGGACGCCGCTCGAGAACCACCTGGGTGAGCTGTGGTCGCTCTTCGCCGCGGTGTTCCCGCCGCTGCTCGGGCCGTGGGAGTCCTTCCGCGCCGCCTACGCCACGCCGATCGAGCGCCAGCGCGACCCCGAGGCGCAGGCGGCGCTGTCGCGCCTGATCCGGCCGTTCATCCTGCGCCGGCGCAAGCACGAGGTCGCGCGCGAGCTACCGGCGCGGACCGAGATCACCGTGACCGTGCCGCTGTCGGCAGAGGAACGCCGCCTGTACGAGGACGTGCGGCTGGCCGCGATCGCGCGGCTCGAGGATCTGCTGCCCGCGCTCGGCCTCGATCCCGGCCAGGGCCGGATCCAGGTGCTGGCCGAGCTGACCCGCCTGCGCCTGGCCGCGTGTCACCCGCGCCTGAACGACCCGACCTCGGCGGTGCCGTCGGCCAAGCTCGGGCGCCTGCTCGAGCTGGTCGAGGAGCTGCGGGCCGAGGGCCACCGCGCCCTGGTGTTCTCGCAGTTCGTGCGGCACCTGGCGCTGGTGCGCGAGGCGCTCGACGCCGCCGGCGTGAGCTACCAGTACCTCGACGGCTCGACCCCGGCGGCGCGCCGGGCCGAGCAGGTCGCCGCCTTCCAGGCCGGGCAGGGCGACCTGTTCTTGATCTCGCTCAAGGCCGGCGGCCTCGGCCTCAACCTGACCGCGGCCGACTACGTCATCCACCTCGATCCGTGGTGGAACCCGGCGGTCGAGGATCAGGCCAGCGATCGGGCCCACCGCATCGGCCAGACCCGGCCGGTGACGATCTATCGCCTGGTCGCCGCCGCCACGATCGAGGACAAGATCCTGGCCTTGCACGGCGACAAGCGCGCGCTGGTGGCCAGCGTGCTCGATGGCACCGACCGCGCCGCCGCGCTGACCACCGACGACCTGATGGCGCTGCTGCGCGACGGTGAGGCCCCGCCACCGGGGCCCGCGGCCGGTGGCCCCGCCCCGGCGGCGGCGCAGGGGCGCCGGCGTGCGCGCCGCGCCTCGCCGGGGCCGACCAAGACGCCGGCCGCCCCGGGAGGTGGCCCGGCCGCTATTGGTCCAGCTCGGAGCCGGCGGCGCAGGTAAGGGCCCGCGAAGGGGCAAGGCGATCGTTCGCGAGAACGATTGAGTCGCCCCTTCGCGGGCCCTAAGCGCCTGGCGGCGGCGCGACCAGGCTGGTCGCGCGTGGTGTACGCGCAGTCCGACCGGTCAACCTGACGGCCGCCCGGGGCCGGGGCGAACTCCGCGTGGCCTGGCCGCGCGTGGCGGTGGCCCGCTCCGTGCAGCAACACGGCCTGGGCCGACGCCCAAGGAGTCCCGATGCGCCTGGTTGCCTCCACGTGGATGTTGATCGCGCTCGCCGCCGGCGGCTGCAGCGCCAGCGGCAAGATGCTGGCGTTCTCGTCGTCGTCGTCGTCGTCGTCGTCGTCGTCGTCGTCGTCACCGGCGTCACCGGCGTCGTCGAGTGGCGAGCCGGCGGGATCCGGCGGCGGCGCCACGAGCGCGGCCACCGGCGGCGAGGGCGACGCCACCCGGCCGGTCCCAGCTCGCGACAGCTGGGCCGCCGGGATCGATCCGACCGTGCCGCGCGACGGCAAGTTCCACTGGCCGCGCCCCGACGACGGACGAGGCGTCCTGTCGGACGGCCTCGCCGGTGGTCCGGTCGGGTTCGGCCAGTGCGACGACCCCGGGCCGAACGACGACCCGCCGGTGCCGACCGCGCCGGCCGACCCGTGGGCCGCGGTCGATCGCGGCGTGCCGGCCGCGCTGCCGGTGGTCAACCGACGCACCCGCGGCGCCGGCGTGGCCGGCCGGACGGAGGTCACCACCTGCGACGCCGCGCACGATCACTGCGTGCGCGAGTGCACCTGGTTCGCCCGGGCCGACGGCCAGGCCGGGCGGCAGTTCGACACCCTGGCGGTGCACCGGTTGCCCGACGGGCAGTTCGCCGCGATCAAGGGCATGTCGAAGGACTTCACCGAGGGCTACCTGGCCTACCGCACGGTGCCGGCGACCCGGCGGCTGCTGGCCGACGGCCGGCGCGTGCTGGTGCGCGCGGCGGTGCCGGCCAACGAGGCCGACGCGCTCACGACCTGGCGCGAGGGTGTGGTGTACGGCCTCGATCTGACCGCCGGGACCCTGCAGATCAAGGGCGGGCCCGAGGTCTACCCGCTGGCGGCGGTGCGCCTGGTCGTCCTCGTGTCGAAGGCGGGTGGCCCGGTCGAGATCGTCGACGGCCTGACCGCCAAGGACATCGTCGTGAGCGCAGCCGAGACGTTCTGATCGATGGCGAGGCCGCCGTCGCGGCCCGCCGCCAGCTACCGACCGCGCAGCAGCGCCTGCAGCTGCTCGGCGGCGAGCACGGCCTCGTGGACGGTTCGCCGCATCACCGAGACCTCGCGGCCGAGGTACGAGAACGCGTGCAGGTTGGCGGCGGCGCGGGCCGGCCGCTGGTAGGCCAGGTCGCGCGGGTGCGAGAACTCGGCGACCGGCGTCAGGCCCAGCTCGTCGGTGGCGATGGCGCGCCCGCCCTCGGCGGCATGACACGAAACGCAGTCGATCGACTCCGAGTCGTGCTGGGCCGGGTCCTGCACGGCGACGGCCTCGGCCAGGCCGGCGATCAGCGCGGCGCCGGGCGCCTCGGCCCGCCCCGAGGAGGTCAGTCGCGCCAGGGAGGCCAGGGTCATCGGCGGCGCTGCCTCGTCGAGCCCACCCAGCGCGGTGGCGAGCGGATCCGAGCCGAAGACGCTCTGCGTCGCCTGGGCGTGGCCGGCGATCGGCGCGGCGGACAACCCGGCCGGGCCACGCTCGAACAGGTGGAACGTCCAGGCGTCGGAGTCCGGGAACTCGTGGGTGAAGACGGTGACGCGGGCGATGCGGTCGGCGCCGAGCGCGTCGAGCAGGAGCGGGCGAAGACCCTGGGCGAACGGGCCGTCGAGGCCCTGCGCGGCCAGCACCGGGTGCACGCCGAGCGGCTGGGTGTAGTCCGCCCCCGCGCCGTGCTGCGTCTTGAGCACCAGGAGATCGCGCTGCAACGCGACCAGCTCGTCGAGCGGGACGTCGTAGAAGACGTGGACCGCGGCGTCGGCGGCGTGGACGCCCGGCGTGGGCTGGTCCAGCTCGAGCAGCGGCTGGAACACGGCGCGGACCTCGGGGCTGCAGCCGGCGCGAGCCGAACACGGGTCGAGGCGCAGGCCGACCAGGCGCAGGTCGGCCTCGGTGTTCACCCGCAGGGCGTCGAGGTTGTCGAGCGGCTGACCGATGACGCTGGGGGGGATCAGCGGACCGTGGCGACCGACGTCGTCCGCCCGCAGCAAGCCAGCGTCGACTCGGCTCGGCAGCGGGAACAGCAGAGTGGCGTCGGCGGTCTCGACCACCGGATCGAACTCCTCGGGCGGCGTGCCCCCGCTCGCGAGCGTGCAGCTGGAGGACGCCACGGTGATCCAGGCGAGGGCGGCGCCGAGGCCACGCCGCCGCGGCGCGGTCCGAAATGAGGGGTGCGTCATGCCAGCCAACGTGCCCGGAGCCGGGTGGCCGATCGACTTAATCGTACTTAATGCCGACGCCCAGATCGCCGGTCACTCTGTGGCCAGGTAGGGGCAGCAGGTCTCGACCGCGCCGTTCTCGCCGAGCTGCAGGTCGATGAGCGCGGCGCGGACCGGCGTCGCCGCGGCCCCGGTCGCGAACCCGACGACGCCGCCGTAGTTCAGGCGAACGCAGGCCCGCTCGCCAAACTCCTGGTAGCCGCCGAGGCAGGTGTCCCCGGCGAGCGAGTTGTGGTCATACACGTACCGCCAGGGCGCGGGCGCCAGCACGAGCGGGCGGTACGTCAGGTACAGGGACGCGGGCATCTCGAGCGCGACGCCGAACGTGGTGTCCTTGCCACGCGCCGCGCAGTAGGCGCACGACGGGTCGGCCGCCGTGATCTCGGGGAGCAGGACCATCAGCGGATACGCTGATACCTCGGCCGGAAGGGCCAGCTTGACCGGGTCGCCGCAGGTTCCAGTCGCCCCTGAGGTGAGCCCGCGCAGGTCGAGGACGGAGGCGGCGGTCGGCGGGAGCTCGATCCGCTCGCCCGAGCAGCAGCCTGGGACGTCGTAGTCCTCGACGGTACACAGCGCCTGCTCGGTCCACGCGTGGTCGAAGCCCAGCGAGGTGGCGGCATCCCCGGCCGCGGCCGATGCATCCGCCGTGGGCGCGGTCGGGCCGGCATCGACGCGGGTCTCGTTGGCGGGGCCACAGGCGGTGAGCAGCAGGGGCAGCAATCCGGTGGCGCAGAGGGCGCGAGCGTGGAGCATCGAACGAACCTGTCGCACGGGGCGCTGCTCCATGGCAAGCGCGGGCTCACGCCCGACGAGATCAGGCGTGCGCGCGCCGGCGCGAGCGACGCACCAGCGCGGCGCCGTGCAGGCCGAGACTCAGGCCCAGGCCGCCGGTCTCGCCGCGGTGGGTGCTGCCGCCGCCGCCGTCGTCGGCCTCGGTCGGATCCATTCCGGGCGGATCATCGATGGCGCCGAACAGGCCTGCTGGGACGCCATCGCCCGTCACGAGCCCTGAGCGCCGGCGCGCGGCACGGCCTCGCGCTACAGGCCGAGGACCTCGACCAGGTCGACGCCGCCGACGGCGTGGCGGTTGTCGCGCAGCAAGCGGATCACGTTGGCGGCCAGCTCCTTCTCGATCTTGGCGCGGGCCATGCCCGACACCATCGTCGGGTGCTGGGCGTGGCGGTAGGCACCGTCGGCGACGTCGGGCCGCCCGACCGCGAGCGCCAGCGCTGACACCAGCCCGGCCAGGCCGCTCTCGGTCTGCCGGGCCTCGGCCGCCTTGCCCAGCAGCTCGAGGTCGTTCGGGGCGATCGACAGCGCGCCGCCGCGGGCGATGCGCAGGCCGTGGATGCGGGCCACCGGCGCGCCCTCGGCGTACACCATCATGCCCTCGGTGCGCAGGCGGACCGCGCGGACCTGCGCCGCGCTGGCGGCGGTCTTGACGTCGCCCGCGCTGGCCAGCAGGCCGCCGACGCTGTTGCCGCCGTCGATGTCGATGGACACGGCGGCGCCCGGCGCGAGGTCGAGCCCGGTGCCCTTGTCGACGAAGCTGGCGCCGCCACGCAGCGCGAAGGTCGCGCCGGCCGAGACGTCGCGTAGCTCGTCGGCGCCGACCGAGGGTTTGCCGCCGCCACCCGTGCTGGTGAAGGCGCGGTTGAACTGGGAGATGACCGCGTCGAGGGTGTGGCGCAGGTCGGGGTCCTGCATCGGCGCGTAGCCCGGCTTGGCCAGCGGCGTGCCGGCGATGCCGTTGGTCAGGTGCTCGATGATGGTCTGGCCGACGGCGTCGACGCTCGACACCACCCCGGTGCCGCCGTCGCGGACGTCGGCAAAGGCGGCGCCGGTGGCGAGGTTGATGCCGGCGCCGTCGATCCACGCGTTGCGGACCGGAAACGTCACGTCGGCCAGGAGGCTGGGTGACATGCGGATCCGGACCTGCGTCGGCGTCACCTCGACGGTGACGGTGGTCGGGCCCTGGGTCACGACCGAGCCCTTGAAGTCCCCGGTCAGCTCGCGCCCGCCCGGGATGGTGACCGAGGCGCGCATGCTGCGCAGCTCGACCTGACCCGGGACCTCACGCTCGAGCTGGCCGAGGCGGGCGGCGACCAGCCCGGCCATCGCCATGCCATGGCGCTGGTGCAGGAAGGCCATGATGTCGTCGCGGTCCTCGGGGTGGGCCCGGATGACGTTGAGGACGGCGCTGGCGCCGGCCTCGCCGCTGAGGGAGCCCATGGCCTTGACCTGCTGCAGCCCGGCGCCTGGGCCGGCCTCGAGCTGCGCGGTCGGTTGCCCGGCCTGGCGGGGCGCCGCGGCGGTGGTCGAGGAGCGAGCGCCATCACCCATGATCGGCATGGTAGCGGGGCCGGGCGGCGCCGGCCAGGCCTGGCGGGGGCCGGCGCAAGTAGCCGCCACGCCTGGGCCGATCGGGCCGCTGGGAGGTGCGCAACCGGCGCTGGCCTGGGCCGACATGGCGCCCATGTCCAGCTCCAGCGCGCTTCGTGTCGACGCCCCGGCCTCTCCCCTCGCCGGTCCCACGGCCAGGCCGTCCCTCCAGCACCTGGGCGAGCGGTATGACCGCGCCCTGCGCCAGGTCGGGCGGTTGTGGCGGCCGGCCATCGCCGCCGTCGCCGAGCCGGTCACGACGATCGATCCGGCGCGCGTGTACCTCGTCGCCCGCGGCCTGGGTGAGGCGCTGGCCGGCGCGGCCTGCGCGGCCGCGGTCGGGGTGGCGCTGGCGCCGCTGGCGCAGTCCGACGACGCGACCAGCCGGCGGGTGGTCGCCCTCGAGCTGGCGCGCTGGCGCCGCGACCGGGTCAGCCTGATGACCACGCGCCCGGCGATCTGGCCGCGGCCACGCGACGCCGACGCCGGGACCCGACCGGTGGTGGAGGCGATGCGCGACCAGCTGTGGGGGCGGGTCGAGCTGGAGCGGCCGGCGGTGATCGAGCTGCTGGCGGCGTGCAGCGGGCGGCTCGCGAACGGGGCTGGTTGCGACGACACGCTGCCGGCCCGGGTCACGTCCGAGCTGCGCCGGTACCTCGACGAGGGCTGCGCCGCGCTGCAGCTGGCGCTGGCGCCGGTCGCCGGCGCACGCCCCAGCGTGGCCTGGCAGACGTGGTACGAGCTCGCCGTCGGGGAGCGCCGGGCCCGGACCGAGCCGCTGCCGACCGAGCTGGCCGAAAGCGGCTTCGTCCTGCGCGTGGGGTGAGGGCGATCGGCGCGCTGGGCCGATGAGGTGAGCTGGCTTCGGACCGCGCCCCGGGCTGGATCGCGATTTCGTTGAAGGGTCGGCGCGGTTCGATCGTATGTACTCGCATGGCCGCGTCCAAGGTGTCTCCGGTGGCGATCCTCCTGCTGGTGCTGGCGGCGGCGCTGGCCGGCACGTCGGTGACCGATAGCTGGTTCACCGGTCGGGTGACCTGGCCGCCCCAGGCCAGCGGGGCGCGGGTCGAGGCCGGCCTGATGGGCGTGAGCGTGTTCGATCGCGGCGAGCGCAACACGCGCTGGGACAACGTGCCCAACATCGATCTCGACATGGTCGCCAGCGGCTACCTCGGCGCGGTCGGCGGCGTCATCGCCGCCGGCTTCCTGCTGCTGCTCGGCCTGGGCGAGCTGGCCGGGCGCGGCGGCCCCGACCCGCGCACGCTGCGGGTGGCGCGGGTCGCGACCCGGGTGGCCGGCGCGGCCATGCTGTACTTCCTGCTGCGCAGCTGGATCGACGACTCGCCCGGGCCGCTCCACCTCGACGTGTCGTGGGGCGGCTTCGCCGCGCTGGCGGCCATCGTCGGCGCCATGCGTGTGCTGCCGATGGTCGGCGCCACGCACGCGCGCTGACGGGCTGAGCGCGCTCAGCGTGGGGTGCGCAGCAGGTTGCGCTCGCCCAGGGCGATGATCTCGAGCACCTGCTCGATGATCGGCTCGTGGCCGGGGTGGCCGCGCGCCACCGTCAGGTCCTTGGCGAACAGGGCGACCAGGTAGCGCAGTCGGGCGCGCGGCTCGACCGCCAGCGCGCGGTAGTCGGGGTGGGCGATGTTGACCTGCCAGGTCGCGCCGAGCATGCGGCTGCGCCACGACCCGCCGTCCTCCACGAGCACCGGCTCGGGGATGCCGGCCCCGGGCGCACCGGCCGGCGGCCCGTCGGCGACCTCGACGTCGACGGTGGTGCTGGTGCTGCCGCCGCCGGCCTCGGCGATGACCGTGAGCTGGTAGCGACGGTCGGCGGCGGCGTCGGCCAGGCGCGCGACCCGGCTCATGCGGGCCGGCGCGCCGCCGTCGTCGAGCTCGAGCAGCGGCGAGCTGGGCAGCCAGGTCAGGGCGGCGTCGATGCGCTGGCCATGTACGTCGTGGACCAGGGCGCGCACGCCGCGCGCGCCGCCGGGCCACAGCCGGACCGGGTCGGGGCTGAGGCGGACGTGGTGGGCCGGGCCGGGTGGGAGCAGGCGCGGCGGCAGCGGCTCATCGGCCGGCGCGGCGACGGTGGTGGCGGCGTCGTCGCCGGGCGCGGCGCCGGCGCGGTCGTCGTCGTCGGGGACCAGGGCGCCCGGACCGGGTGCGGAGTCGGCCAGCGGGTCAGCCGCGCCGTGCTCACCGGCGCCGCCGCGCCCGGCCAGGGTGGACGGCAGCTCGAGGTGGGGCAGGCGGGCGCGCAGGCCACGCAGGGCCCGGCGCAGATCGTTGACGAGCTGGCGCTCGCTGGTGAGCGAGCGCTCGCTGGCGTGGCGGTCGAGCGCGGCTTGCACCAGCGGCGCCAGCTGGGCCAGCGCCTGCACCATGGCGGCGGCGCTGGCGTCGGGCGTGACGCCGCGTCGGCTGCCGGGTGGGATGCTCAGCGCCGGGAACTCGATCGTCCCGGTCAGGGCTGGGTCGTTCCACGGCGTGTGATCGAGGTCGAGCCCAGCCAGGTCGGCCAGGCGGTCGGCCACCACGGTGCCGGCGCAGGTCAGCTCGACCGCGCCGCCGGCGCCGGTCGCGCCGGCCAGGTACAGCTCGACCTGCAGCGTGGCCAGGCCGGGCACGGCGACGCCGGCCGGCACGTCGAGGCGGACGCCGTCGAAGCGGCGCGGCGTGACCGGGGCTCGTTCCGCCAGCTGGCCGCGCGTGTCGTACTCACGCACCTCGACTGCGGCGCCCGAGGCCAGGAGTGGACCGCGCAGCTCGCTGCCGAGGTACTCGGCCAGGCGGCGGGCCGCCAGCGGGCGCAGCGCGGCCGGGTGCAGCTCGGTGATGACCAGCTCGGTGAAGGTGGGCGCGGCGTCGATGCTGGGCGGGCCCGGCACCACCTCGGCGCGCGGCTCGTCCTCGACCAGGCGCAAGAGCCAGACCGCGCCGGCGCCGACGCGCGAGCGGATCTCCATGCGGTGGCCGATCGACCAGAAGCCGAGCAGGCCGATGCCGTACTGGCCGGCCACGATCTGCTGGTGGCGCTCGGCCGGCGACAGGTTGCGCTTGTGCGAGCGGCCGATGTGGGTGGCCAGGTAGCGCAGCGCCGCCTCGCGCTCCTCGGTCGGGCGGATGCCCTCGCCGTCGTCGCGCACCACCAGCGAGGCGCGGCGGCCGCGCCGGCGCCGCTCGAGCGTGATGGTGCGGGCGCCGGCGTCGATGGCGTTCTGCACCAGCTCGGCCACCGCCTTGCGCGGGTCGCTCTGGCTGCGCGCCAGCCAGCGGATGAGATCGAACGCGTCGGCCGGCTGCAGCCGGACCCGGGCCGGGTCCTTGCCCGAGCGACGGCCGGCCATTCAGTTGGCCTCGGCTGTGGGCGGGGAAGGGCAGGGGCACATGGTCGCGTCAGCCGTTCATACCGCAACCCGGTCATGGTCTGGCGGGGCCTGGGGTTCGACGATCGCGAGGACCCTGCGGACGTCGATGCGCCGCCGAAACGGCACGACGGGGCCGGGGGCGAGGGTGGCCAGGTCGTCGGCGCCGTGGCGCTGGTCGACGCACAGGATCAAGTTGGGCATGCCCGCGCGCAGGTAGTCGGCGCGCTTCTGCGCCAGGTAGGCCGGGGTCCAGAAGCCGACGACCTCGATCCACCAGCACTGGCTCGGCGCCGCCGGTGTCGATGCGCTGCGCGGCACCAGCGCGAAGTCGGGGAAGACCTCGCGCTCGCCCACCCGCACCGGGGCCGGCTCGCGCACCAGGTGCCAGCCGGGCGCCTGCGCCCGCAGGTCGCGGGCGAAGCGCGCCTCGAGCTCGCTGTCGAGGGTGGGGCCGGGCCCGGCCGGGCGCAGCAGCGTGCGGTCACGCAGGGCGTATCGCACCGTGCGATCGCCGAGCAGCACCGCGGCGTCGAGCGCGAGCTCGGTCGCCCACGGCAGCAGGCCGAGCAGTGAGCACAGGGCGCCGCCGTAGACCCGGGTGTGGCGGAACAGGGCGAGCGGGCCCGACACCACCAGCTCGCGTCGGCCGTCATCGAGGCCATCGGGTGGCGCGGTGGTGCGGACCTCGCAGATGAGGCCACGCCGGCGGGCGCCGAGCACGATGGCGCGCGAGTTGCCGCGGAGGCGGATGCGTACCGCGGTGGCGCGCCGCACGACGCGGCTGACCAGCTCGTGGTTGAGCTCGGCGAGCAGGGCGATCGCGTCCTGGTCGCCGGGCGCGACCACCAGGCGCGCGTCCGGGAGGTCGGCGAACAGCGACGAGATGACCGCGCCTGGCGCGACCCCGAGCGCCCCACTCGCCTCGGCCAGCAGCGCGGCCCGCGCCGGCGCGTCGGTCGGCGCCGGCAGGCCGGCGCGGGCGGCGGCGGAGAACAGCGCGGCGCGGGCCCGGCGCGGATCGACCGCGGCGGAGATCGTGCCGCGCAGGCGCCGGCGAATCACGTCCTCGACCAGGGCGCGCGCCTCGGCCGACGGCGGGGCGATGGCTGGCGCGCGCAGGCGCTGGCGCAGCTCGAGCCACGGTCGGCCGACCGCCGCCCGCACCTCGGTCAGCACGGCGTCGATCCATGGCAGGTCGCCCGCGGTGAACACCCGCGGCACCAGCTCGTCGCCGACGATCACGCCGGGGATGCCGCCAGGGATCGCCGGCCTCACGGCAGGGCCCCCGGTCCGGCGGGGCTGGCGACCGCGTCGTGGCGGCGCCGAGCCCGGGCCGGCTCGGACCCGACCTCGACCACCAGCTCGTAGACCACGGCGCGCTTGCCGTCGCGCGGGCGCAGCACCCGGCCGACGCGCTGCACGAACTCGCGCGCACCGGCGGCGGCGCCGACGATGATCGCGACGTCGGCGTCGGGCACGTCGACGCCCTCGTTGAGGACGCGGGCCGAAACCAGGTGGCGCAGCGTGCCGGCGCGGAAGGCGGCCAGCACGTCGTCGCGCTCGCGCCGCTTGATCTCGCAGGTGATGGGCATGATCAGGTGCTCGCGGGCGATGCGGTAGGCGCTGGTGTTGTCGGCGGTGAAGACCAGCACCCGCGCGTCCGGGTGACGTGCCAGCAGCGTCGCCAGCGCCTGCCGTTTGCCGTCGGCCGCGGTCACCAGCTCGCGCGCGCGCCGCCACGCCGCCAGCGCCTGCCGCCCGCTGCTGGAGCGGCCGGCTGCGGCGACGAAGTCGGCCCACGTCGCTGCCGGCGCGGCGATCGTGAACGGCACGTACGCCGCCAGGAACTGGGCGCGCAGGGCGCGGTACTGCTCGGCCTCGGCGGCGGTCAGGGCGACCGGCACCGGGACCAGCTCGAACGGCGCCAGCGCCGTGCCGGCCAGGTCGGCCACCGTGCGCGAGAACACCACCGGGCCGACCAGCTCGGCCAGCGCTGCGGCCCCGGTCGCGCCGGGCGGCGTGGCCGTCAGGCCCAGGCGGGCCGGCGCGGTCGTCATGTCGAGGATCTCCTCGTACAGGCCGTGGCCGAGGTGGTGCACCTCGTCGACCACCAGCAGGCCGAACTGGTCGCCGATGCGCCCCATCCACTGGTAGGCGGAGGCCAGGGTGGCGACGGTGACCGCCTGGAGATCGTGCACGCCGTCGCCGAGCTGCCCGACCGGGCCGCCATAGAAGCCGGCCAGCGTCGTGCGCCACTGCTCGACCAGGATCCGCGTCGGCGCCAGGCACAGCGTCGGCCGGGCCAGCGCGCGCATGGCGGCGATCGCCACCCGGGTCTTGCCGGCGCCGGTCGGCAGCACGATGAGCCCGCGCTGGCCGGCCGCCAGCCACGCCTGCACCGCGTCGCGCTGGTAGTCGCGCAGCGCCAGCTGCTCGGCCGGGCACCAGGTCGAGGACACGCCGTCCATCCGTCGGCCAACGCGGTCCACGAACCGGACGCCACGCGCCCGCAGCTCGGACACGATCGCGGCCTGGAAGCGGGCCGGGGCGCGCCACACCCGGACTCGCGAATCCCAGCGGATTCCGGGGAGGTCGGCGACGCTCGTGGGGCTGGCGCCCGGTCGGATGATGACCGTGCCGCGATCGAACTCGAGCTGCATGCAGGGCGCAGCAGCAAGGCGCGAGCCACCTCGCGAAATGGAGCGCTTGACCCAGCTTCACCCAAGAAAACGACGAGCGAGTGCAGAAACTCGGGAACATGAACTGGCCTCGCCGCTCTACCTGGGCGGCGCGGGGACTGCCTCATGGGTCCAGTCGCGTCGACCTCGCCGGGAGCCGCGTCATGTATCGCCAGAATCTCCAATCCCCCCCCCACAGTTAGCCCGCTGGTGCGGGCCGTGACCGCGGCCCTGCTGCTGGTCGCATGCGGTGGCGACGACCGCCCCGCCGAGGATATCGGCGCCGACACGCGGCGGGCTCGCTGCGAGCGCGCCGTCGACCGCGCTGTCGAACTCCAGGTCGATCCGGGCGCGCCCGATCGCGCCGCGCACCTGGCGGCGATGAAGGCCGCGGTCGGCGACCGCTTCCTGCGCCAGTGCGAGGACGGCGGCGACGACGTCGCGCTCGACTGCATGACGCGGGCGAAGACCAGCGCGGAGCTGGCCGCCTGCACACCCGCCACGGCGACGGCGGAGGTGACGCCATGAAGCGGCATGCTCGCTCCGCGCGGCCTCGCCACCGCCACGCCACCCGGCTGCTCGCGCTGGCCATGGCGCTCACCCTCGTGCATGCGCTGCCCACCTCGGCCGCGCCGGCCGACATCCAGACCAGCCCGGCGCCGGCGCTGGGCTCGGACCCACCCAAGGCCGAGGCCATCGCCGACGGCGACGCCAACGTCTCCACCCAGACCGGCGCCTTCTCGTACACGTACCCGATCACGGCCCCGAGCGGACGTCTGGACATGGCTCCGTCGCTGAGCCTGAGCTATTCGAGCCAGGGCGCCATCTATGGCGGCCTCGCCGCCGGTTGGTCGCTGTCGGTGCCGGAGATCAAGGTCGACACCGGCTGTGGCGCGAGCCAGTACCCGGTGGTCAGCATCGAGGAGGCCGATCCGCCGCCGCCCGAGCTGACCTGCTTCGTGTCGACGCTGGCCGGCGGACGCGAGCTCGTCAAGGTCACGGAGCCGGCGAGCGCCGACGTGCTGCTGTCGTACCGGGCCCAGGGCGACGCGTCGTTCGCGCGCTACCAGCGCCTGCTGCCCGGGCCCGGCGGCGAGCCCGGTGGGTGGCGGGTGCTCGAGACCAGCGGCACCATCCACTACTTCGAGGGCCCGACCGAGAGCCGGATGCCGCTGACGCGCTCGATCGACGCCTTCGGAAACGAGGTCGAGTACCGCTGGACGTTCCACACGGACCTCGACGGCAAGGGCGGCAACGAGTACCTCTTGGGCGGCATCGACTACACCAGCAACAAGGGGCAGAACGTCCGGGCTCACGCCCGCGTGACCCTGACGTGGAGCCCCGTCACGACGTGCGGCGACACGCCGATCGGCGCCCAGTCCAGCTACCACTACAAGGAGCGCTGGATCGACGGCGCGCGCCGGCTGACCCGGATCACCGCCGAGGCCATCGACCCGGCCACCCCCGCGCAGACGGTCCAGCACACCCGGCAGATCGACCTCGCCTACGACGCCAGCACCGAGGTGTGCAGCTCGGCGGCGCTGTTCTCGCCGTACCGCCAGCTGGTGTCGATCACCGAGCGGGCCTGGGGCGCCAACGTCGCCGCCCAGCCCCTGGTGATCCTTCCGGCGGTGACCTTCGACTACGGCAGCGCCAACATCGTGCGCAACGGCGCGCCGACGACGATCACCGGCATGACGGCGCTGGCCGAGGGCAGCCGTCGGCCATGGAAGTCGCAGAACTGGGCGCCGCAGGACCAGATGCTGCTCGACTTCGACGGCGACGGCCTGCAGGACCTCCTGCGCGCGGTGGTGGTCGGCACGCCATCGGCGCCGACCAGCCAGCACTGCGGCTTCACGTGGCGGCGCAACCAGGGCGGGACCGGGTTTGGCGCCGAGTCAACGCCGATCTACCTGCCGCGGCTGCCGTGGCAAGGCCAGAGCGCGACCAAGCTGACCACGGAGGTGTGCGCGCTCAACTTCCAGCGCACCGAGCTCGACAACTACGACCACCCGGGCGACCCGTGCACGCAGTGGTTCGGGACGATCGGAAATGTCGGGGTGGGCTCGCCCCGGACCACGTACGCGCCGACGATCGGCACGTACCTCAACTACAAGTGGATGGACATCGACAGCGATGGCCTGACGGATCTCGTCGCCGCCATCCACTTCGACCCGGCGCACTTCGACGAGACCGGGACCGTCTTCAACTTCGGCACGTGCGCGCCGGCACCCACCGGCGGAGACTGCCCGATCTTCGATGACGCCTGTATGACGGGCCTCATCGCCTGCGACGAGACGCCGGCCGTGTGCGGCATCAGCGCCGCGCAGTACCAGGCCTGCTACGAAGCGGCGCCGCGCATCCCGTGCCACCGCGCGATGGCCCGTGACACGTCGCCGGTAGGCCGGCCGCCGCGAGAGCTCGGCGACGTCGTCATCGACCCGGAGGGCTGGGTTCCGGGCTGTGGCACCTTCGAGCACGAGCCGCTGCAGGTGTGCGGCGGCCGGTATCCGTGGATGGTGTACCGGAACGTCGGTGGCCAGCTGAGCGGCCTGCCGAGCGCGACCTCGCTCACCAACAACGGCGCGCAGGGCAACCCCGACATCCTGCACCAGCCCATCCCGCTCGAGTCCGAGGACGGCGACGCCTCGACCTTCGGGCCGGGCGTCGGCGGGTTCTCGTCCGGCTGGCACGTCGTGCAGGACGTCGATGGCGACGGCCACCTCGACGCGGCGCTCATCGCCCCTGGCGCCGGCGTGGAGTCGAACCCGGCGATGGCGCACTCAACGCTGAGCGTGTTCCGCGGTAACGGCAAGGGCGGGTTCCTGCGCTGGCCGGACGGCAGCTACCGCATGTTCCCGATGGCGACGTGGAAGGGGCTGCCGCCGTCGAAGAGCGCCGCGAACCCCAGCAACGGCTCGACCGCGCCGCGCTGGTACCGGACCTTCGGCGAGATCCAGCTGATGGACCTCAACGGCGACGGCCTGGCCGAGCACCTGCACAACCGCTTCTCGACCACCTCGACTGTGTGGGGCGCAATGTTCGGCACGCCGGCAGGCCATGTGGTGCCGAACTCGACGACCCCGCAGCTGGCGTTGCCGCTATCAGGGTACGGCTTCACCGCGTCGGTCACCCGCGCGCCGACCACCGACACCACGCCGTTCTCGTTCCCGCCAGTGGAGCCGATCGTCCCCTTCCAGCCGCAGAGCGTGAACCTGCCCGACTACACGCTGGCCGAGGGCACGCGCTACGCCACCACGCGGCTGCTCGATCTCGACCACGACGGTCGGGTCGACCGCGTGGTGCTGGCCGATGCCAGCGGCAACCCCGACGAGAACGCCACGCCGATGGTGTTCTGGAACGTCGGCGGCACCTGGATGGCGCCGGGTAGCGGCCACGCCGTGGTCTCGGGCGACCCGACGCTCCTGTCCGACACCCGCAGGGCCATCCGCAACGAGGTGGTGCTGACGCCCGATCCGGCGCCAGTCAACCCGCGCCCGACCTGGCAGACACGCAGCGACGTGATCGACCTCGATGGCGATGGCGTCACCGAGCTGGTCTACTTCAATGGCACGTCGACGGTGCAGCGTCGCCACGCCGTCGGCGGCACGCCGCCGCGCCTGATGTGGCGAGTGCGCAACGGCCGCGGCGCGACGACGACCGTGACCTACGCCTCGATGACCGATGCAACCGTGGTGACGCAGGGCAACACGCTGCAGCCACCGCTGCCGAGCCCGACCTCGGACATCGGCGTGGACCGCCGGCGCCACATGCCGCGGGCGGGCTGGGTGGTGGCCCAGCTGACCGAGCACGACGCCTTCGAGGCGTCGACGGTCAGCACGCAGTACCGCTACCACGACCCGGTCTACGGCCCGGACCAGGGCGAGGTGGCGGACCACGGTTTCCGCGGCTTCATGAAGACGCGCGCCATCGGCCCGCGCGGCAGCGTGACCGTCGACGAGTTCGACTACAGCGCGACGCGTACGGGCAGCGGCGTGGGCGCGGGCACCTTCGTGGCGCCGCTCGACCCGACCGGGCTGAAGGTGACGACCACCGTGTATGCCGCCGAGAACCAGGTGGTCGCCGCCGGCACGGCCGGGGCGCCCGGCGTCGACGCCCGGGCCACGTCGATCACCCGCATGCAGTACCAGAAGGTGAGCCTGTTCTCGAACAAGGTGTGGGTCGTGCTGCCGCTGTGGACGGCGGCGCTGACGTGCGCGACCGGCATCTCTGACACGGGGGTGGTGCTGGCTCAGACCCAGAGCCAGTGCCTGGCGACTCCGGCCAGCGCGGTCACGACGCACTCGGCGGTCAGCGGCAAGGCCTCTGACAACCAGCCCGGTCCCATCCTGGCGGTGGTGACCGACACGACCCGAGTCATCGACGGTGGGCCGTCGGCGCCGTTCGACGGCAACGACCGGCAGACCCAGACGTTCACGTATCTCTACACCAACGACGCCGCCTCGCCGCCAGCGTACCGGCTGCGTACGATCGGCAGCGAGAGCACGATCGGACCGGGCGGGCCGGTGTTCGCGAAGAGCGAGGCCACGTGGGACGCGGCGTTCAAGTACGTCACGGAGCAGAAGGCCTACTTTGACGCCGCGACGACGGCGACCACGCAGTACGTGGTCAACGGCATCGGCGTGGTCACCTCGCGCAAGAAGCCGAGGCAGGTCGAGACCTCGGGGCCGTCGACGAGCTACACCTACGACCCGAGCTGGCGCTTCGTCGTCGACGAGACCAACGAGCTCGGGCACGTGTACACGACGGTTACCGAGCCGGGTACCGGCGCGGTGACCCAGAAGCTCGGCATCAATCCGTCGCCGTGCGTGGCGAACAACAGCTGCCTGCCCGGCGCACCGACCCGCGACGGCGTGCGCACCAAGGTCGACGGCCTGGGCCGCCCGCTCGAGCAGTGGGACGCGTACTCGAGCAGCGGGAGCTACGTCGACACCAAGACCAAGACCTGGAGCTACGTCGAGCCGGTGTGTGGCACCTCGAGCTGCACCACGCAGGCCCTGGTGACCGCGCGCCAGCTCATCCAGTGGAACGAGACGCGGTACAGCGAGACCCGCACGCTGCTCGATGGCCACGGCCGGCCCATCAGCTCGACGGTGGAGGCCGGCTCGCTCGACGCGGTGACCAGCTACGACTACGACACCGATGGCAAGCTCATCAAGGTGACGCTGCCCGACCCGTCGAAGCCGGCGGCGACGGCTGGGACGGTGGACTTCGCGTACACGTTCGACTCGCTCGGCCGCGCCACCGGCATGCGTCGGCCGGACAACACGACGCCGAGCGCGCGCAGCGGCGTCGACGTCGCGTACGGGCCCAACATCGAGTTTCGCACCGACGTGGCCGGCTCCGGCGCGGGCGCGGCCGGCCGCACCCGGCTGGTCAGCGACGCCTTCGGCCGGTTGGTCGAGGTCAGCGAGCAAACCAACGTCGCTCCTGGCGGCGGCGCGGGTGCGATCAGCGGCGCTAGCTGGGCCAAGACCTACTACGAATACGACGAGCGCGACGCCGTGGTCCGGGTGCTCGAAGGCGCCGACAACCTGGTCGAAACGCAGATGACGCACGACTGGGCCGGGCGCCGGCTGTACGTCAAGCGCATTGGCGGCGCGACGTCACGCGAGTGGAGCTTCGTCTACGACAAGAACGGCAACCTCGTGTCGGAGGTCGCGCCGCCCGAGGCGACGGTGCCGGGCGCGCCCACGCCGCAGGAGCTGGCCAAGTGGACGACGACGATGGTCTACGACGCGCTCGACCGCATGACCAGCAAGGTCGTCGCGCAGCGGGCCATCCTCGACGCCGACCGCGCCAACCTGGGCATCGGCACGTGGACGCTGCAGTGGGACGTGGCGGGCACCAACCGCAAGGGCCGGCTGTACTCGAGCGCGCTGGTCGTGCCGGGGACCACGATGCCGGTGTACTCCGACATCTTCAACTACGACTCGTTCGGCAACCGGCGGCACTCCTCGACGTACTCCTGGGCCGGGCACTACACCGCCAACGCCACGCCGCCGACCGCGGCGCAGCGGCCGATGCGGGCGTTCCTGCAGGAGAAGACGCCAACCGGGCAGCCGTGGTCGACCATCTACTACGACGACAACGGCGGCCAGACGTACTCGCGGTCGACGACGCAGTACGACGACCGCGGACTGCCGCTGCACACCGTGCTGATCCGGACCGGGCTGCCCAACGTCACGCTCGGCGTGCAGACCCGCAACGTGGCCGGGCTGGTCACCAGGCGGCTGAGCGACCAGGCCGGCATGGGCCTGGCCATGACCAAGATCCAGAGCGACTGGCAGTACGACACGCTGGGGCGGATCACCCAGCAGGTGGTGTCGCGCGACGCGGCGGCCACGCTGGTGGCGCACCAGAAGCTGACCTACTGGGGCGCCGACGATCCCAAGCAGCTCAAGCACAAGATCGGGACGACGGCGGAGCGGATCTTCGACTACGCGTACGACCCGCGCCACCAGCTCACGTCGGCGACGACGGGCGCTGGCGGCGTGTTTAGCGGCACGTACACGTTCGGCGCGCAGGGGCGGTTCGCGACGGCGAATATCACGGCGACGGCGCTGGCCGGCGGCGAGGTCAAGAACCGCAACGTGACCTATGAGTACAACTCCGGCGTCGATCGCGAGGCGGTGAGCGCGCTCAAGAGCGGCGGGACCAACTGGGCCACGTACACCTACTACCAGGACGGCGGGCTCAAGACGCGGACGTATCCGGCCACCGGCGAGACCTGGACCTTCCTGTACGACGGCGACGACCAGCTCAAGCGGGTGGTCAAGAGCGTCGGCGCCAGCGTGACCGCCAAGGAGGACTACCTCTATACGTATGACGGCGCGCGCACCGTGGTCGTCAAGCGCAACGCCAGCGACGCCGCGACCGAGGTGCGGCGCTTCGTCGGCGACCAGGAGGCCAAGTTCTCACCGGCCGGCGCGGTACTCGAGACGTTCGCGCACGTGACCATGGTCACCGTGCTGGCGCGGGTCAAGGACCGCACCACGTACGAGCACCAGTTCCACGGCCTGGGTGGGTCGACGCTGGTGGCGGTGGCGACGAGTGGCGCGGTGAACACCGCGTTCACCTATGGGCCGTACGCCGAGGTGGTCGAGGCGACCGGCGCGGATGTCGTGGGGCATCGGCGGCGCATGAACGACAAGTACCAGGATGAGGTCAGTGGCCTCGGGTACTACGGCGTTCGGTACTACGACCAGGTGCTGATGGGGTGGAC
>JAGPCO010000136.1 GCA_018058095.1 Kofleriaceae bacterium
GGCCCGGGCGTCGGCTGAAGCCTCCTGCTGTGGACAGGCGCAGGGCGTGGCGCGGGTGGACAAGGGCGTGGAGAGGGGCAGCGCCTGCCCACAGCAGTCCGCCCGGGCCTGGACATGCGGACCCTGACACCCGGCTTCGCCGGGTGGGGTCAGGGACGGATTCGAATGAATCCGGTTGGGGGAGCCACGACAGCCCCGGGGAGACCGCTGTGGGCAGGCGCCGTCGCCGTGGCTCGAGTGCCCTCACGCCCGGCTTCGCCGGGCGCCTGTCCACAGCGCGAGGCCGAAGGCCGACCCCGGGGCGATCCGAAGTCGCTACGGGGTCGGACTCCTAGCGCCGGAGGATCCAGAAGTCGCGCCGCGATCCGACCACCAGGTCGACCACCGCGCCGGCGACGTCGGCGCTGCCGCTGCGGTAGCGGGTCAAGGTCGACGGCGGGCAGTCGCTGCCCTCGCAGGCTCCCATCTCGAACGTGGAGGGGAAGGCCTCGACCAGGCTGCGGTCGATGACGATCTCGCCGTCGTCCGGCGAGTCACACTCGATGACGGCCAGGTAGGGCTGGCCATGGCCGGCGTTGTTCGAGTTCAGGCGCAGCCGGACCCGGGCGTCGCCGTCGGTCGGCGTCCACGCCACGCGGAGGTCGGTGGTGTCGGTCAGCTCGAGGGTCTCGGGCAGCTGGTCGGCCAGCGGCGGCACGGCGCCGGCCGATACCTCCAGCGCGGGCACGGTGTCGCCGGGCGCGCGCACGGTGATGGTGGCGTCGGGCGCGAACGCATCGGTGCCGAGCTCGCCCTGCGATGCGTACCAGGTCGGGTCGACGCCGGACGCCTGGGTCAGCGTGAACGGCCCCGCGCGCACGCCGGTGAAGGTCAGGTCACCCGCCCGGCCGTAGGTGGGGTAGGGCTCGCACACCTCGGTCGCCACGCACAGCCCGTCGCAGATGGTGCAGAACGCCAGCCTCGGCTCGAGCAGGCGGCACTCGCCGACCCGGGCGGTCTCGGCCTGCCAGTGCATCACGCCGATGCGGGCGTAGAACACGAACTGCGCCACGGTCGGCTGCGCGGCCAGCACCGCCTGCAGCTCGGCCTGGCCCGGCTGCCCGGTGGGCCCGCGCACCTCCATCACCTCGATCCGGCCGCGGCGCGGGCCGACGTCGAAGTGCGGCTGCCCCGGCGGGGGCGCATCGGCGCGAAACGCGTCGAGGGTGGTGGCGTCGGGGGGCGGCGCGCCCGGGCCACCGCTGCAGGCGACGAGCACCGCGACGGCGCCGACCGACGGCGCGCGCGCAGTGCAGGCTCGAGGCACGGTCATGGCTACAGCAGGATGCCGGGGGCGGGGAAGCGGGCGCACAGCTCGCGCACCTCGCCGGCGATGCGGGCCCCAAGGGTGGTGTCGGCGGGCCGGGTCACGACCGCGTCCATCCACGCCGCGATCTGGCCCATCTCGGCCACGCCCATGCCGCGGCTGGTGATGGCCGGGGTGCCGAGGCGGATGCCCGACGGATCGAACGGCTTGCGCGGATCGAACGGCACGCTGTTGTAGTTGAGGACCAGGCCGGCCTCGTCGAGCGCGCGCGCGGCGATCTTGCCCGACACGTTCTTGCTGGTGAGATCGGCCAGGATGAGGTGGTTGTCGGTGCCGCCGGTGATGACCGCGAAGCCGCGCTCCATCAGGGCCGCGGCCAGGGCCCGGGCGTTGACGACGATCTGCGCGGCGTAGGTCCGGAACGCCTCGGTCTTGGCCTCGCGCAGGGCCACGGCGAGGGCGGCGGTGGTGTGGTTGTGCGGGCCGCCCTGCAGGCCGGGGAAGACGGCGCGGTCGATGGCCTTGGCGTGGGCCGCCTTGCACAGCAGCATGCCGCCGCGCGGGCCGCGCAGGGTCTTGTGGGTGGTGGTCGACACCACGTCGGCGTGCGGCACCGGCGACGGATGGACCCCGGCGGCGACCAGGCCCGAGATGTGGGCGATGTCGGCCACGAAGATGGCGCCGACCTCGCGCGCGATCTCGGCGTAGGCGGCGAAGTCGATGGTGCGGGGCACCGCGGTGCCGCCGGCGAACAGCAGCTTGGGCTTCTCGGCCAGGGCCAGGGCGCGGACCTCGTCGAGGTCGATGCGGTGGGTGTCGCGCCGCACGCCGTACTGCACGGCGCGGAAGTAGCTGCCGGTGATCGACACGCTCCAGCCGTGGGTGAGGTGGCCGCCGGCGGGCAGGCCCAGGCCCATGACCGTGTCGCCCGGCCTCAGGAAGGCGAAGTACACGGCCAGGTTGGCCGGCGAGCCCGAGTACGGCTGCACGTTGGCGTGTTCGGCCGCGAACAGGTCGCGGGCCCGGTCGATACACAGCTGCTCGACCTGATCGATGACCTGCTGGCCCTCGTAGTAGCGCTTGCCGGGGTAGCCCTCGGAGTACTTGTTGGTGAGGACGCTGCCGGTCGCCGCCAGCACCGCGGCCGACACGTAGTTCTCCGAGGCGATCATGCGGATCTTGTCGCGCTGGCGCCGCTCCTCGGTCAGCAGCAGCTCGGCCAGGTCGGGGTCGGTGGCGGACAGGGCGGCGTGGGCGTCGCGGAACATGGGCGCACGCTAGCAGATCGTCGGTGGTCACGCCCGGGTCGGCCCCGGCGCGCTGCTGCTACACTGCGCGGCGGCGATGTACCAGCCCAGCCTCGACGACTTCCGCCGCGCCGCGACCCGGGGCACGCTCATCCCGGTCTATCGCGAGCTGCTGGCCGACGGCGACACGCCGGTGTCGGCCTACGCCGCGCTCGGGGCCGGGCCGTGGAGCTTCCTGCTCGAGTCGGTCGTCGGTGGCCAGACCTGGGCCGCGTACTCGTTCGTCGGGGTCGAGCCGCGCGCGGTGTTCACCTGGGACGCCGGCCGGGCCCACGTGCGCTGGCACGGCGACGGCGGCGACGAGGTGGAGGGGAGCTGGGACGTGGCCGATCCGTGCGCCGCGCTGGCCGAGATCATGGGCGAGTGGACCCCGGTGGCCACGCCCGGCCTGCCGCGCTTCTGGGGCGGCGCGGTCGGGTGGATCGCCTACGACGCGGTGCGGGCGTTCGAGGACCTGCCGGCCCGGGCTCGACCCGACCTCGCCCTGCCGGCGGTGTGTATGGTGCTGACCGACACCGTCGTGATCTTCGACAACCTGCGCCAGACCATCAAGGTGGTGGCGACCGCGCAGGTCAAGAGCCCGGACCGGGCCGAGCGCGCCTACGCCCGCGCGTGCGAGCGCATCGACGCGGTGGTCGCCCGCCTGCGCACGGCGCGCGCGCCGCTGCCGGCGCTCGAGCCGCCCGGGCCCGACGGGACGATCGCCGGGGCCGGGGCCGAGGCGACCACGCCGCGTTCGTCGTTCGGGCACGACGCCTTCGTCGCCGCGGTCGGTCAGATCAAGGAGTACATCCTGGCCGGCGACGCCTTCCAGGTGGTGCTGTCGCAGCGCCTGGCGGCGCCGCGGGCCGGGGTCGAGCCGCTCGACGTGTACCGCGCGCTGCGGGTGATCAACCCGTCGCCGTACATGTTCCACCTCGAGTTCGCGCCGGCCCGGGTCACCGGCGCCTCCCCCGAGACGCTGGTCCGGCTCAGCGACGGCAAGGTCGAGGTCCGGCCCATCGCCGGGACCCGGCCGCGCGGCCACAGCGCCAGCGCCGACGAGCAGCTGGCGGCCGAGCTGCGGCGTGACCCCAAGGAGCTGGCCGAGCACCTGATGCTGATCGATCTCGGCCGCAACGACGTCGGCCGGGTCGCCGCCACCGGCACGGTCCGGGTCACCGAGCAGATGGTGGTCGAGCGCTACTCGCACGTGATGCACCTGACCTCGCACGTCGAGGGCGAGCTGGCCGCGGGCAAGACCTGGGTCGACGTGCTGCGCGCCGCGTTCCCGGCCGGCACGCTGTCGGGCGCCCCCAAGATCCGGGCGATGGAGATCATCGACGAGCTCGAGCCGCACCAGCGCGGGCTGTACGGCGGCGCCGTCGGCTACGTCTCGTACACCGGCAACCTCGACCTGGCCATCGCCATCCGCACCCTGGTCACCGTCGACGACGTGATCTATGTCCAGGCCGGGGCCGGGGTGGTGGCCGACTCCGATCCCGAGGCCGAGCACCAGGAGACCCTGAACAAGGCGCGCGCGGTGCTGCGCGCGGTCGAGATGGCGCGGACGCGGGGCGAGGACCGGAGCTGACATGCTGCTGCTGATCGACAACTACGACTCGTTCACCTGGAACCTGGCCCAGTACTTCGGCGAGCTCGGCTGCGACGTCCGGGTCGAGCGCAACGACGCGCTCACGGTCGACGCCGTCGCCGCCCTGCGGCCCGACCAGATCGTGGTGTCGCCCGGGCCGTGTACACCCAACGAGGCCGGCATCTCGCTCGACGTCATCCGCCGCTTCGCCGGCGTGATCCCGCTCCTCGGCGTGTGCCTGGGCCACCAGTGCATCGGCCAGGCCTTCGGCGGCCGGGTCGTGCGCGCGCCGCGCCTGATGCACGGCAAGACCTCCAAGGTCTTTCACGACGATCGCGGCCTGTACGCCGGCGTGGCCAACCCGTTCGTCGCCACCCGCTACCACTCGCTGGTGATCGAGCCGGGGTCGATGCCCGATGCGCTCGAGGTCAGCGCCAAGACGTGGGAGGACGAGATCATGGGCGTGCGCCACCGCGGCTTCGCCGGGGGCCCGGCCGTCCTCGAGGGCGTGCAGTTCCACCCGGAGTCGATCCTCACCACCGTCGGCAAGCAGCTGCTGGCCAACTTCCTGACCATGGCCGGCATGACGCTGTCGCCGGCGGCGCGCGCGGCCGCGGCCCGGGCCAGCGGGGCGAGCGAGCCGCCGGGATCGCCCGCCCCGGCCGGGCCGGGGTCCGGGCGATGAGCACCCCGGCCGGGCCGCTGACCCGCTCCGCGCTGGCCCGAGTCATCGCCGGCGAGCAGCTCGCGGCCGACGTCATGGCCGAGGTCTTCGCCGAGATCATGGACGGCGGCGCCAGCCCGGCGCAGATCGGCGGGCTGCTGGTGGCGCTGCGCATGCGCGGCGAGACCGCGTCCGAGCTGGCCGGCGCGGCGCGAGCGATGCGGGCCCGGGCCGAGCCGCTGCCGTGCCCCGATCCGGCGCGTGCGGTCGACACCTGCGGCACCGGCGGCGACGGCACCGGCAGCATCAACGTGTCGACCCTGGCGGCCATCGTCGCTGCGGGCGCCGGCGCCGTGGTCGCCAAACACGGCAACCGGGCGCTGACCTCGCGGGCCGGCTCGGCCGACGTGCTCGAGGCCCTCGGCGTGCGCATCGACCTGGCGCCGGCCGCGGTCGCCCGCTGCCTGACCCGCGCTGGCATCGGCTTCGCGTTCGCGCCCCGCTTCCACGCCGCGACCCGGCACGCGGCGGGGCCGCGGCGCGAGCTCGGCGTGCGCACCCTGTTCAACCTGCTCGGGCCGATGACCAACCCGGCCCAGGTCGCGCACCAGGTCATCGGCGTGTTCGACGCGCGCTGGTGCGAGCCGGTCGCGGCCGCGCTCGGGCAGCTCGGCGCGCGCCGGGTCTTCGTCGTACACGGCGCCGGCGGCATCGACGAGGTCGCGGTGGCCGGGCCGACCGAGGTCGCGCAGTGGCACGCAGGTCGGGTCGAGCGCAGCGTGCTCACGCCGGCCAGCTTCGGGCTCGAGGAGGTCGATCCGGCCGGGCTGGCCGGCAGCGACGCCGCCGGCAACGCCCACGTCCTGCGCCAGGTCCTGGCCGGCGACGGCATCGGGCCGGGGCAGCCGCGTCGCGCCGCCGCCAACGCCGCGGTGATGGAGGCGGCGCTCGCGCTGGTGGCGTGTGGCCTGGCCGAGGAGCCGCGCGCCGGCGCGGCGCAGGCCGCCGCCGCGCTGGCGGATGGGCGCGCCGCCGCGGTGCTGACCCGCTGGGTCAACGCGTCGCACGTCGAGGCGGAGCCGGCGTGAGCGCGGCCGCGCCGACCGGCATCCTGGGCCGCATCGTCGCCCGCAAGCGAGAGGAGCTGGCGACGCTGCGCGCGGCGTTGACGCCGCTCGAGCTGGCGGCCCGCGCGAACGAGGCGCCGCCGGCGCGCTCGCTGGCGGCGGCGCTGCGGCGTGGCCCGGACCAGCCGGTGCGCATCCTGGCCGAGATCAAGCGGGCGTCGCCGTCGGCCGGGCCGATCCGGCCCGACGCCATCCCGGCCGAGGTCGCGCGCGACTACGCCCTGCACGGCGCGGCCGCGCTGTCGGTCCTGACCGACCGCGACTTCTTCGCCGGCGACCTCGCGTTCCTGGCCGAGGCGCGCATGGCGGTCGACGTGCCGATCCTGCGCAAGGACTTCCTCATCGCGTGTGATCAGATCACCGAGGCGCGCGCGGCCGGCGCCGACGCGGTGCTGCTCATCGCCGCCGCGTTGCCCGACGCTGGCGCCGCCGGGCACGGCGTCGGCCCCGACCTGGCCGAGCTGATCGCGTGCGCCGCCGATCTCGGCATGGACGCGCTGGTCGAGGTCCACGACGCGGCCGAGCTCGAGCGCGCCCTCACGGCGGGGGCCGGCCTGGTCGGGGTCAACCACCGCAACCTGGCCACGTTCGTGCTGGACCTGGAGCTGACCGCGGCGCTGGCGCCGCGGGTGCCGCCCGGGGTGGTGCTGGTGGCCGAGAGCGGCATCCGCACCGCCGCCGACGTGGCCCGGCTCGGCGCGGCCGGCGCCCACGCCGTGCTGGTCGGCGAGAGCCTGATGCGGGCGCCCTCGCCCGGGCAGGCCCTGGCCGCGCTGCGCGGCGAGCCAGATCGCGGCGGGTGACGATGGCGCTCGTCCGCACCAAGATCTGCGGCCTGACCCGGGTCGACGACGTCGAGGTGGTGGCCGCGGCCGGGGCCGACTTCGTCGGGCTCAACCTGTGGTCGGGCAGCAAGCGGGGGGTGACGCCGGGCGTGGCGGCGGCGCTGGCGGCGGCGGCCCGGGCCGCACCCCGACCAGCCGGGCATGGGCCGCTCCAGGTCGTGCTGCTGTTCGTCGACGCCGGGCTGGCCGAGCTGGTCGCCGCGGCCGCGCGCTGCGGCGCCGACGTGGTCCAGCTGCACGGCGACGAGACGGTCGCGCAGGTCGCGGCGGTGCGCGCGGCGCTGCCGACGACGGTCGCGCTGTGGCGCGCGCTGGCGGTGGCCGGGCCGGCCGACGTGGCGCCGGCGGCGCTGGCGGCGTGGCCGGTCGACGCGCTGGTGCTCGACGCACCCAGCCCGGGCCGGGGTGGCTCGGGCCGCGGCTTCGACTGGGCGCTGGCCGCCGCCGCGGTGGCCGCGACCGCCACCCCGATCGTGCTGGCCGGCGGCCTGCACCCTGGCAACGTCGGCGCCGCCATCACCGCGGCGCGGCCATGGGCGGTCGACGTCGCCTCCGGCGTCGAGCAGGCGCCGGGGCACAAGGACGCGGCGCGGGTGGCCGCGTTCGTCGCCGCCGCCCGCGCCGCCTAGCAGGCTGCTGAAAGACCCGTGCCGGCGGCATTCGCCGACGGGATGGGCGCCGGGTCTTCAGCAGGCTGCGAGATCAGAGATGACCAGCAGGATGCTTCTTCAGCATCCTGCCAGTCCGCTGGTCCGGCGTCGTCGCCGCTCAGAACTGCGACCAGAGGTACTGGTTGGTGATCTCGTGGTGGAACTGGATCTCGTTGGTCTTGACCCGGGCCCCGAGCGCGCGTGGGCAGCGGTCGGCCGAGGCCTGCTTGAGCTCGGCGTACTTGGTGTGGACCGCCTCGCCGTACAGCTTCTTGCTGAAGGCGCTGCCCTTGAACAGGCGGATGGCGTCGTACACGTTGTCGGGCAGGAAGCGCGTGCGCGACTTCTTGCCGTCGTCGGCCGCTTCCTTGGGGCCCTCGAGCCCGGTGCGCAGGATCGTGTACACGGACATGTACGGGTTGGCGTCGGGGCCGACGCTGCGCACCTCGATGCGGGCCGACTTCTCGTTGCCGAGCGGGATCCGCACCATCGAGCCGCGATCGATGGCCGAGGCCTTGATCTGGTTGGGCGCCTCGAAGTGCGGGTCGAGCCGGCGGTAGGCGTTGACCGAGGCGTTGAGGGCCAGGCAGATGTCGGGCGCCGAGGCCAGGATGCGGCCGATGAAGTCCCAGCCGGCCTTGGACAGGCCGTCCTGACCCTTCTTGTCGTGGAATAGATTGACGCCCTTCTTGGCCAGCGACAGGTTGGTGTGCATGCCGTTGCCGTTGACGCCGGTGACCGGCTTGGGCAGGAACGAGGCCGTCATGCCCTGCTGGCTGGCGACCTGGCGCGCCAGCAGCTTGTACAGCTGGACCTGGTCGGCACCGACCACGGCGTCGGCGTACTTGAAGTTCATCTCGAACTGCGACGGCGCCACCTCGGGGTGGTCCTTCTCGTTCTCGAAACCCATGGCCCGCTGCGCCTCGGCCGAGTGGTCGATGAACTGGCGCAGGGCGTCGCCCGGCAGCGAGTGGTAGTAGCCGCCGGTCGACAGGAAGTCGAACGCGCCGGTCTCGTGGTAGTGGCGCTCGGCGTCGCGGCCCTTGAACAGGAAGCCCTCGATCTCGTGCGCGACGTTGCACACCGTGCCGTCCTTGCCGTACATGGCGTCGGTGTAGGCCTTGAGCATGCCGCGCAGGTCGGCCGCGTACGGCGAGCCGTCGCGCTCGAGCACCTCGGAGAACACCAGCACCTTGCCGGGGCCGAACACGTCGGACGGCAGCCAGTAGAACGCCGGCCAGTCGATGCCGAGGCGGAGGTCGGACTCCTGCTGGGCCGAGAACCCGCGGATCGAGCTGCCGTCGAAGGTCAGGTTGTCGGCGCTGGCGAGCAGGAACTTCTTGTCGTAGTCGAGCATGTGCATCCGACCCTCGAGGTCGGTGAAGCACACGGTGACCGCCTTGATGCGCTTCTCGTCGTGCAGGTACTTCATCCGCTGCTCGCGGATCTTGTCGCCCTTGCTGCGCGCCAGCCGCTGCTGCTTGGCCTCGAGGTTGAGCTCTTCGAGCTCGTCGTACGGGATCTCGAGGAACGAACGCAGGCCGGGGGCGGTGGGGGCGGGCGAGTGGGCCACGGTGAATCTCCTGTAGTTGCCGTTATGGTGGCAACGGGAAGATTTAAACCATCTCGGCTAAGCCTTGTACAGGGCGAAACAAGAACAATTGGCGAGAAAATAGTGACAGGCTGGACGATGCGATCCGTCCGGCGCCTGGCTCGCAATTCGCCCCGGCTGGCGCCATGCTGGGGCGATGTCGCAGGCGCCCCTCCCCCCGTGTGGACTGTACCGGACGACCGCCGAGATCGCCGGCGTGCCGGCCGGCCGGTTGATCTACTTCCACAACCACGGTGATCCCGGGCCGGGCATGTACCTGCCCGATCGCTGGAACCACAACCGCGCCCACTTCGCCGCACGCGGCACCACCGCGCCGGCCGACTTCGACGGCGCCGGGCTGCATCCGCTGCCGCGCGAGGGGTTCTACCGGGTCGGCTCGCCGTTCCACTGCTGCGCCAAGCAGTGCGTGAAGTTCGAGCCCGACGCCATGGTCCAGCTCGGCTACAACGGCGCCGGCCAGGCCATCCTGTTTCAGCCCGAGCTGCGCAGCGGCGCCCTCACCATCCCCGACCGCGGCTCGCTGGTCGATGACGCGGTGCTGGCGCAGCTGGTGGCGCTCACGGTGCGTGAGGTCGAGGGCGGCGCGACCGGCGCGACCGGCGGCGGCGGGCTCGGCCCGTTCCCGCGCGGCATCGTCATCCACTAGCAGGCTGCTTCTTCAGCGTCCTGCTAGAACGGGAACAGGCTCCACAGGAAGTACCCGGCGGCGAGCAGCAGCGCGGTGCCGGCCCAGGCCGTGGCCAGCCACACCACCCGCGACGCGATCGGTCGGCGCCAGCCGCGCAGGCCGACGGCGGTGACCATGGCCGCCAGCACCGCCGCCGCCAGCGCCCACAGCAGCGTGCCGAAGAACAACATGGCGACACCCGGCGGTGGCTCGGCGCCGATCGACCAGGTGTGCTGGTAGGGCTGGTAGATCACCCGCGGCCAGCCGCCGTAGTCGCACAGGGTCAGACCGAGGCAGAAACCGACGCAGGCCGCCGCCGCCACCAGCAGGTGACGGCGCGGCCGGTCGGGCCGGTCGGGGGCGTCACCGGCCATGGCACCGCTCACACGCCGGGCCGGTCAGCTTGAACGCGATGGCGCCGTCGTGGCACGGCGCACACGTCGCCTTGGTCGGCGCCGGCAGGTCGGCCAGGCCACGGGCGGCGTCCAGGCCGACGTGGCAGGTCGCGCACGGCAGCGCGGCCCCGCTGCGCGGGTCATGGGCGTGGGGCCCGTGCCGGAATCGGGTCCGGACCGACCACGGCGCGGCCCGCCGCCGCTGCGCGTGCTCGCGCTGCTCCCGACCGCGGTGACACGCCTCGCACCGGTCGAGCGTCGGCGCGGGCCCCCCCAGGGTGTCGTGGCACCCGGCGCTGGCGCAGGCGAGGTGTCCCCGGACCAGGCGCAGCTCGCCCGCCGGCGAGCGGAGGTGGCAGCTGTCGCACGGCGCCGGGTGACGCGCGTGCGGCAGGATCACGCCGTGCTGTGACCGCGCCGGTGGTGGCACGTCGACCACCAGCGGGCGCCACGGCTCGGCCGAGGCGTGGCAGGCGCCGCAGGTGGTGGGGCTGCGCGCGCCGAAGTCGGCCTGGTGGCAGCCGGCCTCGGCGCACGCCCCGTGGCCGACCGAGCTCACGGTGGCGCTGGCGCCCGGCCGGTGGCAGCTGGTGCAGGCGGCGCCGCCGAGGCGCGGGGCGTGGCGATCGTGGTCGAAGCGCGCGGCCGGGCGCGCCACCGGGTAGCGCGCGTCGGCCGGATCGCGGTGGCACGACCGGCACGGCCCGGTGGTCGAGAAGGCGGCGCGCCCATCGTGGCAGGAGGCGCAGTCGGCCGCGCTCGGGGCGGGCAGGTCGGCGCCGTCGGCGGTCGCGACCTGGGGGTGGCAGCGATCGCACGCCACGGCTTCGGCCTTGGCGGCCCGGCCATGGCGCCGGTGGTCGAAGCGCGGCGTGACGGCGAGCAGCCCGGTTCGCAGGCGCGGGCCGCGGCCGGCCGAGGCGTCGGCGGCGGCGACGTGGCAGCGATCGCAGCCGCCCTCGAGCGCGAACGCCGGGGCGCCGTCGTGGCAGGTCGCGCAACGCGCGTGGGGGCGGGCCGGCGGGCGCACCTTCGCCGCCGCCTGGGCGGCGTGGCACTCGACGCACGACGCGGCGCGGTGGCCGGCGTGGCTCATGGTGATGCTCCAGTCGCGGTCGGGGCCCTCGCGCAGCGCGGCGGTCGCGCCGGCGCGCTGGCCGGGGCCGGTCGGGTGGCAGCTGACGCACACCCCGTGGCGGCTGGGCCGGCCCGGATCGGTCGCCGGCGCGGGCAGGCGCTCGCCCCGGGTCGGCGCGGGCAGGTGACAGCCGGCGAAGCAGGCGGCGTGGCCGGGCCGGGCCAGACCGCCGCTGCCGTGGCAACGCGCGCAGGCGACGGTGTCGCCGCCGCTGACCACCAGCGTGCGATCGTGGCGGGCGTGGTCGAAGCCCGTGGCTGGCGGTGCCTGCACCGGCGGGGCCGGCGGCGCGGCGACGGCGGTGGCGACGGCGACGGCGATCACGACCGCGATCGCGACCGAGGCGGCGACGGCGCGGGCGCCGCGTCCACGCGCGCCCGGGCCGGCCCACGCCATCCGCCGCGTCCGCATCAGAAGCTGCCCTCGGCGACGACGCGCAGGCTCTTGAAGCCGTTGATCTCCGGGCTGCGGGCCAGCGCCGTCGACAGCTCGTAGGCCAGGCCGAGGCGCAGGCGGGTGTTGACCCAGGCGTCGAGGGCGAAGCGGCCGCCGCCGTGATCGTCGACGCGGTCGAGCTCGTCGCCGACGCCGGGCGTGTCCTCGCGGTACTGGTCGGCGTAGCGGGTCCGGCGGCCGTAGATCTCGGCCGCGGCGGAGAACCGGCGGGCCCCGAGCGAGACCCGCAGCGACAGGCCTCCCTCGGCGAAGATCTCGGCGCCGGCCGCGCTCGGGTCGAGCGGCAGGGCCTGCGCCACGTCGCCGACGTCGACCACCGGCACCGAGTCGGTCAGCTCGTAGTCGCGCACCGAGGTGTGAAGGCCGACCGACAGCGACCGTCGCAGCCGCACCTCGAGCGCGCCGCCGGCCTCGGCCCACCGGGTCGCCGGCGTCGGCCGCGGCCCGCTGCCGTCGGTCAGGTCGGCCGCGCCGGCGATCCGCACCGCGAGGTCGATGTTGTCGAGCAGGACGGTGCCGGCGCGGATCGCACCCAGCGCCTGGTGCGGGGTCGGCCCCAGCTCGAGGTAGCGCCGCGGCGCCGCCGGATCGGACTCGTCGACGAAGGCGGCGTCGTAGCGCCAGTCGCTGGCCTGGCGGTGCTGCACCTCGAACACCAGGTGGGTCACCGGCGACAGGCGTGAGCGGACGCGGATCCGCTCGTTGCTGAGGCGGGCGTCGAGGGTGCGCACGCCGAGGGCGATCGACAGCCGGCGCGAGCGGCGGTACGCCAGCTGCAGGTCGCCGACGTCGCGCTGCCCGACCCGGGTCGAGGCCACCGCCAGGCTGGCCGGGATGCCGCGCCAGGCCGCCAGGTCGAGGGCCGCGCTGGTGCCGCTCACGGCGACCGCGGCGTGCCCGAGCTCGATGGCGTTGGGCTCGAAGTCGGCCACGCGCTGGCCGGCGAACGCGGTCAAGGTCAGGGCGCCGCGCTGCCAGCTGGCCATGGTGCCGTCGAGGTGGACCGGCTGCGGCCCGTACACGTACATCCGCCCGGCGCGCAGCCGCAGGGGCGCGAGCAGGCGGCCCTCGAACACGCCGGTGGCGTCGACCCAGCCGGCCCGGATCTGCAGGTCGTCGGTGCCGTCGAGGGCGCTGACCAGGGGCGCGGTCGCTTGCAGCGCCGGCGTGATGCGGAAGCCCATCGACAGGTAGCTCGACAGCGACGAGGCCAGCAGGCCCTGGGTGCTGGCGAAGACGTTGCCGTACCCGAACGCTCGCGCGGCCTGGTAGTCGAGATCGGTCAAGGCGTCACCGGCCAGGCCGCGCCGGCCCGATGGCGCGGCGCCGTCGACGGCGAAGCCGAGGTCGACCCGGAACGACACCTTCTGCCCACGCGGCCGGCGCGGCGCCTCGTCGGGTTCGCCGCCACGCCCGGGACGGGTCGCGACCGCGTCCCGCACCGGCGCGGTCGGCGCGGCGGCTGCGGCCGCCGTGGTCGGCGTGGTCGCCGCCGACGCGGGCGGGGCGGCGGCCAGGGCGCGGCGCATGCGCAGGTGGCGCGGCGGCGCGCCCGGGCGCCAGCGCAGATCGACCGGCTCGGCCCGCGCGCCGGGGCTGACGCTCGCGGCCGCGCCCACGATCGCGAGCGCGCCGACGACGACGGCGCCGCGCCGCCACGCCGGCCCGGTCATGGCGCCCTGCCAGCGGCCACGTGGCACGGGCTGCAGTCGCGGTCGGGCTGGTGGCAGGTCGTACACGCCCGCAGGTTGAGGCGGGCCTGGTCGCCGTGCTCGCGCCCGGCGAACGTGCCGCGCGGCAGGTGCGAGCGGGGCGGCTGAGCGTGGCAGGCCACGCAGTAGTCGGCGACGTGGCAGGTCGCGCAGCGCTCGCCCTGGGCCAGCGCGTCGCCGCCGTGGTCGAGCTCGCGCCAGGTGATGACGTGGTCACTCGGGCGCATCA
This sequence comes from Kofleriaceae bacterium, assembly GCA_018058095.1. Taxonomy (GTDB): domain Bacteria; phylum Myxococcota_A; class Polyangia; order Haliangiales; family Haliangiaceae; genus JABFXX01. Next base: position 13,682 of record JAGPCO010000136.1, read on the forward strand.
CCTGGTGGCACTCGTCGCAGGTGTCGATCGGGCTGCCCGACCGCTCGGTGTGGCAGCCGCCGCAGCGGCGGGCGTCGGCCTTGGCCTCGTCGCCGTGGTCGCGCCGGAACGCGAGCGTGTGATCGACCGGTCGCTCGGTGCCGGGCAGGTGGTTGCGCGGGGCGATGGTGCCGAGCTGGGCCAGCGACCCGCCGCCGACGCCCTGCAGGCGGTGGCAGGTCGCGCACGCGCGCATGGCCATGGTCGCCGGCGCGCGCTTCTGGTCGTCGTGGCAGGCGACGCAGGCGGCGACCGAGGGCACCGCGTGGTCGGCCCGACCGGTCGCGTCGGCCGAGGCCGGGTGGCAGCTGGCGCAGCCGATGGCGGCGCCGGTGAGGTCGACCTGGTGGCTGCGGTGGTCGAAGCGGAGATCGGCGCGGATGAGCAGGCGGCGCCGGCGCGGCGCGCGGCCGCCATCGGCGTCGTGGCAGCGACCACAGGCCGACATCGGCGGCGCGCCCGGCGGCGCGGCCTCGGCGGCGTGGCAGCGCGCGCACGCGGCGTGGTCGGCCAGCGCCGGGCCGGCCGGATCGTCTCCGACCGGGTGGCAGTCGGTGCAGGCGACGTGGAACCCGACGGCATCGTCCATGGCCGCGCGGTCGAGGTGCCGGCGGTGCGAGAACCGCGCCGGCAGCCGGCGGTCGCTGTCGATGCGCGGGTACGGCCGCAGCGGGCTGACGCCGACGCCGACGTCGATCCGGGTGTGGCACACCCCGCACAGCGGGCCGGGTGGCTGCAGGAACGCGTCCTGGTGGCAGCGGCCGTCGTCGCACGGCGCGTGATCGCGACCGGGCCGGGCCGGCGCGCCGGCGTGCGTGCCGGTCGCGTCGTCATGGCAGGCGCCGCACGCCAGCGCCAGGTGGCGCTGGTGCGGGAACCGGGTCGGGTCGGCCGCCGCGGCGATCGGCGCCGGCGCGGCGCGGCGGCAGCTGGTCAGCGCGACCAGCCCCAGCAGCAGCAGCAACAGGATCCGCATCGGCCGGCCGACGGTAGCGGCAAGTCCGTCCGAGTTCACGTCGATCCGGCCCCGGTGGCGTCGGCTGCGTCGAGATCGGCCCGGCCCAGGTGGGGCCGCGCCGGGGTGAGCGCGGCGGTGTGCTCGCGCACGGCGCGACCGCGGCGGTGCGGGTGCCAGCGCAGCAGCGCGAAGGTCGCCGCAGCCTCGCCGTAACACAGCGCGGTGACCGCGCCGGGCAGGGCGGCGACGAGCGCGCGGGTCGCTCGGGTCCAGGCCAGGTGCACCAGCACCTCGCCGCCGACGGCGCAGGCCCGGCCGGCGTGGGCCAGGCCGGCGGCGATCACCCGCTCGCCGCGGGTGCTGACGCGGTGGCCGGGTCCCGGCGCGGTGGCGCCGTCCGCGCCGATCGGCATCGGCGGGTTGAACGTGACCCGCTCGAACCGGCCCGGGGGCACGCCGGGCAGGGCGTGTGCGCACAGGTCGGCCACGGTCAGCTCGACGCCGCGGGCGGCCGACAGCGCCAGCCCGATCCGGCCGAGCGCGACCGCGCGCGCGCCGAGCTCGAGCCCCAGCACGTGGGTGGCCCGGCCCGGCCGCAGCAGCGGCAGCACGGCCGGACCGGCGCCGAGGTCGAGCCAGCGCTCGACCCGGTCGTCGCCGATGGCCGCGGCCAGGTGGTGGCTGGAGTCGTCCGGGACCGCGGCGGCGTCGACCCGCGCTTGCCGGTCGAGGCGGTCGGCGGCGAGGAGGCCGCCGTCGACCGGCAGCAAGGTCACCGTGGCCTCGACCTCTTCGGGGCCGGTCGGCGCGAGCAGGCCAGCGCCGATCGCCGCCGCCACCGGCACCCCGGCCGCGACCAGCTCGGCCCGCGCCACCGTCGCCCCCTCGACCCAGCAGCGCAGGGCGGCGCCGGCGGGTCCGGGCGGCACCGGCCAGCGCCCGCTGCCAGCCCGGGCCGCGGCGTGGCCGGCGATCGGGGTCGACCAGGCCGCGCTCAGGCGGCGCGGGTGCAGCCCGCCTCGCACCAGCGCCAGACCGAGCGCGGCCAGGCTCGGGTTCGGCCGGTCGGTCGGCCCGGTCGTGGTCACGACGGCGGCGGCGAGGCCGCGGCCAGGTGGCGCAGGGCGGCGTCGTACTCGTAGAACAGGACCAGGTCGCTGGCCACGACCTGGCGCAGGTCGGCCGCGGCGTCGGCGCCACCACCGAGCATGGCGCGGTAGTACGCCAGCTCGGCCTGCTCGAGGCGACTGCCGCCGTGCAGGCCGGCCCACGGCGCGCGCCCGGTCGCCGCGCGCGCCAGCTGGTGCCACCACAACCCACCGTCGAGGCCGGCCAGGTACGTGCGCACCACCGGGTCGTCGCCGCGGCCGGCGCGGCGCGTCTCGGCCAGCACCCACAGCGCCATGTACGCCTTGCTGCGCTCGGCCAGCGCGCGCGCGGGCAGGGCGCGGTGGACCGCGGCGAGGGCGTCGTCGAGCCGGTCCTGGCCGAGCAGGAAGGCCACGACCTGCTCGTGGGTGTCGGCGCCATCGCCGTCGATGGCCATCGCCACCTCGAACAGGTCGAGGCCCTTGTCGTGCGCGCCCATCGCCCACAGGGCGCGGCCCGACTCGACCAGGCGCTGACCGCTGATGGCCGCGGGCAACTCGCCCTGCAGCTGGCCCAGCTCGCTCCACACCCCGAGCGCCTTGAGGTAGTGCTGCGCGGCGTCCTCGACCTGGCCGGTCGCGGTCGCGGCCTCGGCCGCCAGCCGGTGCAGCGTGCCGCGCCGGACCACGTCGGTCAGCGCGTCGGTCCCGGTCAGGCGGAGCGCCTGCGCGAACTGCGGCAGCGCGGCCTCGGGTTGGCCGCGCTTGAGCGCGACGGTGCCGGCGACCTCGAGCGCGATGGGCGAGGGCACCTGGCGGTTGGCCGCGGCCAGCAGGGCCAGGCCCTGATCGAGGTAGCCGTGGACGATGGCCGAGCGGCCGAGCGCGACGTCGAGGCTGGCGCGGTGGCCGGCCACCAGCGTCGGCTGGATCCGCGCGGCGTCGAGCAGGGCGCTGGCCTCGTGGTGCAGGCGGCGCGCCTCGCCCAGTCGGCCGGCGAAGCCCACCACGCCGATCGCGTCGGCGAAGTGCTCGCTCGCTCGCGCCACCGCGTGGCGGTCGTCGGGGCGGCGCCGGGCCAGCGCGGACGCCAGGTCGCGGGCGGCGCGGTCGCGCCCGGCCCGGGCCGCGTGCTCGGCCGCGGCCGCCAGCGCCTGGTCGTCGGCCGGGAAGCGCCGGACCGCCTCGCGCGCGACGCGGAACGCGGCGTCGGCGTCGCCCGGCTCGTCGTCGGCGGCGCCTCGTCCGGACCGGTCGCCGGCGCGGCCGCGCGCCAGCGCGCTGGCCAGCTCGAGCCACGGCGCCGCCGCGCTGGCGCGCTCGACCTCACCAGCCCAGCGCGACAGCGCGTCGTCGCTGCCGATGCCGCGCACCGTGAGCAGGGTCGGCGCCAGCTCGCCGATGCGGTCGGCGCGGGCCAGCAGGCCGGCGATGTGGTGGCTGGTCGACAGCACGTCGCGGTGTGCGCGCAGCACCTCGAGGCCTTGCTCGCTCGGGGTGGTGCCGGCGTCGAGCAGCGCGCTGATCGTGGCCTGCCGCGCCCGCAGCGCGACGATGGAGCGATCGACCAGCCACGGCAGCGGCAGCTGGCGCGCGACCTCGACCAGGATGGGTAGGAAGCGGGCGCCGTCCCCACCCGGGCCGACCTCGGCGCGGTCGAGGTCGTCGAGGTACCCGGCGATCTCGTCGACCTCGGCCAGGGCCGCGGCCCGGCCGGCCGGTTCGGCCTCGGCCAGCAGCACCAGCGCGCGCACGGTGGCGAGGTCGAGACCGGCGCCGGCCAGCTGATCGCGGGCGGCGCGCAGGGCCGGCACCAGGCTGGTCAGGGCCGGGCCGGCCTCGCCCGGGCGGTCGCGCCACATGCTGGCGAGCTCGTCGACGGTGCTGGCCAGCAGGTCGAGCTGGCGGCGTGCGCCGGCGCGGGCGAGCCGCTGGCCGAGCGCGGCCACCAGCGCGTGTTGTCGACCGGCCCGGTCGGGCGCGGCGTCGGCCAGGGCCAGCACCTCGTCGTGCTCGAAGGCCCGATCGTCATCGTCCTCGAGCTGCAGCGCCGGCCCGTCGCTGGCGAAGGCGAGCGGCGCCGGGGTCGGGCGCGGACACCCGGCCGCGCCGGCCTGCAGCGCGATCAGCGCGAGCACCAGCCAGCGGGACGACAGCCGGCCGGGCCAGCGCGAGCGAGACGAGCGTGGCATGGGCCGAGGGTAGCATCGACCGCCGCGGCCGCCGGCCACCGGGGCCCGGCGCGGGACGGACGCGGGCCTGGCGCTGGAAATTCGCGCCGCGCGACGGGCCTGGCCCCGGTCGATGTTCTAGAGTCACCGCGTGCTGCCCACCTCACCCACCGGAATCGTCGTCCAGAAGTATGGCGGGTCGTCGGTCGCCGACGCCGAGAAGATCAAGCTGGTCGCCCAGCGCATCGCCCGCACCAAGGCCGCCGGCAAGAAGGTGGTGGTGGTGGTGTCGGCCATGGGCAAGACCACCAACCACCTCATCGAGAAGGCCAAGCTCATCTCGGCCGCGCCGTCGCGGCGTGAGCTCGACATGCTGCTGACCTGCGGCGAGCGCGAGGCCATGGCGCTCTTGTCGATGGCGTGCGCCGAGGTCGGCCTCGAGGCCATCTCGTTCACCGGCTCGCAGGCCGGCATCATGACCAACGACCGCCACTCCGGCGCGCGGATCGTCGAGGTCCGCCCGTTCCGCATCGAGGACGAGCTCGACCGCGGCAAGGTGGTCATCGTCGCCGGCTTCCAGGGCGTGTCGTACAAGCGCGAGATCACCACGCTCGGTCGCGGCGGCTCCGACACCACCGCGGTCGCGCTGGCCGGGGCGCTGCGCGCCGACTACTGCGAGATCTGCTCGGACGTCGACGGCGTGTACACCGCCGACCCCCGCCTGGTCGACGCCGCCCAGCTGCTGCACGCGATCAGCCACGACGAGATGCTCGAGCTGGCGGCGCAGGGCGCCAAGGTCCTGCACGACGCCTCGGTCGAGTTCGCGCGCAAGAGCGGCATCGCCCTGTACGCCCGCGCCACCAACAAGGACGGCGGCGGCACCCGGGTCGACTTCGCGCCCGAGCGCGAGCGCCAGGTCGCGGCGGTGACCGGGCAGGGCCCGCTCATCCGCATCCGCGCCTCGGGCGGCGCCGCGGTCGAGCACTGCCTGCAGATCATCGAGGCGGCCTCGATCCCGCTGACCCACCTCGACCTCGAGGGCAAGGAGCTGCGCTGCTGGTTCTCGACCGCCGACGTGCCCGACTGGGGCGTGGTCAAGCAGCGCCTGTCCAACGTGCTGGCCGATCAGGTCGAGTTCGGCGAGGAGGGCGCGGTCACCATCGTCGGCCACGGCATCGGCGGCAACCCCGGCATCATCAACAAGGCGCGCCAGGTCGCGGTGTCGGCCGGCGTGCCGATCAACGCGGTCAGCGTGTCGCCGCTGCGCGTGACCCTGTGGTGTGAACACGGCCAGGTGTCTGACCTCGTGCGCGCGGTGCACAAGGCCTTCCTCGAGTAGGGACGCGGTGTCGGCCACGCTGCGTCGGGTCCTGGCCTCGCCGCTCGCCGCCGGCTGGCGCGCGCGCGCTGCGGCCTGGCGCAACCCGGGTCCGATGCGCCTGTGGGCCCACCGCGGGGTATCGGCCCACCTGCCCGAGAACACGGTGGCGGCGCTGGCCGCCGCCCGCGCTGCCGGTGCGGATGGGGTCGAGCTCGACGTGCGCCTCGGCGCCGACGGCGAGGTGGTGGTGTTCCACGACGACGACCTGCGCCGCCTGGCCGGGCAGCCCGGGCGCATCGAGGACCTGAGCCGGGCCGCGCGTGCGGCGGTGCGCATCGCCGGCGTTCATCCCGTGCCGACGCTGATCGAGGCGCTCGAGGCGTGTGCGCCGCTGGCGGTCAACGTCGAGCTCAAGACGACGCGGCCCGGGCAGGGCGGCCGCCTCGCCGCCGCGGTGGCGGCGCTGTGTGATCGGCCGGGCGTGCGCGAGCGTATCCTGGTGTCGTCGTTCGATCCGATCGCGCTGGCCCAGCTGCGCTGGCACGCGCCGCGCCTGGCGACCGCCTACCTGTTCCACCGCGATCAGTGGACGCCGCTGCGCCGGGGCTGGCCGACGCTGGCCATCGGCGCCAGCGCGGTCCACCCCGACGACGCCCTGGTGACGCCGGCCCGCGTCGACGCCTGGCACGCGCTCGGGCTGGCGGTGCAGGTGTGGACCGTCGACGATCCGGACCGCCTGCGCCAGCTCGCGGCCTGGGGCGTCGACGGCGTGTTCACCAACGATCCGGCCGCGGCCCGGGCCGCGCTCCGGCGGGCGGTCGACGCGGGCTGACGGCACGGGCACGGGCACGCTGCAAATCTCAGCACCCTGCTAGGAGTCCGACTCCGTAACGACTCCGGATCGCCCCGGGGTCGGCCTTCGGCCTCGCGCTGTGGACAGGCGCCCGGCGAAGCCGGGCCCTGACGCGGGCCCTGACGCGGGCCCTGACGCGGGCCCTGACGCGGGCCCTGACGCGGGCCCTGA
>JAGPCO010000137.1 GCA_018058095.1 Kofleriaceae bacterium
CTAGCCGATCGGCTCGGGCGCCTCCCCGAGCGCCGCCGATGCCAGCTCGAAGGCCCAGCGACCGCGTCGGGTGTCGCGCCCGAGCGCGCGCGCCAGCTCGGCCAGGTACTGCGCGCGCGGGATCTCGCGCGCGCCGAACCGGGCCAGGTGCTCGGTGTGGACCTGACAGTCGATCAGGTCGATGCCCCACGCCGCCAGCTGGTGCACGGCGGCGACGAACGCGATCTTCGAGGCGTCGGGCGCACGCGCGAACATCGACTCGCCGAAGAACGCGCCGCCGAGCGACACCCCGTACAGCCCGCCGACCAGCGTGTCGTCGGCCCAGGCCTCGATCGAGTGGGCAAACCCCAGCCGGTGCAGCTCGGTGTAGGCCGCCACCATCTCCGGGATGAGCCAGGTGCCCTGCTGGCCCGGCCGCGGCACGCTGGCGCAGCCGGCCAGCACCTGCGCGAACGCGGTGTCCATACGCAGCTGGTACGGCTGCCGGCGCAGGGCCTTGCGCAGGCTGCGCTGCACCACCAGCTCGGCCGGGTGCAGCACCATGCGCGGGTCGGGCGAGTGCCACAGGATCGGCAGATCGTCGCCGTACCAGGGGAAGATGCCGCGGCTGTACGCCAGCAGCAGGCGCTCGGGCCGCAGGTCACCGCCGATGGCGAGCAGGCCGTCCTCGGCCAGGTCGACCGGCGGGAACTCGAGGCGGCGGCTGTCGAGCTGGAACACGGGCATCGCGCGGGCCGGTGATGGTAGCCCGGATCACGCCCGGCTCACGGCCAGCCGGGCAGGCCCTCCTTGCCGGTGACGATCTGGATCGACGAGCCCTTCAGGTCGGCGGCGCTGATCGGCTGGTACACGCCGCCGAGGTGGGCCGACAGGAACGCCTCGGCAGCGGCCAGGAAGGCCAGGTTGTTGTCCGGCCGGGCGAAGCCGTGGCCCTCGTCGGGGAACAACACGTAGCTGACCGGGATGCGGCGGGCCTGCATGGCCCGCGCGATCTGATCGGACTCGGCCTGCTTGACGCGCGGGTCGTTGGCGCCCTGGCCGATGAGCAGCGGCCGGCTGATGCGGGCGACGTGCGACAGCGGCGACACCGCCAGCAGCGCCGCCTTGCCCTCGGGCGTCGACCAGTCGCCGACGCGGGAGCGGAAGACGCCGAGCACCGAGCCCCAGTACGGCGGGATCGCCTCGAGCAGCGTGATGATGTTCGACGGGCCGACGATGTCGACACCGCAGGCGAAGGCGTCGGGCGTCATCGTCAGCGCGGCCAGGGTGGCGTAGCCGCCATAGCTGCCGCCCATGATCGCGATCTTGTCGGCCGGGGCGACGCCGCCCGCGACCAGCCAGGCCCGGGCGTCGAGCAGGTCGTCCTGCATCTTCTTGCCCCACTGGCCGTTGCCAGCGGCGACGAACTTCTTGCCGAACCCGGTCGAGCCACGGAAGTTGACGCTGAGCACGGCGTAGCCGCGGCTGGCCATGAGCTGGTGGAACGGGTTGAACGACCAGCGGTCGCGGCCCCACGGACCGCCGTGCACCATCAGCACGGCCGGCACCGGCGCGTCGGCCTTGCCATCGCCATCGGGGTCGGCCGCCGCCGGCAGGGTGAGGTAGCTGACCAGCTCGAGCCCGTCGCGGGCGGGGATGGTGACCGGGTGCATGCGCACCAGCGGCTTGTCGTCGAGCTCGGGTCGGGCCGAGAACAGCAGCGTGCCCTGCTTGCTGCGGCGATCCCACAGGTAGAAGCGCTGCGGCTGGCGATCGCCGTTGACCATGACGACCCAGCGGCGGTCGTCGAGCGAGCGCGACACCACCACCCGATCGCCCTCGCCCAGCTTGGCCAGCGCGGCCAGGTCGGGCGCGACGGTCTGGTCGATCACCGTCACCTCCTGCCGGGCGTGTTCGGCCACCACCCACTGCAGCGCGTGGGTGCGCGGGTGCACCTCGGCCAGCACCACGTCGGCCTTGGGGTGGGCGTAGAGCAGCTTGCGCACCTTCATCGGCTTGCCGCGCGGCAGATCGGCCAGCATCAACGCGGCCGTGTCGCGGTCGCGGGTGTCGAGCAGGTAGAGCTGATTCCCGCCCGAGGTCACGCCGAAGAAGCCGACCTCGTCGTCTACGCCGATGCTGTCGCCGGCGGCCCAGCCACCCTTGCCATCGGGGTGATACAGCGTCTTGCGGCCATCGTCCTCGACCTTGGTGGCCAGGCGCACGCGCAGGTCGTCGTCGACCACCCAGTCGGCGAAGCCGAGGCTATTCTGGTCGACCCGGACCCGGGCGCCGGTGCGCAGGTCGATCTGCACCAGGTCGAAGGTGGCGCGGTCGCGATCGTTGAGGCCGACCGCCACCAGCCCGGGCTTGCGCGGCGACACCACGACGTCCTGGGCCCGGACCCCGTCGAGCGGCGTGAGGTCGGTGGTGGTGCCGTCGGCCAGCGCGACCCGCAGCAGGTGGTAGTTCTCGTCACCGCCCTTGTCCTGCAGGTACAGGAGGTGCTTGTTGTCGTAGGCCCAGTAGTACTGCCGGACCGGGCGCACGGTGTCGGCGGTGACGGCGCGGGCCCGGCCGAGATCCCCGAGCGGCGCGACCCACACGTTCATCACGCCGCCCTGCGCCGCCAGCCACGACAGCTGGGTGCCGTCGGGGCTGATCTGGACGTTGGTGCGGGCCGGGTTGCCGAGCAGGAGCGCGCGGTCGATCACCGTCGTCGACGGCGTGCCGCGGGCGACCGCCGGCGCCTCACCGGCGCCAGGGATGACCTTGGCCAGGTCGGCCGAGCCCGGGCCGACCGCGTCGCCCGGCCCGGGACCGGCGCCGCGCCCAGGCGTGGTCGTCGCCGGCGCGCCGCCACCACACGCGATCAAGATCCACGTCATCGATAGCAAGGTCCGGTTCATCACTGCCTCCGCGCCGGTGATACCCCGCGTGACCACGCCAAGCCAGGCGCCGGTCCGCTACAGTCGCGGCGATGTGTAGCCGGACCTGCCTCGGGCTGGCGCTGACAGCGCTGGTGATCAGCTGCGGCGGCGCCGCGCCGCGGTTCCCGTCCGACGTACAGCAGGCCCTGGTCGACCACCCCATGCGCCGCATGGAGACCGAGCGGCTCGAGCTGTACTACCCGGCTCACCGCGCCGATCAGGCCCGCCGCTTCGTGGTCCACGCCGAGCGCTGCGCCGGCGCGCTGCAGGCGGCGACGCTGGTCGACAACCGCTTCGCCCGCAAGAAGCTGGTGGTGGTCATGCCCGAGGTCGCGTTCAACAACGCGTTCGTGGCGCCGCCGGTGGTCGGCTACGAGGACGTCGCGGTGGTGCCGACCTGGAACAGCCTCGACTTCGCGACCGAGTTCGGCCTGCCGCCCGACCCGCGCTTCGTCGGCTGCCACGAGCTGGTCCACTACGTCCACCAGATGCAGATCGACGGGCTGTGGGCCCGCCTCGACACCTGGTTCGGCCACGTGATGACGCCGCAGCTCGGCTTCGACTCGTGGTTCTTCGAGGGGCTGGCCACCCACTACGAGGCGGCGCTGCAACCCGGCGCGGGCCGGCCGCGCTGGCCGGTCTTCACCGGCATGTTCGCGGCCGCGTACGCCGGCGGCGACGTCGGCGGCGGCGACCTGTCGGAGCTCGGGCGCCAGGCCCACGTCGGCCACAACTACCTGGTCGGGACCATGTTCGTCGACTTCCTGGTCCGCACCTACGGCGCGCGGCCGCTGTGGGTGACGATCGCCGCGCAGGCGCGGTCGCAGGCGGTGATCACCAGCGTCGGTGGCCGGTTCGAGGACGGCTTCGGCAAGCCGCTCGGCGAGCTGCTCGGCGAGTTCGCGCGCTGGACCCGCACCACCTACCCGGTGCGGCACCGCCCGGCCGGGCAGCACGTGCTGCGCACGCTCGGCGGCAACGCTCGCTACGCCCGCGGCCGCGACGGCAGCGAGGCCTGGGTCGCGGGTGGCCCCGACCAGACCACCCGGCTGGTGGTGCGGGACGGCCGCGGCCGGACCCGGGCCGACCACGCGCTGGTCGACGTCGTGCCGCCGCACCGCCTGGTCATCGCCGATCCGCTCCTGGTGTCGGGCCTGTCGCTCACCGGCGACGGCCAGACCACCTACCTGACCGCGCTCGATCTGTCGGCCGACAGCCAGACCACCCGCTTGCTCCGGGTCGGCGCCGACGGCGAGCTCGACGTGATCCGGTCCGGCCTCGGCCCTGGCCTGACCATCTCGGCCGACGGCGCGACCTACTTTCACGCCGAGGTCGACGGCGACCGCTGGCACCTGGCCGGGTACGACCTGGCGCGCGGCGCCAGCCGTCGCCTGCTGACCGTGGCGCCCGGGCAGTTCGTGCTGACCGCGCAGGCCTCGGCCGACGGCCGCCGCCTGGCCGCCAGCGTGTGGAACGGCGCCCGCTTCGTGGTGTGGGAGCTCGACGCCACCACCGGCGCGCGTGGGCGCGAGCACGTCGGCGCCACCGGCGCGCTGTACGACCCGGCCTACCTCGACGACGGCCGCCTGACCTACCTGCAAGAGGTCGCCGGTCGCTTCCAGCTGACCGTCGTCGAGTCGTCCGGGCCGCGGGTGATCTCCGACGTGCCGTACGCGGCCCTGGCCCCGCGCCCGGCCGGCGCGACCATCCGCTTCCTCAACCGCGAAGGCTGGCGCTGGACCCTCGACGAGATCGAAGCCCCGGCGCCACTCCCTGCCCCACCAGCGCTCGCCCCCGACGCCGCCCCTGTCCCTGCTGCCGCTGCTGTTGCTGCCCCTGCTGCTGTAGCTGCCCCTGTTGCTGTTGCTGTCCCTGTTGCTGCACCTGTTGCTGCACCTGTTGCTGTCCCTGTGGCTGCACCTGTTGCTGTCCCTGTGGCTGCACCTGTTGCTGCACCTGCTGCTGTGGCTGCACCTGCCGCTGTTGCTGCACCTGCCGCTGTTGCTGCACCTGCCGCTGTTGCTGCACCTGCCCCTGTTGCTGTTGCTGTTGCTCCTACCCCCGTGGCCAGCACCACCCCCCCGCTGTCTCCACCCGGCGTCGATCCCGCTCCCTACATCCTCGCCGACGCCCCCTACCGCTGGACCGATCACCTCTTCATCCCCTCGCTGCACGCGCCGACGCTGGTGCAGGTCGGCGCCGGCGTACCGCTGGTGGGCCTGGTCCTGGCCGGCGGCGACCGCCTCGGCCTGCAGCGCTGGTCGGCGACCGGGCTGGTCCAGGTCGGTACGGCCGACCGCCGCAGCCACGGCAGCGGCGCGATCAGCTACAGCAACACCCTGCTGGCGCCGTGGACGCTCGGCCTCGCGGCGTCGTCGTATCGCTGGGACCAGAGCCTGACCGTCGTGGGCGACGACACCTCCTACGTCCGCGCCCGCCGCCGCCGCGACGGCGCGCTGTCATTCGGCCGATCGTGGCGCGGGGTCCTGGCCGCGGCGCTGTCGGGGATCGTCACCGACGACTTCGATCAGTTCGATCAGTTCGCGGTGGAGGTCCCGCGGCGCCGGACCCTGGGCGGCGGCGGGCTCGACCTGGCCTGGGGCATCGCCGACGGCACCCGCCACGGCGGCACCCGGCGTGGCCTGGCGCTGTTCACCACCGCCGCCTACTACCCGGCCGCGCTGTCGACGCTGGCCGGCCAGGTCGTCGACGTCGGCGCCACCGTCAGCGTGGTCGTGCCGGTGCCGGCGACGCGCCGCCACGCGATCGCGCTGAGCACCCGCGGCCGGGCCATCGAGGCCGACGACGAGGCCGCGCTGCTCGAGGTGGGCGGCCCGGCCCTGTTCACGCCGCTGTACACGCGCGCCAGCACCACGCCGCCGATCCTGGCCGACGACCTGCGCCTGCCGCCGGGCTTGGGCTTCGCCGAACCGGTGCGCGGCTTCGAGGACCTGGTGGTGCGGACCGATCGCGCGCTCGTCGGCCACGCCAGCTGGACCTACCCGCTCATCATCGACCGCGGTCTGGCCACCACCTGGTTCCTGCCGGCCTCGTTCCTGCGCCAGCTCGACCTCGAGCTGTTCGCGGCCGGCTGGCGCGACCTCATCCCGCGCCAGCACCACGCCGCCGCCGGCGGCGCGCTGACGCTGCGCCTGTCGCTGTTCCAGCTGCCACTGGCGCTGCAGTACCAGCTCGGCCGCCGCCTGACTGACGACGAGGCCTGGACCCACACCGTCGGGCTCGGCCCCGACCTGTAGCCAGTCAGCCGGACGAGAAGATCACGGCACGACCAGCGGCAGGTTGCTGGCGTGGCTGCCGTCGCCGAGCTGACCGTGGTTGCCCTGGCCCCAGCACCACACGGCGCCGGCGCTGGTCACCGCGCAGGTGACGTCATCGCCAGCGCGGACCTGGGCCCACGGCAGCGCCGGCTGGTCGACCACCGCCGGCGACCCCGGCGCCGGGTCAGCCGGCCGGCCGAGCTGACCGGCGCGGTTGTCGCCCCAGCACACCACCTGCTCACCACACGCCGCACACGCGTGATCGACGCCCGCGCCGACGTCGGTGCACCCGGTCAGCGGGTTGCCGCCGACGCGGATCGGCGCCGGCGCCTGCGGACTCCCGTCGATCACGCCGGCCTGCCCGCGATCGGTTCGGCCCCAGCACTCGACCTGGCCGCCAGCCACCACGGCACACGCGAACTCATGCCCCACGGCGAGCACGCTGGCGACGCGGCCGGTGTCGCGCGGGCTGGTCCCGCCGGCGCCGTTGTCGCCGAACTGACGCTGGTTGTTGTCGCCCCAGCACCAGATGCGCCCGGTGCCCTCGGCCAGGCCACACGCGGTCGGGCCACGAGCGCGGACCACGGTCATGGCCGGGCTGATCACCACCCGGGGCGCCGCGCCGCCGAGCCCACCCCAGCACTCCCACCCGCCGGCCTGCCGCCCGCAGGTGTAGTCGCCGCCGCCGCCGAGCTCGAGCCAGTCGCCCGTGATCTGGCGCGGCAGGGTGCCAGCGCCGGCCCCGAGCTGCCCGACGTCGTTGTTGCCCCAGCACCACAGCGCCCCAGCCGCGGTCCGGGCGCAGGTGTGGCGATCCCCGGCCAGCGCCGCGACCGCGCCGTCGACGCCGGTCGGCGCCGCCGGTGTGGTCCCGTCACACGCGCCCGGGCGGCACGCGGTCGCGCTGCCGCCGCGCTCGGTGCCGGTCAGCTCGCCCCAGCGGTCGCTGCCCCAGCAGCGCACGCCGCCGTCAGCGCCGACGCAGACCTGGCCGCCGCCGACCACGAGGCCCGAGGGCGCCGCCACCAGGCCTGGTACCCGGCGGGGCGACTCGGCCAACGCGGCCCGGCCCTGACCGAGGCCACCCTGGCTGTCGTCGCCCCAGCAGGTCAGGCCCCCGCTCGATAGCCAGCAGCCGAGCTCGAGGTTCATCCAGTTGCTGTCGTTGTTGCCGGCGCCGCGATCGAGGTAGCCGAGATCGATGGCGCTGGCCGGGCCGAGCGGCGCGCTGGCGTGGCCGAGCTGGTTCCACCGCCCGTCGGGGATGCCGCCACCGGTCGGGTTGCCCCAGCACCGGACCTGGCCGGCGTCGAGGCCACAGCCGACGTGACCGCCGGCGGCGACGGCGGTCCAGGTCGTGGTGGTCGCGCCGACGGTGGCGACCGCGACGTCACCACTCCCCGCGTCGGGGCCGAGCTGACCACCGCCGCCCTGGCCCCAGCACCACAGCCCTCCGCTGGCCACCGCGCAGGTCGAGCTGAACCCGGCCGCGAGCGCGGTGATCCCCGCCGGCAGGGCGTCGACCATCACCGGCGCCGTCCGCGCCGCCCGGGCGCCGTCGCCGAGCTGCCCGCTGTTGCCGCGGCCCCAGCAGTGCGCCTGGGCGCCGTCGTGCACGCACGAGTGGTGCGGACCTGCGGCCACCCCGACGAAGGCGGCGCCGACCAGGGCCAACCCGGGCGTGTCGCGGTCGTCGGCGTCGCCGAGCCCGAGCTTGCCCTCGGCGCCGTCACCCCAGCAGTGGACCCCGTCGGTGGCGATGGCGCAGGTGTGGCGCTCGCCGGCGGCGACCGCGCGGACGCCGGTGAGCGCGACCGCGGCCGGCGCGTCGCGCCCGGCCAGATCGCCGACGCCGAGCTGGCCGTCGCCGTTGTCGCCCCAGCACGCCAGCTGGCCGGCGCGGACGCCGCAGGCGTGAGCCCCGCCCACGCTGACCGCGGTCCAGCCGGCGTCGGCGCCGACCCGGGTCGGGCGGGCCCGGGACCCCGGCGCGCCCAGCCCGAGCTGACCACGCCGGTTGTCGCCCCAGCACCACAGGCCGCCGGCGTCGTCGAGCGCACAGGCGAAGCCAGCGCCGACGTCGACCGCGGCGAACGACGGCAACGGCGTGATCGGCCCGTCGGCGAGGACCTCGCTGCAGGCCGGCTGGCCCTGGGCGACGCAGCGGCCCTGCGCCGGGTCGCAGCTCAGCCCGCCCGGGCAGCCGCTGTCCTCGTCGCACCGCACCTCGCAGTGCCCCGACGGCGAGCGGTAGCAGGACAGGCCGCTGGCGCCGACCAGCGCCAGGACCCCGACGAAGCGCCAGCCGGGCCGCGCGAGCACCGCGCCACTGTACCGCACCGTCGGCACGGTCCGCCCGCGCCACGGCCGGGGGAGTGCCTGTCCTACCCTCGCCCACCCGCCTCCGCACCCGGCAGGCGTGATCGCCGCGCGTCCCCTGGCCGGGCCGGCCTATACTTCGTCTTGGTGGGCGACGACACGCCAGCGTCCGTGACCATGTCCGTCGACGACCTGCCGTCGTGGGCGGCGACGATGGCGTCGGACGTCGGCTGGTCGCGGTCCGACGCCGTGCCGGCGCCGATCGAGGCGGCGGCGGCGCGGGCGCTGTCCGACGAGCTGCCGGCCGGGTTCGACATCGGCGACTACGTGGTCGAGTCGCTGGTCGGCGTCGGCGGCATGGGCCTGGTCTACGCCGCCCGCCACCGCGTCATCGGCAAGCGGGTGGCGATCAAGGTGCTGCGCTCCGAGCTGTGCGCCAACGCCCGCTCGGTCGTCCGCTTCCTGGGCGAGGCCAAGGCGGTCAACCGCATCGGTCACCGCAACATCGTCGACGTCGCCACCATCGGCGAGCTGCCCGACGGCCGGCACTACCTGGTGATGGAGATGCTGTCGGGCTCGTCGCTCGGCGCGCGCATGAAGGCCGGCACCATCCCGCTGCCGGAGATGTGCCGCATCCTGGTCGACGTGTGCCACGCGCTCGAGGCGGCCCACGCCAAGAACGTGATCCACCGCGATCTCAAGCCCGACAACGTCTTCCTGCACGAGGGCGGCGAGGCCGGCGCCGACCTCACCGTCAAGCTGCTCGACTTCGGCATCGCCAAGCTGCAGGGCGACAGCGAGGACACGCCCCACACCAGCACCGGCGCGGTGATGGGCACGCCGAAGTACCTCGCGCCCGAGCAGGCGCGCGGGCTCGCGGTCAGCCCGGCCTCGGACGTGTACTCGCTCGGGGTGGTGGCGTACGAGGCGCTGGCCGGCCGGGCGCCGTTCATCGGCGACACCCCGGTCGACGTCGTGCTCAAGCACGTCATCGAGGCGCCCACCCCGCCATCGGCGTGGCGGCCCCTGCCGCCGGCGCTCGATCGCCTGATCACCCGCATGCTGGCCAAGGACCCGGCGCAGCGGCCGACGCTGCCCGAGGTGCGGGCCGGGCTGGCCGCGGCCGCCAAGGTCGGGCCGGACCAGTGGGCGATGGCGCACGACCCGGCGCCGGCGCGGCCACGACGTGGCTGGTGGATCGGCGCCGGCGTCGCGGTGGCGGCGCTGGGTGTGGTCGCGCTGATGGCGTGGGGGCCCGCACCGACGCCGATGCCCGGCCCGGCGGCGGCACCAGCGCCCGCCTCGACGGCACCTGCGCCCGCCACGACCGGCCCGGTCACACCGACCGGCCCGGTCACACCGACCGGCCCGGGCGCACCGAGCGGCGACGGCGTGGCCCTCACGCTGACCGCGCCGGCCGCCGCCGCCGCGCCGGTCGAGCCAGCCCTCGTCGCTGGCCCGTCTGCGCCGAGCGTGTCGAGCAAGGGCGGGCGCGGCAAGGGCGGACGCGGCAAGGGCGCCGCCACCACCCGCGCTGGCAAGCGCCCGACGGCGGTGCCGACGCCGCCCTCGACCGGCAAGGCGACCAGCGGCGATGACGAGCTGATGCGCCCGGTCCGGCGGAGCGGACGATGAGGCGCGCGGGCCAGCTCGGCGCCGCCGGGCTCGGCCTCCTCCTCCTCGCCGCCGTGCCCGCGCCGGCGCGCGCCGACGAGGCCCAGGCTCAGGCCCAGGCCGACCGCCTGTTCGACGAGGGCCTGGCCCACTACAACCTGGGCGAGTATCCGGCGGCCATCGCCGCCTTCCGCGAGGCCTACCGCCTGGTGCGCGAGCCGCTGTTCCTGTTCAACCTCGGCCAGGCCCATCGCAAGGCCAACCAGTGCGTCGAGGCCATCGACATGTACGGCGCGTTCCTGCGCGAGGCCGACGGCCCGACCAACCGCGACAAGGCCGAGCAGTTCATGCGCGAGCTCGAGCCGTGTGCGGCCGAGCAGCGCCGGGCCCGCGCCGCGGCCGGGGCCACGCCGACCACCGGCCCGGTCGCGCCGAGCGGCCCGGCCCAGACCACCCGCCCGCAGCGGACCCGGCGCGACCGCGGCGGCGGCGTCCGCCTGGCCGGCCTCGCCGTCGGCGCGGCCGGCGTGGCCGGGCTGGCCGCCGGAGCCTTCTACTGGAACCGCAGCCGCGCCCTGCGCGACGACCTGGCGGAAGCCTGCGGCAGCGCCGGCTGTGACTGGACCAACCCCGACCAGCGCGCCATCGACGCCGCTGGCCGGCAAGCGAACACCCGGGCCTGGATCACCTCGCTGGCCGGGGCCGGCCTGGTCGCCGCCGGCGTCGGCCTGTACGCCTGGGGCAAGACCCGCCGCGAGTGGGTCGTGGTGCCGGTGGCGGCGCTGGCCGAGGGCGGCGGCGGGGTGGTGGTCACCGGCGGCTTCTGACCCGGCGCCGCGGCCGACGCCCACGCCCCACACCTGCGTCGCCCCGGCGTACCCTCGGCCATGCGCTGCCCTCGCCCCTTGTTCGCCCTGCTCGGGCTCACCCTGGCCATGCTCACGGCCCGGCCGGCCGCCGCCGCGCTGCACCTGATGAAGGTGGTCGAGGTGTTCCCGGGCGCGACCAGCGCGCCGTCTGCGCAGTACGTCGTGCTGCAGATGTACGCGGCCGGCCAGACCGTGGTCGGCGGCGCCAGCGTGGTGGTGTACTCCGGCGCCAACCTCGAGGTCGGGCGCTTCACCTTCGGCGCCAACGTCAGCGGCGGCGCCAACCAGGCCAAGATCCTCGTCGCCACCAGCCAGGCGCAGGCCCTGTTCGGGCTGAGCGCGGACCTGACCATGAGCGCCGTGCTGCCGCTCACCGGCGGCAAGGTCTGCTTCGAGGCGGCCGGCTTCGGCGCGCTCGACTGCGTGGCCTGGGGCGACCACCCCGGCAGCGCGCCGGGTGGCGGCGGCGGCAACGTCGGCGCCCCGCTCGCCCCGGTGCTGGGGCTCCGGCACGGCCGGGCCCTGCTGCGCCGGCTCGACCTCGCCGGCGGCGCCACCACGCTCGACGCCGGCGACGACAGCAACGACTGCGCGACCGACCTCCGGTTCGGCCCGCCGCAGCCTCGCAACAACGCCGGTCAGAACGGCACCACGCCGCCGTCGACCTGCGGCAACACGACCATCGAGGGGCTGGAGAGCTGCGATGACGGCAACCCCACCGGCGACGATGGCTGCGACGCCGGCTGCCTCGACGAGGCGTGCGGCGACGGCGTCGACAACGACGGCAGCGAGACCTGCGACGACGGCAACCTCGTCGCCGGGGACGGCTGCGACCCGACCTGCCGGGTCACCGGCTGCGGCAGCGGCGTGGTCACGGCCGGCGAGAGCTGCGACGACGGCAACCTGGTGTCGGCCGACGGCTGCGACGCCAACTGCACCCCGACCGGGTGTGGCAACGGCGTCGTCACCGCCGGCGAGGTGTGCGACGACGGCGACCTGACCTCCGGCGACGGCTGCGACGGCAACTGCACGCCGACCGGGTGTGGCAACGGCATCGTCACCGCCGGTGAGGCGTGTGAGCCGCCCGGGACGGCCAGCTGCGACGCCAGCTGCCAGGCGCTGTGCGCCGGCCCGGCTGACTGCGCCGACCTCGACCCGTGCACCAGCAACGAGCGCTGCCTGCCGGGCGGGTGCGCGGTCGACCCGACCCCGACCGACGACGACCAGCCGTGTACCGCCGACGGCTGCGACGCCAGCGGCGTGTTTCACCAGCCGCTGGCCGACGGCGTCACCTGCACGCTGGCCGGCGACCCCGGGCGGGCCCTGTGTGTGGCCGGTGCCTGTGGCCTGGCCCGGTGTGGCGATGGGTTCGTCGACACCGGGGCGCCGGGCGGCCCGGAGCCGTGCGACGACGGCAACCTCGACGACACCGACGCCTGCACCACGACGTGCCAGCTGCCGCGCTGCGGCGACGGCTTCGTCCAGGCCGGCGAGGCGTGTGACGACGGCAACCTGGTCGACACCGACGCGTGTATCTCCTGCATCGCCGCCCGCTGCGGCGACGAGTTCGTCGGCCCGGGCGAGACCTGCGACGACGGCAACCAGGTCAGCGGCGATGGCTGCTCGTTCCAGTGCGTGGCCGAGTTCTGCGGCGACGGCATCGCCCAGCTGGGCGAGGCGTGCGACGACGGCAACCCGGCCGCGGGCGACGGCTGCTCGCCGGCGTGTGAGGTCGAGGCCGGGCCCGGCCCCGGCGGCGACGACGGCGCCGGCTGCTGCCGGACCAGCGGCGACGCCGGCGGGGCGGCCGGCCTGCTGGCGCTGGCGGTGCTCGGCCTCGGCCGCCGGCGCCGGCGCTGACCGTCAGGCGCGCCGGCGTCGACGCGCGGCGACCAGCCCGAGCAGCGCGAACAGGCCCAGGCCGAGGCCGGCGCCGTGGCCCGCACCACCGGCGGCGGCGCAGCCGTCGGCCAGCGCGTCGCCGGAGGTCTGGTCGTCCTCGGGATCGACGGTGATGACCAGCGGGACCGAGCCGAACTGCACCGTGCCGTCGCGCAGCGCCAGCGACTCGGCCAGCGGCGTGACCTCCTCCACCGCGGGGCCGACGACCTCGACCAGCAGCTCGACCTCGGCGCCGGGCGCCACCTCCTCACCCAGCGTCAGCACCTCGGTCGCCGACTCCCAGGTCTGGGCGTCGTGCAGCGCGCTGGCGGCGCCGGTGGCGGTCACCAGCTGAGTCGTGGCCGGCCAGGTCACCGTGCCGGCGTTGCGCAGGCGGATGGTGAAGCGATCGCGCTCGCCGGGTGCGATGGCCGGTGGCCCGGTCACGTCGACCACGTCGGCGATGTGTGGATCGGCGTCGAGGCACAACGCGCCGATCGGGAACCCCTCGGCCGGCGCCACCCGCATGCGCGCCTCCGACTGCGGCCCCCAGTCGCCGTCCTCGCTGATCAGGTCGTCGGGGTGGTTGCGGTTCCACAGGCGCTGGAACGCCAGCACGTCGGCGCCGCGGATGTCGGGCGAGGCCAGGTGGTCGAAGTGGACCTCGTCCCCCGGCACGGTGTGGTCCCACCCGGCCGCTGCCAGGTCGCTGACCCACGCCGACCAGTTGTCGATGTCGAGCGCGCGCCCGCTCTCGTGGTTCGACTGGCCCGGCGTCGCCGCCGCGGTGATGCCACACCGGCCGCGCTCGAACCACGCCCGCAGCAGGTACTGCTGCGCGACCGAGCGGAACGCGCTGTTGACACGCAGGCCGCGACCCGGGTGCGCCGCGGCGGCGGCATAGAGATCGTCGCGAGCCGCGCTGTCGAGGTACGGCAACACCTGGGCCCCGGTGAACACGATGCCGTCGCGCTGCTCGAACGGCACCAGCTGGCCGGGCATGAGGCAGTCGACCTCCTCGGCGATCTGGCGCGACAGGGCGATGACCACGCCGGTGGTGCAGGTCGAGCCGACGTAGTCGGCCACCGTCGCCGCCGACGACACCTCGCGCAGGGCGGGCGCGTCGTCGCCGCCACACCCCGCCGCCACCAGCGCCGCACCGAGGACGGCTGTCCGCAACCGACGGTGGGCGGCCGCGCCGGCGCCCACCGGCAACTGCGCGACTTCACGGACGGTGCGGGTCGTGACCACGGCCATATCGTGGATGTGAGCAAGGCTCGGACCAACAGGTCTGACCACGCAAGCCTTCGATTTCGCACGACACGGGCGCTGGTCCTGGGCACCCCAGCTGGCGCTGTGGCCACCGGTCATGCCACATCGGCGGCATGGACGGCCCCCTGCGCCTGCTGTTCTGTGGCTCCGGCTGGTTGCCGGTGGTCGACTGCATCCGCGCCGGGCTCCCCGCTGCCGACACGTTGCGGGTGTGGGACCGGACGCGCCCGCTGACCGACGAGGTCGGCGCGATCGACGTGCTGCTGCCGTCGAACGGCATCATCACCGCCGCGGTCATCGCCGCCGCGCCCCACCTCCGCCTCATCCAGCAGCCGGCCGCGGGGCACGACAAGATCGACCTCGCGGCGGCCCGCGCCGCCGGGGTGCCGGTGTGTAACGCGCCCGGGGCCAACCACGTCGCGGTGGCCGAGGCGGCGATCTTCCTGCTGCTGGCGTGTGCGCGCCGGTTGCCGGCGGCCCAGGCGGCGTTCGCGCGGGTCGCCATCGGCGTGCCGCTCGGCGTCGAGCTGGCCGGGCGCACGCTCGGGGTGATCGGCCCGGGCCGGACCGGCCGCGCGGTGGCCGAGCGCGCGCGTGGACTCGGCATGGCCGTGCGCGAGCTCGGGCGCGGCGCCAGCGCCGACGAGCGCGCCGCCTTCTTCGCCGGCTGCGACGCGTTCTCGATCCACTGCCCGCTGACCGACGCCAGCCGCGGCCTGATCGGGCGCGAGGCGCTGGCGGCGATGCGACCGGGCGCGCTGCTGGTCAACGTCGCCCGCGGCGCGGTGATCGACCAGGACGCGCTGCGCGAGGCCCTCGCCACCGACCGCCTCGGCGGCGTCGGCCTGGACGTCGTGTGGCAGGAGCCGTGGGACCCGACCGACCCGCTGTTCCATCACCCGCGCGTGGTCGTGCTCCCGCACGTGGCCGGCTCGACCGACGAGGCGTTCGCCCGGATCGCCGGCATCGTCGTCGACAACGTCACGCGCCTGCGCCGCGGCGAGGTGCTGCAGCACCGCGTGGCCTGACCGCCGCGGCCAGCGCGCACGCCGGTGCGCAGGCCGGCGCCGACACCGCAACCCGCGATGGGCACCGGCCCGGCACCACGCACGATCCTGCCCGCTTGCGCCCGCGCGCGCGCGGCCCCTCCCTTGCACCGGGCGCGCTCATGCGCTCACTCGTTGACCCCCGCCGCCCGCGCCGCCGCCGGGGCGCCATCCTGCTGGCCGCGCTCGGCCTGGCCGCGCCGAGCTCGGCCCGGGCCGAGGACAGCTGGGTCGACCCGTATCCGGGGATGCGCCTGCTACACCGGGTCACGGCCGAGCAGAACCTGTGGCTGGCGACGATCGATCTGTGTGCACCCGGCATCCACGTCCGCGCCACCGGCGCCGACGAGCGCGGCCAGACCGTGTCGAGCTTTGGCGCCGGGGTCAGCGCCCAGCTCGCGGTCAACGGCGACTTCTTCGACGGTAACCACGACACCGACGGCCCGTCCTTGCACGCCGGCGTGGCGTGGAGCGGGGTCGACCACGGGTACGTGGCCCCGCTGGCGTTCGGCGACCACCAGGTCGCGCTGCCGCACCACGACGACACCAGCGGCGCGCCGGCCTGGGCCCACGAGGTCGTCAGCGGCCACCCCAGCCTGCTGGCCGCCGGCGTCGAGGTGCCGAGCGGCGATCCGCTGTGCACGACCCGGCACCCGCGCACCGCCGCCGGGCTCGACGCCGCCCGCCGCACCTTGTTCCTGCTCGTCGCCGACGGTCGCGCCGCCGGCCGGGCCGGGCTGCGCTGCGACGAGACGGTGGCGCTGCTGCGCGAGGTCGGCGCGACCGACGCGGTCAACCTCGACGGCGGCGGCTCGTCGACGATGTGGACGCCGTGGCCCGGCGTGCTGAACCGGCCGTCCGACGGGCGCGAGCGCGTGGTCGGCAATCACCTCGCGGTGTACGCCGGCGGCGCCGACGAGCCCGGGCACTGCCCCAACCGCTGGCCGAGCGGCTGGCTCGACGTCGCCAGCTGCGAGGTGATCGCCGGCTGGGCCCAGGACCGCGACGTGGCCGACGCCCCCATCGCCGTCCACCTGTACTTCGGCGGCCCGGCCGGCTCGGGCGCGCCGGCCATGGCGGTGACGGCCGACCAGCACCGCGACGACCTGTGCACGGCGATCGGCAGCTGTGGGCACGGGTTCTCCACCGCGGTGCCGCTCGGGCTGCGCGACGGCCAGCCGCACGAGGTGTTCGCCTACGGCATCGACCACGCCGGCGGCCACAACCCGGCCCTGGCCCGCGGCGGCTCGACGGTGCTCGTGTGCGCGCCGCTGCCGCCACCGGCCGACCCGAGCCAGGCGGTGCGGCGCTGGGTCAGCGACGGAGCCGTGCTGGCCGCGTGGGGGTGGCAGGGCCTCGACGTCGGCCTGGTCGACGACGCGGTGGTCGCCGGCTACGCCGACGGCGCGGCCTGGCCGGCGGCGCCCCGCCTGCTGCGGGTCGAGGGCAGCGCTGAGCTGGTCGTCGACGACGGCGGCGCGCTGCGCGCGGTCGATGAGGTGACCGCCCGCCGCTGGCGGCTCGACCCGGCCAGCGCGGCGAGCCTGTCGGCCGCCGCCGCCGCGCTCGCGCCGCGGGGCCCGCCATGGCCGGCCCAGGCCTTCGTGTTCCGGGGCGCCGGCCCGGCCGTCTACGTGCTCGACGGGGTGCTGCCGGCGCCCGGTCCCGGACCCGGTCCAGGTGCGCCGGGCGGCGGCGGCGGCGGCGATGACGACGGCGATGGCACGAGCGCCGGCTGCCAGGTCGGCGCGAGCGGCGGCGCGCTCGCCTTGCTGGTCCCGCTGCTGACGCGCCGCCGCCGCCGGCCGTCGCCCCCGTGAGGTCGCGCACACCGGGGGGCAGGTCCTGGCGCCGCACGATCCGCGGCGACAGGCCTTGCACCCGGGCCTGGGCTGGGTACCGTCCGGCATGCTCGCACTTCGGACCCAGACCCTCCTCCTTGTGACCGGCCTCGCGTCGGC
Organism: Kofleriaceae bacterium; assembly: GCA_018058095.1. GTDB lineage: Bacteria > Myxococcota_A > Polyangia > Haliangiales > Haliangiaceae > JABFXX01. The sequence goes on from JAGPCO010000137.1 coordinate 17,150, forward strand.
CCTCGCCGCCTGTGGTGACGATGGCGGCGCCGACAGCCCCGACGCCCGCACGACCGGCACGCCCGACGGTGGCGGCGGCGGCAACCCCGACGCCAACACCACGCCGACCGCGTGTACCGCGTCGTCGTTCGAGTGCCCCGACGGGCTGCCGGTGTGCGACTTCATGGCCGAGATGTGCGTGGCCGCGGTCGACGCCTGCACGGGTGACGACGCCGCCGAGCCCAACGACGGCCCGAGCCAGGCCACGGTGGCGACCGGCCTGACCCTGACCGGGTCGGTCTGCTCGCAGCCGTCGGTCGAGGGCGACTGGTTCCGCGTCACCCTGACCGCCGGCAGCTGGCGCTTCAACATGACCTGGACCGCGACCGCCGACCTCGACGCGTACATCTACGACATGGCCGGCACGCTGGTCGCGCGCGGCATCTCGACCGAGGCGTCCGAGGTGTTCGCCACCAGCGACGCGCTGCCGGCCGGCGACTACTACGTCGAGATCCTGCAGTACGACCCGATGGCCACGGCCGCGGCGACCGCGTACTCGATGACCATCGAGGAGGCGCAGTGCGCGGTCAGCTTCGACTGCGCCAGCGCGGCCGCCCCGGTGTGTAACGTCGGCCTGTGCGAGGCCGGCCCGGCCCAGTGCACCGGCGACGACGCCGGCGACACCGCCGGCACCGACGACGGCCCGGCCGGCGCCCGCCCGTACACCGCGCCGGTCACCGCCGCCATCTGCAACACCCCCGGCTCCGAGGCCGACTGGTACAGCGTCACCGTCACCGCCGGCCAGGGCCTGATCGCCAGCGCGGCCTTCGCCAACGGCGACATCGACGTGGTCGTGCTCGACAGCACCGGCCAGGTCATGGGCCAGAGCTTCTGGCGCACGCCCGAGGTCGTGACCCTGACCTACCTGCCGGCCGGCACCTACTACGTCGTGGTGACCAACTTCGCCGATCCGGCGGTGGTCGCCGCGCTGCCGTACACCCTGACCGTCACCACCACCGCGGCGCAGACCTGCACCACCAGCACGCAGTGCGCGGCGGTGTACTCGACCCAGTACTACCGTGGCTCGTGCACCGCCGGCGTGTGCCAGCGCCTGGCCCCGGCCGCCCCGCTCGCCAACGGCATGCCGTGCGACTCGGGTGACGACTGCACCAGCGGCTTCTGCAGCTACCTGTCGTTCGAGGCCGACGCCCAGGACTCGGTGTGCTCGACCGAGTGCACCTCCACCGCCGAGTGCGCCGCGGTCGGCGCCGGGCTGACCTGCACCACCGGCTTCAACACCAACTTCTGCCTGCCGGCCTGCGCCAGCAACCTCGAGTGCGGCGTGGTCAGCCTCGGCAGCGACACCCTCGACCCGGGCCAGCCGTGGGACTACCTCACGTGCACCACCCCGGGCGCGGCCGGCTCGTGCGGCCCCGACCCGATGTGAACCACGCGCACCGGGACTCCCCGGTCACGCCGTGACATGACGAGCAGGTCGGCCGCCCGACCTGCTCGTCTCGTTTTCGGGCCCTATGGGCTGTCCCGACTCGGCGCGCTTTTGCGACCACGGGATGCGATGGGGTAGCCACGACCGCGATCGCCTCAGACCTTTCCCGAGCGCGGCCGAAAGCCGCGCCGATCCCGTTGACGGCGATCCGGATTGTGCGCGACGCCTTGGCCCATGAAGAAGACCATCGCTTGTTCGTTGTTGCTGCTGCTCGCGTCCGCCGGCTCGGCCTTCGCCCAGGCTCAGTTCATCCCCAAGGACGAGACCCTCAAGGGCGCCGGAGACGAGGACCTCGAGGGCTGGAACCCGGCGCTGGCCGGCACCGCCACCGTCAACGTCGTGTCCAACAGCAACGTGGTCGGCCAGGTCGACGGCTTCTCGACCCTGGTCGGGCTCGGCGTCGTCGGCGGCGCCGACTGGGTCCACGCCAAGCAGGTGCTGCGCCTGACCGCGTCGGTCAGCGAGAGCTTCGCCCGCACCCCGGTCGTCGACGAGTTCACCAAGACCGCCGACGTCGTCGCGATCGAGGGCCTGTACAACTACTTCCTGTCGTCGAAGGCCGGCCTGTTCGGCCGCCTGCAGCTGACCACCTCGGCGTTCGCCGCCAACGACGTGCGCAGCACGCCGACGACGTGGGTCGAGAAGGACCCGGACGGCGGCATGGCCACCGTGCTGTCGACCGGCGGGACCCGGCAGAAGCTGGCCGGCAGCCTCGCCCCGTTCTCCATCAACCAGTCGGCCGGCGGCTTCTTCGAGCCGCTGTCGGGCGAGAAGCTGTCGCTGTCGGTCCGGCTCGGCGTCGGCGGCCGCGAGACCTTCGCCAGCAAGGTCCTGCTCATCGACGACGACAGCGCGACGCCCGAGGTCGAGCTGCTGCGCCTGTCGAACGTGTACCAGGCCGGCCTCGAGGCCTTCGCCGGCGCCAGCGGCAAGGCCAAGGACGGCAAGCTGACCTACAAGGCCGGCCTGGCCTTCCTCATGCCGTTCCTCAACAACGACGAGTACGACCGCGGCGCCGCCGAGCTGGCCCGCATCGCCCTCGAGGGCAACGTCAGCTTCAACGTCTACGACTGGATGTCGCTGGTGTACAGCCTGGCCATCACCAAGGACGCCCAGCTGTTCCCCAAGGGCAGCGAGCTGACCCAGATCCAGAACAACCTGCTGCTGACCTTCAAGTACAACTTCGTCGAGAAGAAGAAGAAGGACAAGGCGCCGACGCCCGAGGAGCTCGAGCTGGCCGCCGCCAAGACCCGGGCCGACGAGGCCGACAAGGCCAAGGCCGCGGCCGAGGCCAAGGTGCTCGAGCTCGAGCAGAAGCTGTCGGCCGCCGACGCCGCCTGCGCCGACAAGTGCGCGGCGGCCCCGGCCCCGGCCCCGGCCCCGGCCCCGGCCCCGGCC
>JAGPCO010000138.1 GCA_018058095.1 Kofleriaceae bacterium
ACCTCGGCGCTGGCCTTCGTCGGCGCCATGGTGGTGGGGCTCGCGCTCACCACCGCCCGGCGCTGAGCGTCGCGCTACCAGACCTGGCAGCGCTGCTGCGGCGCCATCGGCTGGCCGGCCGCACACGAGAACGCGCGGGCGAACTCGGGCAGGTTGCGCAGCGCGCCGTAGACCCGGAACCGGGGCGGCGAGTGGACGTCGGTGGTGAGGCGATTGAGGGCCTCGTCCTTGCGGTCCTTCGAGCACCAGGCCTGGGCGGTGGCGATGAAGAACTGCTGGTCCTCGGTGAAGCCGTCGGCGACGAACACCTTGTCGGCGCCCTCACGCAGGGCGCGGTACGCGAAGTAGGCCATCTTGACCCCGCCGATGTCGGCGATGTTCTCGCCCAGGGTCAGGTCACCCTTGACGAAGTGGCCGGGGAGCGCCTCGAACGTCGCGTACTGCTTGCTGACGCACTGGCCGCGCTGCGCGAACTTGGCCAGGTCGTCCGGCTGCCACCAGTTGTTCATGTTGCCCTTGGCGTCGAACTGCGCGCCCTGGTCGTCGAAGCCGTGGGTGAGCTCGTGGCCGATGACCATGCCGATGCCGCCCAGGTTGGCGGCGACCGAGCGGTCGACGCCGAAGAACGGCGTCTGCAGGATGCCGGCCGGCAGGCCGGTGTTGTTGGCGAGGGGGTTGTAGTAGGCGTTGACCTCGTACGCGCCCATCAGCCACTCGCCGCGGTCGAACGGCTTGCCCGCCTTCTGCAGCTGCCGCCTGGTGTTGAACGCGGTCGCGCGCTGCCAGTTGCCGCCGAAGTCGGTCCGCTTGACGGCGTAGTCGTAGGTCTTGGGCTTGTCGGGGTAACCGACCATCTTCTCGAGGCGAGCCAGCTTGTCGCGCGCCGCCGCCTTGGTCTTGTCGGACATCCAGTCGAGCTTGTCGAACTGCTTGCCCATGGTGGCGGCGATGGCGTCGACCATCTGCTCGGCCGCCTGCTTCGACGCGCCCGGGAAGGCGCGGTCGACGAACGGCTGGCCGACGTACTCGGCCATGGCGCCGGTGGTGGCGTCGACGCAGCGCTTGTAGCGCTCGCGCTGCTGCTCGACGCCGCGCAGGGCCCGGGTCAGCGCGAACACCTCGTCGTCGAACCGCTTGGGCAGGGCCAGGCTGGCCGACGACACCAGGTGGTAGCTGAAGTAGTTGGCCCACTGCGCCGGCTTGATCGAGGTGCGCAGGCCGTCGAGGGCCTGGAAGAACGACGGCGTGGTGACGATGATCTTCTTGCCCGGATCGAACCCGAGCTGCTTGAAGTAGGCGGTCCAGTCGATGCTCTTGGTCAACGTGCCGAGCCCGGCCCGGTCGACCGGGTTGTACAGGGCCGGCAGGTTGCGGCGCTCGGTCCCGGTCTTGGTCACCTTGGCCAGCGCGGTCTCGATGGTGATCACGTCGGCCGCGGCAGCCTCGGCCTGGGCCTTGGGCCGGCCGAGCAGCTCGAACATGCGACCGAGGTGGGCCCGGTAGGCCTCGAGCTTGTCCTTGAACGTGGCCTCGAGGTAGAAGTCGCGATCGGGCAGACCGAGGCCAGCGCTGTCGAGGAACAGCACGTTGCTGGTGGTGTCCGCGAAGTCGGCCTCGGGGCTGGCGCCGAACACCACCGGGATGCCGAGCTTGTGCAGCGCGACCACGGCGGCGAACCAGGTCTTGGCGTCGCGGACCTTGCCGACCTGGGCCTGCAGCTTCTTGATGCCGGCCAGGCCGCTCTTCTCGATCGCGGCCTCGTCCATACACGACGCGAAGTAGTCGCCGATCTTCTTGCCGACCGGGGTCGCGACCTTGCCGGCCGCGCTGTCGTCCATGATCTGGCGCAGCAGCTGCTCGTTGCGGTCGTCGATCTCGGTGAAGCGGGCGTAGCGTGAGCGATCGGCCGGGATCTCGGTCTTGCTCAGCCAGCCGCCACACGCGAACTGGTAGAAGTCGACGCACGGGTCGGCCTTGCGATCGAGCGAGTCGGGCTCGAGGCCGACGTCGGCCAGGCTGACGTTGACGGCGCCGGCCGGCGGTGGGGCCGGGGTGGTGCTGGAGCCGGCCCCGGCGCCGGGATCGGCGCCCGCGCCGGCGCTGCCGTCACCCGCGGTGGAACCACCGCTGCCGGCACCGAGGTCGGGGCCGGTGCCACCAGCGGGCGTCTTGGGCCCGCACGAGCCGAGCACGAGGGCGCTGATGGCCCCCACACCCAGGAACTTGGAGAGGACGGACACGCGCAGCGAACGATTGGTCATGATGATCCTCGACGGAGTGGGCGGACCCTAACACAGGTCGATCGACGGCCATTCCGATCGGCGGGGATTGTCCTACACTCGCGTGGTGAGCCGACCGTCCCTGTCGCAGGTGTCGCGCCTGGTCGCATCGCCGGCGCGCCGGATGGTGAGGGCGCGCCGATGAGCCAGGCGGCGTCGCGTCGGCTGCGCCGGCTGGTCCTGGGCGGCGCCGGCCTGGTGGTCGGCTGGCTCGTGGTCTTGCTCGTGGCCGGCCTGGTCGGTCGCGGCTGCGCGCGGGACCACCTGACCGCGCGGATCGGCGCCTCGCTGCGAGCGACCGCCAGCATCGACGAGGTCGACCTCGGCCTGGTCCGAGGCCGCGCGGCGGCCCATGGCCTGCGCATCCGCAAGGACGAAGGGGGGCACCTGCGCATCAGCATCCGCCGCGCCGAGGTGGCGCTGGCGCCGCTCGGGCTGGTCGCGTTCGACCGGCGCCCGCGGATGGTCGAGCTCGACGGGGTCGCGCTCGAGGCGTCGACCCTGGCGGTGCTGGCCGCGCCCGATCGCAAGGGCCAGCCGATCCACGTCGGCGGGCTGGTCGCTCGCGACGTCCACCTCACGTTCCTGCCGACCGCGCTCCTGCCCTGGCTCGGCCGGGTCGAGGTCGCGATCGAGCGGGTCGAGGCCGGACCGACCGTGCTGTACAGCGCGTTGTCGTGGGTGTTCTCGCTGCGCAGCCTGCGCGCACGGATCACCGTCGCCGCCGGCGTGACCCTGGTCCTCGAGGTCGACCGCGGCAAGCTGCGGGTGTCGGGCGGCCTGATCGGCGCCACCCCTGTCGAGGTGCCGCTGGTGTTGCCGCGGCTCGATCCGAAGCGGGAGATGACCCAGCTCGTCGGCGTCATCAAGGACCTGGTGACCCAGCTGGCGATCGACCGCGCCGGCGGCTGGCTCAAGCAGCAGGTGTGGGATCGCGTGCGCGACGTGGTCGATCCATCGCCGGCGCCGGCCCCCGACGCCCGACCGTGAGCGCGGCTAGTGGCCGTGGCCGCTCGTGATCGGGAACGCTCGCCGTGGACCTGATCGATGCCGGAGTCGTAGTCCTAGTCGTGGTCGTGGTCGTAGTCGTAGTCGTGGTCGTGGACCTTGACGGCGACGGCGACGTGGAGGTGGACGCCACCGTTGACGCCACCACCGCGACGCACGGCTGATGCGCTTGGCATGCTCAGCTTCCAGCGTCCCGACGTCTATCAACGAGTCATCGAACTTCTTGCCTTGGTCTACGACCTCGTCGATGTCTTGCCGCGCGGCCATGCCGATCGCGCGGGCCAGTTGGCCCGAGCCGCCGAGTTCGTCGCGCGCAACCTCGCCGAAGGTGCGGGCCGTTGGTCCGAAGCCGACAGCGCCAACCGCTACGAGATCGCTGGTGGCGAAGCCATGGAGTGCGCGCCCTCACTCGACGTCATGACGTCGCGCAAGCTCATCACCGAGGAGCGCTGCGAACGTGGCGGCAAGCTGCTCGAAGGTGCCGCTGCAATGCTCACGACGATGATCTGAGAGCTGCGTCAAAGGTGGCGACCACCTCCACGTCGCCGTCGCCGTCAAGGTCCACGACCACGACGACGACCACGTCGACGTCAACGCCAATTGGGGAGCCCCCCCCTGGTTAGCCGCGGTAGCTGTCGTCCTGCTCGATCTTCGACAGGACCCAGTCGAACTCACCGGCGGTGACGTGGGCGCCGCAGCTGGCGCAGGCCCCGGCCATCGACACCGCGGCCGGGGCGCCGCAGTTGGCGCACGCCTTGTCGGTGCGCGGCGGTCCGCGTCGGCGGGCCGAGCGGATGAAGGTCCAGTACTCGCTGTACGGGCGCGGTCGGTGCGGGTCGCCCTTGACCCGGGTCCCATCGGCGACCCGGACCACGGTGTCGCGGCCAGTGGCGTAGATGCGCACGGTCAGCGCGTCGTAGTAGCGATCGCGGCTGAGCTTGCACGGGACGGCGTGGGTGATGTGCATGTCGGTCAGCTCGTTGCGCAGGCCCTGCCGGGCGTAGCTGTCGAGCCAGTACTGCAGGTAGTCGGCCAGGCCGTCGGAGATGAGGCCGCGGATGCCGGCGATCGAGCCGGACGGCCACGCCGCCATGAGCTCGGCGTAGACGTGGTGGACCCGGGCCAGCACCGCCTCGTCGGTCTGGCTCGGGTCGCCCTGGACCAGGCCGAGCCAGGCCTGGTCGAACCCGCGCTGGTTGTACGTCGGCAGGTCGGTGCCGCGCTCGGTCACCTCCGTCGTCAGCGTCGGCGGGCGTTCGTCGAGCGAGCGCAGGTCGAGGCCACGCACGACCCAGTCGAACCGGCCGTTGTCGACCGCCTCGCCGCAGAACGCGCACACCTGGGTGCCGCTCGAGGTCGCCTGCCAGGGCGCCCCGCAGTTGGGGCACGGGAAGCGGCGGGTCGGATCTGGCGGTCGCGAGGTCACGCCGGCGGCCCGGGCCAGCCACCAGGTCTCGACCGAGTAGTAGGTCAGCTCCTTGCCGGGCGGGCCGGCCATCACGTTGGCCTCGAACTCCAGGGTGACCTCGACCTGCGTGGCCGCGCCGTCGGCGCTGGTCGCGCCTGCGGCGGTCGCGCCCGGGAGCGCCGCCTCGGCCTGTTCGGGCGGGAGCTGGACCCCGACCACCCGCATCGCGCCGATCACCACCTGGCTCACCGGCTGGCCGACCGGGGCGCGCTCGGCCAGGGCCCGGCGCGCGCTCGGGCCGACGTACGGCGCCAGCGCGGCGCGTTCGGGCTCGCTGGCGCGGGCGCGGTGGGCCGCGGCGAACAGCCGGTACACGAAGTCCTCGAACACCACCGGCGAGAAGTCGGGGTCGCGCCGGCGCAGGGCGCCGAGGTCGATCGACGGCGCCAGCGCGACCGGTGGCCCGCTGTCCCAGTCGCGGTCGCGCGCGCGCTTGATGGCGCCGATGACGAAGAAGGCGATGACGATCGCCAGCAGGGGCAGGCCGACCTTGGGGTAGTAGAAGCACAGGCGGATCAGGTGGAACAGCAGCTCGAGCACGACGGCGACGCCCTCGCCGTCGCCGCCGCCGCCGCCGCCGTGACCGCCGCCGCCGGAGTAGCTGTCACCACCGCCGGGCCGGGCCAGCGCCAGGCCGGCCAGCGCGGCCACCAGCGCGCCGGCGGCGAGCACGGCCAGGCCCAGGCGGGCACGCCGGCTCACGACGGCACCCGCCACTGGCGGCTGAGGCGGGCGTCGACCGCGTCGGGGAGCTCGTTGCGGTCGGCGGCGTGGCGGGGCATGGCCGCGGCCAGCGCGTCGGCCAGTCCGGCCAGGGCCGCCGCCGTGGCCGCGCCGCCCCGCGCCATGGCCGCGCCGAGCTCGCGCTCGGCCGCGGCCCGGGCCGGCGCCGGCCAGGCCTGGTCGAGGCCGACGTCGCCGACGAGGATCGCCACCTGCTCGACCACCGACAGGTACACCAGCAGGCCGGAGCGGCCGGCGGTGTGGTGGACCCCGCGCTCGAGGAAGGTGGCGGCGGCGGCGCGGCGGGCGGCGGCGCGGCGCCGCCCGAGCGGGGTCATGAGCCGCTTGAGCGTGGGCGCCAGCTCGGCCCCGGCGGCCGCGACGGCGCCGATGACGAACGGGTCGACCAGGATCGCGATGAGCCCGAACGCGTGCCGGGAGAACAGCATGTACGCCAGCGCGGCCATCGTCGCCACGGCGCCGACGACGACGTGGACGTGGAGCCACAGCGCCGAGCTGCGCCGGACCGCGACCACCACCTCGACCGCGGACGCGGCCTCGAGGCGGGCCACCGCGTCGGTCAGGGCGCGGCCGGCGGCGTCGTCGAGGAAGGCGTGGGCCATCGGGCGCGAGTCTAGCAGGCTGCAGAAAAACCCGTGCTGTCGGCTCCTGCCGGCGGCACGGGCTCCGTGTCCTTCAGCAGGCTGCGAGATCGAAATGCTCCCGTGCACGTGCCCGTGCCCGTGCCCGACCGCCGCCAGGCCGTCGCCGCCTCCGTCCTGGCGCCCGCGCTCGCGTTGCTCGAGCGGGTCGTCGCCATGCTGGCTCGTCTGTCCGGAGCCTGACTGCCCAGACTCGGGCACGGGCACGGGCACGGGCACGGGCACGGGGCAGGTCGCTGCAAACGCGGCTGCGCCGCGTTTGTCAGCAGCCTGCTAGCGCGGGGGCGCGGCCGGGCGCACCACGTGGGCGGCGCGCCACGCCGCGATCTTCTCACCGAGCGCCCGCGCCAGCGGCGGCAGCTGGCGCAGGGCCGGCTGCTGGGCCGCGTCGGCGATGGCCAGGGTCAGGTCGTGCTCGGCGTCGGCGGCCATGGCCAGCGCGCGCGGGCGGTCGTCCAGGCTGCCGGCCTCCCACAGCGCCTGGGCCAGGGCGAAGCGGTGGCGTGCGCGCACCATCGGCTTGCTGGCCGGGTCGCTCACGGTCGACGCCAGCGTCGGAGCGAGCAAGGTGATGGCCGCGGCCGGCTGGCCCACGGCGACCAGGCCGATGCCGAGCCAGCGCGCCGCCCGGGCCGCGTCCGCACGGTTCTTGGGGTCGGCGCCGGGGGGCAAGACCGGGACCCGGCGCAGGGCCTCGACCGCCTCGCTGGCCCGGCCGAGCTCGAGCAGACACGCCGCCTGTCCGATCAGGTTGTCGATGCGGCCGCTGGTGATGGCGACGAGGTCGGCGGTGGTATCACCGGCGGTGAAGCGCTCCATCGGCAGGCTCCACGCGGCCTCGCCGTCCCGGTAGGCCTCGAGCGCCTCGGTGAAGCGACCGTCGAGGTCGAAGGACATCGCCAGGTCGGAGGTGATGTAGGCGACGGTGGAGTAGTAGGGACCGGGCCGCTCGTCGGCCGGCACCGCGGCCAGCAGGGCCAGCTGGGCGCGCCCCGACCGGACCGCGCCCTCGAAGTCGCCGGCCATCAGGGCGTCGGTCGGATCGGGGCCCGCCTCGAGCAGGCCAGGGTCGGTCACGCCCTCGGCCTGGCCGACCTTGCGGGTCAGCTCCATGGCGGCGCGGATCGCCGCGCTGCGCGCCGCCTCGTCGCCGGCGCGCCACCACAGCTCGGACAGTCGGGTGTAGGCGGCGCTACGGACCTCCGGCGCGGCCAGGCTGAGCTCGAGGGCGGCGACCAGGTCGGCCTGCAGCCGGGCCGCGCCGCGGTGGTCACCGGCGCGGGTCAGCACCTCGATCTCCGCCTCGATGACCAGCCGCTCGATCGTCGGGTCGCCGCCGACCCGATCGAGGGTGGCCCGCGCGGTCTGGCTCAGCGTGGTGGCCTCGGGCAGGCGCTCGCCGGCGAGCAGGACGGCGAGCAGGGCGTGGGCCTGGATCCGGGTCAGATCGTCGCCGGCTTGTTCGGCCCGGACCAGCAGGCCGCGCAGGGTGCGCTCGGCCACGGCGCGCTCACCGCTCCAGATCGCGACCCGAGCCTCGATCAGCAGCGCCCGCAGCACGAGGGGTGCGTACCCGGTGGCCTCGGCCCGGACCCGCAGGGCCGCGGTCGCGGCCACGTCGCGGCCGGGCCGGCCCGCCAGCAGCGACACCTCGAGCCGGGTCAGCTCGGCGTCGAGGTCGCTGACCGCGCCGGCCTGCGTCGCCGTCGGCGCGATCGCGGTGGGGGCGCCGGGCAGGCAGCGTTCGAGTGGCAGCAACGAGTCGATGGCCTCGACCGGGCGCAGCAGGACGGCGTTGGCATCGGCCAGGACCGCGACGACGGTGCCGAAGCGGCTGCGCGCCAGGTCGAGGCAACGCAGGCGTGGGTCGGGCCCGGCGCCGTTCGAGGCGGCGCTGGCGACCGGCGCCTCGCACGCGGACCGGCGGGCGGTCTGCCACTGCCGGGCGTAGCGGGCCATCCCCGCCGCTGCGCTGTCGCCGTGGCGGCTGCGCAGCCCGGCCTCGACCGCGTCGGTCCAGGTCGGGGCCAACCTGGCGGCGGCGGCGCAGTCAGCGGCCCGCGAGCGCGGGACGGCCAGGCGCCAGCCCAGGACGACGGCGACGACGGCGACGGCACCGCCGGCGAGCCACGGCCACCGGCGCGACTGGGTCGGCGCCTCGATCGGCGCCAGCGCGTCGAGCAGCGCCGCGACCGAGGGGAACCGCGCGGCCGGGTCGGCCGACAGGCCGCGGACCAGCGCCGCCTCGACCCGCGGCGGGACCTCGACCTCGCCCGGGCGGCGCGGGGCGGCGCGCCGGGTGGCGGCCGCCAGCTCGGCCAGCGTCCCGCCCTGGAACGGCCGCTGGCCGAACAGGGCCTCCCACGCGGTCACCGCGAACGCGTACTGGTCCGACGCCGGCGCCGGCTGGCCGTCGATCTGCTCGGGCGCCATGTACGCGGGCGTACCGACCAGCGCCCCGGTGGCGGTCAGCACCTCGCTCGACGGCGCGGCCGTGCTCGGGGCCGGTCCGTCCTGCGACGGCGGTGGATCGGCGCTGCGGGCCAGGCCGAAGTCGGTGACCAGGACCCGGCCGTCGTCGGCGATCAGCACGTTGTCGGGCTTGAAGTCCCGGTGGATGAGGCCGGCCTGGTGCGCCGCGACCAGGCCTCGCCCGGCGGCGCGCAGCACGGCGACGCGCTCGGGCACGGATCGGGCTGAGGCCAGCCACTGCCGCAGGTTCATGCCCTCGACCAGCTCCATCGCCACGAAGACCCGGCCGTCGGCCTCGCCGACGTCGTACACGCGGACCACGTGTGGATCGACCAGCCGGGCCAGGGCCTGGGCCTCCCGCCGCAGGCGGTCGGCCGAGGCCGCTCCGCGCAGCAGCTTGATGGCCACCTCGCGATCGAGCTCCGGATCGTGCGCGGCGTACACCACGCCCATCGCGCCGCGCCCGAGCACGCGGCCGAGCTGGTAGCGGCCGAGCTGGGTCGTGGCCGGGGCCAGCGTGGTCGGGCCGGGCGCCGGCGGTCGGTCCGGCCCGGCCTGGGTCCCGACGGTGACCGCCAGCACCGCCTCGACCGCGGCGCGGCAGGTCGTGCAGCCGGCGGCGTGATCGAGCAGCCGCCCACGCGCCTCGGGATCGAGGCCAGGCTGGCCCAGCTGCTGCAGGGCGTCGGGGCTGGGGCAGGTCACGGGCATGGACGCTACGCCAGGTGGAGCCCGGCGTGTACCAGGAGGTGGTGCTGGCCAGAAGTCGCATCGTCGCGCCGCCGATCACGGCGCGGCCGGCGCGGGCGCGCGTGGTAGCGTCGGCCCCGATGCCGGACGATCCTCCCGAGATCGCCAGCGATCTCGGCCCGGCCGAGGCGATGGCGGTGGCCATGTTGCTGAGCCGGGCGACCGAGGCCTGGCCCGAGGTCGCGCCCGCGATCGGGCCGGCGCAGCTCGGGCCCGAGCTGCGCCGCCGGCTCGCCGGCGGCCCGACCACGGCCTGGTCGGCCCTGCACCACGACGTCGTGCTCGCGGTCGCGGCCTGCGCCGGGGCGGCCTGGGCCGTGGCCGAGGTCGACCGCATCGCCGGGCGCGAGGTCTCGTTCGCGGCCGGCCGCCTGCGCGCCACCAGCACCCAGGCCGACGACGTACGCGGCGAGCTGCGGCGCCTGCTGTTCACCGGCGCCGGCCCGGGTGAGCCCGATCGACCGGCCGCGATCACCACGTTCGCCGGGCGCGGCGACCTGCGCGGCTACGCCCGGGTCATCGTCAGCCGGGCGCTGGCGCATCGGATCCAGCGCGACCGTCGCCTGAGCCCGATGGACGACGACTTCGCCGACGTGTTGTCGCCGGCGCTCGACCCGGACGTGGCGCTGATGCGCGAGCAGTACCGCGGCGAGGTCGACCGCGCGTTCCGGACCGCGCTGGGCGAGCTGACCGATCGCGAGCGCGCGGTGCTGCGCTACCACCTCATCGACGGCTGGAGCATCGATCAGATCGGCGACCGCTACGGCGTGCACCGCGCCACCGCCGCGCGCTGGGTGACCGGGGCCCGGGCCAGCCTGGGCGACAAGATCCGGCTGCGCCTGGCCGAGCAGCTCGCCATCGACCCCGAGCGGGTCGACTCGATCGTCGCCATGGTCACCAGCCGGGTCGAGGTCTCGCTCGACCGCCTGCTCGGGGCCGACGCGGACGAGCCGGTCTGAGCGCGGTCAGTCGCGCAGGGCGTCGTCGTGGGCGCTGGCCAGGGCCCGGGCCGCGGCCAGGACCTCGCTGGTGACCTCGTCGAGGGTGCGCCCGCTGGTGCGATCGAGCGCGTGCTCGACCTCGGTCGCCAGGGCCGGCCAGGTCGCCAGCCAGGCCGGCGTTCCGACCCGGACCGTGAAGTCGACCAGCAGGCCGACGCCGGCCTCGATGCCGATGCGGCGCTCGACCAGGTCGCGCGCGAGCAGGCGGGCGCAGCCGCGCGCGAGCTGGGCATCGGTCGGCACCGCGGTGGCGAGCTCGTCGCACGCCGCGTGCAGGAAGGCCTCGACCTCGTAGTCGTCGTCACCCGACAGGCCAGCCAGCTCGCGCAGCGAGCGCGAGCGGACCTCGTCGGCCAGCGCCTGCTGCGCCCACGCCACCACGTCGCGTCCGATCGGGCGGTCGTACAGGCGCCCGGCCAGGGCCAGGTACAGGCCCTCGGCGATCTCGGCCGGCAGCGACGACATGGCTCAGCCTATGCGCAGCGCTCGCCCGCTTCAACGGCCCCGGGCCATGCCCTCACCACGGGATGGTCATGGCGCGGGCAGGTGGCCTCGCCGCGGGCGGATCAGGCCACCAGCAGGGCCCGGCAGGCGGCGCGATCGACCTTGCCGGCCGGGGTCCGCGGCAGGGCGGCGACGACCAGCCAGCGCCGTGGCCGCTGGTACGACGCCAGCGCCTCGCCGGCGGCGGTGGCGTCGGCCAGCGGCGTCCCCGGGGCCAGCACGACCACCGCGGCGACCAGCGCGCCCCAGCGCGGGTCGGGCACGCCGACCACCGCCACCTCGACCAGCCCGGCGACCTCGGCCAGCGCGGCCTCGACCTGGGCCGGGTGGACGTTCTCGCCGCCGGTGATGATGACGTCGTCGGCGCGACCGATCACGCGCAGCCAGCCGCGATGATCGAGCTCCCCGAGATCGCGGGTCACGAGCGTCGGCCGGTCGGCGCGCTCGGCGCCAGGCTGGCCGAGCACGCCTGGTGCGACCTGGGCCGCGCGCAGGCAGATCGCGGCCGGGGCGCCGGCGATGCCGGCCTGCAGCTCGACCCCGGGCAGGGCCGGGCCGACGTGGGAGGCGCCGTCGGCGCAGGCGGTGAGCGGCCGGGTCACGACCTGGCCGAAGGTCTCGGTCAGGCCGTAGGTCGGCAGCACCGGCAGGCCGCGCGTGGTGGCCAGCGCATGCAGCCGGTGCGGCGCGGCGGCGCCGCCGAGCAGGGCGGCGCGCAGGTGGGGCACGGCGGCGTGGTCGAGGCCGGCGTCGAGCACGGCCTGCAGCTGGGTCGGGACCCAGCTGGCGATCGTGACCCGGGCCCGGCGCATCAGCGCCGCGGTCGACGCCGGGGCGAAGCGCCCGAGCGCGACCGGGCGGCGCGCGGCCAGGCACCGGATGAGGATGCCGAGGCCGGACACGTGGCCGAGCGGGACGGTGGCCAGCCAGACGTCGTCGCCGCGCCAGCCGAGGTGGGCGGCGCTGCTGGCGCACGCCGCCAGCACGCTGGCCCGGGTGTGGATCACCCCGCGCGGCGCGCCGGTCGAGCCCGACGTGAAGACCACCAGCGCGGCCTCGGCCGGGGGCGGCGCGGCCGCGACCAGATCGCGGATGGCCTGGGCCTGGGCTGGCGGCAGGCGGTCATGCACCACCACTACCGGCTGGGCCGAGGCCAGCCCACGCAGGATGTCGATCACCGTCGCGATCTCCGGGGTGGCGCGGACCAGCACGGGCCCCTCCGCGATCGGGCGCGCCGCCACCGCGGCCGCGAGCTCGGCGAAGCTGACCACCGCGTCGCCGGTGATGAGGGCGGGGCGCGCGCCGGCCTCGGCGGCGGCCGCGGCGATGTCGAGGGCGTCGGTCATGCGGCGTGGCCGTCGGCGCCGGGCCGGAGCGCGGGCGGGCTGGTGAAGCCGAGGCCCGGGCCGGCCAGGGTCAGGCCGGCCCCGGTCAGGCCCGGCACCGGCGCGGTCCAGGCGTCGAGCCCGGCGTGGTGGCCCAGGCCGGCGGCGCGGGTGCCGCCGAGCGCGAGGGCGAGCGCGGCGGCGCCGGCGTGCCCGATCGCGCCGTCGACGGCGTGGCTGACGATCACCGGGACACCGGCGGCGCGCGCGCGCGCGGCCAGCGCCAGCGCGGCGGCGACGCCGAGCAGCGCTGGCTTGAGCACCAGCGCGGCCGGGCGCGCCGCCAGCAGGTGAGCCAGCGCGTCGGCGTCGAGATCGAGGCCCGACTCGTCGAGCGCCCACCGGCCGGCCGGCAGCATCGCCAGCCGGTGCGGGTCGGCGCACGGCTCCTCGACGAAGGCCAGGTCGAGGTCGGGCCCGCCGGCGGCGACGACCACGGCGGTGGCGTCGGCCACGCCCCACGCCCGGTTGGCGTCCGCGCGCAGCTCGACGCCGGGGCCGATCGCCGCGCGCACGGCGCACAGCCGGGCCAGGTCCAGGGCCACCGGGCCGACGCCGACCTTGAGCTTGATCGCGCCGGCGCCGCGCCCGCACGCGTCGCGGGCGGCGGCCGCCAGCGCCGGCAGCTCGGCGCCGGCGACGACCACCGCCACCGGCAGGCGCGCCGCCGGGGCGGGGCTCAGCAGCGCCGCCGCCGGGACGCCGCGGCGCTGCCCGATCAGATCGAGCAGCGCGACCTCGATCGCCCAGCGCGCGGCGACCGAACGCGCGTCGGCGGCGAGGCGCGCCGCCGTCGCCACCGGCGTGGCGTCGAGGTCGATCGGCCCGCGCTGGATCATCGTCACGATCCGGGCGAGGCCGACCCGCGCCGCCTCGAGATCGTCGCCGCTGCGGCCGGGCAGGGGGGCCGCCTCGCCGCGGCCGATCCGGCCGGCGTCGTCGATCAGCTCGAGCGTGAAGCCGACCCGGGTCGCGCCGCCCTGGCCGGGCGGCCAGTCCACCGGCCAGCGCACGGCGCGCACGCTGGCCTCGACCCGGATCACGCGGCCAGCACCAGCCCGGCGGCGAAGGTCAGCGCGAACAGCAGGAGGAGCTGGGCGGTGGCGCCGAGCAACGGGTTGAGCGCGGCACCATCGGTGCGGGTCAGCGCGTGCAGCCGCGCCAGCGCCAGCGGCGCGGTCACGACCGGCAGGGCCACCGTCGGCGCCCGCCAGGCCAGGGCCAGCCCGAGCGGGACCAGGTAGGCCACGGCCAGGAGCGCGCCGTACTCGGCCACGGTCGCGCGCCGGCCCAGCCGCACCGCCAGCGTGCGCTTGCCGACGCGGGCATCGCCGACCCGATCGCGCAGGTTGTTGACGACGAGGATGGCGGTGGCCAGCGCCCCGACCGGGACCGCGCACCACCACATCGCCAGGGCCGGCTCGGCCCCGCGCTGCACCAGCACCGTGCCCATCACCGCGACCAGGCCGAAGAACACGAACACGAACACGTCCCCCAGGCCGTGGTAGCCGAGCGGCCAGGGCCCGCCGGTGTAGGCGATGGCGCACGCGATCGAGGCCAGGCCGATGGCCACGACCGGCCAGCCGGCCACCGCGGTCAGGTAGGCCCCACACGCGGTCGCGGCGGCGATGGCCAGCACCATGGCCACGCGCATGGCCCGCGCCGAGATCCAGCCGGCAGCGACGGCGCGGGTCGGGCCGAGCCGGTCCGCACCGTCGGCGCCCGCCTCCGCGTCGTACACGTCGTTGGCGAAGTTGGAGGTCAGCTGCAGGCAGGCCGCGCCGCCGAGGGCGGCCAGCGCCGGGCCCCACGCCACCCCGCCGGCCAGGTGCGCACACGCGGTGCCGACCACCACCGGCGCTGCCGCCGCCGGCAGCGTGCGCGGGCGCGCCGCCGCGATCCACGCCGCGGCCGACGTGGGGGCGGTGGGGGCAGCGGCCGGGTGGGTCATGGGAAGCGCTTGAACTTGGAGAAGTCGGCCGGGCGGCGCTCGAGGAACGCCTCCTTGCCCTCCTGGCCCTCGGCGCTCTGGTAGTACATGAGCGTCGCGCTGCCGGCGAAGGCCATCATGCCGGCCTGGCCGTCGCAGTCGGCGTTCATCGCCATCTTGAGGAAGCGCAGCGCGGTCGGCGACAGCGCCAGCATCTCGGTGCACCACTGCAGCGTGGTGGCCTCGAGCTCGGCCAGCGGCACGACCTTGTTGACCAGGCCCATGTCGAGCGCCTCCTGCGCATCGTACTGCCGGCACAGGAACCAGATCTCGCGCGCCTTCTTCTGGCCGACGATGCGGGCCAGGTACGAGCTGCCAAAGCCGGCGTCGAACGAGCCGACGCGCGGCCCGGTCTGGCCGAAGCGGGCGTTGTCGGCGGCGATCGACAGGTCGCACACCAGGTGCAGGATGTGGCCGCCGCCGATGGCGTAGCCGGCGACCATCGCCACCACCGGCTTGGGCAGGTAGCGGATGCGCATCTGCAGGTCGAGCACGTTGAGGCGGGGCACGCCGTCGGCGCCGACGTAGCCGCCCTGACCGCGCACGCGCTGGTCACCGCCGGAGCAGAACGCGTCGGGACCGTCGCCGGTGAGGATCACCACGCCGACCTGGTCGTCATCGCGCGCCAGGTCGAAGGCGCGGATCATCTCCGCCACCGTCTGCGGTCGGAACGCGTTGTGGACCTCGCGCCGGCAGATCGTCACCTTGGCGATGCCGTCGGTGCGGGTCTGGTAGCGGATGTCCTCGAAGCCGGGGTGGGTGGTCCACGGCAGGTCGCGGGTGGTCGGGATCGGCGGGTGCTTGCTCATCGGCGGGGCTCCTGACTGACGCTGGCGGCCGTGCTGGCCGGGGACTCGAGGCGGACGCTGGCGCCCGCACGCAGGCGGGCGATCACGTCGACGCGGAAGCGGCGGGCGCCGTCGGCGTGGACCGGAGCGTGCAGCACGGTCAGGCCGGGCCGGCCGAAGGCGACGCGTAGCGCCGGGCCGAGCGCCGAGGGTGAGGTCACCACGGCGGCGCCGGCGCCGAGGGCCTGGGCGATGGCCGCCGGGGCCAGCCCGGGTGGGGTGTGGAAGTGGGCCCGCATCGTCGGCGCGGGCAGCGTTGCCGCCACGGGCAGGCCGTCGAAGATGCGGCCGCCGTCGTTGTCGATGACCACCACCACCACGGGGTGTGGCGCGGTGCGGGCGGCGAGCAGGCCGCCCAGGTCGTGCGCGAAGCTGACGTCCCCGACGATGGCCAGCACCGGCCGGGTCGCGCCGACGCCGGCGGCGGCGGCGATCTGGCCGTCGATGCCGCTGGCGCCGCGCTGCGACAGGATCGGGCCCGCCGCGCCGCCGCCGGCCGCGACCCAGTCGAGCACGCGGATGGGCAGGCTGTTGCCGACCACCAGCGCGGTCTCCTCGGTCGCCGGTAGGTCGGCCCACAGCGCCGCCAGCAGGGCCGGCTCTCCGTCAGGGTATGCGGCCAGCGCCGCGCTCACCGCGGTCACCGCGGCGGCCTCGGCCTGCTGCCAGGCCAGGGCCCAGGCCTGGGTGGTCGCGTCGGCCCGCGCCGGGACCGCCGCCGCGACCCGGGCCAGCACGTCGGCGACGTCGCCGACCACCACGCCGGTCGCGCTGGCGTCAGGGTCGCGCCCGTCGACGCCGGCCACGATCCAGCGTGGCACGTCGGCCCACGTTCGCATCAGCTCGGGCCAGGCCGCGCCGACCGGTTCGTGCCCGAGCTGGACCACCAGGTCGGGCCGCGGCGCCACGTCGGCGGCGGCGATCAGGTCGAGGTGGTCGACCCAGGTCGGCCCGGGCCCGCGCCGGCCCGCGCGCAGCTGGCTGCAGGTCTCGGCCGCGATCACCACGCCGGCACGTTGCCCCAGCGCGGCCACCGCGGCGCGCGCCGCGGCCAGCCGGCCCGGTCCAGCCACCAGCAGCGGCCGCGCGCTCGCGGCCAGCGCCGCCACCAGCGCGTCGACCGCGGCGTCGTCGGCCACCGCCCGCGCCGCCGGTTGCGCGGCCAGCGCGCTGGCGCGTAGCCCGCGCACCACCTCCACCAGCGCGAGCTCGTCGTCGGTGCGGGCCGGCCGCGGCTCGAGCGGCTTGCGCAGCGGGACCTGGAGGTGGACCGGGCCCGGCCTGGGCCCGGTCGCCAGCCGGACCGCCTGGGCGACGCGGCGGCGCAGCGCCCGCAGCGCCAGCGCGGTGCCGACCGGCGCGCCCAGATCGACGAACGTGCGCACGAAGTCGCCGAACAGCTTGGTCTGATCGATGGTCTGGCTGGCCCCGGCCTGCCACAGCTCGGGCGGGCGGTCGGCGGTCACCACCACCAGCGGCAGGTGATCGCAGCTGGCCTCGATGACGGCCGGCAGGTAGTGGGCGGCCGCGGTGCCGCTGGTGCACACCAGCGCGACCGGCGCGCCGTCGACGCGGGCCAGGCCGAGCGCCTGGAACGCGGCCGTCCGTTCGTCGATGGTGGTGATGGTGGCGATCGCGGCCTGCCCGGCCAGCGCGGCCACCAGCGGGGTCGAGCGCGAGCCCGGGCTGAGCACGCAGCGGCGCACCCCGGCGTCGGCCAGGGTGGCGACCAGCAGCTCGGCCCACAGGGCCTGCGCCACCGCGTCGGTCACGACCGGGCGGGCTCCCGCCCGGCGCCCGCGCTGGCGTCGGGGTCGACGCTGGCGGCGCCACCCGACGCGCCGACGTCGTCGACGCCGAGCGCGCCGAGCACCGCGCGCTGCTTGACCCGGGTCTCGCGCCACTCCCGGGCCGGGTCGCTGGCGGCGACGATGCCGGCGCCGGCCCAGACGTAGGCCGCGCGCTCGTGCAGCAGCGCGGAGCGGATGGCGACGACCAGCTCGCCGTCACCACCGGGCTCGAACCAGCCGACCGGGCTGGCGTACCAGCCGCGTGGCTGCCGCTCGGTCGCCGCGATCATCGCCAGCGCCGGCGCAGTCGGCCAGCCGCCGACGGCCGGGGTCGGGTGCAGGCGCGCGGCCAGCGCCAGCACGTGGTCGCCCCCCTCGTCGTCGGCCAGCGTGCCGGCCAGCTCGGTCCGAAGGTGGTGGACGTGGCGCAGGGTGCGCACCGACGGCGCGGCCGGGACCGGCAGCGAGCGGCAGCGCGGCCCGAGCGCGCCGGCGATGGCGTCGACCACCAGCGCGTGCTCCCACCGCTCCTTGCCATCCCCGAGCAGGGCCAGGCGAGCCCGTTCGTCGTCGCCGTCGCGCGGGATGGAGCCGGCCAGCGCCTCGCTGGCCACGGTCGCGCCGCGCTTGCGGATGAGCCGCTCCGGGCTGGCCCCGAGCAGGCACGGGCCGCCGGCCGGGCGCAGCGCGAAGCGCGTGCACTCGGGGTGCTGCCGATCGAGCGCGCGCAGCACCGCGGCCGGGGCGATGCTGGCGTCGAGCTCGATCCGGGTGGTGCGGGCGATGATCGCCTTGTCGAGCTCGCCCCGGCCGATGGCGGCCCGCACCGCGTCGACCTGCTGGTGCCAGGTGGTCGCGGCGCCGTCGTCGCGGTCGACCACCCGGGCCCGGCCCGGCTCTCGGGCGGTGGCGGTGGCGGCCGCGAGCAGGACCTCGGCCTGGTCGAGCCAGCCCGGCGCGCTGGCCTCGCTCGGCCGCACCGTCACCGTCAAAACCGCGCCGGCGTCGCCCTGCACCAGCAGCCAGCGCGGCAGGAAGAACCAGGCGTCACCGAAGCCAGTCCACGGCGCGGCGTCGGCGCCACCGGCGCTGAAGGCGGCGCCCCCGTAGTAGCGCAGCGCGCTCGCCTCGAGCGGCGCGCGGCCGGCGGCGGCGTCGTCGGCCCAGATCACCTCGACCGCGCCGGCGCCGGCGGCGCCGGCCTGCAGCGCGGCGAACCGGTCGGGCCCGCGCCCGCGCACCTCGGCCGCGGCGTCGAGCCCGACCAGCACGACGCCGCCGTCGCGCGGAGCCCACGCCACCGCCGGCAGGTGTGGCCACAGGTCGAGCAGCGGCAACGGCGAGCAGGTCGGCACCGGGACGACGACGCGGACCCAGCTGGCGTCGCTGGCCTCGGCTCGGGCCAGCGCGCGCGCCAGCAGCTCCCGCGGCGCCGCGGCGGCGGGTGGGGCGTCGGCGCGGCGGCTGGCCGCGCTCGGGCCGGCGCCGGCGCCAGGTTCGAGCACCAGCCCGCTCACGGCGTGGCCTCGGCCGCGCTGCGCTCGGGCGTGGCGACGTAGAGGTGGCACACCCCGAACGACAGCGGCGTGACGGCGAGGACCCGCAGGCCGGCTCGCTGCATCTGCGCCGCGAAGGTCGCGGCCGGCGGGAAGGCGGCGATCGACTGCTGCAGGTAGCGGTACTCGCGCGCGCCCGACAGCAGCGCGCCCAGGCGCGGCACGATGTGGTGCACGTGCAGGCGGGCGGCGGCGCCGAGCGGGCCGGGCCCGGGCTCCGACAGCTCGAGGATGGCGACGCGGCCGCCCGGCCGGGTCACCCGCGCCATCTCCGCCAGCGCCCGATCGCGGTCGGGCACGTTGCGGATGCCGAACGCGATGGTGACCGCGTCGAAGCTGGCGTCATCGGCGGCGATGGCCTGGGCGTCACCCTCGCGCAGCTCGACTCGCGCGCCCTCGCGGCGCTTGCCGGCCTTGGTCCGGCCGACGCCGAGCATGCCCGGCGACGGATCGGTGCCGAGGACCTGGCAGTGCGGGTAGGCGCGGGCGATGGCCAGGGCCAGATCGGCGGTGCCGGTGGCGAGGTCGAGCGCCCGCGTCGGCCGGTCGGCCAGGGCCAGCGCCCGCACCGTCTTCTTGCGCCAGCCGCGATCGATGCCGAGCGACAGCACGCGGTTGAGCAGGTCGTAGCGGTGGGCGATCCGATCGAACATCGCGCCCGAGCCGAGCCCGGCGCCGGTGGTCGCCGGCACGGTCGGTCCGGTCGCCCCGCCGGGGACGAGGCTGGTCGGCGCCTCGGGGTTCACGACGACCTCCGCAGCGAGGCGACGGCCACCGTGCGCAGGGCGTCGCGACCGTCCCCGGCGGGCAACACGTCGAGCGCGGTCAGGGCCAGGCCGACGTGCTGCTCGGCCAGCTTGTGCGACTCGGCCAGCCCGCCGGTGCGCTCGACGATGCGGGCGATCTCGGCCGCCGCGGCCGGCGCGACCCGGCCGGTCGCCTCGCTGACCGCGAGGGCCTCGGCCAGGCGCCCGGCCAGCTCGGGCGCGCGCTCGAGCGCGACCAGCAGGGGGTAGGTCAGCTTGCCCTCGCGCAGATCGGCCAGGGTGTCCTTGCCGGTCACCTCGGGGTCGCCGCCGACGTCGAGGCAGTCGTCGACCGTCTGGAACGCCACCCCCAGGTGCAGGCCGAACTGCTCGAGCGCGTCGAGCTCGGCGGCGCCGAGGCCGCCGGCCCGGCCGCCGGCGCGCATGGCCCAGCGAAACAGCGCCGCGGTCTTGCCCTCGACCACCCGGAAGTAGGCCGCACGCGAGGCCAGGTCGATGCGGCCGCGCCGCTCGAGCTGGAGCGACTCGGCCAGGATCATCTCCTCGATCACCGCCAGCATCTCGTCGAGCGTGGCCGGCACCCCGGCGCGCTGGATGCGGCGCAGG
>JAGPCO010000139.1:0-3870 GCA_018058095.1 Kofleriaceae bacterium
CTCCAGCCCAGGCGCCCTACGGCGGCCCGCCGGCGATGCCGGCGGGTGGTGGCGGCGCGCCCGCGTATGGCGGCCCGCCGGCGATGCCCGGCGCCGGTGCGGGGCCCTACGGCGGCCCGCCGGCGATGCCTGGCGGTGGCGGCGCGCCTGGCCCGTACGGCGGCCCGCCTGCCATGCCCGGCCCGGCGGCGCCAGGCGCCTTCGGTGGTCCGCCGGCGATGCCGGTGACCAGCCCGGCCCGGGGCTTCGGTGGCTCGGCCGGGGCGGCCTCGGCCGCGCCCGCGCTGCCGTATGGCGGCCCACCGTCGCTGCCGGGGGGGGGCACCGGCGCCGGCCTGCCGTACGGTGGCCCACCGTCCCTGCCGGGGGCTGGCCCGCCCAGCATGTTCGATCGCGGCCCGGCCGGGGGCGCCGCGCCGGGCGCCGCGCCGGGCGCGCCCCCACCGGCGCGCAGCAAGCCCGACTCGGTCCTGGTCGACCTCGGGCTCGAGGCCGACAGCGGCAAGCTCAGCGCCGACCTCAAGGCGCTCCGGGCCGAGCTCGACGAGGCTCGTGGCAACTACGAGCGCGAGGTCGCCGATGCCAAGCGCATTCGCGCCGAGTCGGCCGGCCTGCGCGACCGGATCGAGGAGCTCAAGTCGACGATCAAGGATCGCGAGGAGCAGATCGGTGCGCACGGGCGCGCCGCCGACGAGCTGCGCGAGGAGATCGACGAGCTGCGCGACGAGCTGGCGTCGGCGCGGACCGTCGCGACCGAGGCCTCCGAGACCCTCGCCGCGCGCGACCGTCAGCTGGCGCGCGCGCAGGAGGACATCGCGCGCCTGCGTGATGACATGGACGACGTCAACCGCCAGCTCATGGAGCTGTCGCGGACCAAGGACGACGGCTGGAAGAAGCTCAACGAGCAGCTGACCGAGATCGAACACCTGCGCGAGGTCATCAACGAGCAGGAGCGGATGCTCGAGGAGCGGCGGGTCGGGTTGATCTCCCAGGAAGAGGTGATCAAGGAGCTGCGCGGCGAGAAGGAGAAGTACCTCAAGCTCATCGCCCAGCTGCGGGCCGAGCGCGACGAGTCGAACATGATGCAGTCGCGCCTGGCCGCGCAGACGCAGACGCTCGAGGAGGAGAACCGGCGCATCGGCCGCATGCTGGCCGAGGCCGCGACCGATGGGCCACGCACGGCCGGAGGCAGCGCCGACCAGGTGCTCCGGCTCAACAACGAGCTCAAGGACGCCCGGGTCGAGCTGCGCACCTTCGAGGCCGAACGCGAGCGCCTGACCGAGCAGTTCGAGCGGTCGGACAGTGACCGGTCGCGCGCCGAGGGCCGCCTGGCCAAGCTCGAGGTCGAGGTGCAGGAGCTGCAGCACGCCAAGCTGGCGGCGGAGAGCGCTCGCAACGTGGCGCAGGACGCGCTGGCCAAGGCCGAGGTGGCGCGGGCCCGGGCGGCCGAGGAGGCGCTCACCGCGGCTCGGGCCAAGGACCAGGCCGCGACCGGCGGCGACGACGCCCGCCGAGAGCTGGACCGGCTCCGGCGGCGGGTGGTCGAGCTCGAGGACAAGGCCAAGGCCGGCCAACCCGGTGACGCCCGGGTCGCCCAGGCCGATCGCGATGCCTTCGATCGCAAGCTGGCCGAGGTCGAGGGGCGCGCCGGCACGGCGGAGCGCGCGATGAAGGCGCTGCAGGCCGAGCTCGACGCGGCCCGCACCGACGCGCTCAAGGCGCGCGCCGAGGCGGCGCGGGCGCGCGCGGCGGCCGAGGCCAGCAGCAGCGAGGACCTGCGCCCCCCCGCCGGCAAGAGCGCCGCCGGCGAGGCCCTGGTCAGCCAGGCCCGCGACGCGTGCGAGACCATCAACGACGTGCTGTCGGACATGCGCAACAACATGGTCCTGGTCCAGGGCGAGCTGCCCAACCTCAGCGCGAGCGACCAGGACACCCTGGCCGCGGTGCGCGACGCGGTCGAGGCGTTGATCGGCAGCACCGAGACCGCCAAGGACGCGGTCCGGTCGTTGCGCAAGTTGACCGAGTGAACACCCCCGAGCGAGGCGGAACCTGATGTCATTGACCCCCCACAAGCGCAGCTCCAAGGCCGAGGTCGAGGACCTGATCCGGGCCCGCTACTCGCTGCTGTCGGTCAGCTCTCACGAGGAGGCCCGCGTCGAGGAGTCGCTGCGCAAGCTGTGTGTCGAGCGCGAGATGCGGCTCGAGGTCTGGTCGATCACCGAGGGGTTCAAGGTCGTCGCCAACGGCTCGGGCACGCGCGACGTCAAGGACCCGATGAAGGCGCTCGACCACGTCCTGCGCGGCGAGGGGCGGGCGCTCTACGTGCTGCGTGATTTCCACCCCTTCTTCAAGGAGCCGGCGGTGGTGCGGCGGCTGCGCGACCTGGCGCACGAGCTGCGCAAGACCAAGAAGAGCCTGATCCTGCTGTCCCCGATCACCAAGGTGCCGCCGGAGCTCGAGAAGAGCGTGGCGGCCATCGTCGACTGGGAGCTGCCGACCCGGAGCGAGATCGAGGAGGCCGCGCGCAAGCTGTTGCCCTCGGCGCCGCCGGCGACGCAGCAGATGATCGAGTCGGATCCGACCTTCATCGAGCGGGTGGTCGAGGGCGCGCTCGGGCTCACCCTGGTCGAGGCCGAGAACGTCTTCGCCAAGTCGATGGTGCGGACTCACACCTTCGACCTCGAGACCATCCTCGAGGAGAAGAAGCAGATCATCCGCAAGAGCGGCTTGCTCGAGTACTACGAGCAACGGGAGGAGTTCTCCGACGTCGGCGGCATGGACATCATGAAGGACTGGCTGGTCAAGCGCCGCAACGCGTTCTCGTCGCGGGCGCGCGACTTCGGCCTGCCGCTGCCCAAGGGCATCCTGCTCATCGGCGTGCCCGGCACCGGCAAGTCGCTCACCGCCAAGGCGGTCGGCGCGCTATGGCAGATGCCGCTGCTCCGCCTCGACGTCGGCAAGATCTTCGGCGGCCTGGTGGGCTCGTCCGAGGAGAACATGCGCAACGTCATCAAGACGGCCGAGGCCATCGCCCCGGCCATCCTGTGGATCGACGAGCTCGAGAAGGGGTTCTCGGGCACCGCCAGCTCGGGTCAGACTGACGGCGGCACCACCTCGCGCGTGTTCGGCTCGTTCATCACCTGGCTGCAGGAGAAGACGACCCCGGTGTTCGTCATCGCCACCGCCAACAACGTCAGCGCGTTGCCGCCCGAGCTGCTGCGCAAGGGTCGCTTCGACGAGATCTTCTTCTGCGACCTGCCGGATCGCGAGGACCGTCGGGCCATCATGGACATTCACCTTCGCAAGAAGGGGCGGGACCCGGGCCAGTTCGAGCTCGAGAAGCTGGCCGACGCGACCATCGACTACTCCGGCGCCGAGATGGAGCAGGCGGTGGTGGCGGCCTTGTACGACGCCTTCGACACCGGCAACGACCTGACCACCGCGGGCCTCTTGCACACGCTCAAGGACATCGTGCCGCTGGCGGTGACGATGCGCGAGCAGATCGACTCGATGCGCGAGTGGGCCCGGACCCGCGCGCGCCCGGCGTCGGCCCGAGGCAAGGTCCCGGCCAAGAAGGGGGACGGGTGGATGGCGAAGTACGGCGCGCCACGGGGCGGCGGCCTGGGCGACAAGGCTGGCGAGAGTGGCCCTGACGAGGGAGAGCGCAAGCTCGAGCTCTGAGCCGGCGCGAGGGCGGTGGTGCGGGGTGTGGAGGGTCGGTGCGTGACTGCGTCACGCACCACGCGGCTTCGCAGTGGGTGCTGCGGTGCCGGCTCAGAGCTTCCTTCCGGAGGCGCTTGCGCGCCTCCTCACGTTGGGGGAGACGGGACGTCTCCCCCAAACCCCCACCCGGGAGACCGCCGGCGCGAG
>JAGPCO010000139.1:3970-19786 GCA_018058095.1 Kofleriaceae bacterium
GGCGGTGGTGCGGGGTGTGGAGGGTCGGTGCGTGACTGCGTCACGCACCACGCTGCTTCGAAGGAGGGCGGTGCCGGCTCAGAGCTTCCTTCCGGAGGCGCTTGCGCGCCTCCTCACGTTGGGGGAGACGGGACGTCTCCCCCAAACCCCCACCCGGGAGACCGCCGGCGCGAGGGCGGTGGTGCGGGGTGTGGAGGGTCGGTGCGTGACTGCGTCACGCACCACGCTGCTTCGAAGGAGGGCGGTGCCGGCTCAGAGCTTCCTTCCGGAGGCGCTTGCGCGCCTCCTCACGTTGGGGGAGCCGGCGTCTGCCCGGAGGTGGGCAAGGTGTGGTGGAGGCCAAGGGGGCGAATGGGACCGGGGTCGACGGGGCAGGGGAAAGCACGTAGACTCAAGTGGCCGCGATGAGTCACTTCACCAAGTGCGCCCTGAAAATGACCAACCTGGCCGCCATCAAGAAGGCGCTGGCCGACCTCAACTTCAAGTTCGAGGAGGCGACCGAGGGCCAGACGGTGACCGTGCGTGGCTACCGCGGCGACACCCTGCAGGCCGCCATCAAGGTCGACATGGGTCGGTACGACATCGGGGTGATCGCCAATGCCGATGGGACCTTCGAGCTGTCGGCCGACTGGTGGGGCGTCGAGACGACCAAGGGGATCTCCGAAGAGGAGTTCCAGCACTCGCTCGGCCAGCGCTACCAGTATCACAACGTCAAGCAGGCCTGCGAAGAGAAGGGCTACGCGGTCGAGGAAGAGGTCAACGAAGAGGACGGCTCGATCCGGCTCGTCGTCCGCAAGTGGGCCGCGGAGTAGCGGCGACCATCACCTGATCGACATCGGCCCGCCGAGGCCAGCCAGGAGAGCGCGATGCGCAAGCAAGACATCGAGATCGTCATCAACGCCAAGGGCGAGGTCTCCTACGAGGTGAAGGGCGTCAAGGGTGGCAGTTGCCTGAACGAGACCAAGTTCCTGCAGGAGGCGCTCGGTGGTGTCGCCGCCGTGGTCGACCAGCAGAAGACCACCGAATTCTACGAGCAATCGGAGGGTTACGGCTCGGTGTGGGTGAGCGGGGAAGGCCAGGACGAGTAAGGCCGTAGAAGGACTACGGTGTCGACCCAGGAGCCCACCCAGGAGGCCGAGGCCACCGAGGCGTCGTCCGCCGACGACCTGTCGGAGGAAGTCGCCCGCAAGTACGACCCCGAACGCCTGCTCAAGCTGGTGTCGAAGCGGGCCGGCCGCGGTCAGTCACTCGACTACGCCCTGCGTTCGAAGTACGAGAAGCGCTTCGGCGTCGACCTCGGCCACGTCCGTGTGTACACGGGCGAGTTCGCCGAGGAGTTCAACAAGCAGCGCAACGCGCACGCCGTCACCATCGGCCAGACCGGCATGATCCTCATGGGTGGATCGCCCGATCGGTCGATGGCCACCGCGGCCGGTCAGGCCCTGCTCGCCCACGAGCTGACCCACGTGGCCCAGGCCCGGCGTGGCCTGTACGCCAGCGGGCGCAGCGACGCGCTGGTCTTCGCCCAGGAGATCGAGGACGCCGAGGCCGAGGCCGAGGAGATGGAGGCGATGGTCGCGGCCGAGGAGGCTGGCGCCGCCGGACTGGCCGGACCGATGGCCGGCTCGGGCATGGACCGGACCCACGACGCCGAGCGGCAGGCCGAGGAGGACAAGGCGGGCGTGATCGCCCGGGTCTTCGAGATGCTGTCGGAGTCGATGCAGATGGGCGAGATGCGCTCCGGCCACCCGGCCCGCCGCTGAGCCGCCTGGCCCTGGCGGGATGCGCCGCCACGGTCGCCGCGCTCACCGGAAAACCAGGGTATGCTGCCTGGCGATGTCCGACGACGCCGATGCCGGGGCGGTGCTGTCGCGCGTCCAGCTCGAGCGGCTGGTCGCCGAGGGTGAGGTCGGCGGGCGCACGCTGACCGGGTTCGCCGCGCCCATGGTCGGCCTGGGCGGCGCCGATCTCGATGGCATCACCGTCGAGCGGGTCGACCTGCGCGAGGCCGACGGAGACGATGCCCGGCTCGAGCGCGCCAACCTCAACCAGGTCGACGCGCGCAAGTCGCGCTGGCGCGCCGCGCTGTGGAACCGGGTCCGGGCGCGCGACTGCGACCTGACCGAGCTCGATCTGGCCGGCGCGCGGGTGAGCCGGTGCGAGCTGGGCCCGGTCCGGATGGCACGAACGTCGTGGGCGGGTGCCCACATCAGCGGCACCACGTTCCGCGACAGCGAGCTATATGCGGCCGACTTCCGCCGGGCCCGCCTGTCGCGCTGCGTGTTCGAGGGCTACGCCGGCGCCACGGTGTCGCTGTCGCGTGCCGACTTCACCGGCGCCACCTTGCTCGAGGTCGACTTCAAGCGCGCCAACATGTACGGCGCGGTGCTGGCTGGCGCGGTCTTGCTTCGCTGTGACCTTCGCGGCGTCAACCTGTGCACGGCCGACCTGCGCGGCGCGCGGATGGTCGGCTGCGTGCTCGATGGGATCGATGTCGATGGAGCCACCTGGTAGCGCCTGCGCGCCGAGGAACCTATGCCGCAACGCCCCGACCTGCGTCAGCTCACCAGCAACGTCCGCGACGCGTTCGCCGACGCCGATCGCGACACCCTGCTCGACGTCCTGGCGTTCGTGGTGCGCGAGTACGTGGTCGAGGGGCCGCCGCCGATGCTGGTCCACGCCGTCGAGGATCTGGCGGACCTCGGGGGCATGTCGTTCGCCCAGCTGATCACGGCGCTGCAGACGCGGCTGCCACAGCCGGAGCTGGCCCTGTTCACGGTCGACGGTGAGCAGGTCTCGGTCCGGGTTGGCGGAGTGGCACAGCCGCTGGTGGTGCGGCCAGGTGGTGGCGCGCCAGCCGAGCCGAGCCGGCCGCCCGCCGAGCCACGCCCGCAGGCCGGCGTGCGGGTGGTCGAGACCGCGTCGATGCCGCGCCCGGCTGCGAACCCGGCGCCTGCCCCGGCGGTGGCCGCGGCCCCGGCGGCGGCTCCCGCGGCGCCGCGCCCGACCGGGGGCCTGTCGGTCCGCGGTCGCCCCAGCGGCGATGCACCAGCCCCGGCCAGCGCGCCGGCCGCGCCCTCTCCCGCCAGCGCCGCGCCAGGCGGCGCGGCCCCGGCGCCAGCCCCGGAGGCCGGCGGGGGCGGGGGCGGGGGCGGCGATGACTCGGCCGCCCGGTTCTCCTTGCTGGAGCTCGACTGATGTCGCAGGTCGCGCGCCGGTACTTCGAGCGCGGTAGCGCGGCGCTGGCCAGCGGGGACGTCGCCAGCGCCCAGGAGTCGTTGCGGGCCGCGGTTGACCTCGCGCCTGGCTACGTCAACGCCCGGATCTGCTACGCGGTGGCGCTGGCCCGTGGCGGTGACTGTCCACGCGCCGCCACCGTGCTGCGGACCGGCATCGGCCGCGCCACCTCGGCCAAGGCCGCCGCCGCCATGTGGTGCACGCTGGGCGACGTTCAGGTGCTGGGCGGTGACTTCTTCGCGGCCGAGGACGCGTTCGCGCAGGCCCGGGCCACGCCCGGGTTCGAGCACCGGGTCGCGTCGGGCCTGGCCCGGGTCCACGCCCGCCTCGGGCGCTGGGCCGAGATGGCCACCCAGCTGCGCCGCGCCGCCGGTCGCGCGTGAGCCCGAGCGTGCGCGCCGTGGGTGGCCCGGGTGTGGCCCTGGGCCCGCGCCACACTCAATAGTAGCTGGCGTACTGCTGGTAGCTGCCCGGCGGCAGCCACATCGGATCGTAGTAGACCTGGACCAGCACGACGGTGATGTTGTCGGTGCCGCCGTTGTTGTTGGCGGCGCGGATCAGGTTGTCGGCGACCGACTCGAGCGAGTCACCCGAGGTGACGATCTCGCGGATCATCCAGTCGTCGACGAGGTCGGACAGGCCGTCGCAGCACAGCAGGTACACGTCGCCGTGCTCGGGCGGCATGGTCCGGTGCTCGATCTCGACGTGGGCGTCGAGGCCGACGGCGCGGATGATGACGTTCGAGGTGGCCGGGCCCATCGTCCCGACCAGGTCGGGCCGGTCCTCGTACAGGTTGCGCAGCGAGTGGTCCCTGGTCAGGCGCGCGAACTGGCCCTGGCGCAGCAGGTAGGCCCGCGAGTCGCCGCAGTGGCAGATGTGCACCAGGCTGTCCTCGAAGCGAAGGCCGACCGCGGTGGTGCCCATGCCATGACAGGCCGGGTCGATGAGGGAGCGCTGGAACACCGAGGTGTTGGCCGCCATCATCGCCGTCACCAGCGGATCGTGGCCGGGTGGTGTCTGCGGCTGGCCGGTCTTGATGCTGTGGACGATGCTGCGGATGGCGATGTCGGACGCGACCTGACCGGACGCGTGCCCGCCCATCCCGTCACAGACCACGTACACGCCGAGGAAGTCGTCGTAGTACATCGCGTCTTCGTTCTGCGTGCGCTGCGCGCCGACGTCGGTCCGACCGACCGCCCGCAGCAAGAACCGCTCGGTCGGGACCAGGCTGCAACCAGGCTCAAGCACGGGTGGCTGTTGTACGTGGAAGCTCGGGCTGGAATCCCTCGTGATCATCGGGTCGACTCCCGCTTCGGCATGCTGTAGTGGATGGCGCCAGGGCTGGCCACCTCGGGCGAGGTGGCCTCCTCTTCGTCCCGGGGCCGGTTGGGTAGGTCAAGGTCGGCCCAGGGCGCACGTACGGCGGTGGCGGTCTGGGCCAGGATGGCGCGTGCGTCGGACATGGTCGCCAGCGCGGCGAAGACCTGACGGTAGCGGGTGGTCATGGCGGTCCGCGCGGTGGCGACCGGGTCGACCATCACGAGGTCCGCCAGCTCGGGTGGCGTCTCGAACTGGACCGTGAACTCGAGCTCGGCGCGGTGGAGGTCACGCAGCAGGGCCTGCGGCACCGACTCCGACAGGTCTTGCTGGATCGCGGCGGGGAGGTCGTACTCTCGACCAGACTGGTCGGCCTCGGCCCGGGCCGCGAACGACGGATCGACCACCGAGAGCGAACGGTGGGCCCGGGTCAGCTCCTGGACCTCGAGCGTGCCGACGCTGCGGCGGGCGCCGCGCCGCGCCAGCACCTCGACCAGGGCCGGATCGACCGCCGCCAGGATCTGCCGGCGTTGGGCTGCCAGCTGCGGGTCTTCGTCGGCCTGGTCTCGCGGGCTGGCCTGCTCGGCCAGCTCGGCGAAGGACGGCAGCCCGAACCAGCGCTCGAGCTGGCTGGTGGTGATCGGATCGACGTCGTCGGCGCCGAGGTCGCGGGCCCGGGGTTCGTCGGGCTGGTCGCCGCCGCTGCTCACCAGGGCCTCACATCACCCGGACGGCGAGGAAGGCGAGCACGCCGACCAGCATCCCGGTCAGGAGCGAGACCACCCAGAACGTGGTCGACGCGCCCTGCAGCACCGCGCCACCGCGGGCGACCGACACCACACCCTCGCTCGGGTGCAGCATGATCGTCTTGTTGGCGGGCGGGGCGGCCTCTTGCTGGCCGGGCCGCATCGCGCTCGGTGGCGGCGCCAGCGGCGACAGACCGGCAACGATGGTCTTCTGCATCGGCGACGCAGCCTGGAGGCCGGCCCCGGGCGGCAGCGGGCCGCCCATCGGCGGAGGCGGGCCACCCATCGGCGGAGGCGGGCCACCCATCGGCGGAGGCGGGCCACCCATCGGCGGAGGCGGGCCACCCATGCCGGGCGCCATGGGCCCGGGGCCGGTCAGGCCGGCGATCATGGTCTTGGCGCCGGCCGAGGATTGCGCGAAGCCAGCGCCGGGGCCGGGCATCGCCGGTGGCGGGCCGCCCATGCCCGGCATGGCCGCCGGGATGCCACCGGGCGGGGCCTGCGGGATCTGCGCGGCCACGACGGTCCGCGGCACGCCGGCGGCGCCGATCGCGACCCCGCCCTGGCCGAGCTCCGCGAACACCTGCTGCGCGTGCTGCATCATCTCGCCGGCCGACTGGTAGCGCCGCGCCGGGTCCTTCTCGGTCGCCCGGCGGATGAGCTGCTGCACGCTGTAGGGGATCGAGCCCGGCATCGGCGGCAGCTCGGCCCGCAGGTGCATCTGGATGACCGTCATCGGGTTCTCGTCGTGGAACGGCAGCTGCCCGGTCAGCATCTCGAAGCCGAGGATGCCGAGGGCGTACAGGTCGGACCGGGCGTCGAGCGGCATGCCGCGGCCCTGCTCGGGCGACATGTACTGCGGCGTGCCGAACACCACGCCGGCCTTGGTCTTCATGCTGCCGGCGCCTTCCTGCAGCAGCTTGGCGACCGAGAAGTCGAGCAGCTTCACGAAGTCCGGCGAGCCGGCCATGTTCAGCATGAAGACGTTGTCGGGCTTGATGTCGCGGTGGACGATGCCGAGCGCGTGCGCCTCGGCCAGCGACGCACAGCACTGGATGAGGACCTTCATCACCCGCTGCGGCGCCATCGGCCCCTGCTGGATGACCTGGCGCAGGACCATGCCGTCGAGGAACTCCATGGTCATGAACAGCCGGCCGTCGCTGGTCTGGCCGAAGTCGAACATGCGGATGGTGTTGGGGTGCTGCAGGCGCGAGCACGCGCGCGCCTCGTTGTTGAAGCGCTGCACCCACGACGGATCGGTCGCCATCTCCGGGTTGAGCATCTTGATGGCGACGATGCGGTCGATCGATACCTGCCGGCACCGGTAGACAACGCCCATGCCACCCTCGCCGATCCGGGCCTGGATCTCGTAGCGGCCGTCGATGACCCGGCCGACCAGCGGATCGGCGCCGGTCACGGCGCCTCGAGCTCGACGTCGCGGTTGTTGTTGACGGTGTCGGTGTTGAGCCGGACCTTGCCGACCGCCTCGCGCTTGGTCACCTTGATGATCTTGAAGTCGCTGCCCTCGACCGGCTTGCCGTTGGGGCGGAGCAGGCGACCAGTCCAGCCCGGCGCGATCTTCTTGTCCTCGCCGCGGTTGATCGTGACGATGGTGCCGTCGGTGGCAGCCTGGACGTTGATGATCTTGCCGCGCACCGGCGCGACCTTGAAGTTGTCGCAGTTGGGGTTCTTGGGGTCCTTGCGGTCGGGGTCACACGGCGGGAAGTCCTCGGCCCGGCACGCCTTGACCCGGCGATCGGGCGGGGTCGGGCACGGCATCGAGCCCCAGCACTTGGGGTTGTTGATGTCGGGCGGGTTCGGGCAGCGGTCGGCGCAGCCCGGCCAGCTCGGATCGAACTGCTGCGGGCACATCGTCGCGCACGCCGGGTTCTTGCGATCGAAGTTGTAGATGTCGCACGGCACCTCGGCCGCCGGCACCGCGGCCAGCCGCGGCGGGTCGGGGATCTCGACCTGCCGCCAGTCGAACGCCGCCTCGGCCACGGCCTGGGTGAACGAGACCTTGAGCGTGTACTTGCCGGCGTCGCCGCGGAACGGCGCGTAGACCCGGATGAGGTACTTGCCGCGCGCGTTCTCGATGTCGGCGCTGCGGCTGCGGCGGTTGCTCTTGCGCTTGCCGCCGCGCTCGCTCGCGACCTGCTTGCCCCACTCGTCGAAGACGTCGACGGCGAGCGACAGGCCGGGGCGGGGCGCGACCCAGCTCAGCTTGAGCGACAGGGTGCCGACCTGGTCCTTGGGCAGCTCGATCGACCGCCAGTCGATGCGATCACCGCCGGGGTAGGTGACGATGCCGCGCACCTTGGCCTCGCCGTTGTCGAGCTCGATCGGGCGCGCGCCCTTGATCTTGCCGTCGGAGCCGGTCGCCTTGTCCTGCGGCACGTGCTTGGCGCACGCGCCGACCAGCAGCAGGCCGACCAGCGCCAGCCCGGCGAACAGTGACCAGGCCCCGCGGTGCGCCGATTTCCCGTGCATGTACCTGGTGTTAGCCCATTGGCTCGGCGCGCGCAAGCACCCGGTGCGGTTACGGCGTGATCACGACCTTGCCCGAGCGGTTGACCTCGTCGGGGGTAGCCTTGACCACCCCACGGCAGCTCCGGCTGGAGCAGCCGCTGAGGGTGAAGGAGCCCTGCTTGATGCCGGTGACCTTGCCCTGCATGCCGTCGGCCACGCCCTGGTCGGTGCCGCGGTTGATGGTGATGGTGGTGCCGCCGCCGCTGACCCCGACGTTGATGATCTTGCCGGAGATGACGTTGCTCACCGGCGGCGCCACCGCGACCGGCTTCTCGCTCGGCTTGCGCTTGCCGGTCGGCTTGCGGACGATCTTGGGCCGTTCGTTCTCGGGCGTGTCGTCCTCGAGCGGCACCACCGCCAGCCGGGGCGGGAACGGCACCTTGGCCGGGAAGTCGCTCTCGTAGGCGATCGCCGCCGGGGCGAACTTGACCTTGAGATCGAACTCCGATGCGTCGATGCGGCGCTGCAGGTAGACGTGGACCAGGTAGCGCCCGGCCTTGAGCTGGTACAGGGTGGTCGACTTGATCAGCTCGTGGGCGTCCTCCTCGTCGAGGCCGCTGCGGAAGATCGACTGGAAGTTGGGGTCGAGCACCTCGAGCGCGAGATCGAACTCCTCGTCCTCGGTCGCCGGCGCCGCCTCCATGCTGACCGACAGCTCACCGTCGGACGGCAGGTCGATCGCGAACCAGCGGGCCCGCTTGTACTCGCGGTAGTCGAGCTCGCCATCGGCCTTGCCCTCGAGCTTCTCGTCGAGGGCGATGACCTTGGCCTTCTTCCACGGCTGGGCCTTGGCCTGCTTGTAGCCGCTGTGAGCCGGGATGCCGGGGCCACCACAGGCGGCAGAGAGGAGGGCCACCAGCACGGCTGGGACAGCGAACCGCATGGCGGGGAACATAACACGTGGTACACGGCCGGCATGGGCGCCCACCGGGCACGGACGGTCGCAGGGCTGGTACTGGGCACCAGCCTCGCCGGCGTGGCCTGCGCCGGCCGGCCGACCGATGGCCAGGCCGACGGCCCGACGGTGTTCGCCAAGGTGTGCGCGACCTGCCACGGCGCGGCCGGGCGCCCGACCGCGGCCATGGTCGCCCAGCTCGGGGTGCGCGACCTGACGGCGCCCGAGTTCCGGGCCCGAGCCCGGGTCGAGGCCGTCGCGATCCAGGTCCGGACCGGCTCGGCCAACAAGCTCATGCCAGGCTTCGCCGGCACGCTGAGCGAGCGCGAGATCGACGGAGTCGCACGTTTCGTCGTGACCCGCCTGGCCGGGGCGACCGTCGTCACCACGGCCGGCGGCAGCGACGCGGCGGCCGGGCCGGGCAGCGGCGCCAGGCCGGCGGTGGTTGATGCCGCGCCAGTCGTGGCCGAGGGCGTCGACGCCAGCGCGGCCGAGCTCGAGGACGGCTTCCGGCAGCTGGCGCGCGACCTGGCCACCGACAGCCGGTGGGCGGTGACCGCGTGGGGCCAGGCCGGGCTGGGCGCCGACGCGGCCCCGGTCCGGTTCGCCGTGCTGATGACCCGCGACGAGCGGGTCATCCACGGCGGCTACCTGCTCGAGCAGGACCCAACGCACCGCTGGCTCCTCATCTTCGATCTCGAGGGCGAGACGCTGCCATGGCTGGGCCGACGACGCGGCGGCGGCGCCGAGCCGGCCTGGATCGAGACCGGCGACGAGGCCATCACCCATCGCGAGGACGTCGGCACCACCAGCGAGACGCTGCGCCTGGCGGTGCGCGGCGATCGCGTCGTCGTTCTCGAGCGGGTGGTGCGGGTGTCGCGTCAGCCGGTGCAGCGCGAGTCGTTCGTCGGCGACGACGGGTGCACGCGTTGCCCCGACCTGCGCGCCTTCGAGCCGCGCGCGGCCATCTTCGACGTCGTGGTCGGCCCGGTGGCTGACCCGGCCGCGCTGCGCGAGTGGCCGCGCCTGCGCTGAGCGCTGGCCCTCAGCGGCCGGCCGGCGTGGGGCGTGCGTGCAGCTCGTCCAGCTCGCAGGTCAGCGCCGCCACCACCGCCGGTGTGGCCTCGCCCGCGCGCGCCGCGGTCAGCGCCGTGGTCACCGCCGCCACCGGCACCACACCGGTCCGGGCCAGCTCGGCCAGGCCCCACGCCGCGTGCGCGCGCACCCGCGGCTGGGCGTGCGCGAGCAGCGCCAGCAGCGCGGGCGCCGCGCCGGGGTCGCCGCTGTTGCCGAGGGCGACGGCGACGTTGCGGAGGAGGTTGCGCTGCGGGACCCGGCGCAGCGCGGTCCGGCGCACGAAGCGGCGGAGCTGGGCGGCGCCGAGGCCAGCCAGCCGGATCAGTTCGGGCCGGGCGTGATCGAGGTCGCGCCCGGCCAGCTCGGGCGCGGCCGGCTCACCGGCGCCGGCGTTGAACGGGCACACCTCCTGGCACACGTCGCACCCGAACACCCAGGTCCCCATCTTCGCGCGCAGGTCGCGCGGCAGGTCGCCGTCGTGCTCGATCGTGAGGTACGAGATGCAGCGGCGGGCGTCGAGGAGGTAGGCGTCGACGAACGCCGCGGTCGGGCAGGCGTCGAGGCAGGCCCGGCAGCTCCCGCACCGCGGTCGGTCGGGCGCCGGCGCGGGGAGGTCGTCGAGGTCGACCGCGAGCAGGAGCTCGCCGAGGACGACGTACGAGCCCAGGCCGGGCGCGATCAGCATCGTGTTCTTGGCGGCGAAGCCGAGGCCGCCGCGCTCGGCCAGCTCGCGCTCGAGCAGCGGCGCGCTGTCGACACACGGCCGGCATGCCACCGCCTGACCGGTGTGGGCGGCCAGGTCCTCGGCCAGGGCGGCCAGCTTGTCGCGCACGACCAGGTGGTAGTCCTCGCCGCTGGCGTAGCGGGCGATGCGGCCGCGCAGCCGGACCAGGCCGTCGTCGGGTGGCGCCGGCAGATCGCGTGGGTAGGCCAGCGCGACCACCAGGAGCGCGCGTGCCTCTGGCAGCAGCAGCCCCGGATCGGCGCGGGCCGCCAGGTGCTCGGGGCGGGCCAGGTACGCCATCTCGCCGTGGTGGCCGGCGGCGAGCCAGGCCTGGAACTGGCCGACGCGGGCGCTGCCGGCCAGCGGGACGACGGCGGCGCGGTGGAAGCCCCGGGCCCGGGCCCGCTCGATCACCACCCGCGCCGGCAGCGGCGGCCTGGCCGGCGGGGCGACCACCGTCACGACGGTGGCGGCGCCGCCTCGGCGGAGCCCTCGCGATCGTCGTCGATCGGCTGGCCCGCGAAGTACACCTCGTCGTACGCGACCGCGCAGTCGCGCAGGCGGGGCTCGGGGTAGCGGATGGGCAGGCCACGGTAGTTGCGAACCACGACGTGGTCGGGGTGGCGCTCGAGCAGGTAGGTCGGGCCGATCGGCACCTTGCCGCCGCCGCCCGGCGCGTCGAGCACGAGGTGCGGCACCGCCATGCCCGACATCCAGCCGCGCAGGCCGTCCATCAGGCCGATGGCCTCGTCGATCGGCGTGCGCAGGTGGTCGGTCCCGAGGACGGTGTCGCCCTGGAACAGGTAGTACGGCCGGACCCGGGTCCGGATGAGCCCTCGCATGAGCGCCCGCAGCGATCGGACCGACGAGTTGATCCCGCGCAGCAGCACGGTCTGGTTGCCGACCGGGATGCCGTGATCGACCAGGCGGGCGCACGCGGCCTGGGCCTCGGCGGTCAGCTCCTTGGCGTGGTTGAAGTGGGTGTTGACGAACAGCGGGTGGTGCGTGGCCAGCATGGCCGCCAGCTCGGCGTCGATGCGCATCGGGCACACGACCGGCATGCGGGTGCCGATGCGGATGATCTCGACGTGGGGGATGGCGCGCAGGCGGGTCAGCAGGTAGTCGAGCTTGCGGGTAGCCAGCAGCAGCGGGTCGCCGCCCGACAGCAGCACGTCGCGGATGCGCGGGGTGCGGGCGATGTAGTCGAGCCCGGCCTCGAGCTCGTTCGAGGTCGGCGGGGCGTCGCCGCCGACGAGGCGGCGCCGGTTGCAGTGCCGGCAGTAGATGGCGCAGCGGTCGACCACCAGGAACAGGACCCGGTCGGGGTACTTGTGGATGACCGAGGGCGCCGGGTTGTGGGTGTCCTCGCCGAGCGGATCGCGCAGCTCCTCGGCCCGGACGTCGGCCTCGAGCGCGCGCGGCAGCGCCTGCATGCGGACCGGGCAGGCCTCGTGCGCCGGATCCATCAGGCTGGCGTAGTACGGGGTCAGGCCGACCCGGAACAGGTGCTGCGACGCGGCCAGGCCGGCCCGCTCGGCCGGGCTCAGGTCGATCACCTGGCCCAGCTCCGCCGCGGTGGTCAGCATGTGGCGGAGCTGCCAGCGCCAGTCATGCCAGTCGGCGTCGGCGACGGCGTCGCGACGGACCGAGGCGCGGACCACGGGCAGCTGCACCCACGCTGGGTACCAGGCAGGGCAGGGCGGAGCAAGGCCCGGCCCGGCCTGGAAGTTGCCCCGAGGCGCCGGGCCGTGATAGCGGCGAGGGACGATGGCCAAGGCCGACCCCACCGACGCGCCGGCCGGCGCCAGCGAGGCGACCAGCCGGCAGGCCGGGCGGGGCGTGCTCTTCATCGCCGCCGCCAAGCTGTACTTCATGGTGATCGGGCTGTTCATCCAGCTCCGCCTGCCGGCCATCCTGTCGCACGCCACCTTCGGCGCCTACAGCGTCGTCAACTCGGTGGTGTCGCCGCTCAACAACGTCATGGTGACCGGCTCCATCCAGGCCGTCAGCCGGTTCACCGCGCAGACCGACGCCGCCCGCGCCGCCCAGGCCGCCGGCCTGCGCATGCACCTGGTGGTCGGGGTGCCGGTCGCGCTGGCGTTCGCGGCCGCCGCTCCGCTCATCGCCTGGGCCTTTGGCGACGGCGACAAGGCGGCGCCGATCGCGCTGGCCGCGCTCATCGTCGGCGGCTACGCCTTCTACGCGGTGTTCGTCGGCGCCGCCAACGGCCGGCGCCAGTTCCACAAGCAGGCCGGCCTCGACATGCTGTTCGCGACCCTGCGCGCGGTCGCCATCCTCGGCGCGGCCGGGGCCGGGCTCGGCGTGATCGGCGTGATCGGCGGCTGGGTCGCGGCGGTGGTCGGCATCCTCGTCGTCGCCGCGTTGTGGGTCGGCCTGCCCGGCAAGGTCGCCCCAGCCGAGCGCCAGCCGATCGGGCCGATGGTGCGGTTCTTCGCCGGGGTGGCGCTGTACCTCGCCCTGTTCAACGCGCTGATGTTCGTCGACACCTGGCTGCTCAAGGCGCAGACGGCGTCGCACTTCGCCGACGCCGGGGCGCGCCTGCCGGGGGCGCTGGTCGGGGGGGCGTCGTGGCTGAGCGCGCTCGGCGACTACCGGCCGGCGCCGGCCGCGCTGGCCGACGTCCAGGTCGCCTACTACGCCGCGGCGCAGAACCTGGCCCGGCTGTCGTACCAGGCCATCATCGCCGCCACCTTCGTCGTCTTCCCGCTGGTGTCGAAGTCGACCTTCTCCGACGACCGCGACACCACCCGCACCTACGTCCAGGTGACGGCGCGGTACTCGCTCATCTTCGCCACCGCGATCGGCGTGGCCATGGCCGCCAACCCCGGCCCCATCCTCGACGTGGTGTACCCGACCGACTACGCCGTGCTCGGCGGCCCGGCGCTGGCCGCGCTGGCCATCGGCAACGTCGCCTTCTCGCTGTTCGCGATCGGCGGCACCATCCTCAACGGCGCCGGCTACACCCGCGACGCCATCCTGACCGCCGGCGCCACGCTCGCCCTGGCGGCGATCGGCAACCTCGTCGCCATCCCGATGGCCGAGCCGGGCCGGCAGGCGCTGGCCGTCGCCGCCAGCGTGACCGGGGCCTCGATGGTGGTGGGCGCGGTGCTGACCGGGGTGGTGCTGCACCGCCGGCTCGGCGCCTTCCTGCCGCTGGCCAGCGTGGCCCGCGTCGTGCTCGCGGTGGGCGTGGCCTGGGCCGTCGGCGCGCTGCTGCCATCCGGCGGCGCCCTGGTGACCCTGGCCGAGGCGGCGATCA
The DNA here is from genome assembly GCA_018058095.1 of Kofleriaceae bacterium. Classification (GTDB taxonomy): domain Bacteria; phylum Myxococcota_A; class Polyangia; order Haliangiales; family Haliangiaceae; genus JABFXX01. The sequence goes on from JAGPCO010000139.1 coordinate 17,776, forward strand.
CCGCCATCGTGTTCCTCGCCGTGCTCGTCGCCTCGCGCGAGCTGGGCCGGCGTGACCTGGCCGCCATCAGCGCCGTGCGCAAGAAGCGCGGGCAAGGAGTCGAGGCATGACGATCGATCGCGCGCGCTACCGCCCCGCTGGCCTCGTGTCCGTCGGGCTGGTGCTCGGCGCCGCCCTGGCTGCGGGCTGCATGTCCTCGGCCCGGGCCGGGGAGACGTTGCCGGAGTCGCTGCGGACCTACCACGAGGGGGTGCGGTGGGGCCGATACGCCGCCGCGGCCGGGCGGGTCCCGGCGGCCGAGCGCGCCGACTTCGTGGCCGAGCGCGAGGAGCTGGCCGAGGACCTGCGCCTGACCGACTACGAGGTGATGGCGGTGACGCCGGCCGGCGCCGACCGGGCCCGGGTCCGGATCAAGTACACCTGGTACCTCGACTCGGTCGGCACCGTGCACGACACCTGGGCCGAGCAGGCGTGGGAGCACCAGGGCAAGCTGTGGCTGCTGGTCGACGAGCGGTGGGTGCGTGGGCCGGCCATGCCCGGGGTCGCCGGCCAGGAGGAGGCCCCGGCCGAGGGGGCGGCGGCCGAGGCGGCGCCGGTCGCGGGAGGCGCTCCGGGCCTGGGCGTGCCTGCCGCCGGCGGGGCCGGATCCTCCGGTCCGGCCGCGCTGTAACGGCCCACCGACGCCCCGACGCTGCCCCGGAATATCGTAAGATCCGGGGCGGTGGCGCAGAGCGACTTCGTCAAGCGCGGCCGGGCCTTGCTGGCCAGCGGCCAGCACCAGGAGGCGGTCAAGATCTGCCGGCTCGGGCTGCTCGGGCAGCCGACCGCGGTGGAGGGTCGCGTCCTGCTCGGGCAGGCGCTGATGGCGCTGCGCCGCTACGACGAGGTGCTGGCCGAGATGCGGGTCGCGCTCGAGATCGACCACACCAGCGGTCCGGCCTACCACCTCAAGGGCGAGGCGCTGCTGCGCAAGGGCGACGCCTTCGCCGCCGCCGAGGCGCTGGGCCAGGCCAAGATGTTCGCCCCCGGCGACGTGCAGATCTCCGCGCTGCTGGCCGAGGCCGAACTGGCGATGGACGGCGACGGCGACGCCTCCGCCGAGTTCGCCGACGTCGGCGACAGCATGACCAAGCACTACCCCGGCCAGGTCGCCGCCGACGAGGAAGACAGCGGGCACTACACGCAGCCCACCTCGATCGCCAGCCCCGGGGCCGGGCGGCGCGCCCCGGCCGAGCCGGCGCGTGGGCGGCCAGGTGCGCGGGCCTCCGCACCGGCACCCGCACCGGCGGCGGCGCGGCCGCGCCCGGCGCGGGCGCCGACCCCGCCGCCCGAGGAGCTGGCGGTCGGCGACAAGTCGGGCACGGTCGAGCTCGATCCGGACCTCGAGGGCATCCAGATGCCCGAGGACAACGACCTGGCCGAGCCGCCCGCGCCCGAGCTCGACGACTACCTCGAGCAGGATGACGAGACCCGCGAGCTGGCGGCGGCCAAGGCGGCGCGGCGCCGACCCGGTGGCCGTTCGGCCGCGGCGGCCCCGTCGTCCGCGCGGCCGGCGGCCCGGTCCGCGGCCAGCCCGGTCGAGGTCCGGCTCCCGCCAGGGCAACGCCCGGCCGGCGCGCCGAGGCCAGGCGCCGAGGCGGCGGCGCCGGGACGCCGGCGTCGGCCGGCCCCGTCGTCGGTGCCCCCGGTGCACCAGCCCGACGATCGTGTGCTCGGCGAGGACAGCGTGCAGATCGACGAGCCCGAGCTGCGCCAGCCGGCCCCACGCGCCGCCAGCCGGCACGCCCCAGATCCGGCACCCGCGCCGGCGGCGCCCGCCCTGCGCCTGCCAGCGCGACCACGCCCCACCAGCGCCCAGCTCGCGGCCGCCAACCAGCCGACGGCGCGGCCGGAGCTGATCTACCCCCGCCTCGTCGCCAGCCCGGCGCCGACCCCGGCCTCGGTGCGGCCCACCGCGCGGGCGCAGCCGGTCGTCGCGGCGATGCCGACCGCGGCGGCGGTCATCCCGCCC
>JAGPCO010000140.1 GCA_018058095.1 Kofleriaceae bacterium
CAGCAGGCAGCCGGCAGCGATCGAGTCCATCACGCATGGGTAGGCCTCCATCACCACGTCGTCAGCCATCGGCGCCCAGCGCCAGGCCAGGGCCCGCAGCAGCGGGGCCAGCACCAGCATGGCCACCGCCGCGGTCGGGATGCGGCGCGGCGCCACCAGCAGCACCAGCGCCGGCCACAGCAGGTAGAACTGCTCCTCGACCGACAGCGACCAGATGTGGCCGAGTTCCCACGACCGGTCGTAGTGATAGTTGGTGGTGAAGGTCAGCGTGTGCAGCAGGTCGCGCTCGCGCAGCTCGACCGAGCCGAGCTGGTCGGCCACGACCATGGCGCCGACGAAGGCCACGAACGCCGGCAGGATGCGGTAGGCCCGGCGCAGGTAGAAGCCGCGCAGCGAGATCGTGCCGGTGGCGGCGTGCTCGACGATGAGCAGGCGGGTGATGAGGTAGCCGGAGATGACGAAGAAGAAGCGGACGCCGAAGTAGCCGAGGTCGCCGGCCGCGCCCAGGGCCCGGCCCCCGAGCGGGAACCCGGCCGTGCCCTGCAGGTGGCTCAGCATCACCAGCGCGATCGACGCCGCCCGCAGCCCGTCGAGCCCGGGCAGGCGACCAGCTCCGTGTGGCGCGGTCGGCTGGGTCACGGCTGCTGACTCCCGCCGTCGGCCCGGGGTGGTTCCAGGTGGTCCCGGTCAGGGCCAGCGGCGGCGAACATGGATCGTGCGGCAGGTATCATGGGGGCGCCGGCTTGACCAGGCACGCGGGCGGAAGGTCTGGCCCATTGACCCCGGTGCGACAGGAGGGCCATGGTCCGGTCGTGTCGGCTGCACCGATTGCGCTGCAAGGGGTCACCCCGGCCGAGCTGGCCCGCCTGGTCCCGGCCGTGACCCTGGCCGAGGCGCGCAAGCTGGTCGCCATGGTCCACCGCGATCAACCCATCGGCCCGAGCAGCGCGGTCCGGCGCAGCGCGGCCGAGGCGGCGGCGGCGGCAGGGTCGGTGCCCACCCTCGAGCTGGTGGCCGAGACCGCCAGCGCGGTCGACCCGTTCGTGAAGTACCTGCTGCGCACCGCCGACGGCCACGCGGTCGAGACCGTGCGGATCCCGCTCGAACACCCGGGCCGGGTCACGACCTGCGTCAGCGCCCAGGTCGGGTGTGCGCTCGGGTGCCGCTTCTGCGCGACCGGCCGGCTCGGCCTGATCCGCAACCTGGCCGCGTGGGAGATCGTCGAGCAGGTCCGGATCGTGCGGCGCCGCCTCCCGCCCGGGGTCCGGGTCCACGGCGTGGTGTTCCAGGGCATGGGCGAGCCGATGGCCAACCTCGACGAGGTGCTGGCGGCGATCGCCGTGCTGACCGATCCGTGCGCCGTCGGGGTCGACGCCCGCGCCATCACCGTGTCGACGTCGGGGCTGCCCCAGGGCATCCGCCGGCTGGCCCAGGCCGCGCCCAACGTCCGGCTCGGGGTCTCGCTCGGCACCGCCCGCGTCGGCGCCCGGGCCAGCCTGATGCCGATCGACCGCGCGCACAGCCTCGACGAGGTGCTGGCCGCCGCCGCCGACCACACCCGCGTCACCGGCCTGTCGCCGATGTGGGCGGTGACCCTGCTGGCCGGGGTCAACGACAGCGAGGCCGACGCCGCCGCGCTGGCGGCGCGGGCGCTGGCGTTCGCGGTCGAGACCGGCCGGCGGCCGCGCCTGTCGATCATCCCGTACAACCCCATCGGCGAGGGCGATCCGTTCGCGCGCAGCGACGACGCGACCGAGCGCCGCTTCCGCGCCGTGCTGGCCGCGGCCGGGCTGGCCAACCACAAGCGTTACTCGGGCGGGCAGGACGTGGCGGCGGGCTGTGGCCAGCTGGCGGCGCGGGCGCAAGAGTGAGGATGCGGCCGCGGCCTACATCATCTGCGCGATGATGTTGAGCTTGCGGTTGGCGGCGTCGAACTTGCCGTTGGTGTAGGCGTCGGTCGCGTCCTTGAACGCCTGCTCGGCCTCGCCCGACAGGGTCTTGCCCTTCATGCGCTTCGACATGCGGTTGATCTTGTCGGCGATGAACCCGCGGTCGACCCGGATGGCCTCGACCGTCTGCTCGAGGGTCTTGGCGGCGACGTAGGCCGCGTTGAAGTCGCCCTCGCCGATGCTGTCGGTCGCCTCCTTCTGCAGGCCCGACACCTGGCTCGGCAGGTCGGACGCCAGGATGCCGCGCTTCTGCATCGACGCCCGCGCCTTGCCGAGCAGCTTCTCGATGTCGGACTTGCTGTACTTGCTGCCGCGCGGCAGCGGCGCGGCCTGCACGATCGTCGTGCCGCCCGACGACGCGCACGACTCGGCCTGCTTCTGGATGTCGCCGCGGATGTCGGCCAGGGCGCCGACCACGGTGGCCAGGCGCTTCTCCATCTCGGCCAGCTGGGCGTCGCGCCGCTGAAGCTGAGCCACGACCTGCGCCATCTCCGCCCCGCTGGCGCCGCCGCCGCCGCCGCCGGTGCTGCTGGTGCGCAGCGCGGCGAGCTCGGTGGTGAGCCGCTCGTTGGTCTGGGTCAGCAGCTGGATCATCTCGTCGCGGTTGGCCGACTGCTGGCTGTGCAGCTCGCGCAGCTGGCTCTCGAGCTCGGCGGTGTCGCCGCCGCTGCTGCGGGCATCGGTGATCTGCTTCTCGAGGGCGGCCTTCTTCTCGCCCAGCTCGTCACGGTTCTTGAGCAGGGAGTCGCGCCGGGCCAGCAGGTCGGCCTCGGCCTGGGCCGCCGCCTGGACCGCGGCCGGGTCGGCCTTGGGCGCGGCCGCCTTGTCCTTGCAGCCGGCCAGCCCGGCCCAGATCAGTACCGACAGCACGGCCCCAAGCCATACGCGCATGACCGATATTGTAGGAGATCCAGCGGCGCTTTGCCCAGGTATGTTCCCGCCGATGCTGCTGTACCAAGACCCCCGCGCCCCCAATCCGCGCCGCGTCCGCATCTTCCTCGCCGAGAAGGGCCTGACCGCGCAGGTCGAGACCATCGACGTGATGATCGCCGCCGGGGCCCACCTGTCGCCCGAGTACCTGGCCAAGCACCCGCTGGGCCTGCTGCCGGTGCTCGAGCTGGCCGACGGCCGGGTCCTGCGCGAGTCGGTCGCCATCTGCCGCTACCTCGAGGAGCTGCACCCCGAGCCCAACCTGCTGGGCCGGGATCCGTGGGAGCGGGCCCTGATCGAGCAGTGGAACCGCCACGCCGAGTTCGAGCTGATGGCGACCATCTCCCAGGCCAACCGCCACCTCAACAAGTTCTGGGCCGGCAAGGTGCGCCAGGTGGCCGAGGTCGGGCAGGACATGAAGGAGCTGGCGGCCCGTCGCTTCGACTGGTTCGACGGGGAGCTGAGCCGCCACCCGTACCTGGCCGGCGACCGCTACACCATCGCCGACATCACCGCGCTGTGCGCGATCGACTTCGGCAAGCTGTCGGACCTGCGCATCAGCGCCGAGCGCTGGCCCAGCCTGGCGCGCTGGTACGCCGAGCTGCAGGCGCGGCCGTCGACCAAGGCCTAGCAGGCTGCTGAAAAAACCGTGCCGGCGGCTCCTGCCGACGGGACGGGCGTTGTGTTTCAGAGAAGCGGGCTCGCCTGCTACGGCCCGATCGGCCGGGTGTAGTCGAACGTCAGGTCCTCGCCGGCGGCCAGCGCGGTCGCGGCGCCCAGCACCACCACGCCGGCCCCGACCAGGACGTACCAGCGCCGGTACCACGGAGGGTCGACCCAGGTGACGATCTCGTTGCGGCGCGGCTTCTGGTTGACCTGGTTGGCGACGATCGGGAACTGCTGCAGGCCGACCTTGACCGTGGTGGTGGCGCCGAAGGTGACGTCGACGAAGCGGACGAAGTCGCGGTACTCGGGGTGGGTCACGCGCAGGGCGTGGGATCCGACCGGGAGCTCGATCGGCGCCGCCGGCGACTTCCCGAGTACGGTGCCGCTCAGGTAGATCGACGCGCCGCTGGCGTCGACCTCGACCGCGAGCTTGCCGGTGTAGCGGGCCGGGCTCAGCAGCCGGGTCACCGCCCCACGGGCACCGCCGTCGCGGTCGGTGCCGACCTCGAGCGTGGTGTTGCGCACGTCCTTGCCAGCGCCGACGTCGACCAGGCGCAGGCCGACGACCTGGGCCGCGCCCAGCCCGCCGACCTCGCCGGCCACGACGTGGGTGGCCCCGACCAGCTGGCCGAGCTCGACCAGGCAGGCCAGCTCGCCGCCGCACTCGCGCAGGAGCGGCTTCTTGGCCTTCTTGACGGCGTCGCTCACGGCGTCCGGACCGATGACCCGGGTGCCGGGCTCGGCCATCGCCTTCTCGAGGTCCTGGGCGACCTTGCGAATCTCGGCCCGGCTGCTCTCGTCACCGAGCGTGGTGAGCGGGGGCAGGGCGATGACCCGCGCGGCGGCGGCGGGCCCGGCCGGTCGCGGCGTCGGCTGGGCGGCCGCGGGCGCCGCGCCGAGCCACACCAGGGCACACAGCGCGACCGCGCCCAACCTGGTCTGGATCGAGCCGCGCGCTAGCACTGGCTCGGATCCTCGGAGCAATCGACGATGTCGGGCCCGCCCAGCTGGCCGCCGATCAGGGCCCCGACCACCGCGGCGCCGACGACGACGCCGGCGATGGTGTACCAGCGGCTGTACCAGGGCGACCGGCTGCGGGTGACCAGGACCGGGGCGTTATCCTGGCCGTCGGCGGTGACCAGGCGGACCACGACCCGCGTCTGCTTCTGGAAGCGGACGTCGACCTTCTCGCGGAACGCCGAGTAGCCGGCGGCGGTCACCTCGAGATCGTGGGTGCCGAGCGTGAGCTTGGGCAGCGGGCCCGGCAGCGGCGTCCGGCCCGCCGGCTTGCCGTCGAGCTTGACCTCGGCCCCGACCAGGTCGGACAGCACCATGACCGAGCCGTACAGCTGGCTCGGCGCCAGCAGGCGGTAGGCGGCGACCCGGATCGACTCGATCAGCTCGTCGGGCTCGCCCCGCAGCGGATCGGTGGTGATGCGCCGCAGCTGGGTCGCGCTGGCGACGTCGACCGCCTTGATGTTGAGGATGTAGTTGTCGCCCAGGGCGCCGACCGAGCCGGTCACCATGACCTCGACCCCGAGCTTCTTGCCGATCGCGGCCAGGCACTTGTCCTCGCCGGTGCAGTCGCGCAGGTCGGCCGGGACCTGGCGCTCGAGGTCGCGCCGGGCCGGCATCGGCTTGGACGCCAGCCGCGACAGCTCCATGCGGAACAGCGCCTCGAGCTGCTCGACCAGGTCGGCCTCCATGCCGAGGGCGTCGATGCGCCACACCGCGATCTTCTGGGTGATGGCCTGCTCGGGGGCGACCTCGCTGGCGGGTGCGCCGGGTTGGGCCACACTCGGCCGCACCAGGATCACGCTGCACAGCAGCCCGACCAGCGCCACGGCCAGCCAACGAAGTGAACCCCTCACGTCGGCACCATCCTAACATCAAGGGTCCGAGCACGTCGTGATACGGTCCGCACAATGAACGCGTGTCGTCCGTACCTGGCCCCTGCGCCCCGGAGCGTGCGCCGGGCCACGCTCGGCCTCCTCGTCGTCCTGGCCGTGGGCCTGGCCAGCGCGACCGGTTGCGCCCACGTCTCGACCACCCGGGTCCAGGCCGAGAACGTCGCGGTCGCGCCCGGCTACCGCCCGGTCGCCGCGATCCAGGCCAACGCCACCAGCCTGTACGTGTTGTTCGTCGGCATCCCGGGCGGGATCGACCTCGATCGGGTCATCAACCGGATGCTGATCGTGACCGCCAAGACGATGGGCGCCGACAAGGTGATCGACCTCGACTTCGACGTGACCCCGAGCGGCGGGGTGTGGTCGCTGCGCAAGCTGCTCGGCTGGCGCTCGGCCCGGGCCAGCGGCCTGGCGGTCAAGGTCGACGTGGCCGACCCGGGCGCCGAGGCCGGGCCCGAGCCGGCCGCCGCGCCGGGCGCGACCGCGCCGGGCGGCGCCCCGGCCCCGGCGCCCTGAGCGCGGCGCCGGGTCAGGCCGGGACGGGTTCGAGCAGGCTGGCCAGCTCGGTGATCTGGGCCGGGCCGAGCTCGGGCACGAACAGCATCGGCAGCAGCGCCTTGGGCGCGCGCAGGCCGGTGGCCAGCTCGTCGACGTAGCGGCGGTTGAGCGCGCGTCGCCCCCGCACCAGCTCGGACGCACGCACCAGCGCGGCCAGCGGCCCGGGCACGGGGCCAGGCGCGGTCGCCAGCGCGTCGAGGATGCGGGTGGCGGGCGCCGCCGCCGGGAAGCGGTCCGGGTAGATCTGGTTGACGACCGCCTGCTGCACGGTGATGCCGAGCTGACCGAGCGAGGCCTCGAGCTCGCGCGCCTCGTTGGCCGGCATCTCCTCGGCCAGCGTGACCAGCACCGCCGCCGTGCGCGCCGGATCACGCAGCAGGGCCTGCACGGCGCGGGCGTCGCGGGTGAGCGGGCCGTCGGGCACGGTGTCGACGATGACCCAGGGGATCCGCAGCATCGACAGGCTGTGGCCCGAGGCCGGCATGTCGAACACCAGCGTGTCCCACACCGGCCGGCCGCCCTTGCTCTCCTCGACGTGGAACCAGGCCTTGCCGAGCACCGCGTAGTCGTCGAGCCCGGGGATGGCGCGCAGGAAGGCCTTGGTCAGGCGGTTCTCGAACACCATCTCGTACACGGTCTTGAACTTGAGGATCATCAGCCCGTACTCGGCCAGGGCCGCGGCGGGGGAGGTGTTGACCCCGAACAGGCGCCCGGCGCGATCGAGCGGGGCGATGTCGGGCCCGAGCGGCGGCCGGCCGAAGTAGGCCCCGACTCGCTCGTTGGCGCCGGCCTGGAACAGCAGCGTGCGCCGGCCCATCGCCGCGCAGCGCGAGGCGATGGCCGCGGCCACCGTGCTGCGGCCGACGCCGCCCTTGCCGCACACGAGGATCAGGCGCTTGTCGAACAGGCTCACGGCGCGGACCCTAGCAGACTCACGCCCGCCCGGCGCCTCAGTCACCGGCGACGCGCATCGGGAACAGCGGCTCGCCGTGGATCTCGAGCCGGTACACGCTGTTCTCGGTCTCGACGTAGATCATCTTGCCCCCCGGCTCCCCGAGCACGCGCTTGACCGGCGTGGTGATCATGCGGTGCCCGTGCGGGTCACGGAAGATGACCATGCCGCGGCCGATGTACGGGTAGCTGATGAGGTACCCCGTATAGACGCGACCGACGTTCGCGGAGACGCGCTCCGCGCCGTGATCCCGGATCTTCCTGGCAGTGACGCTGACCATGGCGCCGTGCCGTAAGCTTACGATGTCGCCCACGGGGCGTCAGCTCTTTTTGCCCACGACCTCAGCGGGCGCGCGATCGCCACGGGCCAGGCCACCGCCGCCGGCAACCCTTCGCCATCATGACGGAACCAGACGATCAGCCGCCGCCCTCGCCCGGCGTCGAGGCGCTTTATGCCGACCTTCGCCGCCGCACCGGCACCACCGCCGGGGCCGCCCCGCTCCGGCTCGAGCTGACCCAGGTCGCGCCGGACGTGCGGGTGGTCGAGCTACGCACGCCGACGCTGCCGCCGGCGATGACCACCAGCTGCGTGCTGGTCGGGCCGAGCCAGGGCCCCGGGCCGCTGCTGGTGGTCGACCCCGCCACGCCCCACGCGCCCGACCAGGCGCTCCTGGCCGCGCTGCTCGCGGCCGAGGCCGCGGCCGGTCGACCGGTGGCGGCGACGGTGCTGACCCATCACCACGGCGACCACGTCGGCGCGGCGGCCCTGGTGCGGGCCGCCACCGGCGCCCCGGTGTGGGCCCACGCCGCCACCGCGGCGCGCCTGCCCGGCCTGGGGATCGATCACGAGCTCGACGATGGCGACCGGCTCGGCGTCGCCGGCGCCGAGGTGGTGTTCACGCCCGGCCACGCGCCCGGGCACGTGTGCCTGTGGCTGCCCGCGGGTGCGCTGGTGGTGGCCGGCGACATGGTGGCCGGGCAGGGCACGATCCTGATCGATCCCGACGAGGGCGACATGACGGCGTACCTGGCGTCGCTGCGCCGCCTGGCGGCGCTGGGGCCCACCACCCTGGTGCCCGCGCACGGCCCGATCATCGGCGACGGCGTGGCGCGCCTGGACGCCTACGTCGCGCACCGGTTGCGGCGCGAGGCCCAGGTGCTGGCCGCGGTGCGGGCGGCGCCCGGCGCCGACGCGCGCGCGCTGTGCGCGATCGCCTACGCCGACACCCCGGTCGTGCTGTGGCCGCTGGCCGAGCGGTCGCTGCGCGCGCACCTGGTCCGGCTCGTGGCCGACGGTGTGGTCGTGCCGGCCGGCGTCGGCTGGTCGGCGTGAACCTGCTATAACCGCGACCGTGAGCCTGCTGCACTCGGTGAAGGACCTCCCTGCGGTCGCGCTCGCGCGCGAGCTGTTCCGCCGGTGGTGGGGCCTCGAGCTGGCCTTCGCCGACAGCAAGGGCTACGTGCTCGACCACGCCGAGGGCAAGGTCGTGCCGTCCGAGAACGAGCTGTGCCGGGCCGCGCTGTTCAGCAAGGAGGGCTTCCGCCGCTGTAACGAGTCGGTCAAGGCGGTGGCCGATCACCTGCGGGCCGGCGCCGGGGCTGGCCGTGGCGCGCGTGCGCTGGCGGTCGCCAGCGCCAGCGCCAGCGCCGAGCGGACCTACCTCCACACCTGCCACCTCGGCCTCGACGTCCTGGCCGCGCCGCTGCGGGTCGGCGGCGAGCTGGTCGGCCTGCTGTTCGTGGGCGGCGCGCTCGGGACCGAGCCGAGCAGCAGCGCCCGGACCGAGCTGGCCGCGACGATGCGTGAGCTGGCCGAGCTCGACGCCGACAGCGTGACCTCGGCCCTGGCGTCGGCGCCGCGCATGACCGAGGCCGACCGCGAGCGTGCGCGTGACCTCCTGGCCATGGCCGCCGACGAGGTCGAGGCGCACTGGCGCATCCGCGGCCTGGGCGACAAGGCCAGCGCCGAGGCCAAGCCGCACCCGTTCACCGAGATCGTCGGCGACGCGCCGGCCATCCGCGAGCTGCTGCGCCTGCTCGGCAAGGTGGTGGCGAGCGACTCGACGGTGCTCATCCACGGCGAGAGCGGCACCGGCAAGGAGCTCATCGCCCGCGCCATCCACTATCACGGCAGCCGGGCCAAGAAGAACTTCGTCGTCCAGAACTGCTCGGCCTTCAACGACAACCTGCTCGAGAGCGCGCTGTTCGGGCACGTCCGCGGCGCCTTCACCGGCGCGGTGCGCGACCAGAAGGGGCTGTTCGAGGTGGCCGACGGCGGCACCTTCTTCCTCGACGAGATCGGCGACATGTCGGCCGCGCTGCAGGTCAAGCTGCTGCGGGTGCTGCAGGAGGGCACGTTGACCCCGGTCGGCGGCACCAAGCCGATCAAGGTCGACGTCCGCATCGTCGCCGCCTCGCACAAGGATCTGTACGCGATGGTGCAGCGGCGCGAGTTCCGCGAGGACCTGTACTACCGCGTCAACGTCGTCAAGCTGACGGTGCCGCCGCTGCGCGAGCGCGTGGCCGACATCCCGCGCCTGGTCGACCACTTCATGGCCAAGCACAGCCGCGGCCTGGCCATCGCCCCGCGCATCACCGACGGCGCGCTCGACGCCCTGGTGCGGTACCCGTGGCCGGGCAACATCCGCGAGCTGGAGAACGAGCTCGAGCGAGCCATCGTCCTGGGTGGCGACACCGGGGTGATCGACACCGACGTGCTGTCGACCCGGGTCATGGCCAGCGCCGGCGCGGCGTCGCACCCGACCGCGGGCGCCGGGGCGACCATCGCCGCCCTCGAGGGCCGCGGCGGCACCCTGCGCCAGGTGATGGAGTCGGTCGAGCAGGAGGTGATCCTGGCCGGCCTGGTCCGGACGCACTGGAACAAGTCGCAGCTGGCCAAGGAGCTCGGCGTGAGCCGCAGCTACCTGATCCAGAAGTGCACCTACTACGGGCTCGAGCGCAAGGAGCCGGGCGCGTGAGCGCGAGCGCCACCGGCAACGGTCGGCGCTGTCCCACCTGCCGCGGCCCCGGGGGCGCCGTCGGCACCCGGTGCTTTCCGTTCTGCTCGGTGCGGTGTCAGGAGGTCGACCTCGGGCGCTGGCTGAGCGAGGACTACCGCATCCCCGACCGCAGCGGCGAGCCCGACGGCGAGGCGGCGGCGGCGCTGGCCCAGGCCAGCGGCGAGCCCGACGAGCGCTGACCGCGGCGGGCGGCCGGCCCGGGTGGTTGACCCATTCGCGGGCCCTTGGGGCCCGCCGGGTCTGCTGCCTCGTCGCGCCTTGCCCGCGGGGCGCCTCGGTCGTGAGCTCCGATCGACCTGCCCCTTCGCGGGCCCTTACTCCTTGGGGCGCAGGATCAGGACCGGGACGCGGGTCGTCTTGAGCAGCTCATCGGCGACCGAGCCGAGCAGCGCGCGCGACAGCCCGGTCCGCCCGCGCGAGGCGATACACACCGCGTCGGCGCCGACCCGGGCCGCCAGCTCGGAGATGACCTCGGCCGGCTCCTCGCCGGTGAGGACGTGGACCGTGGTGTTGGCGCCGGTGCCGCGCGGGACGCGGGCCCGCAGCTCGCTCTCGAGCTCGGGCCGGCGCGGGGCGTCGTCGCGATCGATCACCGTGACGAGGTGGACGTCGCCGGCCGACCCGGCCATGGCGTAGCCGTACGGGATGGCGCGGTTGGCGAAGGCCGAGCGGTCGGTCGCCACCACCACGACCCGCAGCGGGGGCAGCTGGGCGGTGACCGCGTCGTACCCGGGCGGCACGCACAGCACCGCCTGCCGGGCCTGGTTGGCCACCACCGCCGAGACCGAGCCGAGCCGGCCCAGGCCCTGGCGGTGGTGGGTGCCGAGCACGATGACGTCGGCGTTCTCGCGGTCGGCCAGCTGGACCAGGTGATCACCGATGCGGCCGAGGCCACGGACCGGGCGGGCCAGGACGGCGCCGGCGCCGGCGCCGGTGCCGAAGCGGCGCAGGAGGTCGCGCGCGAGCAGGCGCTCGACCTCGGGGTGAGCGTCGACCATCGTCGTCGTCGGCAGGCCGTAGTGCTGGCAGGCGACGTCGGCGTAGTACACGGTGCCCAGGGTCACGTCGATGGGCCGCTGCGCCCGCAGCTCCTTGATGACCTGGATGGCGACGTCGGCGGTGGCCGACTCGTCGATCCCGACCAGGGCCCGCAGCGGGCGGTCCCCGGCGGCCCAGGCCCGGATCGCGCTGGCGTCGCGCACGGCCAGGACCGGGACGGGCGCGCGGGCGATGAGCGCCTCGGCGGTGCTGCCGAGGCGGAGCAGGCCGCCGCGGGTCGCGGTCGCGGCGACGACGATGAGCCGGGCGCCCTCGGTCTCGGCCAGGCCGATCAGGCTGTCGACCGCGGGCCCGACCACGACCTCGATGCGGACCTGCAGCGGCGTGCCGGCGGCCAGGCGCGCGGCGTCGGCCTCGAGCCGGCTGCGGACCTCGGCCAGGACCCGCTCCCGGCCGGCGTCGCCGTCGGGCAGGTCGGCCGCGCCGACGACGTGGGCCAGGGTCAGCTCGTGGTCGGACGTGGCGATCGCGATCGCCGCCGCGGCGGTGATCGCCTCCGCGCCGCCGTCGGACAGATCGGTTCCTGCGATGATCGACATGGTGCTCTTGGGCTCGGGCGGTGGAGCGCGGGTGCGTGGTGACGCGGTCAGAGATACGCGATGCGGCGGACCAGGTGCAGCAGGCGGGCCTGGGCCACGTCGTCGAGGCCGATGAACTTTACCCCCATCCCCGGGTGCAGGCTGTCGCGCGCGCCCGGGCGGAACGGGTTGACCCAGATCACCACCCCCTCGAGCACCAGGGGCGGGCCGCCGTCATCGTCGTCGGACCGGCGCGGGTCGAGCCGGACGTTGAGCAGCGTCCCGGCCGGCTCGGGGGCGAGGGTCTTGATGAAGATACCGGTCGCGCTGATGTCGGAGATGTACGCGAACAGGTAGTTGTCCTCGATCTGGCAGTCGACCTCGAGGTCGACCAGCACGCGGGTCGAGCCGCGGCGATCGGCGCCGGTCAGCCCGGCGGCGTCGTCGGCGTCGGCGATCTCCGCGGCCGGCTCGACCGGCTCGGCGCTGGCCTTGGCGTGGCTCATCGCGGCGGTCATAGCCCGGGCCCCCGGGCCGGTCAACGGATGGATCGCGCCACCGGCCCGTCGAGTCGGGGCGCAGCGGCGCCGCTCACCGCAGCTGGATCGGGCCGAGCCGGACGCGATCGTTGCTGTCGGCGCTGCCGGGTGGCGCCTGCGTGACCTTCATGTTGCGCCAGGTCGGGTTGGACCCGGTGAAGAACCCGACCCGCAGGTCGTAGCTGCCGAGCTGGTGGGTGGAGTCGCCGGCCTCGACCGTGAAGCGATCGACGATGTAGTCGCCCTCCTGCCAGTACGAGGTCGGGCAGCGATCGGCGATGGGGGTGTGATCGCCCTGGAACCGGACCGCGCCCGGGCCGTCGAAGTGGGCGAAGATCTTCCAGGTGCCTCCGACCGGGCGCAGCACCTTGAAGAACAAGGTCACCTCGAAGTCGTCGCCGCGGCCGACCTTGGGCGGCAGCTTCCAGCCGAGCAGCTCGATCCGGTCGTCGTACACCACGCGGCCAGCCGGGCGGTTGGGGATGTCGGTCGGCTCGGCCCGCAACAGGAGCGTGGTCAGCGGGTTCTTGTCATCACCCGGGCGGCCGATGCGGTTCGACAGCAGCAGGGTCCGGGTGTTGCTGTTGTCGAGGACGAAGAACTTGCCGTTGGCGCTGCGGTGGATGGCGCACAGCTCGGCCGCCGGCACCATCGCGAACACCCGGCTCGGCCGCTCGAGGAAGGTCAGCAGCTCGGTCCGTCCGGGGATCTTCTCGTGCGGCCCGTGTGCGTAGTAGACCGGCGCGTTGCCGAGGTCGCCCATGATGCCGAGGGTGTCGCCGGCGGCGGCGGCGTCCTGGTAGGTGTTGAAGATGCCCTTGGTCGACAGGTTGCGCGACAGCGCGCGGTGCCAGCCGTGGACCCAGAACAGCGCGACCGCGGCGGTGGCGACCAGCGTCGCCCGCAGCAGCAGATCCGACAGCAGCCGTCGCCGGGCCCCGCCCGGGTCGGGCCGATCGGTCCACGACCACAGCGACAGCGCGAAGGCGGTGGCGACGGACAGACCGAGCGCCAGCACCCACAGCTTGAGCGGCAGGCCGAGGAGGACGGCCTGCTTGGGGTACTTGATCGCGTCGCTGCCGACCAGCAGGGAGGTCAGGCGCTCGGGGAAGGCCTGCAGGTCCTTGCCCAGGGTCAGCACGCCGAGCAGGACGAACAGGCCGGGGACGAGGCCATCGGGGGCGATCGCCGCCGGGGCGCCGGCCTCGCCGCGCTCGTCGGCGCGGCGCGCCGCCAGCACGCCGTCGAGCCAGCCGCCGATGGCCAGGGCCATGGCCGGGAAGCCGGCGTAGATGGTGAAGCCGACCTTGCGCTGGAACACCTCGGTCGCGAGCCAGGCCGCGCCGGCCCAGCTCAGGGCCAGGGCGCCGGTGGTCTGCTGATCCCGGCGGCGCGACGCCATCAGCAGGCCGACGGCCATGGGCGCGGCGATGCCCCACGGGAAGGTGCCGAAGCCGATCTGCTCGAACGACGAGTCGTACGTCATGCGCAGGTCGTCGTCGAAGCGCCACAGCGCGCCGAGGGCGGTCGACCAGCACTCCGACGGCACGATCGAGTGCCCCAGCAGCTCCCGGCTGCCCGGGATGGGCGGGCGCAGGTCGTAGACCTGGACGGCGAGCACCACGATCAGGGCGATCGTCGCCGCCGCCGCCAGCGCGCCGGCAACGACCCGGCCGGGCTCGACCGTGAGGTCGTGGCGGCGCAGGCTGGTGGCCACCGCGAGCGCGAACGCGCCGATCGGCACCAGCAGGCCGTGCAGCGCGCCGCCGCCGTAGAAGCCGAGGAGGGCGCCGATCACCAGCGCCGGCAGGCCGGTCGCCAGGTCGATCCACAACCAGCGCCCGCGGCCCGGGCGCAGGCCGATGGTGAAGGCATAGATGAGCAGGGTCGCCCCGGCCGCGGTCGGGATCTCCGACGTGAGCTGGCGCGACTGCAGGGACAGCAGGGGGAAGGACAGGCAGATGAGCCCGGCCAGCAGGCCGGCGCGGGGCCCGAGCAGGCGGGCGCCGATGCCGACGCAGCCGGCCACGACCAGGAGCCCGCACAGGGCCAGGGGGAACCGCATCCCGCGCTCGCTGGTGCGGCGGGCCACCAGCTGCTCGGTCGCGGTGCGGGCCCCGTCCTTCTTCGGCGCCACCTTGGGGCACGGGCCGGCGGGCGGGTCGGCGGCGGCGGCGGCGGCCGGGGTGACCTCGTCCGGGTCGTCCTCGGCCTCGAGGTCGTCGGGCTCGTCGGTGTCGTCGCTGGTGGTCGCCGCCTTGGTGCCCGGGGTGGCACGCGCCGCGGCCGGCCGGGGCTTGCTGGCGGCCTCGCGCCGGGCCACGGCGCGGTCGGCCGCGGCCAGCTCCTGCGGCTCCCAGAACCCGGTCGCGTCGAGGCCGACCAGCAGCACCACCGCCGCCAGCACGGCGAACAGCGCGCGCCCGACGAGATCGAGCTGGAGCCAGGCGAGCAGCCGGTGCACGGCGCCGCAGGCTACCAGGCTTTTTCTTGTCCGGCGTCGGGAAGCCGGCGAAAGTCGAGCCATGTCCTCCGAGCGGGCCGATCCGGCCGAGCGGGCCGAGCGGGCCGATCCGGCCGGGCAGGCCGGCGCGCTGGCGCGCGCGCACCGGCACCTGCGGGTGCGCCGCCGGCGCAGCCTGCTCTGGCACTGGGCGCGGTCGCTGTGGGTGGCGCCGCGCCCGGCCCAGCTCGAGCCGCTACCGGCGGTCGGCCCGGGCCAGCTGGCGGTGACCTTCGCCGGCCAGGCGACCGCCCTCCTGCGGTACGCCGGCGTCGGCGTGGTGGTCGACCCCATGCTGGGGCGCTGGCTGGGCGGGGTGCGGCGCGCGGTCGAGCCCGGGCTGGCTCCGGCCGATCTGCAGGACGTCGGCCTCATCCTCATCTCGCACCGCCACCCCGATCACCTGCACCTGCCAACCCTGGCCCGGTTGCCGCGCACGGCGACCGTGGTGGTGCCCAGCGGCGTGGCCCAGCTGGTGTCGCCGCTCGGCTTCGCCCGGGTGGTCGAGCTGGCGGTCGGGGCCGACCTCGAGCTGGGTGGGGTCGGGGTCATCGCCTCCCCGCTCAGCCACGGCGACGACCCCAGCGCGCGCGGGCTGGCCTACCTGGTGCGTGGCGACGGGCCGTCGGTGTTCGTGTACCCCGACGGCGCGTACTTCTCCGGCTTCGCCGACGTCGGCGCCCGCTACGCGCCCGACCTGGCGCTGTTGCCCATCGGCGGCTACTGGCCGCGCTCGTTCCGCGACCGCCACATGTCCCCGCTCGACGCGCTGCAGGCGTTTGCCGACCTGCGCGCCCGCGTGCTGGTGCCGATCCACCACGGCACGTTCGCGACCTCGTACGAGCTGCTCGACGAGCCGATGCGGTGGATGCGCGAGCTCATCGCCGAGCGGGGCCTGGCCGACCACGCCTGCCTGCTGCGGCCGGGGCAGTCCGAGCTGTTCGCGGCGGCGCGCGTCCTGCGGGCCGGGTTCGACGATGGCCTGGCCGAGGCTGGGGCCGGCGACGACGACCTGGCGACCGACGCGGCCGAGGCGAGCGCGGCCGGCGCCGAGCACGGCCGGGCCGCCGACACGTCGTGGGCCGACCTTCCGGTCGGGCCGGGCAGCGGGCCGGTCGCTGGCGCGTCGCCGGCCGCGCCCGGGCCGAGCTGAGTGATGGCCGGGCTCGACGCCGACGCCGTGGCCACGCTGCTGGCGGCCCAGTTTCCGCAGGCGGCGGCGTTCGTCGCGATCGAGGAGGTCGGGCCGACCCAGGCCCGGTGCCGCTGGCGCTACCAGGCCGACCACCTGCGCCCGGGCGGTACCGTGAGCGGCCCGACGCTGATGACCCTGGCCGACACCGCCATGTACGTGCTGGTGCTGGCGGCGATCGGTCCGGCGCTGCTGGCCGTGACCAGCAGCCTGACCATCCACTTCCTGCGCAAACCGGCCCCGGCCGACCTGGTGGCGACCGCGCGCCTGCTCAAGCTCGGCGCGCGCCTGGCCGTCGGCGAGGTCACGATCTGCAGCGGGGATGACCCGGCGCCGGTCGCACACGCCACGGTCAGCTACGCGCTGCCGGCCAGCCCCGGCCGCTGACCGGCCCACCGCGCGCTCGGGCCGGCGTCAGGCCGCCTCGCGCATGGCCCAGGCCGCGGCCTGGCCCAGCGTCGACAGCTCGAAGCGGCTGGTGATCCGGTCGAGGATGTCGTCGAGCGCGGCCAGCTTGTGATCGACCGACCGGCGCAGATCGGGCTGGCGCCGGACCAGCTCACCGGGGATGCCGTCGGCGTCGGCGTCGGCCAGATCGATCCCGTGCAGCTCGAAGTTGAAGAAGCTGCGTCCGGCCATGGCGTCGATCCAGCGCCGGCGCAGCCACGGCGGCGCCAGCAGCAGCGAGGTGCCGATGGCCGGCGCGCGCAGCCACGGCGTGACGGCGATGGGCAGCTCGACCAGCGGGCCCTGGCCGCGCCGCCACGGCGCGCGGTGGTCGGCCCAGTACGGCTCGGGTGGCGCCAGCAGCGCGCGCGGGTTGGTCAGCACCGCGCCGCTCGGCCGCCCGAGCGCGGCCAGCGCGGCCATCACCGAGGCCTTGGCCGCGTAGTAGCCGGGCGCCGGGAACACCGACGAGTCGTAGCGGTAGCCGCGCGCCGCCAGCACCGCCATCATGGCCGGTGACACGTCGTAGCCGGGCGCGCGGAAGCCCGCGATCGGCGCCCCGGTCAGCCCGCGCAGGACGTCGTCGCAGCGCTCGATCTCCGCGGCGACGGCGGACGCTGGCAGCCGGGCCAGATCGTACGGGTGCGAGTATGAGTGGTTGCCCAGCTCGTGGCCGGCGGCGTGGGCCGCCGCCACCGCGGCGCGCGACCCGGCGCGGGCCGGGGCGGCGTCGGTGTCGACGTCGGCGCCGACGACGAAGAAGGTCGCGGCCACGCCCCGGCGGGCCAGCAGCTCGGTGAAGCGGGGCAGGGCCCGGGTCAGGACGGCGTCGGCCAGCTCGTCGGGCGCCGGCCCCAGGCCGTGGATGCGGTAGTAGCAGGCGAGGCCGTCGAGGTCGACCGACACCGCGCAGCGCGGTCGGGCCGCGGCCGGTCGCGTCACCAGGGCACCGTCCTCACCCGCCCCGCCTCAGGAGTCGATCCGGCCGCCGAAGCGGATGGCGTAGGTCAGCCGGGCCAGGCCCGACAGCACGCGAGGCACCCGCCGCACCAGGTTGATGGCCGGGGCCCGCTTCTCCGCCAGCTGGATCGGGATCTCGATGACGCGCAGGCCGGCCCGGCCGGCCCGGATGACCAGCTCGCTGGCGAACAGATCGCGATCGACCACGCAGCTGCGCACGATCGGCAGCACGGTGGCGCGGTCGAACGCCTTGAGGCCGTGGGTGTCGGTGCCGCGGAAGTCGAGCGCGACCCGCAGCATGCCGTTGATGACGCGGGTCGCGGCCCGGCGCATCATCGGCCGCTCGTCGTGCGCCCCCTTCATGGCTTTCGAGCCGACGACGAAGTCGCAGTCGCCGTGACGCAGCAGCTCGAGCGCGCGCCGGTGGAAGTCGAGATCGCACAGGTCGATCTCCTCGCACACCACCCAGCGCCCGCGCGCCTCCTCGATGCCGCGCCGCAGCGCCTTGCCGTAGTTGGGCTCGCCCAGGGAGAACGTGCGCACCTCGGGCCGCTCGGCGGCGAGGTGCTCGGCGACCTCGACCGTGCGGTCCTTCGAGCCGTTCTCGGCCAGGATGACCTCGATGCCGAGGTCGGGGGCGTCGAGCGCGACCCGCAGCCCGTCGAGCCCCGCCAGCAGGTCGTCGACCGCCGAGCGCAGGATGCCCTCCTCGTTGTAGATGGGGATGACGATGGAGACGTCGGGCACGCTCGGCATGGGCGGCGATTCTCTTAGCACGGGGCGCGGGCCGTGGGGCGGATGTAGGTGCGGCCCCGCCATCGGCCGTGGCACGGCGTTCGCTTTGCCCCCGGGGATGGCCATCGAACCGGGGCGTTCGTCGCGGATTCCCCCATCCCGGGTCGATCACCTGTCGCTGGATCCGACGCCGCGATCATGGGCGGCTCGGCCTTTTGACGGGGTGCCATCGCCATGGGACGATTGCGGTCGATCGCCCCGATGAGCAGCTCCACCGACGTCCTCCCCAGCACCGGCGGCGATCGCGACCTGGCCGTGGGCCACAAGGTCGGCGAGTACGTCGTCGAGGGCAAGCTGGGCGAGGGTGGGTTTGGCACGGTGTACCGCGCGGTCCACCCGCTCATCGGCAAGCAGGTGGCGATCAAGGTGCTGGCCCCGCAGTACTCGGCCCAGCCGGAGATGGTGTCGCGCTTCGTGGCCGAGGCGCGCGCGGTCAACCAGATCCGGCACCGCCACATCATCGACATCTTCGCGTTCGGCGAGCTCGGCGACGGCCGCCACTACTACGTGATGGAGCTGCTCGACGGCGAGACCCTCGACGCCCACCTCAAGGCGGCCGGGCGGCTGGCGCTGGCCGAGGCGGTCGGCATCCTGCGCGCGGTCGGCAAGGCGCTCGATGCGGCGCACGGCAAGGGCATCGCCCACCGCGACCTCAAGCCGGAGAACATCTTCCTGGTCCGCGACAGCGACGGCGCGGTCTTCCCCAAGCTGCTCGACTTCGGCATCGCCAAGCTGCTGGCGGCCGGGTCCGACAGCGCCGGCGGCCTGCACAAGACCAAGACCGGCATCCCCATCGGCACGCCGTACTACATGTCGCCCGAGCAGTGCCGGGGCCGCGACGTCGACCATCGCACCGACGTGTACTCGTTCGGCGTGCTGGCGTTCGAGTTGCTGACCGGCCAGGTCCCGTTCGCCGGCGACGACTACATGGAGATCCTGCTCCACCACATCAACGACGCGCCGCCGCGCGCGGGCGACCTGGTGGCCGACCTGTCGCCGACCGTCGACGAGGCGCTGGCGTGGATGATGGCCAAGGACCCGGCCCGCCGCCCGCCCAACCTGGTGACGGCGGTCAACGCGCTCGAGCACGGCGACCGCGACGTCGCCCTGCGCGCGACCGAGCCGAGCGGCGGCCAGAGCGCGGTCTACAGCGCGGCGACCCGGGCCCGCTCGGCCCAGCTCGGCTCGGCGCCGACGCCGACCCCGGGGGCGATGACGCCCGGGCTGGGGCAGGCCGCGACCGCCATCGGCGACGAGCTGCGGGTCGCGCCGCCGCGCCGGACCGGGCTGTGGATCGGCGTCGGCCTGGCCGCGGTCGCTGCCGGCGTGGTGGCCTTCGTCGTGGCGCGGCGCGGGCAGGGCGAGGGTGGGGCGGCGGCCACGCCCCCGCTGGCGGCCGTCGTCGCCGACGCGGCGATCGGCCCCGCGCTGGCCGACGCCACCGTCGCGGTCGCCACCGTCGCGGTCGACGCCGCCCCGGCCTTGCCGACCACCGTCAAGCTGACCATCACCGGGACCCCTTCCGGCACCGAGGTGTACGGCCCGCGTGGGCCCCTCGGCGTCGCGCCGGGTGAGATCCAGCTCGAGCGAGGGGTCGAGACCGTGTTGACCTTCAAGGCCGACGGCTACGCCACGACCACCCGAACGGTCACGGTCAGCGGCGACGAGCCGCCGCTCGAGGTGGTGCTCGGTAAGCGCAGCGGCGGCAAGAGCGGGGGCGGCAAGAGCGGGGGCGGCAAGAGCGGGGGTGGTGAC
>JAGPCO010000211.1 GCA_018058095.1 Kofleriaceae bacterium
GTACACCATCAGGTCGGCGCAGTCCGAGCCCTCGAGGTGCTCGCTCTGGTGATTGTTCGGCGAGGTGCCAGCCGAGGCCCAGATGTACGGCTGGCCGTACATCTCGGTCAGGTAGCCGAGGAAGGTGTCGTCGCGCCGGATCGAGACGCGATGGACGTCGGCCGACAGGCCACCCGCGCCGCGTCCGCGCCGGGAATCTGCGCCCGGGCTGCGCACCACGCGCTCGCCCTGGCGCGCCTCCAGCTGGAACCGCATCGTGCCCAGGCCGTGACCATGGTCCGGCGTGAGCGTCGGGTGGACGTCGGCCGCGACGTGGCCGTGGCCGGCGGCGGCGGGCAGGTCGACCGCGCGGTACGGGATGGCCTCGAACCGGAAGCTGCCGCTCGTGGTGTTGGACAGGTTGGCCGCCTCGGGCTCGACCTTGGCCCAGCGCAGCTCGGCCCCGGGCGCCGCGGCCAGCGGGCGCGGGGACACGATGGCGCGGCCGCGGCGTAGCCGGGGCGCGTCCGAGTAGGTGGCCGCACCCGCCTCGAGCACCGCAAACAGGGTGACTCGCTGCCCGGCCCGGGCCCGGATCGGCCCGGCCTCGGCCGGGCCGTCATCCACCGCGGTGGCGATCCAGACCCGGGTCAGGGCCGCGGTGTGGGCGGGGTCACCCACCAGGGGCCGGGCCGGCCCCGGGTCCGCCGCCGCGCGACGCGGTGCGGCATGAGACGTGGCCGGCGGGGCGGCTGGGTGCGCCGACGGCGCCGGCGTCGCCTGGCTCTCGCCGCAGGCGGCCAGCACGAGCACCAGCGCGGTCGAAGCTGCTAGGCGGAAGGGGCCCACGTGGAGTAGAACGCACGAGCCGGGCGGGTTGTTCTGGGGAATGTCTCGGCGGCGGCAACACGTTGGTTGCCGTGAACGTCAACAAGTGGTTGCCGTCAAGTCACCACCATGGTGACCCATCGCCAGGTCTTCTCGGTAGGAACAAGCCATGCTCTCGCCACTCACCACGCTGCGTAGCCTCGCTCACGCCGTCGCCGACTACACGCTCGGCACCGCCATCGTCGTCGTCCACCTCGGGCTGTCGGCCCGGCGCGACGCGGCGCGGGCGCGCCGCCCGCGCCGCCTGTCGGCCTGACCTGCAGGTCAGGCCCGCCGGCGGTCAGAACTCGTCGTCGCCGACCTCCATCAGGTCGAGGTCGCTGGCCTCGATCAGGGTGCGGGCCAGGCTGATCCCGGGCAGCACCTGCTTGCAGTAGAAGCGGGCCGCCGCCAGCTTGCCGCGGTAGAAGGCGCGGTCGGCCTCGCTGGCCGCGCCCATCCGGGCCAGCGCGACCTCGGCGCCGACGACCAGGCGCCAGCCGATGACCAGCTCGGCCAGCGCGAACAGGATGCGGTTGCCCTGCAGGCCGACGTGGTAGACCGACTGCCCGAGCTTGCCGAGCATGCCGGTGAAGATGGCGCCGACGTCGGCGGCCGCCTTGCCGAGCGCGGCGACCTCGGCCGCCAGCTCGGGCCGCTCACGGGCGCGGGTGCAGGTCGCCCCGATCTCGCCCATGAGGCGGCGCAGCGTCGCGCCCTGGTCGCGCCCGACCTTGCGGAAGAACAGATCGAGGGCCTGGATGTGCGTCGTGCCCTCGTACAGCGAGTCGATCTTCTGATCGCGGATGTACTGCTCGATCGGATAGTCCTGGCAGAACCCCGAGCCGCCGAAGCACTGCAGGCTGACCGCCAGCAGCTCGTACACCTTCTCCGAGCCGTAGCCCTTGATGAGCGGCAGCATGAGGTCGTTGAGGGCCTCGAGCTCCTTGGCCGCGGCGGCGCCCGGGCCGGCCGCCGCGCCGCTGCCGTGGCCGCCGGCCAGCACGATCTGGTCCTGCAGGCTGGCGGTCCACAGCACCATGCTGCGCAGGCCCTCGGCGAACGCCTTCTGCAGCATGAGCATGCGGCGCACGTCGGGGTGGCGGATGATCTCGACCCGCGGCGCGGTCTTGTCGGCGGCGCGGGCCAGGTCGGCGCCCTGCTTGCGCAGCCGGGTGTAGTCGAGCGCGTTGAGGTACGCCGTCGACAAGGTGGCCATCGACTTGGTGCCGACGCCCATACGCGCGTACTCGATGACCTGGAACATCTGGGCGATGCCGTCGTGCTTGCCGCCGACCAGGAGGCCTCGGCACGGCGTATCGGCCCCGAGCGTCAGCTCGCAGGTGGCCGAGGCGCGCAGGCCCATCTTGTGCTCGATGCTGGTGACCACGGCGCCGTTGCGGGCCCCGAGCGAGCCGTCGGCCTCGACCCACACCTTGGGCACGATGAACAGCGACAGCCCCTTGGTGCCGGGGCCGGCCCCCTCGGGGCGGGCCAGCACCAGGTGGACGATGTTGGCGGGGTGGTCGAAGTCGCCGTTGGTGATGAAGCGCTTGACCCCGGTCAGCTCGTACTCGTCACCGGCGACGTGGCGGGCCCGGGTCGTGCCGGCGCCGACGTCGGAGCCGGCGTCGGGCTCGGTCAGCACCATCGTGCCGCCCCAGTGACCCTCGATCATGTTGGTGACGAAGCGCGCCTTCTGGTCGGCGCTGCCGAGGCGGTCGATGATCTGGACCAGGAAGTTGCCGAGCAGGTAGAACGTGGCCGACGGGTTGGCGCCCGACAGCAGCTCGAACGCGGCCCACGCCACCGTCGGCGGCGCGCCGTAGCCGCCGAGGTGCTCGGGCAGCTCGAGCTTGTTCCAGCCGCCGTCGTAGTAGGCGCGGATGGCGCGGGTGGTCCCGGCCGGCAGGGTCACGTTGCCCGCGCCGTCGAAGCGCGCGCCCTCGCGGTCGCCGGCGACGAAGTCGGGCGCCCACACCTGCTGCGCCATCTCCTCGAGGCCGGTCAGGGCCTCGCGCGCGGTCGCCTCGTCCATGGCCGCGAACGGGCCGCGACCCAGCGCGGTCCGGCCGAGGTCGAGGACCTCGAACAGGTTGAAGGCGATGTCGCGCAGGTTGGAGCGGTAGTGGTTGGCGGTCGACATGAGGCGTGCTTACCGCCCGGCCCGGCCGGCGACAACCGCGCCGGCCGATCAACCAGCAGGGGCCGTCCGGGGCGGGCCGGGCGCTGGACGTGGCCAGGCGCACAGCGGGGCGGCGCGGGGGCGGCCGGCCGCGGAGGCAAGCCGGCCTTTGGTGTATCCTCGGGCGGTGAACCGATTCCGGATCGTGCTGCTCGCCGCCCTGGCCTCGCTCGCCGCCGTCGCTTGCGGCGAGGATCGTGGCTTCCCCGATGGGCGCACCATCGACGCCGAGCCCGCGCCGGGCACGTTCACCGTCGCCTGGACCCTGGCCGACGACGGCACGCCGGTGTCGTGCGCCGACGCCGGGGCGTCGTCCGTGGTCATCGGCGTTCGCCTGTCCGACAGCCCGACCGGTGCCAACCAGGTGTTCTCGTGCAACTCGGGCCAGGGCACCAGCCAGCCGCTGGCGCCGGGCGACTACGACCTGACCTACTCGTTGCGCGGGGCCGGGGGGACCATCGCCACCGTGCCGGTGTCGCTCGAGGTGCCGATCCTGGCCGGGCAGAACACCACGCTCGATCCGCTGGTGTTCCCCATCGACGCCCAGGGCCAGTTCGCGCTCGACCTCACCGCCATGCCGACCGGCAACTGCACCGCGCCCGCGCAGGGTGGTGCCGGCCTGACCGCGATGACCCTGACCCTGACCCGGAGCGGGACGTGCCAGCCGGTGACCTACACCGTGCCGGCCGGCGCGACCCAGCCGGCCGGCAGCTACGCGCTCGACTGCATGACCCAGGTCCGCTACGGCTGCGTCGAGACCGACCAGCACGTGACCTCGTCGGTGCTGCCGAGCGGTGAGTACGTCCTCAGCGTGGTCGGCGACGTCGGCGCCACCCCGTGCTGGACCGGCAACCGCACGGTCCGCGTCCCGACCGGCGGCGCCACGACCTCGTTCGACGTCTTCCTGACCAAGCTGACCACCGCCGGTTGCTGAGCGGCGCTGGCGCCCACCACGCGGTGGATGGCGCGCGTGGTGCGGGCAGATCCCGGCTGCGCCGCTTTGCCGCGCCCGATGTCCGACCGATCTGGTAACAGCGGCGGTGCATGCCCAACGCCACCGCGCTGTCGCCGAGTATCCGCTGCGCGACCCCCGCCGACCTCGGCGCGTTGACCGACCTGGTCAACCGGGCCTACCAGGTGGAGGCCTTCTTCGTCGAGGGTGACCGCACCACCCCCGACGAGGTGCGCGCGCTGGCCGAGGCCGGCAAGTTCCTGGTGCTCGACGCCGGCGGGGAGCTGGCGGCGGCGGTGTACGTCCGCCCCGAGGCCGACGCCGACGCCGAGCCAGGCGCGGGGCCCGTGGCCGGCAGCTTCGGCATGCTGTCGGTCGCGCCCGAGTTGCAGGGCCGCGGCCTGGGCAAGCGGATGATCGCGGTGGCCGAGGCGATGTGTGCGGCCATGGGCTGCGCCACCGTCGGCGTGCGCGTCGTCAACGTGCGCGAGGAGCTGCCGCCGTTCTACCGCCGCCTCGGCTACCGCGAGACCGGCACCATCCCGTTCACCGACCCACGCGTGCGCCAGCCGTGCCACTTCATCGAGATGAAGAAGGCGCTCGGCGCCCAGGCCTGACCCGCCGCGCGTCGATCGCGGCCGTGCCCGCTCACTCGACGTCGCGCCGAGGGTCCACCAGCTCCCGCACCAGCGGGGCCAGCGCCTCGATCACTCGCGCGCAGCCGCCGGGCTGGCGGGTCAGGTCGTGCGAGGCCTCGAGCTCGATGCCGGCGTAGCGCGGGTGCGCCAGCTCGCGGCGCAACGACGTGCACAGGGCCGGGCCGGTGCCGCTGTATGGCTGGTTGGCGCGCACGCGCAGGCCAGCCGCGGCCAGGCCGACCAGCAGGCGCTCGGCCAGCTCGGCCTCGAACGCCGCGTCCGGGTCGTACAGCACGCCGACGTCGAACTGCCGCCGTGGCGGGTCGAGCTCGGGCGCGAAGCTGTGCGACGACAGGTGCAGGCAGCCGCCCGGTTGGCGGGCGAGGGCGGCGACGACGTCGGCGCGGACCGCGGCCCAGTACGGCGCGTGGACCTGGGCCAGCCGGCGGGCGCGCTCGTCGTCACCGAGGTCGCGGTTGCCGGGCACGACCGCGCCGTAACAGACCGCGGGGATGACGTCGGGGTGATCGGGCGCGCGGTTGAGGTCGACGTACAGCCGGGTGTAGGCGCCGGCGTGGACCGGCTGGCCGAAGGCCTGGCCGAGCCCGACGGCGAGCTCGTACGCGCCGTGATCCCACCCGGCCTGGGACGCCAGGGTGGCGGCGTCGACGCCGAGGTCGACCCCGGCCGGCACGGCACACGACGCGTGCTCACACGACAGCACCAGCCCGATCATGGGCGCCCGGTGTAACACGGCGCCGATGCCGACCGCCTGCCCGTGCCCGTGTCCGTGCCCGTGCCCGTGCCCGATCAGCCAGCAGGTCCGCAAACGCGTCGAGCAGCTGCCGCGGCCAAGAGCGCCTGCCGGCTACCACCTGGGCCGCCAAGGTGCCGGGCGGTCGCGGCCGGCGCCGCCCGGGCGATCGGGCAAGAACGGATGTAGTGGCGGACGACTCGAGCGCCGGCGGGCCGCAAAAAGCGGCTGTCCCCCTGGGTTACGAGGTCACGGGCTACCGTGCCTCACGGAATAACGCGCTCGAGGCGCA
>JAGPCO010000022.1 GCA_018058095.1 Kofleriaceae bacterium
CGGGCTGGCCCGCGACTACCAGGGCACCTGCAACCTCCGCTTCGACGACACCAACCCGACCAAGGAGGACGTCGAGTACGTCGAGTCGATCGAGCGCGACGTGCGCTGGCTCGGGTTCGCGCCGACCGCGGTGCTGTTCTCGGCCGACTACTTCCCGCGCATGTACGAGCTGGCCGAGCGCCTCGTGAACGACGGCCTGGCCTACGTGTGTGACCTGTCCGACGAGGAGATCCGGCAGCACCGCGGCACCCTGTCCGAGCCGGGTCGGCCATCGCCGTTCCGTGACCGCACCGTGGCCGACAACCTCGACCTGCTGCGGCGCATGAAGGCCGGCGAGTTCGCCGACGGCG
This sequence comes from Kofleriaceae bacterium, assembly GCA_018058095.1. Lineage (GTDB taxonomy): Bacteria > Myxococcota_A > Polyangia > Haliangiales > Haliangiaceae > JABFXX01. The sequence continues at coordinate 351 of JAGPCO010000022.1, forward strand.
CCCGCGTGCTGCGCGCCAAGATCGACATGGCGGCGGCGAACATGAAGATGCGCGATCCGCTGCTGTACCGGATCCGCCACGCCGAGCACCACCGCACCGGCGACGCCTGGTGCATCTACCCGATGTACGACTACGCGCACCCGCTCGAGGACGCGATCGAGGGCATCACCCACTCGATCTGCACGCTCGAGTTCGAGAACAACCGCGAGCTGTACGACTGGGTGCTCGACCACACCGGTCCGTGGACGCCGCGCCCGCGCCAGTACGAGTTCGCCCGCCTCGCGCTCGACTACACGGTGATGTCCAAGCGCAAGCTGCTGCAGCTGGTCACCGGCGGCACCATGAGCGGCTGGGACGATCCGCGCATGCCGACCCTGGCCGGCCTGCGCCGGCGCGGCTACCGGCCCGAGGCCATCCGCGCCTTCTGCGACGTCATCGGCGTGGCCAAGAACAACTCGATGGTCGAGGTCGAGCGGCTCGAGGGCTGCGTGCGCGACGACCTCAACCAGCACGCGCCGCGGGTCATGGCCGTGCTCGACCCGCTCGAGGTCGAGCTGCTCGGGTGGGACGAGCTGATCGCCGCCGATCCGGGCGCGGCCGTGCTCGACGCGCCGTCGTTCCCGCCCGACATCGGCAAGCCGGGCAGCCGGCCGGTGGTGATGTCCGGCCGCGTGTGGATCGAGCGCGGCGACTACGCCGACGAGCCCAGCAAGGACTGGAAGCGGCTCGGGCCGGGCCGGACCGTGCGCCTGCGCTACGGCTGGTGCGTGACGTGCGAGGACGTCGTGCGCGACGGCGCCGGCGCGGTCACCCGCCTGCGTTGCCGCGTCTTGCCCGAGACCCGCGCCGGCGCGGCCCCGGCCGACGGCCGCAAGGTCGGCGGGGTGATCCACTGGGTCGACGCCACCAGCGCGGTGCCGGCCGAGGTCCGCCTGTACGACCGCCTGTTCGCGGTGGCCCAACCCGAGGAGGGCGGCGCCGACTTCATGACCAACCTGAACCCGACCTCGCTGTCGGTGGTACGCACGGCCCGGGTCGAGGCCAGCCTGGCCCAGGCCGCGCCCGGCAGCCACTTCCAGTTCGAGCGGACCGGCTACTTCGTCACCGACGTGATCGACAGCAAGCCGGGTGCGCTGGTGTTCAACAAGGTGGTCGACCTGGCCGGAGCACGGCCGACGGCGACGGCCGGCGCGACCAAGGCCGCGCCGACGGCGCCTCCCGCGAGCGGGGCGACCGCCGACGGCGAGCGCGCCATCAACCCCAAGGCCAAGACCCGGCCCAAGAGCAAGTCGCCGGCCGAGTACCGGGCCGAGGCGCGCGCGCGCGACGCCGCGCTGGCCGCGGCCTACCAGGCGGCGATCGATCGTCATGGCCTGACCGCCGAGCAGGCCGACCTGGTGTGCGCCGACGCCCCGTCCGCCGCGCTGCTCACCGAGGCCGTCGGCGCCGGGGCGGCGCCGGCCGAGGTCGCGCGCTGGATGATCAACGAGCTGCCGCGCGCGCTGGGCGAGGCCGAGCTCGCGGGCAGCAAGCTAACCGGAGCGGCGCTGGCCGCGATCATCGGCCAGGTCGGCGCCGGCGCGCTGTCGGTCGCGCACGGCAAGGAGGTGCTGGCCGAGGTGGTGCGCACCGGCGCCAGCCCCGGCGACGTCGTGCGCGCGCGCGGCTTCGACGCGGTGGTCGACCAGGCCGCGCTGCTGGCCCTGGTCGATCAGAGCCTGGCGGCCCACCCCGACAAGCTGGCCCAGCTGCGCGGCGGCAAGACCGGCCTGATCGGCTTCTTCGTCGGCCAGGTGGTCAAGGCCGCCGGCGGCAAGGCCGACCCGGCGCTGGTGGCCAAGCTCGTCAGCCAGCGCGTCGCTTGAACCAGGCCGCGCGGGCGGCCTGGTCGGGACCAGCTACAGCTGGATGTCCTTGCTGTACGGCGTGGTCTTGCCGGCTTCGATCGTCACGCGGTAGGTCCAGCTCTGGCCGCCGAGCTCGAACTTGATCTTGTGGGCTCCGGCCTTGAGCTCGAGCTTGCCGCGGATGGGTGTGACCTTGCCGGTGTCGACGCCGTCGATGAACACCTTGGCCCCGGGCGGGTTGGTGGTGACGGTCAGGAAGCCAGCGTCGGCCGCGGGCTTGGGGTCCTTGGGCGGCTTGGGGTCCTTGGGTGGCTTGGGATCCTTGGGCGGCGTGTCCTTCGGCGTCAGATCCTTCGGATCCTTCGGATCCTTCGGATCCTTCGGCGTCGGATCCTTCGGCGTCGGGTCCTTCGGTGTCGGGTCCTTGATCGCCACCGCCACCGCGGCGTCGACCGGCGGCGCGGCTGGCGTCCCGGCGTCGACCGGCGGCGTGGCTGGTGTCCCGGCGTCGACCGGCACCATCACCACCGCCGAGCCGCTGCCCGCCCCGCTGCCGGCCAGCGCCGGTTCCCCCGAGCCAGAGCCCGCACCCGAGCCCGCGCCTGGATCGGCCGAGCCGGCGCCCGCGCCGAACGTACACGCGAAGTCGAGCGACTGCCCCGACACCACCGCGATCGGTCGCTCGCACGGCGGCGCCCCGGCCACCACCACCTTGATGGTGTGTGGGCCGGGCGAGGCCTCGAGCGTGAGGCGCCCACGCTCGGTCGTGCCGCGCGCCTCGCCGTCGATGAAGACCTCGGCCGACGGCTGCCCGTCGTGGGTGACCACCAGCATGCCCTGGGCCACCTTGGCCGGCGCGCTGCTGTCGCCCATCACCACGAAGCGGACGATGGCGAACGCCCCGAGCGCGACCGCGGCGATGCCGACGCCGATGGCGATGTCACGGCCCAGGGTGGACCGCGGCCGATCGGCGCGCATGCCAACTGGCGGGACCGCGCGATCGCCCATCCCCATCGGGCCCATCTGCCCCATGTGCCCGGGCGGCATGCTCGGCGCCAGCCCCGGGTAGTACGAACCTGGCGGCGCCTGCGGGTACCCCATCGGGTACGGCGACGGTTGGCCCTGGCCCTGGCCCGGACCGGGCCCATACCCTGGAGGAACGGCGCCGGGCGGGCCGCCGGGATATCCCGCACCGAGGCCAGGCGGCGGCGCCATGCCGAGCATGGTCCGGGCAGGAGGCGGAGCGCCCGGCGGCGACTGCGGGTATGACGGGGCGCTGCCGAGCGGCGCCGGCACCGGCGGCACCGGCATCGACGACGACAGCGGCCCGCTCGGGTAACCGGCCATGCCCTGGATGCCGCCGCTCTGCCCGGCGGCGAGGGCCCCACCGATGGAGCCGCCCGGCGCGGGTGCCGACATCATCGGATCGAACAGCGTCGGGTTCTGCGGCGCGGCCACCGGCACCCCGCCAGGACCCAGCGCCACCGTCGGCGCCTGCTGGGTCGGCCGGCCCGACGGCGGCGGCACCGGCGGGCCGGGGCGCGCGGCGGCGGCCATCGGTGGCGCCGCCGGCGCGTCGCCGATCTCGCCGAAGATCTCGGTCGGCGCCTCCTCGGCGAAGTCGCGATCGTCGTCGACCGGCCGCGCCGCCGGTGAGCCGGCCGCTGGTCCGGACGCCCGCCCGCCCGCCGCGGCCGTGCTGGCCGCCGCCTGCTCGGCCAGCATGTCCTCGAAGCTGGGCCCGCCCAGCATGGTCGGGTCCTCCGACTGCCCGGCCTCGCCGAGGTGCTCGACCACGTCGAGCTTGGCCTCGGCCGCTGGCAGCCCGGCGATGAGGCCATCGCGCCCCATCCGCTTGTACGTCTCGAGCGCCTGGCGCTCCCGCTCGATGTCGGGGCCAAAGCCCTCGCGCAGCCACGACGTGAGGGACTTGGCGGTGAAGACCGTCGGCTGCGCCATCAGGAACTGGCTCAGCTCGGCGGCCAGCTCCGACGCCCACTGGTAGCGATCGTCGACGTCCTTGGCCAGCGCCTTCTGGATGACCCGCTCGACCTCGGGCGGGATGTCGGGGTTGAGCTGGCGCGGCGCCGGCACGTCGACGTTGCGGACCCGCTCGAGGGTGGAGAAGTCGGTCTCGCCCTGGAACAGGCGATCGCCGATGAGCAGCTCGTACAGCATGGTGCCGAGCGCGAAGATGTCGCTGCGGCGGTCGAGCGGCAGGCCGCGCACCTGCTCGGGCGACATGTAGCCGAACTTGCCCTTGAGCACGCCGGCCTGGGTCCGCACGCTGCGCGACGCCGCCTTGGCGATGCCGAAGTCGATGATCTTGACCTCACCCTCGTACGAGATGAGGACGTTCTGCGGCGAGCAGTCGCGGTGGACGATCTCGAGGTGGCGGCCGAGCGCGTCCTTGCGACGGTGCGCGTAGTCGAGCCCCTCGGCGACCCTGGCGATGATGAAACACGCCATGGCGATGGGCATCGGCTGCTTGAGCTTCTTGAGCCGGTTCTGGATCTGGAGGACGTCCTTGCCCCAGATGTACTCCATCGCGATGAAGTGCGCGCCGTCGATGCGGCCGAGCTCGAAGATCTGGCAGATGTTGGCGTGCGCCAGCTGCCCGGCGATCTTCGCCTCGTCGATGAACATCTTGATGAAGTCGCGGTCCTCGCCCATCGACGGCAAGATGCGCTTGATGGCGATGATCTTCTCGAAGCCCTCGACGCCGTAGCTCTTGGCCTTGAAGACCTCGGCCATGCCGCCGACGCTGATGCGATCGAGCAGCAGGTACTTGCCGAACGGGACGGGCTGCCTCACCGAGGAAAAGCGTACGTGGCCCAGGTGCTGATCTCAATGGCCAATGCGGCCTATGGGCCATAGCTTGACGACGACAGACGCAGGTAGGCCTACACGGCCCGGCCGATCTCGTGGTGGCCAGCCCAGGGGCGAACGGCCCCAAACGCGCCTCAGTAGGTGCCAGCCAACGACACCATCCCACCACCGCTGAGCGCCTCGATGCGCAGGACCCGAGTCCGGCGCCGGTAGCCGACGAACCCGTCGATGACGCCATACGCGTACAGCCCGAGCAAGAGCGCGCCGCTGGTGTTGGTGACGGTCCGCAGGCGGCGGGCGGCGCCGGCGCGATCACGGCCGTCGCCGTCCTCACACAGCTGGTGATCGTCGTCGCACCAGCCGCGCACCACCAGGTAGCTGGTCAGGTTGGTGGCGGCCAGCGTCAGCAGGCCGGCGCCGAGCAGCCATCCCTTCACCGGCTGGCGGTTCTGGAACTGACCGGCCGGCGGCACCAGGTTGAGGGCCAGGTAGCGCCGCGGCGGCGCTCGCAGCGCGCGCAGCTCGGCCAGGTGGCGGGCGCGGACGTCGTCGAAGAAGCGGACCGCCTCGGGTGGGACCAGGGCCGGATCGAGCTGGGCGTCGGGGTCGAGCCGGAGGAAGGCGAGCAGCTGGCGCTCCGCCGCGGCCAGATCACCGAGGTGGAACGCGGCCAGGCCGCTCAGGCGATGCAGCTCGCCACGATCGGACCGCTCGAGCTCGGCCCCGTCGCCGAGCGGCGCGAGCAGGACCCGGACCTCGGCCCACGCCCCGGCGGCGGCGGCCCGCCCGGCCCGGCCGAGGGCGGCGACGGTGGCGTCGCTGGCCGCCGGGCTGCCCTGGGCCTGGGCCGGGGCCGCCCCCAGCGCCAGCACCACCCACAGCGACGCCACGACCAGGGCGGTGGCGCGGCGCGCGGCGGCGCGGGTGGTCATCGCCGCAGCCCCGGCAGCGCGGCCAGGCGAGGAGCGAGGATGTCGGCCAGCTGGACGGCGGCGGCGGCGGCCAGGGTGGCGGCAGGCGCGCGGGCGCGACCGACCAGCGTGTCGGTGCGCAGCTGGTCGTCGAACACCCGGGTGGCGCCGACGAAGGCGCGGACCCGGCACCGCACCCGCGCGGTCGGGACGTGGCCGTGGTTCACCACCACCGCGAGCACGTCGAGCTGGAGCCGGGCCCCGGCCGGGTGCGGACCATCGGCGCCGGCGCTGACGGCCCAGCCGAGCCTGCGGCCGAGGCGACCGAGGTGCTCGGTCAGCGGCGCGACCAGCTCGGGCGCGCGCGGCGACGAGACTCGAAGCTGCAGGGTCGGGCGCGGCGGCGCGGCCTTGGGCCGGGGCGGCGGATCCTTGCCCGTCGGCGGATCGGTGGGCGGCCGCGGATCGGGACCAGGGTCGGAGCGGGCCGCGGCCGCACGGGCCGCCAGCAGCACGCGCACCTCCGGGACCAGGCGGGCCGCCAGGTCGGCGGCGGCCGCGTCGATCGCGGTCAGCGACGGCGCCCGGGCGGTGATCGCGCCCAGGCGCTGGCCCTGCTCGGGATCGCGGATGCCGACCTCGAGCCAGATGGCGCCGCGCTCGCCGCGCTTGATGGTGCCGTCGACGACGAGGGCGGCCCGCGCCGGCACCGGCGCGCCGGCGCCGACCACGACCACCTCGAGCCCCTCGGCCGACAGCGCACGCGCCACCTCGGCCGCGACCGGCTGGCCGTACAGCGTCAGGCGCGGTTCGGCGTCGAGCGGCAGCAGGGCGATGATCGCCGGCGTCGCCGGGCCCGGTCCAGCCGCGGCGCCCGCGCCGGCCGGCGCGGCCGAGGGCGTGCCCGCGCGCACCAGCACCAGCAGCAGCACCAGGGCCAGCTGCAGGGCGAGCTGCGCCCTCGCCGTCGGCGCGCGCGAACCGGTCCTGCCACGCCTCATCCCGGCATCCTCCTACGCGCGGTGCACCGTCGCAAGCCGCGGCCGGCGCGGTGTGCCGTCGGCCACACCACGCCGCTCGCGGGCACGAAGCCCGGTGCACGTGCCGCCCCGGTGCACGCGCCGCCCGGGCCAGGTACGCTCGGTCCATGCGCTCTGCCCGGCTCAAGCGCGCGCTCGACCTGATCGGCGCGGCCACCACGCTCACCGTGACCGGCCCGCTGCTGGCGGTGGCCAGCGCGGCGGTGTGGGCCGACATGGGCCGGCCCATCTTCTTCCGCCAGGAGCGGCCCGGGCGGGGCGGCGTGCCGTTCGCGATGATCAAGTTCCGCACCATGCGCGACGCCGTCGGCGCCGACGGCCGGCCGTTGCCCGACGCCGAGCGCCTGACTCGACTCGGCCGGCTCCTGCGCGCCACCTCGATCGACGAGCTGCCCGAGCTGTGGAACGTGCTGCGCGGCGACATGAGCCTGGTCGGGCCGCGCCCGCTGCTGATGCGGTACCTGGGGCGCTACTCGGCCGAGCAGCAGCGCCGCCACGACGTGCGGCCAGGCATCACCGGCTGGGCCCAGGTCAACGGCCGCAACACGCTCGGGTGGGACGCCAAGTTCGCGCTCGACGTCTGGTACGTCGACCACTGGAGCAACTGGCTCGACCTGACGATCCTGGCCCGCACCGCCTGGACCGTGCTGCGCCGCGACGGCATCAGCCACGGCGCCGAGGCGACCATGCCCGAGTTCATGGGCCCGGCCGTGGCCGACGGCGCCGGCACGGGCGCGGGCCCCGTCAGCGCCAGTCGCGGATGACCTGGCGCAGCTCGCCCAGGCGGGCCTTGGACAGCGAGCCGACCGCGGCCACCACCAGGTTGCTCGGCGCCAGCACCCGGGCCGCGGTGGCGCGCACGTCGGCCAGGGTGACGGCCTCGATCTGGGCCAGGCGCTGGCTCAGCGGCGGCGGCGGGTAGTACAGCGCGGTGCCGGAGAACCAGGCCGCCATGGCCGAGGCGTCGTCGAGCGAGGCCAGGGTCTCGTAGCGGTAGCGGGCCCGGGCCTTGGCCAGCTCGTCGTCGGCGATGGGGCCGTCGCGCAGCCCGGCCAGCAGCGCGAGCAGCTCGCGCACCAGCTCGGGCACCTTGGCGTTGGCGGTGGCGCCGACGATGTCGAGCAGCGCGGCGTCGACCAGCGGCTCGATGCCGGCGTTGATCGAGTAGGCCAGGCCCTTCTGGTCGGCCAGCGTGTAGTGCAGCCGGGTCGACATGCCGTCGTCGAGGAGGCGGGCCAGGGCGACGAACGACAGGTAGGCCGGGTCGAGCTCGGGCACCCCGCGCAGGACGGCCGTGATCGAGGTCTGCGAGCCGCTGTCGCGGACGTGGCGCAGGATCGGCCCGGCCACCGGGGGCGGCGCCAGCGCCGGGTCGGCCGGCTCCCCGGCCGGCAGGTCGCCCAGGTGGCGCGCGGCGGCGGCGGCGACGGCGACCGGATCGACCGGCCCGGCCACGCACAGGGTCATGTTGCGGGCGCCGTAGAAGCGGGCGAAGTGGCGGCGCACGTCGGCCACGGCGAACCGCTCGACGTTGCCGCGCGGGCCGATGATGCGCTGGCCGAGCGGGTGCTCGGGGAAGACCAGGCCGCGGGCGATGTCGTCGGCGTTGATCTCGACGTCGTCCTCGCTGTAGTCCTCGTTGATCTCCTCGAGCACGAGCGCGCGTTCGAGCTCGATGTCGTCGAAGCGCGGCCGGATGAACAGCTCGCCGAACAGCGCCAGCGCGGCCGGGACGTCGTCGGCCGCGGTGCCGATCTGGAACAGGGTGTAGTCGCGCCCGGTCTCGGCGTGCAGGCTCGAGCCGAGGCGCTCGAACGCGGTGTTGAGGGCGAGCGAGGTCGGGTAGCGGGCGGTGCCGCGGAACAGCATGTGCTCGACGAAGTGCGACAGGCCGTTGTCGGCCGCGCTCTCGAACCGGGCCCCGACCTTGATGAACAGGGCCACCACCGCGGTGTGCAGGTGCGGCAGCTCGACGGTGGTGACCCGCAGCCCGTTGTCGAGCCCGGCGGTCGTCACCCGCGGATCGAGGCCGTTACTGGGCATCGGCGTGCACCACCGCGGCACCCTAGCACCTTCCACGTGGCCGACGCGGGCGCCGAGCGCGATTGACGCGGCCGGCCGCGCGCGTTATCACCGCGCGAGGTCGGAGCGTCGATGTTGCTCAAGAAGATCGTGGTCGCGGAGGACGATGACGCCATCGCTCACATGGTGAGCATGGCGCTGGGGGACGCGGGCTACCTGTGCCTGCGCGCGCGCGACGGCGACGAGGCGCTGCGCCAGGTCAAGGCCCACGACCCCGACCTGCTGGTGCTCGACGTCATGATGCCGCGCGTCGACGGGCTCGAGGTGGCGCGCCGGCTCAAGGCCGACGTCATGTGGTCGCGCACGCCCATCCTCATGCTGACCGCCCTGGCCGGGGTCGACCAGCAGGTGCAGGGCCTCGAGGCTGGCGCCGACGCCTACATGACCAAGCCGTTCGACCTGCGCGAGTTCGGGGCCCGCTGCAAGGCGCTCATCCGCGGCGCCCGGCGCGAGCGTGACCGCAGCCCGACCACCGACCTGCCCGGCTCGCGCGCCATCGACGACCAGATCGAGCTCGCGCTCAAGTCGAGCGTGCCGATGACCGCGATCCACGTCGACGTCGCCGGGTTCGACCCGTACGCCGACGTCATCGGCTTCGGCCGGGCCGAGCAGGCGGTCAAGGCGCTCGGTGGGCTCATCGTCGAGGCCGCGCGCGAGGCGTCGGGCGGCGGCGCCTTCGTCGGCCACGTCGGCGGATCCGACTTCATCTGCGTCATCACCGCCGACCACGCCGTGGCCATGGCCGAGCGGGCGGTCGCCCTGTTCGAGGGCCGGCGCGCCACCCTGGTCGGCGACGAGGGCAAGCCGCTGGCGCTGGTGCTGGCCCTGGCCCCCATCAACGTCCCGCCCGGCAGCCCGAGCACCAGCCCGGCCGGCCCGGTCGGCGGCACCAGCCCCGGCGACGAGGTCGCGCGTCGCCTCGGCAAGGCGATGCGCGCGGCCAAGGCCGCCGGTCGCTCGTGCCACGTCGCCTGGCAGGGCTGACGCGCTTGCCGGCGGTGCGGCCGTGCGTGGCCGGTAGATGAGCACCGACGGCGAGGGCGACGAGCCGGTCGACGCCGGCCGCGCCCCGACCCTGCCGTCGGACCCCGACGGCGCCAGCGCCGCCGATCCAGGCCGGGCCACGCGCCCCAGCACCGGCTTCCGGGCGGTCGGCCCCGGCGACGAGCTCGGCCGCTACGTCCTCGAGGACGAGCTCGGCACCGGCGGCATGGCCACGGTGTACCGGGCACGCGACCGCGACCTGCGGCGCGAGGTCGCGCTCAAGGTGCTGTTCCCGCACCTGGCGCGCCGGGTCGACGTGGTGCGCCGGTTCCAGCGCGAGGGCCGGGCCGCGGCGGCGCTCGACCACGCCGGCATCCTGCGCGTGTTCGACGTCGGCGGCGGCGAGGGCACGCCCGACCCGCCGTACCTGGTGATGGAGCTCATCCGCGGCCAGTCGCTGGCCGAGGTGGTGGCCGCGCGCGGCCCGCTGCTGGCCGAGCTGGCGGCGCTGATGGCCGCGCAGGTCGCCGACGCGCTGGCCGCCGCCCACGCCGCCGGCGTCATCCACCGCGACGTCAAGCCAGCCAACGTCATGGTCGGCCCGGGCGGGCGCCTGCTGCTGGCCGACTTCGGCGTGGCCCGCGTCGACGACGACGCCTCGCTGGTGACCCGGACCGGGGCGGTGCTGGGCACGCCGGCGTTCATGGCGCCCGAGCAGGCCGGCGGCGGCGAGGTCGACGCCCGCAGCGACGTGTACTCGCTCGGCGCCGCGCTGTACCAGCTGGCGACCGGCGTGTTGCCCTACAGCGGCAACACCGCCCGGGTCATCGCCCAGATCGCCGCCGGCGAGCGGATGCCGGCGGTGCGGCGACGACCGGCGGTGGGGTCCGAGCTGTCGCGCCTGATCGATCGGCTGATGGCGGTCGACCCGGCGCAGCGACCGGCCAGCGCCGCCGCCGCCGCCGTCGAGCTGCGCGCGCTGGCCAGCGAGGGCGGGCTGACCGACGGCGCGGCCGAGCTGGCGGCGTTCCAGGCCGACCCGGCCGGGTACGAGGCGAGCCGGGTCCCGGCGGTGGCGGCCCGCCTGCTCGCCGGCGCCCGCGCCGCCGCGGCCGCGCGCCGGCTGCCGCGCGCGCTGGCCCTGGTCGATCGCGCGTGTGTGCTGGCGCCCGATGACGCCGAGGCGGCGGCGCTGCTGGCCGAGCTGGCGCGACGACCACGCGGGGCGCGCCGGGGCCTCGCCGTCGGCGCGGCCGTGCTGGTCGCGCTCGGCGGCGGCGCGATCGCCTGGCGCACGCGAGTCGGTGGCGACGGCGGCGCGAGGACGAGCACGGACTCGCGCGCCAGCGCCAACGCGACGCCGACGCCAGCCGACGCGGCGCCCGTGCGAACGCCGACCGACGCGGCCACCGCCGCGGTCGACGCCATCCCCGGCGCGGACCGCGTCGATGCACGCCCCGGTCGCGCCGACGCCGGCCGCGGCGTGGACGCCGGGTCGCCCCTGGTGGCGGCGCGGGTCGACGCCGCGGCGCCGCTGGTGCCTGTCGACGCGGCGGCGCCGCCCACCCCGCCGGCCGACGCCGCGCCGGCCGCACCCGCCACCTTCCGCGTGGTGATGGACGCGTGGTGCGAGCTGTCGATCGACGGCACCCCGGCCGGCCGCGTCGACGGCACCGGGCGAGAGGTCGAGGTGCGGCCAGGGCGGCACCAGCTGGTGTGCTCGCAGGGCAAGGGCCTGGCCGAGTGGCGCGGCGAGGCGACCGCCCGGGCCGGCGCGGTCACCACGGTGCGGGGCGCGCTGCTGGCCGAGGTCGAGGTGGTCGTGCAGCTCGACGCCGGCGATCACGTCGTCGTCGATGGCGTGGCGGTCAAGGTAGGGGAGCAGCTCCGGGTCCTGCCGGGCCGGCACCGGGTCGAGGTGCGGAGCGGAGAGAAACGGCTCAGCTCGAGCTGGGTCGAGATCCCGCGGGTGCGCCGGTGTATCCTCAAGGCGTCACCGCGGCTGGGTTGCCACCCGGCGCCGTGACCCGCGCCATGGCAGATCGAGCCAGCCACCGTTTCCCTGCCATCCCTGTCATAGGGCAGACCGGCGCGAGGGGCGCCTGCTCCCGTGGTTCCGCCAGCTTGGCCCTGGCCAGCGGGTTGCAGTCATCGACGGGCATGCGGCCCTTCCTCACCCTCGCCCTGGTGGCTCCGGTGGCCGGCTGCTTCTTCACCGAGACCATCAACGCCCGCCCCGCCGCCGAGCTGACCCAGATCGGCGGCCAGGTCGGGCGTGGCGGCACCCTGACCGTCGCCGTCCACACCGCCGATCCTGACGGCGACGACGTGACGGTCCAGCTGCGGGCCCAGGCCTGCGACGCCAGCGGGGCCCGCTGCGGCGCCGCGTTCGACACCACCTCGTTCATCGGCGGTGAGCGCGAGGTCGACTTCGTGGTGCCGCTCGACTGGGACGACGGCGGCGCCTCCCGCCCGGTCGAGGCGGTGCGGGTCATCGCCCAGGCGGTCGACCCGCTCGGGGCGCCGCTGCTGCTCGACCAGAGCCTGCTGGTGCCGGTCGGCAACCTGACGCCGACGGTGGTGGTGCAGCCGCAGGGCTACACGTACCGCGGCTCGTACCCGGTCGGCGCGCCGATCGATCTCGTCGCCGCGGTCGCCGATGGCGACGACGCCGACGACACGCTGGTGGTGAGCTGGCAGCTGTTCCCGCCGCGCGGGGCCGATCCGCAGCGGACCGTGTTCGGGCCGGTCGACAGCGACGTCAGCGATGGCGAGGTCACCCACCAGCTGGTCAGCGACGTCGACGGCAACTGGGAGGTGGCGGTGACGGTGACCGACCCGCTCGGCGCGGCCTCGACCCTGAGCACCACGCTGGTGGTCGCGCCCGATCAGCTGCCGTGCCTGACCACGCTGGCGCCGGCCGCGCCTCCCAGCGCCGGCGCGGTGTTGCCGCTGACCGAGCTGCGCCGCTTCGCCGTGCTGGTGGTCGAGGACGACCTCGACCTGTTCCCGCCACCGCCGCCGGGCGACCCGCTGCTGGGCGCGGCCACGTTCACGTGGGCGGTGGCCAGCCCGGCCAGCGGCGACCAGTTCGTGCCGGTGCCGGGCGCGAGCGGCAACGCGGTCGAGCTCGACCCGGCCCAGTTCACCGCCGGCCAGCTCGTGCGCCTGCGGGTCGAGGTGCAGGATCGCCAGCTCGCGCCGAGCGGCTGCCCCGTCGAGCAGCCGACGTGTGGGACGCTGACGTGTACCCAGCGCCAGACCTGGACCCTGGAGGTGCGGTGATGCAGCGCAAGGTTCAGCGGGCGGTCCGGATCGCCGTGGTCGCCGCCGCCGGCGCCGCCTCCGCGTGTGCGGCCGAGCTCGGTAACCCGAGCGGCCCCGACGCTGGCGGCTCGGGGGGCGACGCCGGCCAGACCTGCTTCGTGTCGGTCGGGTTCGAGCCGGACAACCCGGTCGCCGGGCCGGGCCTGACCGCCCGCGCCAACGGCACGGTGACCGGGTCGGGCAGCTTCCAGACCTACGCCTGGCGCGTCGTGCGCGACGGCGTCGACATCCCGACCACCCCGGTCAGCGCCGACGGTCGCGACGTGACCTTTCCGATCGAAGTCGCCGGCCCGTACGAGGTCGTGCTCGACGTGCCCGAGACGACCTGCGTGCCGTTCGTCGGCAGCCTCAACGTCGGCGTGGCCGGTGCCAACACCACGCCGTGGCGGCTGGTGCTCACCCCGGCCGACCCGGCGCAGGCGCCGCCGCAGACCGAGCGGGTCACCGTGCCGGGCGGCGCCGACTACGATGTTGGTGCGGTCGACATCGAGCGCGGCGTGCTGGTCAGCGGCAGCCTCACCGTCGACGGCACGCCGGCGGCTGGGTACCTGCGCGTCGCCCCCCAGGCCGCGCCCGACGTCGGCGCCGAAGGGTACGCCGTGAGCGGCAGCTTCTCGCTGCGGGTGGTCGACGCGCCATCGGACCTGCTGGTCATCCCGCTCGGCGCCGGCCAGGCCCCGGCCCGCATCACCGGGTGGGACCCGGCGGCCCCCGACCTGGCGCTGAGCGCGGGCCTCGAGGTCACCGGGACGGTCACGCAGGTCGGCAGCGGCGCCGTCGCCGGCGCGCGGATCGTGCTGCGCAGCGATGGCGTGCCGTCGACCGTCGCCACCAGCGCCGGCGACGGCACCTTCACGCTGCGGGCCCGGGCCGGCGCCCAGCTCGAGGTCACGGTCACCCCGCCGGCCAGCCTCGGTCTGCCACGGCTGAGCGCGACCCTGACCGGCGCCGACCTGGCGCTGCCGCTGAGCGTGACCTTCGCCGCCGCCCCGCCGCCGCGCTCGCTGGCCGGCGTCGCCATTCGCACGGCCTCTGGCCCAGCGCCAGGCGCCCGGGTCCGGGTGACCGGCACCATCGCCGCCGCCGGCACGATCGCGCTCGGCCCGTCCTCGGCCAGCGCCACCGGCATCATCAGCATCGACGCCAGCGCCGACGGTGCTGGCCTCTTGCCCGCGCTGCTGGCGCCGGCTCGCCCGGTGTCGCTGGTGATCGCCCCGGGCGGCACCTCGCCGGGTGCGGTCGTCGCGGTCGACCTGTCCGCCGGCGCGCCGGCGCAGGTGGTGGCGCCGGCGGCGAGCACGCTGTCGGCCACGCTGCGTGATGACGCCGCCGTGCCGGTCGCGGGCGCGCGGCTGGTCGCCCGCCCCACCGTCGGGGTCGGCCTGCTGCCCGAGCTGGTGGTCAGCAGCGGCAGCAACGGCGCGGTCAGCGTCGGCGTCGCGCCGGGCGCCTCGTACCTCCTGACCATCGACGATCCGCGCCTGGTGACGGCCCGGCGCCAGCTCGGCCCGGTCGCGGCCGGGGCGCTCGGGGTGGTGACGCTGGAGTCGGCCATGGCCATCCGCGGCCGCCTGACCTTCCGGGGCGTGCCGGCGCCGATGGCGGCCATCGCCGCCTACTGCGTGGCGTGCACCGGCCCCGAGCGGCTGCGCCCGGTGTTCGAGGGCGCCAGCGACGCCAGCGGCCGGTTCGCCATCGCCGTGCCCGACCCGGGCGCGCAGTAGGGCTGGCGCTGACGCGCAGGCTCAGCCGGCGGCGTCGACCAGGCCGCTGTAGTACGGCTTCATCGACGGGTAGTACTGGTCGAAGGTCGGCAGGGTGGTGCCGGCGCGGGCGGCGACCAGGTTGTCGAGGTAGTACTCCCAGCCCGGGCCCATGTCGCGCGCCAGCTCGCGATCGTTCAGGTGGTGCACGAAGCGCAGCTCGGTGACGCCGGCCTGGTGGGTCAGCGTCACCTCGATCCGGACGCCCCACTCGCCGGTCGTCGACAGGGCCAGGCGTCGGGGCGGCTCACACGCGTCGATGTGGGCGTTCGACTCGGGCGCGCCCTGCTCGAACAGCAGCTTGACCGCGATGGTGTTACCGGTGCCGGGCGTGCCGGTCCACGACCCGTACCAGCGGGCCGTGCTGTCGCTGGCGGTGAGGCTGGTCCACACGTCCTCGATGGGAGCGTGGAAGCGGCGCGTCAGCACCAGGTCGTTGCCGTCGAGGCGTCCGGTCGGGGTCGTCATCCTGCGTGCTCCTTGCTTCCTGCTCGTGATGGCGGCGCGGCCGGAGTGGCCTCCGCGCGCCGGCGTGACTCGCGCTTGACCCGGTGCACCTCGGTCTCGAGCGCCAGGAGCCGGCGCTCCCACTCGCGCGCCGGGTCGCGCCGCAAGCTGGTGATGAACTCCTCGACCGCCTGCAGCGGCGCCGGCTCGAGCCGGTACACCCGCTCGCGCCCGCGCGCCTGGTCGACCACCAGGCCGGCCGCGCGCAGCACGCGCAGGTGCCGGCTGATGGCCGGCCGGGTCACGCTGAACGCCCCGGCGATCTCGCCGGCCGTGCGCGGGGCGTCCCGCACCATACGCAGGACCTCGCGCCGGATCGGATCCGAGATGGCGCTGGCGGCCTGGTCCATACACATTACGTAACCGTGTCGTTACTCATTGTCAAGCAATATTGGCGCACCTTGGCCTCCCAGACCGGGTACGGGCCCTGCCCTGGGCCTTCAGCGCGCGCGCGTGCGCGGGCGGCGAGCCGGCGCGTCGGGCGGCATGGGCGCGGCGTCGGGTGGCGCGGGCGCGGCGTCGGGCGACGGCGGCGCCACCACCTCGACCCGGACCGTGCGGCTGGTGCGGACCGGCTTGCAGGTGCGGGCCTGGCACGACCACGCCAGCAGGGCCAGCTCGACCTCGTGGCTGCCGAGCGCGGCCGCGCGCAGGCTGATGGCGAAGCGCGGCGCGCTGGCGTCGGGATCGACGGCGTGGCCGCGCTCCCAGCGCCGGCGCTTGAAGTCGAGGCCCGGACCGGCCGCGTCGTCCTCGACCACGTCGAGCCGGAACGGCTCCCGGGCCCAGGTCCGGCCCGGCCCCGGGGGCACCGCGACCTCGAGGGTGGCGACCTGGCCGACCTGGAGGGTGAGCGAGGCCGGCGCCACCAGGTCCCACGTGCGCGGCTGGGCCCGGCCGCTGCCCCACCACGCCGCGCCGGCCAGCACGCCGGCGACGGCGGCGGCCAGGCCGACCCGGCTGGAGCGCGTGGAGGTCACCACCCCAGCATCCCGCTAGGCCCCGATCGGGCGCAAGTCGATCGCGGCGGCGGCCGTCACAGGATCTGCGTCGCCAGCTCGGCCAGGGCCGAGCGCTCGCCCTTGGTCAGCGTGCAGTGGCCGGCGATGGCCTCGGGCTTGAAGCGCTCGGCCACCGTGGTCAGGCCGTTGTTCGACGAGTCGAGGTACGGGTGGTCGATCTGGTACGGGTCACCGGTGAGGATGATCTTGGTGCCCTCTCCAGCGCGGGTGATGATGGTCTTGACCTCGTGCGGCGTGAGGTTCTGCGCCTCGTCGACGATCATGAAGACGTTGGGCAGGGAGCGGCCGCGGATGTAGGTCAGCGGCTCGATCTCGACGAAGCCGAGGTCCATCAGCTCGGCGTAGCTGCGGCCCTCCTTCTTGTCGGTGCGGTTGAGGCCGAGCAGCAGCTCGAGGTTGTCGTAGATGGGCTGCATCCACGGGTTGAGCTTCTCCTCGATGTCGCCCGGCAGGTAGCCGATATCGCGCCCGAGCGGGAAGATGGGGCGCGACACCAGCAGCTTGGAGAAGACCTGCTCCTCGGTCACCTTCTGCAGGCCGGCGGCAATGGCCATCAGCGTCTTGCCAGTGCCGGCCTTGCCGACCAGGGTGACCAGCTTGACGTCGTCGTCGAGCAGGAGGTCGAGCGCGTAGTGCTGCTCCTTGTTGCGCGGGCGGATGCCCCACACGCCCTCGCGCAGCTTCTTGATGGACTTGACCTTGCCGGTCGGGCGGTCGAAGCGGCCGAGCGCGCTCTTGCCGGTGGCCTCGTCCTTGAGGCAGACGTACTCGTTGGCGTGGAAGTCAGTGGCCGGGGCGGCCACGGTGCCGTCGGCGTAGAAGGCGTCGATCACGCCGGGGCCGACGGTGACCTCGCGGTTGCCCGGGTACAGCTCCTCGATCGAGACCTTCTCCGGCTCGAAGTCGACCGTCGACAGGCCGAGCGCATCGCCGCGGATGCGCATGTTGACGTCCTTGGTGACCAGGATCGTCGGCGTGCCGGGCTCGGCGTCGCGCACCTCGAGGGCGACCTCGAGGATGCGCTGGTCCATCGAGCGCGAGTCGTAGCTGGGGTTCTTGGGCGGCGCCTTGGGCAGCGCGACCCGGACCGTGCCGCCGTTCTTGAGCGGCTGCGGCTTGGCCAGGCCGCCGTCGGTGCGGTGCTGGTCGAGCAGGCGGGCGATCTGGCGCGCGTTGCGGCCGAGCTCGCTCTGGTCCTTCTTGAAGGTGTCGATCTCCTCGATGACGTAGATCGGGATGATCACGTTGTTGTCGGCAAACGCGTAGACCGCCTGCGGATCGTGGAGGAGGACGTTGGTGTCGAACACGTAGTTCTTGACGGCCACGACGCGATGATTGAGGCCGGATCGACCCCTGTCAAACCGACCCGCCCACAAACGCCGTCGTCGGGGATCGAACCACGCGGCGCGTCAGGTCGGGCCGACGATGCGCGATTGTCGCCGCCGGTGCTGCGGCCGGCGCCGTCGAGCGGTAGCCTCCTGGGCCGTGCCGAACTGGCTGTACCTCGTCCTGACCGTGCCGACGGTGTCGGCCTTCATCGGCTGGCTGACCAACTGGCAGGCGGTGAAGATGATCTTCTGGCCGCCGACGCCGCGCGGCTGGGGCCCGCTGCGCTGGCAGGCCATCATCTATCACCACGCCGACAAGTTCGCGACCAACCTCGGCAACATCGCCGAGCGCGACCTGATGAACGGCAAGGACCTGGCCGGCAAGCTCGACGCCGAGGCCATCGAGCGCGAGTTCGGGCCGCTGCTCGACGCCGAGGTGCCGGCGCTGGTGGCCGAGGCGGCCGACAAGCTGATGCCGGGCGCGTGGGCCAAGGTGCCGGCGCCGATGCAGGCGATGATCGTCGAGCAGGTCAAGACCCGGACCCGGGCGGTGTCGAAGGACGTCACCGCCGAGATCCAGCGCATCATCGGCGAGTGCATCGACGTCAAGGCGCTGGTGCACGGCCAGCTCAGCGGCGGCAACGTCGACCGCCTGGCCCGCCTGACCAAGGAGATCGGGCGCAAGGAGTTCTTCTTCATCGAGTGGTCGGGCGGCCTGTTCGGCGCGCTCATCGGCTTCGGCCAGATCTTCGTCTGGGACGCGTTCCAGATCTGGTGGATCATGCCGATCTTCGGCGTCATCGTCGGCCTCATCACCAACTGGCTGGCGCTGCAGATGATCTTCCGCCCGTACGAGCGGAAACGGTACCTCGGCCTCTTCCCGTACCAGGGCCTGTTCCCGAAGCGGCAGCCGGAGATCGCGCGCGACTACGGCCGCACCACGGCGACCGAGATCTTGACCGCGCACAACGTGATCGAGAGCCTGGTCACCGGCGAGCGCGGCGCCCACCTCGACCGCGAGCTGCGGCGCGTGCTTTCGGAGCGCATCGACCGCGAGTGGGATCAGGTCAAGGGGCTGGTGCCGCTGCCGGTCAGCGCCGAGCAGCTGGCGACTCTCAAGGACCTCATCGCCGACCGCATGCTGGTGCTGGCGGTGCGGCTGCGGCCGCAGGTCGAGAAGCTGCTCGACGACAAGCTCGAGGTGCGGCAGACGGTCGAGCGGCGCCTCGGCGGCCTGTCCAAGCCGGAGTTCGAGCGCATGCTGCGCGGCGTGTTCCAGGAGGACGAGCTCACCCTCATCATCATCGGCGGCGTCCTCGGCGGCGCCGTCGGCGCCCTGCAGGCCGCCCTGGTCCTCGCCGGCGTCGGCTGACCCGAGCCTTTCGGCTCCTTCCGCCCACTTGCGCCGCCGCCTGTCCGGCCACCCGGACACTGCGCGTCCGGCCGTCCGGCCCTCGCCCACTCCCGGACAACGCGCCCCAGTCATTCCCGCCGCTTGGCCGCGCAGGTGCGCACCAGCCCCTTCCCTGATCAGGTCGGCACGACGTGATCATGCGACGTGATCATGGGGCACGACGTGATCATGAGGGGTCGGCACGACGTGATCATGGGAGGTCGGCACGGCACGACGAGGCGACGGGACTTCAGGTCTTGCGCCCAGTTGGCGGTGCTGGCGACCGCATTGGCCGGTGCTAGCTGCGGTCGGCGGGCTCCCGCGTCGAGTGGCGCAAATCGACCGCTGGCAGCTCGGCACGCGGCGTGCTGAGGCTGCCGGCATGAGCAAGCTCCTCGCGCTGTCCGCCCTCCTGTCCCTGTGTGCCACCGCCGCCTGCGTGTCCGCGGAGGAGACGCCCGACGACCCGTCGTGTAACGGCGGCAAATGCGACGACGCCTCACAAAGCTGCGCCGACCCGGGCTACGGCGACGGGGTGTGCCAGCCGGTCCTCACGTGCGAGGTGCCCGACCTCGACTGCTTCCAGACCGCGACCAGCGACGAGGACGCGATCGCCTGGTTCTCGGCTCTCGAGATGCGGCTCGCGGCCGAGGAGCAGCGCGCGCCGCGCAACATCCTGGCCCCATCCGACCCGCGTGCGGCCAAGGCCCGAGCCTGGCTCGACCAGGCCTGGCAGCTGTTCCGCCGGCACCGCCCGGTCGGCGCGCTCGCGGGCCGGCACGTCGGCCTGGTCGTCATCGACGACCCGAGCCCGAACGCGTTCGTGGCACCGGAGATCGGCGGGCTCGGCCGCTCGGTCCTGGTGGTGATGGTGCACACCGGGCTGCTCGCGTCCCCTGACCACGGCGCGGTGGCCATCATGATGCACGAGCTGCAGCACGCGGTCGGGCTCCACCTCATCCCGGGCGGCAAGGACCGGATGCGCCGCTTCTACGTCAACCAGACGGAGGACGGCGAGGACGTCGGCCGCCTACAGGCGGAGGACGTGTTCGCCGCCGAGAGCGGCGGGCGCTGGCGCCACCTCGCCGCCAAGGTCGGTCCGTTCGCCGACGCGGCTCTCGGTGGGCTGCCACTGCGGGGGATGCCGAAGCAGGTGCTGGACTACGCGGTCCAGCTCGGCGCCATGGTCAACCCGACCGGCTGCGCGCAGGCCCGGAGCGCCACCGCCCAGGCGCTGGCGCAGCTGCGCACCGGGATCGATCCCCTCACCTCGGCGCTGACCGTGCCAGTCGGCTTCTCGGGCGACGCGGTGCTGGCCATCGCCCGCGACAGCTGCCTGGCTGGCGTGACCAACAGCTTCGTCGAGTTCGGCGCCAGCGCCTTTGGGGTGACGCCGGAGGTGTTCGCGCAGAACCTGACGGCCGAGGAGCTGGCGCTGGTGAGCGGGCGCCACGTCGTCGACGCGGTGGCCGCGCTGACCGGCGCCGCGCGGGCGCAGATGCGACAAGAGGTCGCCGACTTCGAGCAGCTGCACGCGCGCGGCTGGAACAACCTCCGCTACTTCTCGTACGAGGAGGACGCCGATGACGTCGGCGCGGTGGTGGCGCGGGACGCCGGGATGGACACGTCGGCGATGGCCGACGGGCTGCTCGAGAACCTGCTCGGGCCGGCCGATCGCGAGCGGTGCACGGCGCTGCTCGACGCCGGCCAGCTCCCGCCGTACGGCGCCGACCTGTCCGACGAGCACCACGCGACGTGCTGGCGCGCCCACCACGCGCGGCAGCTGGCCGAGAGCGACCTCGGTCTGCGCCGGCGGTCGACCGCGGCTCGCCCCGCCGCCCGCGCCGCCGTCGGCGCTGCCGGTGGGCGCTACGCCGACGACGTCCGCCTGACCGACCTGTTGTCGCACCGGTCCCGTCGCGCCCCCGCCGGCCCCGGCTTCTAGCCCGCCGCCCGAGCCTTTCGGCGCCTTCCGCGCACTTGCGCTCCACCCCGTCCGGCCCACCGGACAACCCGCGTCCGACCGTCCGGACCCCGCCCACTCCCGGACACCTCGCCCCAGTCATTCCAACCGCTTGCCGCCGCGGGCTCACCGCCGAGCCGCTCCTGATCAGGTCGGCACGACATGATCGCTGCGGCCGCCGCGGGCTCACCGCCGAGCCGCTCCTGATCAGGTCGGCACGACATGATCGCTGCGACATGATCGCTGCGGCACGACATGATCGCTGCGCCGCACGACATGATCGCTGCGGTCGGCACGACATGATCGCTGCGCCTGACCGACCTGTCGTCGCACCGGTCCCGTCGCGCCCCCGCCGGCCCCGGCTTCTAGCCCGCCGCCCGAGCCTTTCGGCGCCTTCCGCGCACTTGCGCTCCACCCCGTCCGGCCCACCGGACAACCCGCGTCCGACCGTCCGGCCCCCGCCCACTCCCGGACACCTCGCCCCAGTCATTCCAACCGCTTGCCGCCGCGGGCTCACCGCCGAGCCGCTCCTGATCAGGTCGGCACGACATGATCGCTGCTCCTGATCAGGTCGGCACGACATGATCGCTGCGACATGATCGCTGCGGCCGAGCCGCTCCTGATCAGGTCGGCACGACATGATCGCTGCGGCGCACGACATGATCGCTGCGCCGCCGCGGGCTCACCGCCGAGCCGCTCCTGATCAGGTCGGCACGACATGATCGCTGGGGATCAGGTCGGCACGACGTGATCGCTGCGTGGCGCGAAGGGGCCATCTTACGTGGCGCCGGACACCAGCGAGTCGGGGTTGCGTGGTGACCGGGTCCACGCTTCGAGCGCGAGACCCGCGACGACGATCAGGCTGGCTGGAAACAGGAGCGAAGGCCCAGCCGCCCCCCAGAGGGCGATCGCAGCGAGTGGCGCTAGCCCGAGGCCGAGCAAGGTGGTCCGGCGAACCCACCTGGTCTGCCGTCCGAGCAGGCCGGCCACCATGCCCCACAGGCTGCCAACGATCCCGCCCAGGATCCCCCCATACACGAATAGGAAGCCCCAGAGATCGAGCGACCACCCGTCGGCATCCTCCTTGGCCCTGGCGTCGAGTTCACTGCCGACCAGCCCGAAGATGAAGATGGCGGCGATCGTCACGACCGCGCCGACGAGCCAAGCACGAGTCGGTTTCGAAGGTTCACCCATGTGCGCCGTCCTGGTAGCCGAGACTTGTGCCCGCACCGGGACGCTATGCCGAGAGCACGAGGCCGACTACTGACACCTCCCGCCACGACATCTTGCCGGGTGCGCCAACGGCGCGTGGTGCCAGACCGGTGTGACCCAGGCCTGGCGTGCGCGGGGATCCACGGCACCGGCCGCCCGTGGCCGCAGGCGCGCCGCTGAGGCGCCGCCGCTACGACGCCTTCTTGACGTCGCCGCGAGCGCGCGCGGCCAGCAGCTCGGCGTAGGTCACGACCTGGTTCCGGCCGCTGTGCTTGGCGTGGTAGAGGGCGAGGTCGGCCCGCTCGATCAGGGTGGCGCGGTCGCGGCCGTCCTCGGGGAAGGCGGCCACGCCGATCGATTCGGTGATGCGGAGCGGGCCCTTCTCGGTCTCGACCACCATCTTGGCGATCTCCTGCCGCATGCGCTCGGCCACCGAGCGGGCCTGGGCCAGGTCGGCGTTGTCGAGGACGACGGCGAACTCCTCGCCGCCGTAGCGGGCGGTGATGTCGATCTTGCGCGCCACGTCCTGCAGCACCTTGGCGACCCGGCGCAGCACCTCGTCGCCGATGGGGTGGCCGTAGTTGTCGTTGACCTTCTTGAAGTGGTCGACGTCGCACAGGAGCACCGCGGCCTTGTGGCCGTGCCGGGCCGCGCGCTCGAGCAGGTCGCCGAAGCGCTCCTGGAAGGCGCGGTGGTTGGTCAGCCCGGTCAGGCCGTCGGTCGTCGCCATCGTCTCCATCTTGCGATAGAGGAACCCGTTCTGCAGGGCGACCGCGACCTGGTTGGCGATGACCGACAGCATCTCGCGCACGTCCTTGCCGAAGCGCTTCTCGCTGCGCGACACCAGGGCCAGGGTGCCGATGGCCTCGTCGGCCACCAGCAGCGGCAGCACCAGCAGCGAGCGCGCCTCGTCGAGGCGGATCTTGCGCGTGTACACCGGCGCGGTCACCTCGCGCGGCTCGCCGCCGGCCGGCAGGTAGTGCTTGTTCTTGACGACCATCGACGCCAGCCCGGCGTTGTCCTTGAACTCGAGGCCGAGCAGCGCGTCCTTGTCGGCCAGCTCGGCGCCGCGCTCGCCGATACGCACGGCGTCGACCCGGTGCTTCTTCTTGTCGCGGTCGTACAGCGACACCACGCCGACGTCGTAGTCGGCGATGGCGGCGCAGGCGTCGAACGCGGTCTCCATGACCTGCTCGGGGGTGAGGGCCCGGCCCAGCAGCGAGGCGGCCTGGTAGAACCGCTCGTACTCGTACTTGGCGCGCTCGACGGCGCGAAACACCTGCTCGCCCTGCACGGTGCGCAGCACCTGCGACGCGGCCATGGCCAGGAGGTCGCGGCTGCCCTCCTCGAACGGGCGGCCGCGATCGGCGCACAAGACGCCGCGCAGGTGCGGCCCCTCGCACACCGGCACCGCCACCACCGAGGCGCCGGCGTGGCCGGCGGCGTAGTACGGCAGCTGCCCGGCCTTGACCGCGGCCAGGAGCAGCGGCGCGCGGTCGCGCACGACGGCGCCGAGCACGCCGGCGCCGCCCATCGCGCCCGGCTCGCGCACGTCGTCGCAGTCGGTCGCCAGCTCGCGCAGCTTGAGCTGCTCGCCGCCGTCGTCGAGCCAGAGCAGCGCCACGGTGTCGGCCTCGAGCGAGCGCTTGACGGTGCCGAGGATCCACACGGTGGCGTCGGTGATGAGCTCGACCGAGCCGACCGCGAGCAGGCGCTCCTCCTCGTCGCGCCCGCGCTGGGCCCGGCTGCTGGGGCCGAGCGCGGAGGTCATCAGCCGGTAGTCGCGCGCGCTGTCGGCGAAGGCGCGCAGCTCGGCATCGACTCGGCGAGTCCGGCGCCGGCGCGCGCGCGCGACCAGCCCGCGCAGCAAGAGGGCGTGGGCGGCGGCGGCGCCGACCAGGAAGGCGACGTGTAGCGCGGCCGGGATGGCGGCGGCGCGCAGGTCGGGCTGGCGCGCCCACAGCGCCGCCTCGAGCACGACGGCGGCGCCGACGGCGGCCCACGCGCCCGGCCGGGCCATCACCGTGACCGCGAACGCGATCAGCCCGTACAGCACCGGGTAGGCCGGCGAGGCCAGGCCGCCGGTCAGCGCGATCACCGCGTGCGCGCCGGCGACCAGCGCCAGCGCCAGCTCGACGTCGGCGAAGTCGACCGCGCTGCGCAGCCAGAACGACACCCGCTGCGCCCGCGCCGACGACGGCACGAACCGGACCCGGCGCGCCACCGCGGCCATCACCACCAGCAGCAGGCCGACCAGCGCCGCCACCTCGTGCGGGCGCGGCGCCCCCGGCCGGGTCAGCACCTGGTCGAGCACGCCGGTGGCCAGCACCGCACACCCGGCCACGGCCAGGCCGGCGCCGGAGGCGACCCGCACGGCGCGGCGGGCGGCGCGGCGCAGGCTCACCGCGCCCCCGTCGGCGGCAGCCGCAGCACCAGCTCGTCGGGGTAGACCAGGCCGAGCTCGTCGCGCGCGACCGCCTCGATCGCCGCCGGGTCGCGCCGCAGCGCCAGGGCCTGCCGGCGCGCCAGCTCGTTGGCGCGCTCGACCGCGCGCAGCTCGGTCTCGGCCGTGCGGATCTGCTGGTGCAGCCGGGCCACCCGATCGTCGTCGTCCCACAACCGATCGGAGTTGGCGAGCAGCATGGCGATCACCGCGGCCAGACCCCCGCGGGTGAGCCATCGGCGCCACGCCGGGGGCACGTGCATGTCAGCCAGCACCTTGCGCACCGTGGCCCCACGCTAGGGGGCCGTGCGCGCCCGGGCAACTTTCGGCCCGCGCCCTGGGCCCTGTCGTGTAGGGTACTTGCCCACCATGCGCACCCTCGCCGCGGCTCTCCTTTATATAAGCGCGGCCGGCACCGGCGCGCTGTGCGCCGGCTGCGGCGACAACACCACGCCGGGCACCGAGCTGCGCTGCGCCGGCGGCGCCAGCGGCGTGCTGACCGCCGGCGGCCAGGTGGTGGTCGACGACGCGGCCGCGGCCGACCTGCGTGGCGCGGCCATCGGCGCCGGCGCCGCCACGACCGTGCCGGCCACGGCGGTCAGCATCGGCTGCGCCGCCGATCTGGTGCCGCCCGGGTTCGTCGCGCTCGGCCCGGCGGTGAGCTTCGGCCCGGCCGGGACCTGGTCGGATCGGTCGTTCACGCTGACGGTGCCGTACAAGGCCGTGCGCCTGCCGGCGACCGGCGGGCGGCGACACGTCCGCGTCGTCGCCCGCCGCCACGTCGGTGACGGCACGCCGTTCTTCCCGCCGGTGAGCAACCGCATCATCGACGACGCCGACCCGCAGGCGGCGCGCCTGACCTTCCAGGCCGGCGAGCTGGCCACGTACCAGGTGGTGGCCGAGGCCGAGGCCGGGACGCCACGCACCGAGCGGTTTGCCTACCGCGCCATCATCGGCATCTCGATGGGCGGCAACGCGGCGATGTCGATCGGCCTGTCCCACCCCGACCTGTTCGACGTCACCGCCGACCTCGGCGGCGAGCCCGGCCCGTCGATGCGGTACACGCTGGCGATGATCCGCGACTACCTGTTCGGCGGCTTCTGCACCGCCGACGACGAGGCGGCCGGGCGCGGCGCGGTCGGCCAGCTGTGCCTCGATCAGCAGCGCCCGGCCCGGCGCGACCAGTTCGAGCTGACCTCCGACTTCGAGCACATGATCTACCAGGACGGCTCGGGCGTCGGCCTGACCCTGCGGCGCGACCTGTACATGAAGGCGGCGCGCGACCTGTCGCGCGCGCTGTCGAACCCGGCGCTGTACAACCCCGACCACCCGTACGCCCCGCCCGGGGTCGACCCGGCCTACTTCGAGCAGCCAGCGGCGCAGCGCTGCGCCAACCCGATCGTGCTGGCCGACTTCTTCGACCGCGAGTTCAACCCCGACGGCAGCCGCGCGGTCATCACCTTCTGCGACGGCAACGACGGCGAGGCGCTCGGCCTCGGCGTGCTCGATCCGGCGGTGCCGGCGACCAACCCGGCCGAGGTGCTGCTGGCGGTCGACGTCGATGGCGACGGCCGGCGCGACCCGGGCGAGCCGGTCATCACCAACGCGTACGAGCCGTTCGCCGACGTCGGCGCCGATGGCGTCGCCAGCGCGGCCGAGCCGGGCTACGACGCCGCGTCCAACCCCGACCCGGCCGGCGACGACTACCACTACCAGCGCAACCCGCGCGGGACCGAGCAGAACCTCGACTTCGACGCCGGCGAGCCGTACCAGGACGTCGGCCTCGACGGCGTGGCCGGCACCTGCCAGCACGGCGCCACGCCGCCGGCCGGGGTGAGCCGCTGCTACGACGTCGGCGAGGGCGACGGGGTGTGGACGCTGTCGCCCAACGTCACCCGCTGGTACGAGAACGACGTGTCGACCCGGCTGGCCGCGCTGACCCAGCCCCAGCGCGACCACGTCCGCATGTGGTTCGACGCCGGCATCCGCGACTTCCTCAATGCCTCGGTCTCGGCCAACGCCGGCGCCGGCATCATCAGCGGCCAGTTCGGTCTGCCGCTGGCGGTGTTCGACGGCTTCAAGGTGCTGGGCGACACCCGCAGCGAGAACACCTACGACTTCACCAACGTGGCGTGGGAGGACCTGCCCCGCAACGGCTACCTGCGCTACGGCAACCCCGACGCCAGCGAGGCCGACATCGCGCTCGGCGACGGCCGCCACGTCGGCAGCGCGGTCCAGCTCATCAACCGCGCCACCTCGGCCTTCGCCTGGCTCGACAAGCAGTTTCCAGGCGGCGATCGCGACGACGAGCTCGGCGCCGGCGGCATCCTGCGCGAGCAGTCGTTCGTGGCGCCGTCGTCCGGGCGCGACACCCCGTACGCGCTGTTCCTGCCGCCCGGCTACGACAAGCCGGAGAACGCCGGCCGCCGCTACCCGGTCGTGTACTTCCTGCACGGCTACGGCCAGGAGCCCGACGACCTGGTGTCGCTGTCGGCCGCGTTCGAGGTGTACATGCTGCCGTCCAACCTCGAGCTGGCCGACCGCTTCCAGAAGTTCATCATCGTCTACGTCGACGGCCGGTGCCGGCCCAACCTCGACGGCGTCCCGGTCGACCCGACCGGCGACCGATGCGAGCGCGGCACCTTCTACCGCGACGCCCCGCTCGGCGGCCCGGCGCAGATGGAGCAGAACCTGCTCGACCTGGTCGATCACATCGACGCCATGTACCGGACCAAGGCGCCCGAGATGGTGGAGATCTCGCCGTGAGCGGCGACAGCGCCGGGCTGGCGTGACGCTGCGTCCGCGGTAGCGTCGTCGGTATGGACACCTTCGCGCGCGGCAGCTTGCCCGCCATCCCGGTCCCGCCCGGCCAGCCCACGACCCGCTCCGAGGCCCCAGGCCAGGCCGCGACCGCGGCCACCTCGCCGCGACGCGGCTGTGACCTCGCCTCGACCTGCCCGACCTGCGGCACGATGATGCAGCCCGAGCACGCGCACTATCGCTGCCTCACGTGCGGCTACCGCGACAGCTGCTGCTTTTGATCGCGGGGCTCGCAGGGCCAAGAACGCGACAGCGTGCGTATCTGATCGTACGCTGGCGCCGATGCGAGCCGCTCGACCGCTAGCGCGCATCTCACGACCCATCGTGGGCTGCGACCATCGCGCTGCGGGCGGCTCGGCGCGTACGTCCGAGGCTCGCTCCTGTGCTCTGGCGCTCGGGCTGGGCGCGGCCGTGGCCGTGGCCGGGTTGGCCGCGCCGGGTGCCGCGCAGGCCGACGTCGGCAGCGGCAGCGGCGACGACGACGACGAGCTGATCGTCATCGACGACGAGGCGCCCGAGGCCGCGCCGGGGCGGGCCAGCTCGACGGTCACCCGCGACGACCTCGACGAGCGGCAGCCGCGCTCGGCGCCGGATGCGCTGCGGTGGGAGCCAGGGGTGTACGTGCAGCAGACGGCGGCGGCCCAGGGCTCGCCGTACCTGCGCGGCCGAACCGGCCAGCAGACGGTGCTGCTGTTCGACGGCATCCGCCTCAACAACGCGACCTGGCGCCAGGGCCCCAACCAGTACTTCTTCGCGGTCGACACCCGCACGCTGGCGGCCATCGACGTCATCCGCGGCGGCGCCTCGACCCGCTACGGCTCCGACGCCCTCGGCGGCGTGCTCGACGCGATCCCGCGCCAGGCCGACCCCGACGGCCCGGCGCTGGCGCCGCGGCTGGCCCTGCGCTGGGGCTCGGCCGACCACGAGCTGGGCGGGCGGGCCGAGGTGGCGGCCCGGCTCCCGGCCGACAGCGCGCTCCTGGTCGGCTTCGGCGGGCGCGACGTCAGCCTGCTCGAGGGCGGCGGCGTGGTGCGCGGCGACGACGGCGCGCCGGCGCTGGTGCCGCGGCTTGGCGCCGACGGCCGGACCCAGCTCGGCACCGGCTTCGGCGAGCTGGCGTGGGACGCGCGCTGGGTCAAGCGCCTCGAGCACGGCCAGGCCACCGTGGCCTACTACGACCATCGCCTGTACGACGCGCCGCGCACCGACCAGTGCGCGCCAGCGTTCGCGCCGGCCGACGAGTGCCTGCGCTTCGAGGAGCAGTTCCACGCCCTGGTGTACGGCGCGCTCGACCTGGCCCGGGTCGGCCCGCTGGCGACGGCGCGCCTGGTGCTGTCGGCCCAGGACTGGCACGAGCGGCGCCGGCGCGACCGCCCCAGCTCGAACATCATCAACGGCGGCCGCGACGGCGTGCGCGTCCTCGGCGCCAGCGCACGCGGCGCGCTGCGCCCGCGCCGGCTCGGGCCGGCCGTGCTGCGGCCGAGCGGTGGCGCCGACGCCAGCCTCGACCTGGTCGACTCGACGGCGTGGCTCATCTTCACCGACGTCGACGAGACTCGCCTCGAGTCGCGCGGGCAGTACCTGGCCGGCGCGCGGTACCTGGGTGCCGGCGCGTTCGCCGAGGCCGAGCTGCGCTGGGGCCGGCTGCGCGCGCGCGGCGGCGGCCGGCTCGGCCTGGCCGCGGCCGACAGCCCGGCCGACGCGGCGTCGGCGACCCAGGCCATCGACCGGCGCTGGTTGACGTCGGCCGCGCACCTCGGCGCCGAGGTCGAGCTGCCGGGCGGCGTGGCCGGCCTGCTCTCGCTCGATCGATCGTTCCGCGCCCCCAACCTCGACGACCTGACCGGGCGGCAGGCGACCGGGCCCGGCTTCCAGTTCGAGAACGCCGCGCTGGCGCCGGAGACGGCGTGGACGGCCGAGGCCGGGGCCCGGGTCCGGCGCGCCGCGATCAGCGCCGCCGCCTTCGCCTACGTCGCCCGCGTCGACGGCGCCATCGCCCGCTCGCTGCGCAGCACGGCCGACTGCCCGCCGGCGGCGCCGGGCTGCGCCGCCGCCTGGTTCCGCTACCAGCTGGTCAACCTCGATGGCCCGGCCACGGTGGTCGGCGCCGAGGCCGAGCTGGCCGCGCGCTGGCAGCGCTGGCGGGCCCGGGCCACGCTGACCGCGGCGCGCGGCGACGGCCCCAACCCGCAGGAGCGGCCGACCGACCCGGCCCTGCCCTACGCCGCCCGCGTCCCGCTGTCGCGCGTGCCGCCGGTAGGCGGCACCGTCGAGCTGCGCGCGGTGTTTGCCGCCGGCACCGTCGGCGCCGGCCTGCGCTGGGCCGGCCCGCAGCGGCGACTGGCCCCGTCCGACCTGGGTGACCCACGCATCCCGCTCGGCGGCACGCCCGGCTCGGCGGTGCTCGAGCTGCGCGCCAGCGCCCGCCTGAGCGCCCTGGCCCGCGTCGCCGTCGTCCTCGACAACGTGACCGACGCCGCGTACCGCACCCACGGATCGAGCATCAATGGCCCGGGCCGCAGTATCATGACCTACCTGGAGCTCACGCCATGAACCGCACGCCCGCGCTCGCCTCGTCCGTCCTCGCCGTGCTCGGCGCGCTCGCCACCGCCGTGACCGGGTGCAAGACCGGTGACCCGTTCCCGGGCGCCGACGCCGCCGCGACCGACGCCGTGGTGCTCGACGCTGGCCCTGACGCCGTCATGCCCGATGCCAACCCAGCGTGTGTGCCCGGCCCCGACGACTACCGGCCCGAGGCCGGCTCGATCAACGACACCTGGCCGGCCTGCATCTCCGACGACGGCGAGTACCACCCGTTCGACGTCAGCATCTCGACCGTGGCCCGGGTTGGCGCGTTCGAGGCCATCGCCGGCCTGCTGTTCACCGGGGTGGCGCCGGCGCCGTCGGCCTTCACCGACGCCCGCGTGCAGTACGCCCTCGACGGCGGCCTCGAGTCGCGGGTGGCGCGGCGCGAAGACGAGCACTACCCGCCGGCCATGAAGGCTGGCCTGCCGGTGGCCTGCAACACGCTCGACCCGATGCTGGCCGAGGACGCCGCCATCCTCGCCGCCAACCGCGACCGCTGCGTCGGGCCGATGGTGCTGCAGCCGCTGCTCAACCAGGCCTTCGCCACCGGCCAGATCGCCACCGCGGCGCCGCGCGTGCGCCGGCTGGCGGCGGCGCAGATCGAGGGCGCGCTGCTGCGCTTCCTGTACACCTCGGTGCACAAGGAAGCCATCACCTGCACCAGCGTGCAGCGCGACTGCGACTCGATGTACGCCTACTACACCGGCGGCCAGCCGCGCAGCGGCGGCCTCGGCCTGGCCCGGGCGGTGCGTGGGCTCGACCTCGAGGCACACGACCGGGTGTGGGACGGCATCCTCGGCGCGCGCTGCTGGCGCGACCTCGACAACCCGGCCGGGGTGGCGATGGACCTGGCGCTGCGCGACCGCGCCATCGGCCAGCTCGACGCCGCCCTGCTGCGCGGGGTCGCGGTGCTGGTGCTCGACCGGGTCGGCCGCCTGGCCACCAGCAGCGGCGACGAGCGCGCCGCCCACTGGGAGCTGCTGCGCGTGCTCGGCCCGACCCTGGTGCGCGAGGCCGGCGTGCGCGCGCCCGACCGCGCCGCGGTCATGAACGCCGAGCTCGGCAAGACCGACCCGGCCACCGTCGACGCCGAGTCGCTGCGCGCGGCCATCGCCGGCACCTTCCCGTGCCCGTGACCACGCGGCGCTGAGCGGGCCGGGGCGAGTGACGTACGCGGGGCGTACGCGGGGCGTAACCGGGTTGCAATAGAACCTCGGTCGGCCGCACGCGTACCAGGGGCAACCATGAAGCACTCCGCCCTCGCCCCCATCCTCGCGATCGCCCTCGTGGCGCTCGCCTCCCCGTCCGTCGGCCACGCGGACATCAAGGCCTTCCGTTGCGAGGGACCCAGGACGGGTCCCGTCGCCGCGATCGCCAACAAGGCCGATGCCTGCGTCGGGTTCACGCGCGACCGGACCGGGCCGACCCGGGTCATCACCTTCGAGCACCCGCGCAGCGGCGTGCTGCTGGCCAGCCCCGACGGCCGCACCGTGGTGATGGTGCAGAGCTACCTGTACGGGACCCGCACCGACGACGGCACGCTGGTGGAGTTCAGCGGGGTCGCCGGCCAGCCCCGTCGCCCCGATCCCGTCGTGCTCGAGGTGTTCCGCGACGGCAAGCGGCTGGCGCAGCACCGGCTGGGCGCGCTGCTGGCCCGGCCGCACCTGGCCGAGCTGACCACCTCGCACCTGCGCTGGGTCGTCGGCGAGCCGCGGCTCGACAACGACAGCCTCGAGCTGACCACGACGTCGTTCCGCACCCTCACCTTCTCGACCCACACCGGCGCCCTGACCAGCGCGGCCGACACCCCGACCTGGACGCGGTGCCAGACGCTGGCCAGCGGCACGGTCGACCTGGCCGGCAAGCGCCTGATCAATCCGTACTCGCTCAAGACCGGCACCAAGATCGCGACCGTCTCGTTCACGGTCGGGCCGGGCGTGGTGCTGACCGACCGGAGCTACACCAGGGCCTGCTTCGAGCCGAGCCCGAGCGGGCTGGTGCTGACCCAGACCGTGCACTGACCTCCCGGCGCCGCGGCGCGGGCTACGAGCAGCCGCCGCCCTGGCACTCGGTCTGGCAGCTGGCGCTCTGGTCGCACGCGCTGCGGCAGCCGCCGCCCTGGCAGTCGACCTCGCAGGTCGAACCAGCGGCGCAGGTGTTGTTGCAGCCACCGCCCTGGCAGTCGACCTTGCAGGTGGCGCCGTCGCCGCAGGTCACGTTGCAGCCGCCGCCCTGGCAGTCGAGCTCGCAGGTGCTGCCCGGCTCACACACGAAGTTGCAGCCGCCGCCCATGCAGTCGTGCTCGCAGGTCGTGTTGGCCGGGCACACGACGTTGGCGCCGCCAGCCCCGACGGCGACGGGCGCGACCGCGCCGCTGGGGTCGACCGGGGCGGTCTCCTCGCTGGTCGTCGACGCGTAGTTCGGCGGCGGCGGCGACGTCGAGGCGACACAGGAGACGATGATGGAGGACAGGAGGGCGGCGAGCATGGTGGTGCGCATGGGCCCGAGCTTCGATCACCCGCCGGCGGCAGGGAACCGCGCCGACGCGAAAAGTCTGCGCAAGATCGCCCAGCGCGCCTCGAGGGCGCGGGTGCTCATGCCGGCGCGTAGGGCAGGCCGCTGTCGCGCACGCCGCGCCCGAGCAGGCGCCGGGCCAGGCCACGCGCCTCGGTGTAGCCGCGCAGCACCGCGTGTTTGAGGTCGTCGCGCCGGGCCGCGCCGTCGACGGGATCGGCGACCGGGCGCGGGGTCAGGCCGAGCCGGCGCAGCCGGGCGTTGCCGCGGTACAGCAGCTCGCGCCGCCGGGTCGAGTCGGTGTAGTAGGTGAAGCTGACGGTGATCGACGGCTCCGGCCCGTTCTCGACCAGGTGGCCGGCGGTCGATGGCATGTAACCGCCGTCGCCGGGCTCGAGGTCGAACACCCGGGCCCGGGCCCGCAGCTCCTCGCGCCACACCACCCGGGCCCGCGAGTGCTGGTCGTGGAACAGCTCCTGGCCCTCCTCCGACACCACCTGGCGATCGAACGGATCCCACACGTACAGCCGCTTGCGGCCGCGGATCTGCAGGATGAAGTTGTGCTCGTGGTCGATGTGGAACGGGGTGATGGCGCCGGGTGAGCTGACGAAGATCCAGCCGGCCCGGTAACACATGCCGGGGTCGTGGCGCTCCACCACTGGCCGCACCTCGTCGAGCACCTCGTCGACCAGGGTCCGGTACAGCGGGTCGGCCTGCACGTTGAGCAGCGAGGTCCACGCCCGCGCCGCCGCCAGATCGATCAGGGTGGCGACCGCGCCCTTGGGGTTGGGGTGCGAGACCGGCGCGTCGGCGAACGAGGTGCCGGCGGTGGCGTCGGCCGAGTGGGTCCGGACCAGGCGGCGGGCCTCGAGGCGCTGGCCGAGGGCGATCAGCGCGTCGAGCTGCAAGAGCGGGTGGTCCATCAGGTGGTGCCGCACCGCCTGGATGCGCCAGGGCGTGAAGGCGGCCGGGTCGAGCTCGAGGCGAGGCGGCATCGCCCCGATGATACGGCGCCTGGCGATCGACCTGCGGCGTGGCCGGCCCGTATCATCGGCCGGTGGGCATCATCGATCTGGGCCAGCGAGTCGCGCGCAACCTGTGGCGGGTTCCCGGGGTGGGCTCGGCCCTGGCGCTCGACTACGAGCGCACCTTCCGCACCCTGCCGCGCAACCGCTTCCGCGGCGTGTTCCCGACCTTCGCCGCGGCCGAGGCGTCGATCCCGCCGGGCGGGCGCGTCGGCTACGACCACGACGAGCTGGCCGGCATGTATCGCGCGCGCATGGACAAGGCGTGCGAGAGCGACTATGCGCCGCTGTTCTGGCTGCGCGGCCTGGTCGATGGCCGCAGCCACGTGTTCGATCTGGGCGGCCACGTCGGCGTCAGCTACTACGGCTGGCAGCGCTACCTCGGCTACCCGCCGGGGCTGCGCTGGACGGTGTACGAGGTGCCGGCCATCGCCCGCGCCGGGCGCGAGCTGGCCCAGACCCGGCCCAGCGCCGGGCTCGACTTCACCAGCGAGCTGAGCGCCGGGCGCGGCTGCTCGATCCTGCTGGTGGCCGGCTCGCTGCAGTACGTCGACGCCACCCTGCCCGAGCTGCTGGCGCAGATCGGCGGACCGCTGCCGCCGCACGTGATCGTCAACAAGCTGCCGCTGTACGACGGCGAGGCCTTCGTGACCGTGCAGTCGACCGGGCGGGCGTTCCACCCGTACCGCGTCGACAACCGCGCCGAGTTCGTGGCCGGCATGACCACGCTCGGCTACCAGGTCGTCGACGACTGGCAGAACCGCGAGCAGCACTGCGAGATTCCCTTCACCCGCGGCCGCGACGTCGACGCCTATAGTGGCTACTACTTCCGCCAGCCGGCCTGAGCGCCGGCGCGGGGGCCAGACCCTTGGGCCTACCTGGACGTACTACCGGCATCCCATGAAGCCCACCTCGCCTGCCCCCCTCCTCGCGGTCGCCCTGGCGGCGCTCGCCTCTCCGTCCGTGGCCCACGCGGACTTCATGGCCTACCAGTGCCAGGGCCCGACGACCGGGCCGGTCGTCGCCGTACCGGGCAAGGCCGGCGCCTGCGTCGGGTTCAAGCGCAACCGGACCGGGCGAACCCGGGTCATCACCTTCGACCATGCCCGCAGCGGCGTGCTGCTGGCCAGCCCCGACGGCCGCACCGTGGTGATGGTGCAGAGCTACCTGTACGGGACCCGCAAGGCCGACGGTACGCTGGTCGAGTTCGACGGCGCCGGCGCGGAGCGCCCCGATCCGGTCGTGCTCGAGGTGTTCCGCGACGGCAAGCGCCTGGCCCAGCACCGGCTCGGCGCGCTGCTGGCGCGGCCCCACCTGGCCGACCTGACGATCTCGCACGTGCGCTGGGTCGACGGCGAGCCGCGGCTCGACAACACGTCCCTCGAGCTGACCACCACGTCGTACCGCACGCTGACCTTCTCGACCCGGACCGGCGCGCTGACCGGCGCGGTCGACACCCCGACCTGGACGCGGTGCCACACGCTGGCGAGCGGCACGGTCGACCTGGTCGGCAAGCGCCTGCTCGAGCCGTACTCGCTCAAGACCGGCACCAAGGTCGCGACCATCCCGTTCGCGATCGGACCGGGCGTGGTGCTGACCGACCGGGCCTACACCAAGGCCTGCTTCGAGCCGGGCGGAAGCGGCCTGGTCCTGACCCAGACCGTGCGCTGATCTAGCAGGCTGCTGAAGAAGCAGCCTGCTAGTCATTTTCGATCTCGCAGCCTGCTGAAAACACGGAGCCCGTCCCGTCGGCAGGAGCCGCCGGCACGGGTTGTTCAGCAGCCTGCTAGGCCTTGCGGCCGGGCTTCACCGTGAGCACCAGCGCCAGCACCATGCCGACGAACGCGGTGAGCAGGCCGACGGTCTGGCCGGCGCCCGAGACCGCGCCCGGCGCGTCGCCGCTGACCTTCATGCCGACCAGCGCGAACGCGACGATGGCCACGCCGCCGGCCCAGCGCGCCGGGGCGCGAAACAGGTTGTGCGCGCCCATGGCCGCGCCGACCAGCGACGCGCCCAGCGTGAGGTAGCCGTGGCCACCGGCGTCGAGCAGCATGATCTTGACCGGACCGACGGTGGCCAGCGGCAGCAGCAGCATGCCGATGGCGCCGAGCAGGCCACACGCGATCAGGCCGTAGTTGAGCTTGAGCATGGCGCCCAGGCTACCAGGCCGGTCAGCGCGGTGCGGTCAGCTCGGCGTCGATCAGGGCGCGGAAGCCGTCGATGCCCTGCGCGCCGGTGAAGCGCTGGCCGTTGATGAAGAAGGTCGGGGTCGCGCGGACCTCGAGCTCGTCGGCCGTGGCGAGGTCACGGGCGACGGCGTCACGGTGGACGTGAGCGTCGAGCTCGCGGGTGAAGCGGGCGACGTCGAGGCCGACCTGCCCGGCCAGGGCGATCAGCGCGTCGCGGCCGAGGTCGTCCTGCTGCGCCAGCGCCAGGTCGTGGAACTCCCAGAACTTGCCCTGGGCCCCGGCGGCGACGGTGGCCTCGGCGGCGAGGCTGGCCTGGGTGTGGTGTGGCAGCGGGAACTGCTTGAGCACCAGGCGCAGCTTGTCGGGGTACTCGTCGAACAGCTGGTCGAGCGTGCCGAGCACCTTGGCGCAGTACGGGCACTGCAGGTCGCCGAACACGACGATGGTGACCGGCGCGGCGGCCGCGCCGCGGGTCGGGCCGGCGTGCAGGCCGACCTCGGCGATGCGGGCCGCGGTCAACCGCTCCTCGTCGTCGCTCGGCGGTGGCTCGCACGTCCCGCATGGCGGGGCCTCGGGCCCGGGCCCGGGCCCGGGCGCAGCCGACGGCGGCGTGACCGCGCCAGCGCGGGCCGATGGCAGCGGGATCGACGGTGACGCCAGCAGCCCGTGCGCTGGCGCGGCGGCCTGAGCCGGGGCCACGGCCGACGTGGCGGCCGCGGGTGCGGCCTCGTCGCCGCGGGTGGCGAGGTAGGTCCCACCGACGGCGGTGGTGGCGAGGGTGAAGGCGAGCAGGGAGAGCTTGAGCATCGACGTTCCTCCGGCAGACAGGGATGAAGTACTGCGGGACGTCGCGATCACGGATGCCGAGCTGGTGCTGGTGCCGGCCCCGCCGGCGGCGCCGGTGCCGACCGTCGCCGTGCCGAGGCCAAGCGGCGGCAGCGCGGCCAGCACGCGGCCGACCAGCTGCTGCGGCGGCGGGCGGCGCTCGAGCGCGCTCACCACCAGGTCGGACACCGCGTCAGCCAGGTGGCGTCGACCGCGGCTGAGCCGCTGCAGCACGACGTCCTCGCGCAGGTCGAGCGCCTGCGCCACCTCGCGGACCGAGCGGCCCTCCTGGTAGAACAGCACCAGCACCTCGCGGTAGCTGACCGGCACCGCCGCCAGCGCCGCCCACACCACGCGGTCGCGCTGGGCCTGGCTGGTCACCTCGAACGGGGTGGCCGGCCCCGGCGTCGCTGCGCCGAGCGCCAGCTCGAGGTCGTCGACCAGGTCCTCGCGCCGCGATTGCCGGCGCGCCTTCTTGGCCAGGTTGCGGGCGATGCCACACAACCAGGCGCGCAGGCGCGACGTCTCGCGCAGCTGATCGAGCTGGCCCCAGGCCGCGACGAAGGTGTCCTGCGCCAGGTCCTCCGACAGCGCCGGGTTGCCGGTCGCGCCGAGGGCGACCGCACACACCGCGCGCTGGTGTCGCTCGATGAGCTGGCCGTAGGCGTGGCGCTCGCCGCGTCGGCTCGCTGCTACCAGCTCGGCATCCGTGATCACGTGTCCCATGTCGCCCTGTAGTGGCGCGGCGGCGGCAGGACCTGACACGAAATCGACCACGGCTGCAGAACCCGAGGGTAACCCCGCGGCATTCCTCCACACCCGTGCCCGTGCCCGTGCCCGTGCCCGATCTGGGTCGGCGGGTGACCCTGACCGGGCACGGGCACGGGCACGGGCACGGGCACGGGGCTGCTACCGCAGCTGGTAGATCGGCCCGCCCGGGCCGGCGTCGACCAGGCTGGCGTTCGCGCCCAGGTACGTCGCCAGCTCGACGTCGATGGGCAGGCCGGCGACGTGGGCGTAGAAGCGGGCGCCGCGTCGGTGTGCGGCGGCCAGGCGCTCGACGCCGGTGGCGCCCAGGTCGTCGTTGGCCAGGACCCAGCCGCGGGTGCGCGAGCCATAGAACACGCGCGGATCCTCGAAGTTGTTGCGCGTGCCCCAGTCAGGGTCGCGCCGCGGCGCGCGCGCGCGCACCACCACCAGCGTGCCGGGCCGGGCCAGCGCGCCGAGCCGCGCCGCCAGCGCGGTCTCCGGCTGGGCCGGCTGCGCGCGCAGGAAGCGGGCCGCGCTGCCGGCCGAGGCGACGGCGAGCAGGAGCGTGACGAGCGCGACCACGACGCGGCGCCGGCGCCACCACGGCGCCGACGACGCGGTCGACGTCTGCACTGGTCCTTCAACCGAAACAGCCCCGAGCGCGACCGCGGCGCGCGCCACCAGCGTCGCCCCCAGCACCAGGTGCGGCAGGTGGTAGTGCGTGCCGTACGGCCCGGCGGTGTAGCGCAGCGCCAGCACCAGCAGCACCAGTGCGCCGCCGGCCAGCGCCAGCACGTCGGCGTTGACCGGGCCACCCGGCGACGGGCGCACCAGCTGGCGGCGCCACAGCAGCACCAGCGCGGCGACGGCGCCGAGCCAGCCCAGGCCCCATGGCACGGCGAAGCGCACCAGCGCCAGCCAGGTCGACGGCGCCGCCAGCGCCGCCGCCGTCGGCAGCTTGCTGTCGCCACCGCTGAGCACGCCGAAGGTGTTGCCGCTGGTTAGGTACAGGCCGCGCGCGTGCAGCATCCAGGCCGCGACCAGCACGACGACGACGGCCCAGCCCAGCCACAGCCCGGGCGCGCGCAGCCGACCACGCTGCGCCAGCAGCACGAACAGGCCCTGCGCCAGCCCGAGCTCGAGCGTGGTCGGCTTGAGCAGGCCAGCCAGCGCGGTCGCCGCGACCCAGCCGAACCAGCGCCGGGCCGACGGCGCCTCGGCCCAGCGCACGAACCCGAGCCAGCCGAGCGTGAACGCCAGCACGGCCAGGCCGTCGGGCTGGATCGACGTGCTCATCACGATCGCGCCCTGGTGCGCCAGCAGCGCCAGCAGGGCGGCAGCGCCCGGCAGCGGCCCGTGCCGGCGCGCCAGGTCGCGCGCCAGCAGCAGCACGGCCAGCGCGACCGCCAGCAGCGACAGCAGCTGGCCAGGCCAGGTCGCCAGGCCGACCAGCCGCAGCACCGCCGCCACCAGCAGCGGGTACACCGGCGCCTCGGTCTCGACCTCGCCGGTGCCGTCGCCGCGCCAGTCGATGCGCGGGGCCCAGGCCGGCCCCCCGTCGAGGAGGTAGTTGCGGGCCATGGCCTGGGTGTCGGCCTGGCGCCACCCCATCCAGTCGTCGGTGATGGGCTCGTGCCGGCGCGCCAGCCACATCATCGCGGCCCACGCGCCCACCACCAGCGCGGCCACCATCATCCAGCGGTCGGGCCGCCGGGTCGCGTCCGCGTGCGCCTGGCCCATGCGCGGCTACGGCTTCTTGCGGTCGAGCACCGACAACACGCGCGACAGGATACGCCCGGTGCGACTTGGCGCCGCCGGCGGCGCGGCTGGGGCCGGCGCGGGCCGCGGCCGCACCGGTGCCGGCGACGACGACGACGACGGCGCGCGGGCCGGCGCCGCCGCGTCGAGCTCGGCCGCCAGCTGCTCGAGGGTCTGGAAGATGAAGGCCCGCGGCGACAGCGACACGCCGGTGCGCTGCGCCACCTGCGCCACCGCCCGCATGATGAGCAGCGAGTGGCCACCCAGGTCGAGGAAGTTGTCGAGCAGCGACAGCCGCTCGACCCCCAGCAGGCCGCGCCACACCTCGGCGATCAGCAGCTGGTTTCCGCTGCGCGGGGCGTGGGCGGCGACCGGAGCCCGCGCCGCCTCGGCCTGGGCCGGGGCCGGCAAGGCGCGCCGATCGACCTTGCCGTTGGGCGTGAGCGGCAGGCGCTCCATCGCCACCACCACCGCCGGCACCATGTACTCGGGCAGCTCGGCCCGCAGGTGCTCGCGCAGGACGGCGGCGTCGGGCGTGGCTCCACGCGCGACCACGTACGCGACCAGCCGGGTGTCGCCGGTGCGGCTGTCGGCGACGACGACGGCCTGCTCCACCGCCGGGTGGCGCGCCAGCGCGACCTCGATCTCGCCCAGCTCGATGCGGAAGCCGCGCACCTTGACCTGGAAGTCGGTCCGGCCCAGGTGCTGCAGCCGGCCGTCGCTGCGCCAGCGCGCCAGGTCGCCGGTGCGGTACAGCCGGGCGCCGGCGCCGGCGCCGGCCGCGCCGAAGCGGTCGGGCACGAAGCGCGCCTCGGTCAGGTCGGGCCGCTGGTGGTAGCCGAGGGCGACGCCGTGGCCACCCAGCCACAGCTCGCCCGGCACGCCGATCGGCGCCAGGTCGCCGTGTTCGTCGACGACCCAGGCCTGGGTGTTGGCGATCGGCGTGCCGATGGTGAGGTCGCCCTGCCCGGCCTGGATCCGGGCGCAGGTCGACCACACCGTGGTCTCGGTCGGGCCGTACATGTTCCACAGCTCGGCGGTGCGCTCGAGCAGCGCCTCGGCCACCTCGACCGGCAGCGCCTCGCCGCCACACAGCGCGCGGAAACGCGGCCCGCCGGTCCAGCCGGCCTCGAGCAGCAGGCGCCACGTCGCCGGCGTCGCCTGCATCACGTCGGCGCCGGTGCGCTCGAGCAGCCGGCTCAGGGCGTGGCCATCGCTGGCCTCATCGCGGCTGGCCAGCACGATCTCGGCGCCGACCGCCAGCGGCAGCAGCAGCTCGAGCACCGCGATGTCGAACGACAGCGTGGTCACCGCCACCAGCTTGCTGGTCGGGCCCAGGCCGGGCTCACGCCGCATCGCGTGCAGGAAGGCGATGACCGCGCGGTGTGGCACCAGCACGCCCTTGGGCTTGCCGGTCGAGCCCGAGGTGTAGATGAGGTAGGCCGGGCGCTGCCCGGGCGGCGTGTGCTCGCTGGCCACCGTCGGCGCCGGCTCGGCCCGCACGGGCGCGTGGCCGGGGCCGACGCCGTCGACGCTGGCGCTGGGCGCGTCGATGCGGAGGAGCCGGCCCGGATCGTGGACCAGGCGGGTGGCGGCGGCCGCGTCGTCGCTGATGAGGACCCGCACGCCGGCGTCCTCGATCATGAAGGCCAGGCGATCGGGCGGGAAGCCAGGATCGAGCGGCAGGTAGGTCGCGCCGGCCTCGAGCACGCCGAGCAGCGCCGCCACCATGGCCGGGCTGCGGGTCAGGTGCAGGCCGACCACGTCGCCGACGCCGACGCCGCGGCCACGCAGGGCGGTGGCGATGCCGGTGGCCTGGGCCCGCAGCTCGGCGTAGGTGACCGCCAGCTCGCCCCACCGCAGCGCGACCTTGTCGCCGGCCGCGGCCAGGGCCAGCGCCAGGTAGGCGTCGAGCGTCGGCGCCGCCGGCAGGTCGGCCCGGGTGTCGTTCCAGCGCCGCAGCAGGTCGAGCTCGGCGCCGGCGATGCCCCACAGCGCCCGCACCGGCGTGGTCGGCGCCCGCGCTGCCGCCTCGACCAGGGCCAGGAACCGGGCCCGCAGCTGGGCCGCGGTGGCCGTGGTGAACACGTCGGTGTTGTAGTTGAGGCCGCCGACCACCCCGTCGGCGCCGTCGAGGAACCACAGCGCCAGGTCCTGCGCCGCCGCCGGCTGGAACACCGGCAGGTTGTTGTGGTCGAGGTTGCCCCAGCTCGACGGCCGCTGGCGTGCGTCCTGGTACGAGAAGAACGCCTGGTAGATGGGGAAGCGGCTCTCGTCGCGGCGCACCCCGAGCACCCGCACCAGGTGCTCGAACGGCACGTCCTGGTAGCCGAACGCCTCGACCACCTCGGCCCGCACCGCGCGCACCACGTCGACGAAGCTGGCCTCGGCATCGACCCGCAGCCGCAGCGGCAGCGCGTTGACGAAGAAGCCCATGATCGGCTCGAGCTCGGGCAGCATGCGACCACGCACCGGCGTGCCGACGATGACCTCGCGCTGGCCGCTGAGGCGGGCCAGCAGCAGCGTCCACGCCGACAGCAGGGTCATGAACAGCGTCGCGCCCTCGCGCCCGGCCAGCTCGCGCAGGGCCCGGGTGGTGCCGCCCGACAGGCGCAGCCACGCGGTGGCGCCGTCGCCGCTCTGCATCGGCGGGCGCGGTCGGTCGGTCGGCACGTCGAGCGCCTCGGGCGCGCCGGCCAGCTTGCCGCGCCAGTACGCCAGCTGGCGGGCCAGCTCCGGCCCGTCCATCCAGCCGCGGTGCCAGCTCGCGAAGTCGGCGTAGTCGACGGCGAGCGGCGGCAGCGCCGGCGCCTGGCCGCGCTGGTAGGCGGCGTACAGCGCCGCCATCTCGACGTAGAACAGGTCGAACGACCAGCCGTCCCACACCGCGTGGTGCGGCATGAAGAACAGCACGTGGTGCTGCCGGTCCATCTTGAACAGGCGGACGCGGAACAGCCCGGTCACGCCACCACCGGGGCCGGCCGGCTCCCCGCTCAGATCGAACGAACGCGCCACCTCGTCGTCGAGCCGGCGCCCGAGCGCGCGCTCGCGCTGATCGGCCGGGGTGGTCGTGAGGTCCTCGACCGGC
This sequence comes from Kofleriaceae bacterium, assembly GCA_018058095.1. GTDB lineage: Bacteria > Myxococcota_A > Polyangia > Haliangiales > Haliangiaceae > JABFXX01. The sequence continues at coordinate 42,557 of JAGPCO010000022.1, forward strand.
AGCGCGACCGGGCCCGCCGGCAGGATCGTCTGCATCGGCTCACCGTCGACGGTGCGGATGACCGTGCGCAGCGCCGGCTGGCGCGCGACCAGCTCGGTCAGGGCCCGCTCGAGCGCGCCGAGGTCGAGCGGCCCGTGCAGGTGGTGAGCCGACGGCACGTTGAACACGGTGCGGCCGAGCTGCAGCTGTTCGAGGTACCAGACCCGCTGCTGCATCAGCGACAGCGGGGCGGTGGCCGTGCCGTCGGCGCGCGGTTGTCCCTGGGCGGCGCGGCGCGGCACGCTCGGCAACGGGGCGGCCGCGCCGGCCTCGGCCTCGGCGTCGCCGCCGTCGAGCCAGGCCGCCAGCGCGGCCACGGTCGGCTGCTCGAAGATGGCGGTCATCGGCACCGCGCGGCCGAGCTGACGGCCGAGCCGGGCCGCCAGCTGCGCCGCCAGCAGCGAGTGGCCGCCGAGCGCGAAGAAGTCGGTCGTGACGCCGAGCGGCGCGTCGGACGGCAGGCCGAGCACGGCGCGGAACATCGCCGCCAGCTCGGCCTCGCGCGGGGTGCGAGCGGCGACCAGCGCGGCGGCGTCGCCGGCGCTGGCGGTCGGCGCCGGCAGCGCCTTGCGATCGACCTTGCCGCTGCCGGTCAGCGGCAGCGCCGGCAGCGTCACCACTCGCCCCGGGACCATGTACTCGGGCAGGGTCCGCGCCAGGTGGGCCCGCACCACCTCCTCGCTCGGCGGCTCGGCGCCGGCCCGCACCACCACGTAGCCGACCAGGCGGACGTCGCCCGGGCGATCTTCACGCGCGGCCACGGCGGCGTGGCTGATGGCCGGGTGGGTCGCCAGCGTGGCCTCGATCTCACCCAGCTCGATGCGGTAGCCGCGCACCTTGACCTGGCCGTCGGTGCGGCCGAGGCACTCGACCACGCCGTCGCCGCGCCAGCGCGCCAGGTCGCCGGTGCGGTACAGCCGGCCGCTCGACGGGCCGAGGTCGGCCAGGGTGTCGGCGACGAACCGCTCGGCGGTCAGGGCCGGCCGGTCGAGGTAGCCGCGGGTCACGCCGGCGCCGCCGATGACCAGCTCGCCCACCACGCCGATCGGCACCAGCTGGCCGTCGCCGTCGACGACGTGCAGCGCGGTGTTGGCCACCGGCGTGCCGATCGGCACCGGCCCGGGCGGCAGCGGGGCGCTGACCCGGTGCAGGCTCGACCACACCGTGGTCTCGGTCGGGCCGTACATGTTCCACAACGCGTCGACGCGGCCGATCAGCTCGGCCGCCAGGTCGCGCGGCATGGCCTCGCCGCCGCACAGGGCGCGCAGGCCGGGCCGCCCGGCGAACCCGGCCTCGAGCAACAGGCGCCAGGTCGCCGGCGTCGCCTGCAGCAGGCTGACGCGGTGGCGGCCCATCAACTCGAGCAGCGCGTGGCCGTCGACCACCGCGGGCCGGCTGGCGACGACGACGGTGGCGCCGACGGTGAGCGGCAGCAGCAGCTCGAGCACGGCGATGTCGAACGCCAGCGTGGTCACCGCCAGCACGACGTCGTCGGCCGCCAGCCCCGGCGTCGCCGCCACGCTGGCCAGGAAGTTCACCACCGCCCGGTGCGGCACCCGCACGCCCTTGGGGGTGCCGGTCGAGCCGGACGTGTAGATCACGTAGCAGTCGTCGTCGCCGTTGCCGGCCGGGCCGAGGCGGTGCAGGGCGTCGCCGCCCGGCGCCAGCGTGTCGACGCAGACCAGCCTGGCCCCGGTAAGAGCCGACGCCAGCGCGCTGGCCAGCGCGGTCGTGGTGATCACGGCCGCCACCCCGGCATCGCGCCACATCGCCTCCAGCCGCGCCGGCGGAAACGACGGATCGAGCGGCACGTAGGTGGCGCCGGCGGCCATGGCCCCGACCACCGCCGGCACCAGCGCGGCGTCGCGCTCGAGCAAGATGGCGACGCGGTCGGTCACGCCGACCCCGGCCGCCCGCAGCGCGGCGGCGACGTCGCCGGCGCGCGCCGCCAGCTGGCGGTAGGTCAGCGCCTCGCCATCGGCGCCGACGATCACCGCGACCTTGTCGGGGCTGGCGGCGACCTGGCGAGCGATGAGCTGATCGACCCGGCCGGGCGCGGGCGTGGGCGTGGGCGTGACGACCAAGCCGAGGTTCCAGCGCGCCAGCTGGGCCCGGTCGGCCGCGGTCACCACCGGCAACCGGGCCACCGCCACCGTCGGATCGGCGGCGGCGCCGGCCAGCAGCAGCTCGAACCCGGCCAGCCAGCGGCCGATGGTCGCGCCGTCGAACAGGTCGGTGTTGTACTGGCACTCGAGGCGCATGCCGCCCGGCCCGAGATCGACGGCGTTGACGAACAGCTCGAACGTCTCGTAGGCGCGCGGGCTGCTGTGCAGCGCCATGCGCAACCCCGGCGCCGCCTCGGCCTCCGCCGTCAGCGCCTGGTCGATGTTGAACATCACGCTGATGAGCGGCAGCCGGCTCGGGTCGCGCCGGATCGGCAGGCCCTGCAGGACCCGGCCGAAGGTGACGTCCTGGTGATCGAAGGCGTCGAGCATGACCGCCCGGCTGGCGGCGACCAGCTCGGCGAACGCAGCGTGCCGATCGACGCCGAGCCGGAGCGGCAGCATGTTGACGCAGTGCCCGACCAGGCCCTGCCCGCCGTCGCCGGCGCTGGCCTGTCCCGCCGCCGGCACGCCGATCACCAGGTCGTCCTGACCGGTCAGCCGGTGCAAGAGCCCGGCGAAGCCGGCCAGCAACGTGGCCAGGAGGCTGGCCCCGCGCGCCGCGCCGACCGCGCGGAGCTGGGCCACCAGCGCCGCCGGCAGCAGGTGATCGAGCCGGTCGGCCCGCTGGGTGCGGGTGCGCGGGCGCGGCCGATCGGTCGGCAGCTCGAGGGTCGGGCCGCCGTCAGCGAAGCGGCCGCGCCACCACGCCTCGTTGGCCAGCACCTCGGGCGCGTCGGCCCGGGCCGCCTGCGCCGCCGCGTGCTCGACGAACGACGGCGCCGGCGGCAGCGGGGCCGCGCGCGCGCCGGTGGTGATGGCGTACAGCGCGCCCAGCTCGCGCACCAGGACCCAGAACGACCAGCCGTCGAGGACGATGTGGTGCCCGGTCAGGACCAGCACGTGGTGGTCGGCGCCGAGCCGGACCAGCTCGGCCCGCACCAGCGGCCCGGCGCCGAGGCCGAACCGCTCGCGCACGTGGCGCGCGGTGATCGCCGCCAGCCCGGCCTCGCCGTCGACCTCGCGCAGCGGCACCTCGACGGGCGCTACCTCGACCGGCACGCGCAGGCGTAGGCCGTCGTCGGAGAAGGTCGCGCGCAGGGCGTCGTGGCGGGCCAGCAGCTGGCGCACCGCCTGCCGCATGGCGCCGACGTCGAGCTCGCCGCGCAGGTGCAGGGCGATCGACTCGTTGTAGGCCAGCGACGCGCCCTCGCCGAGCTGGTCGGCCAGCCACACCTCGCGCTGCGGTTCGGTCGTCGCCACCTCGCGCACGGTGACGCGGCCACCGTGCGCGGCCGGCGCGGCGATCGAGCGCGTACGGGTCCGGGTCGGGAAGAACCCGGCCTCCTGCATCTCGGCCGCCGCCTCGCGGTAGGCGGTGACGATGGCGGCGACGTCGTCGTCGCTGTGCGCCGTGGTCAGGAAACACGGAAAGTTGTCGAGGATGTGGATGCCGCGGTGGCGCAGCATCGCGTACAGGAGGTCGCCGTACGGCAGGTCCTCGGTGAACACGTTGCGCCACAGCGACGCGAACGTGTTCAGCTTGAACGGCGCGCCCAGCTCGGCCATGGCCGCGTTGATCTCGGCCACCATCGCCGCGGTGCGCCGGGTCAGCCCCTCCTGCAGCGCCGGTCCGGCCGCCCGCAGGTGCTCGAGCGTGGCCCGGGCCGCCGCCAGCGCCAGCGGGTGGCGCACGAACGTGCCGGCGAAGTAGGTCACGCCCACCGTCGGGATCGACGCGTCGCCGTATTGCCACTGGCCACCGTCGAGGGCGTCCATGTACTGCCGCTTGCCGGCGATGACGCCGATGGAGAAGCCGCCGCCGACGACCTTGCCGTACGACGCCAGGTCGGCCTGGATGCCGAACAGGCCCTGGGCCCCGGCCGGGTGGCTGCGGAAGCCGGTCACCACCTCGTCGAACACCAGCAGCGCGCCGCGCTCGGCGGTGAGCGCGCGCAGCTCGCGCAGGAACTCGACCGGCTGGAAGTCGGGCCGCCGGCTCTGCACCGGCTCGACGACGATGGCGGCCAGGCTGTCGGCGCGTTCGCGCAGGATGGCGAGCGACTCCGGCGTGCCGTAGTCGAGCACCAGCACGTTGGCCGCGCTCTCCTTCATGATGCCGGGCGCGGCCGGGATGGCGCGCAGGGCCCGGGTGGCGCGGACGATGACCTCGTCGAAGATGCCGTGGTAGGCGCCGGTGAACACGGCGATGGTGTTGCGCCCGGTCACGGTGCGGGCGATGCGCATGGTGCCCATCACCGCCTCCGACCCGGTGTTGCAGAAGGCGGCGCGCTCGGCCCCGGTCACCTCGCAGAACAGGCGCGCGGTCTCACCGGCCAGCACGTGCTGCGGCCCGATCTCGTAGCCGAGGTCGACCTGGCGGTGGATGGCCTCGCGCAGGAAGTCGGGCTGCCAGCCGAGCAGGCTCATGCCGAAGCCCGACAGCACGTCGATGTACTCGTTGCCGTCGAGGTCCCACATGCGGCTGCCGCGCGAGCGCTCGATCACCAGCTGGTAGGTCAGCTCCTTGGTCAGCGGCCGGAAGCCGTTGACCACGCGCGGGTCGGCCATGTGCGGCCGGTGCTCGGCGGTGTACGCCTTGGACGCCGCGGTGCGCGTGGTGTAGCGGGTGATGAAGGCGTCGAGATGGGCGCGCTGGCGCGGGCTGAGCTCGTCGGCTCGGGTGTGGATGCGGGCGATGGCGCCGAACGCCTTCTTGACGTCGTACCGGACCGGGCCGGCCGCTGGCTCGTCCTCGTTGTGGTGCGCGGCCGGCGCCGAGGTCGCCCCCGCGGGTGACGGCGCGGCGGCCGGGGCCGGCGAGGGCGCGGCCACGCGGGCCGACGGCGCCTCGGCCGGCGTGGCCTGATCGAGCATGGCCACCACCGCCGCCATCGACGGGTAGCTCTCCATCACCTGGCGGAACGTGACCTTGACCGCGAACGTGCGCTGCAGCGCCAGCGCCAGCTGGGTCAACGTCAGCGAGTCGAGCCCGAGGTCGAGCCACGGCGTGGCCGGATCGGCGCCGCCGACCTCGAGCCCCGACACCTCCTCGATCAGCGCTCGAACCTGGGCCAGCAGGCGCTCGGTCCGGCTCTGTGCCGGCGCGGCCGCCGCGGCCGGCGTGGCCACCACCTCCGGCACCACCGGCGCCGCCACCTCGACCGGGACCGCCGTCGCCGCGCTCGCCGCACCGGCGGCCGGCGCGTCGACCCAGTAGCGCTGGCGCTGGAACACCGTGCCCGGCGCGGCGACGCGGCGCCGGCCCTCGCCGGCGTGCAGCGCGTCCCAGTCGACCTCGACGCCCAGCGTCCACAGCTGGCCGAGCGCGCCGATCACGCTGTCGGCCTCGCGCTCGGCGGCGTCGGCCAGGCTGGGCAGCGCGACCGGGCGCGCCGGCGCCGCTCCGCCCGCCACCGGCGCCGGCGCGGCCTGGCGGGCCAGCGCCGACAGCGTCGCCCGCGGTCCGATCTCGACCAGCACGTGGCCGCGGTCGGCCAGCAGCCGGGCCACCGCCGGCGCGAACCGGACCGGCGCGCGCAGGTGCTGGCCCCAGTAGGCCGGGTCCTGGGCCTGGGCGTCGCTCAGCCAGTCGGCGCTCACCGTCGACAGGATGGGAATCCGCGGCGGCCGCAGCGTGATCCGCGCGGCCCGCTCGGTCATCGGCCCGACCACCGGATCCATCATCGGCGAGTGGAAGGCGTGTGAGGTGACCAGCCGGCGCGCCACCACGCCGTCGCGCTCGAGCGCGGCCTCGAGCCCGGCCACCGCGTCGCTCGGCCCCGACGCCACGCACAGCCCGGGCGCGTTCTCGGCGGCGATGAGCACGCCAGCCGGCAGGCGCGGCGTCAGCTCGGCGGCGCCGAGGCGGACCGACAACATGCTGCCAGCCGGCAGCGCCTGCATGCGCCGGCCGCGCTCGAGCACCAGCGCCAGCGCGTCGGCCAGCGGCATGACCTCGGCCAGCGCCGCGCACGCGAACTCGCCGACGCTGTGGCCGATGAGCGCGCGCGGCGTCACGCCCCAGCTCATCCACAGGCGGGCCAGCGCGACCTCGAGCACGAAGATGGCCGGCTGCGTGATCCCGGTCGGCACCAGCGTGGCCGGGTCGTCGTGGTGCAAGAGCGCGAGCGGGTCGGCCCCGAGCGGGTCGCTGGCGCCGAGGGTGGCGCGGATGATCGCCACGCACTCGTCGACCGCGGCGCGGAACACCGGCTCGGCCTGGTACAGGCCGCGCCCCATCGCCGCGTACTGCGAGCCCTGGCCCGGGGCCAGGAAGGCCACCCGCGGCGGCGCGGCGCCGACGTCGCGGCTGCCGGTGCGCGCGGCCTCGGCGTCGATCAGCGCGGCCACCGCCTCGGCGTGGCTGCGGGCGACGATGGCGCGTCGGTGCGCGTGCGCGCGCCGGCCGACCTGCAGCGTGAACGCCAGGTCGTGCAGGTCGGACGCCGCGCCGCCGCCCGACCCGGCGGCGTGCAGGTCGGACGCCGCGCCGCCGCCGGGCCCGGCGTCGGTCAGGTGGCGCGCCAGCTGTTCGGCGCTGGCGGCCAGCGCCGGCGCGGTCCGCCCCGACAGCACCAGCAGCGCGGCCGGGCGCGCCGGCGGCGCCGCGGCCGGGCGCGCCGGCGGCTCCTCCAGCACGACGTGGGCGTTGGTGCCGCCAAACCCGAACGAGCTGACCGCGGCCCGGCGCGGCGCGCCGCCGTCGGGCGCCGGCCACGGCGCCAGCGCGGCCTGGACCCGGAACGGGGTGCGCGCGAAGTCGATCTGCGGGTTGGGCGCGGCGTAGCCGATCGACGGCGGCAGGGTGCGCCGGGCCAGCGCCAGCGAGGTCTTGATCAGGCTGGCCGCGCCGGCGGCGATGACCATGTGGCCGACGTTGCTCTTGAGCGAGCCGACGGCGCAGAAGCCGGTGTCGGCGGTGTGGCGGCGGAAGGCGCGGGTCAGGCCCTCGATCTCGATCGGGTCGCCCAGCGGCGTGGCGGTGCCGTGCGCCTCGACGTACGAGATGGAGCGGGCGTCGACGCCGCTGGCGTCGTGAGCGGCGGCGATGACCGCGGCCTGGCCGTCGGGGCTGGGCGCGGTGAAGCTGGCCCGCTCGGCGCCGTCGTTGTTGACCGCGCCGCCGAGCAGCACCGCGACGATCGGGTCGCCGGCGGCGATGGCGTCGGACAGGCGGCGCAGCACGACCACCGCCACGCCGTCGGAGAACACCGTGCCGGCGGCGCGGGCGTCGAACGGCCGGGTGTGGCCGTCGGGCGAGGCCATCGAGCCCTCGGCGTACAGGTAGCCGCTGGCCGGCGGGCAGGTGATGGCGACGCCGCCGGCCATGGCCAGGTCACACGCGCCGGTGCGCAGGCTGTCCATCGCCATCACCGTCGCCACCAGCGAGGTCGAGCAGGCGGTGTGCACGCTCACCGCCGGCCCGGTCAGGCCGAGCTTGTGGGCCAGCCGGCTGGTGACGTAGTCCTTCTCGTTGCCGAGCATGACCTGCAGCTCGGACAGCCGCCCGGTCACCTCCGGCCGCGGCAGCAGGTGGCGCTGAAAGTAGGTCGCGTTGTACATGCCGCCGAACACGCCGATGCGGCCGGGCGCGCGCTCGGGCACGTAGCCGGCGTGTTCGAGCGCGTGCCACGCCACCTCGAGCAGGTGCCGGTGCTGCGGATCCATCAGCTGCGCCTCGAGCGGCGACACGCCGAAGAAGCCGGCGTCGAACAGCTCGGTGTCGGCCAGCACGCCACGCGCCGGCACGTAGGCCGGGTCCTGCCGCAGCGCGGCCGGGATCGACGGGTCGAGCTGGTCGGGTCGGAACACCGTGATCGACTCGGTGCCGGCGCACAGGTTGGCCCAGAACGCCTCGACGTCGGCCGCGCCGGGGAAGCGGCCGGCCATGCCGATGACCGCGATCGGCTCGGTCGGCGATCGCGCCGGGCCTGGGCGTCGGGCCGCCTCGTGCACCACCGGCGCGGCGCCGGCGGCGATCGCGTGGGCCAGCCCGGCCGGCGTCGGCGCCGCGAACAGCGTGGTCGGCGACACCTCGCCCAGCCCGGCCGCGCGCAGCCGCGCCAGCACCCGCAGCGCCGACAGCGAGTCACCGCCGAGCTCGAAGAAGCCGTCGCCCGCACCGACCGGCTCGACCGCCAGCACCTCGGCGAAGGCGGCGGCGACGGCGGCCTCGGCGCCGGCCGCGGGCGCCCGGTACGGCTGCGCCAGGTCGGGCCGGGCTCGGGTCGGCGCCGGCAGCGCGGCGCGATCGAGCTTGCCGTTGCCCGTCAGCGGCAGCGCTGGCACGAACACGAACGCGGCCGGCACCATGAAGTCGGGCAGCACCTCGGCCAGCTGCGCCCGCAGCGCGCTCACCGACGGCGCGCTGGCGCCCGCGCCGACGCCGACCACGTACGCCACCAGGCGCTTGCCGCCGCCGTCGTCGCGCGCCAGCACCACGGCCGCCTGCACGCCCGGCAGCTGGCCAAGCCGGGCCTCGATCTCGCCCAGCTCGATGCGGTAACCGCGCACCTTGACCTGCTGGTCGGCGCGGCCGACGAAGTCGAGCACGCCGTCGGCCCGCCAGCGCACCAGGTCGCCGGTCCGGTACATGCGAATCGGCGCCGCGCCTGGGGCCGGCGCCCGCGACACGAACCGCTCGGCGTCGAGCTCGGGCCGGCGCAGGTAGCCTCGGGCCAGGCCGCGCCCGCTCACGAACAGCTCGCCCTCGGCGCCGATCGGTACCGGCGCGCCGTCGCCGCCCAGGACGTGGCAGCCGGTGTCGGCGATGGGCCGGCCGATCGGCACGCTGGTGGCGTCGGCCGCCAGGTCGCGCGGGATGGCGTACGTCGTCGTGAACGTCGTGCACTCGGTCGGGCCGTAGCCGTTGCGCAGCTCGGTCGTCGGCAGCGCGGCCAGGGCCCGCCGCACGTGCCCGGGCGACAGCGCCTCGCCGCCGGTCAGGAGCTGGCGCAGCCCGGCCAGGTGGGTCGGATCGTCGTCGACGACGGCGTTGAACAGCGCCGCCGTCAGCCAGGCCGCGGTCACCCCGTGCCGACCGATACACGCGCGCAGCCCCGGCCCGGTCGGGACCGGCTCGGCGTACACCACGACCCGGCCGCCGTGCACCAGCGGGCCCCACAGCTCGAGCGTCGAGGCGTCGAAGCCGAGCGGCGCCGCGTGCAGGAAGCAGGTGTCGGGGCCGAGCGCGACGAAGTCGGCCTTGCCGACCAGGCGGACGATGGCCTGGTGCTCGATCATCACGCCCTTGGGCGTGCCGGTCGAGCCCGACGTGTACATGAGGTAGGCCAGGCCGCCGGCGCTGGTGCGCTCGGGCCAGGCGCCGCCCGCCGCCGCCGCGGGCGCGCGCGCCGGCGCGGCCGCGTCGGCGACGATGATCGTGCGTGCGGCCAGGCCGGCCAGCCCGGCCGCGCGCTCGGCGGTGGTGACCAGCACCCGCGCGCCGGCGTCGTCGACCAGCAGCTGTCGGCGCGCCGCCGGGTAGTCGGGATCGATCGGCAGGTAGGCCGCCCCGGCCGCGAGCACGGCCAGCGCGGCGATGACCGCCTCGGGTGAGCGCGGCAGGCACAACGCGACCGGCTCACCGACCGCCACCCCGGCTGCGACCAGCGCCGTCGCCAGCGCGGCCGCCCGCGCGCACACCTCGCGGTAGGTCAGGCTGCCGCCGTCCCACACCAGCGCCACCCGCTCCGGCGCGGCCGCGGCCTGCGCGGCCACCAGGCCGTGCACCGTCGCGTCCGGGCCAAACCCGACCTCACGCGTGGTCCACGCCGCCGGCGGCGGGCCGAGCGTGCTCACGGCGACACCTCCTCGATCCGCGCGACGATGGCGCTGATCACCTCCATCGGCACCGTCGCCGCGTTGAGCGCGTCGTCGCTGTTCCACGCCGCCGCGTCCATGATCTCCAGCCAGCGGGTGGCCGATCGCGTCGCCAGCGCCCGCTGCAGCGCCTCCAGCTCGGACTCGCGCCGGGTCGCGATGATCGTCAGGTGGTCGGCCCGCGGCAACTCGTCGACCAGGCGGATCGCGCGCAGCCCGCTCGCCAGCGCCGGCGAGAGCACGGTGCCGAGGGCCTCGGCCGGCACCCCCTCGGCGTCGACCGGCAAGGTGTCAGGCCAGCGCCCGGCCGTCTCGGCCCGCAGGTAGGTCCGGTGCGCCGCCGCAAGCTCACGCAGGTAGCCGAGCCCGTCGGCGACCGGGTCCCACAGCACCAGGTGGCGGGTGCGGAGCCCAGCCCGGCTGGTCGCCAGCGCGGCCAGCGTCGCGCCCAGCCGCAGCCCGACGAGGACCAGGCGGCTGTCAGCCGGCGCCGCCCGCAGCAGCTCGGCCGCGGCCCGCTCGATGTCGGCCAGCCACGCCTCGACGTTGCCGGCGCCGTCGTCGCCGCTCGAATCGCCGGTGCCGCGGTAGTCGAAGCGCAGCGTGGTGTAGCCGGCCCGCTCGAGCTGCGACGCCAGCACGCGATACAGCCGGTGCGCGCGCGCTGCCTCCTCGCCGAGCGGGTTGCACAACAACACCGCCGCCGAGCGCGGGCGCAGGCGAGTCGTGCGATGCAGCGCACCGAGCATCCAGCCGTCCCCGGCGGCGCCCTGCGCGGCCCCATCAACCCCGAAGTGGAAGACTGTCGCGGCGATGCAGATCAGCTTACAGTCGGCGCGGCCTCGGCGGCAACGCGCCAGGGCGGCGATGACGGCAACCATCCTCCCCTTCCGCGAACACGTGCTCGGGCTCGGGCCCGACCAGCACCTCGTGGCCATCGCGACCGAGCCGCGCGACCCGGCCGGCGGCGGCAACCGACCCGCGCCGGTGGTCCTGCTCAACGCCGGCGTGCTGCACCGGGTCGGGCCGCATCGCCTGCACGTGACGCTGGCCCGGGCCCTGGCCGCCACCGGTCGGACCGCGCTGCGCGTGGATCTCTCGGGCATCGGTGACAGCCGCCCGGTGCCGAGCAACCTGCCCTTTCGTGACAGCGCGGTGGCGGACACCCGGGTCGTGCTCGACCACCTGGTCGACCCCGTGGGTGGCCGCGTCATCCTGTTCGGGTTGTGCTCGGGCGCCGACAACGCCCTGGCCACCGCCGCGGTCGACACCCGCGTCGGCGCGCTGGTCTTGATCGACCCGCCGGCCTACGCCACGCCGCGCTCGCAGCTGCGCAAGCTGGCGGCGAACCTCTCGGCCCAGCCCGGGGCCGCCGCCGCCGCGCGCTGGGCGCTGGCGCTGGCCCGCCGCCAGGCCCGGGCCCAGCTCGATCGGGCGCGGGCCCGTCTGCGCCCGGGCACCGACGCGACCGACGCCGACAGCGGCGGCCGCCAGTCGCCACCGCTACCGGCCTACCGCCGGCAGCTGACCGCGCTGGTCGATCGCGGCGTCGCCATCCTGTGTATCTACACCGGCGCCCTCGGCGACCGCTACAACCACGCCGAGCAGCTGTTCGAGTGGTTGCCCGAGCTGCGCGGCCGGATCGACGTGGCGTACTTCCCCGACGCCAACCACATGTTCACCGAGCGCGCGGCCCAGGCCGAGCTGGTGACCACCATCCTGCGCTGGCTCGCCGCCCGGTGAGCACCGTCGCGCGCACCGCCGCGCGTGGCGTGGCCTGGAACCTCGTCTTCGGCCTCGGCGCCCGCGTGGTCCAGCTGGTCGGCACGCTCGTCCTGACCCGCTTCCTCGCGCCCGACGCCTACGGCGCGGTGCTGGCGGCGTCGATCACCGTGGCCACCACGGGTGTGTTCACCAGCTTCGCCTTCGGCCAGTACCTCATCGCCCAGCGCGCCCCCGCCACCGTCGCGTTCCAGGCCGCGGTCGTGCACAACCTGCTCGGCGTCGCGACCATGGGCGTGGTCGTCGCGCTGCGCCACCCGCTGGCAGCCCTGGTCGACAGCCCGAGCATGGCCCCGTACGTGGTGGGCTTCGCCGCCGCCCACCTGCTCGACCGCCTGCGCTACGTGCCGGAGCGCCTGCTCATGCGCGACCTGCGCTTCCGCACCATCGCCGCCATCAACGGCAGCGGCGAGCTGCTGTTCACCGCGGCCGCGCTCGCCCTGGTCGGGCGCGAGGGCGCGTGGGCCATCGTCTGGGCGGCGCTCGCGCGCGCCGGCTGGACCTCGGCCTGGTTCCTGTGGGCGTCGCCACGCGCCGCCTGGCTGGCGCCGAGCCGACTCGAGCCAGCCACGCTGCGCGCGCTGCTGGCGTACGGCGTACCCATCACCGTGGCCGCCATCGCCGACCGGGCCGCGACCCGATGGGACAGCCTGCTCATGTCCAAGCTGTTCGGGTCGGCGGTGATGGGCCGCTACAACCTGTCGTACAGCCTGGCCGAGATGCCCATCTCCAACGTGGCCGAGCACGTCGGCGAGGTGCTGATGCCGTCGTTCTCGCGCATGGAGCCGGCCGAGCGCCGCTCTGCCGCGGTGCGTTCGGCCGCGCTCATGGCCCTGCTGGTGGCGCCGCTCGGGGTCGGCCTGGGCGCGGTCGCGCCGACCATCGTCGAGGCGTTCTTCGACCCGCGCTGGGCCGAGATGGCGCCGATGTTGACCATCCTCAGCGTGATGACGGTGTTCCGGCCGACCACGTGGTCGGCCATCGCCTACCTGCAGGCCGTCGGCCGGACCCGGCCCATCATGATCCTGGCGTTCGCGCGCGCCCTCGCCGTGCTCGGCCTGGTCGCGCTGTTCGGCCTGCTCGGCGGCCCGCTGTGGGCGTGTGTCGGCGCCTGCATCGCCTACGCCGGCCACGCCGTCGCCACCATCATCACCACCGGCGCCCTGACCGACGTGCCGACGGCGGCCTACCTGGTCGGCGTGGCCCGGCCGCTGCTGGCCTGCGTGCCGATGTTCGTCGCGGTCGAGGCCGCCCGCGCCGGCCTGACCGAGCTCGGGCTGGCGGCGCCGGCCGTGCTCGCGCTCGAGATCACCACCGGCGCCGTGGTCTTCGTTCTCGGCGCGCTGGTCCTGGCCGGCCCGACCGCGCGCGAGTTCATCCGCCTGGCCCGGCGCACGCTGTCGCGCCGGGGCTGAGCCAGCGCACCACCGGCACCAGCGCCGCTGCGCCCTCGGCCAGGCACAACGCGGCGGCGTGATCGATGGCACCGGCGCCGGCTTCGCGCCACGCCACCACCCGCCAGCGCCCGCCGTCGTCGTCGAGCTCCGGATCGATCACCAGCGTCGGCGCGCCCCGCTCGTCGTCATCGGCGCCGAACCCGACCGCAAAGCGATCGAGAGGGGCGGCCAGGCCGAGCCCGCGCGCCTTGAGGTAGGCCTCCTTGATCGTCCACATCGCCGCGAACCGGGCCGGCTGCGCGTCCGGTAGCAGCTCACGCAGCGCGACGATCTCGGCCACGGTGAAGCAGCGCGGCAGCACCTCGGCCGGCACCACCGCCGGGATGGCCTCGAGATCGAACCCCAGCGCGGCGTCGGTCGCGCCCGGCCCGGTCCACACCGCACAGCCGACCAGGCCACGCGTGTTGGCGACCGAGAAGGCCAGCCCGGCCGGCAGCTGGCGCGGCGCGCTCACCCGCGGCCGGCCGCCCGGCGCCGCCTCGAACCGCCACGCCGCAGGCGCCACCGCGTCGCCGACGGCGTGCGACAGGGCCAGCCGCTGCAGCAGGCGCGACGCGCGCGCCTCGGCCCGATCCGCGTCGAAGCGCAGGCGCTCGCCGTGGGCCCGATCGTCGTCATCGAGCACGTCGTCGATCGCGCCGGCCGGCCAGCCGGCCAGGAGCGCGGCCGGTGCGGCCAGCGTCACCACCAGCGTCGACGTGTTCGCCATCCCCGGCTCTACAGCTCCGCCATGGTCACCAGCTCGAGGCCGGCGTCGCGCAGGCGCGGTAGCAGCTGACCGGGCCACTGCCGGGTGAAGCGCTTGTGGAAGAAGCCGTGGCTGCCGACCTGATGGCCTCCGGACCGGTACGCCGCCATCGCCTCCGACCGCCGCTCGAGGTAGTAGCCCATCACGAAGAACGTGGCCGGCACCGCGAGCTCGCCCAGCACGTCGAGGTAGGCCGGCGTCAGGTCGTTCGGACCATCGTCGAAGGTCAGCGCGATCCGCCGGCGATCGCGCCGGCCGTGCCACAGCGCCCGGCCGCCGCTGCCGCGCTGGGCGACGGCGGCCAGCGTCCGGCTCAGGCGCGCGCGCATCGGTGCAATGTACACGGGGCCAGGGCTGTGACCACGGGCGCCAAGACATGGCGCCCGGGGCACAGGAAACGCGTCACGACGTACCCAGGCTCGTCACGGTCGCGCATTCGAGCTGGATCGGTCCGCATCTCAAGTCACACTCACGCCCATGTGGAGCCGCCTGGTGCCTGCGCTGTTGTTCGTCTTCATCAGCCTGGCTGACCCAGCCGATACGCGAGGAGACGACAAGACCGGGAATCTCGGCAAGCTGGGGCAAGACAAGTGGTCTTTGCCCGCACCTGGCCCCCAGCCGAAGCCGCAGATGAAGGTCGTGGTTCGCGATGCCGGCGCGACCGACGACACGCTGTCGCCGTCGGAGCCGGTAGTCCGACGAGTGAGACACGGGTACATGGGCCAGTTGCGTGCGTGTTACCGAGCCACGCTGCGCAAGGATCCCGGCCTGCGCGGCAAGGTGGTCTTGTCCTTCGCGGTGAACCGGAAGGGACGGACCGAGCAGGTCGTCGCCCGTGGCACCACGTCGCCCGATCTCGAAGCGTGTGTCGCGGCGCGTGCAGCTCGATGGAGATTCTCGAAGGCGCAGCTGCCGCGCGACGTCCCAACTCCCGCGACGTTCGAGCTCGCGGTGCTGGTCACGCTCGACCAATAAGGACCGTCCCGGTTGCGGCCCAGGCCTGGCCACCGCACCGCGCGGGTCGCGCGCGCTACAGGTTCTCCATCGTCACCAGCTCGAAGCCGGCGTCGCGCAGGCGCGGCACCAGCGTGCGCAGCGCGGCCACGGTCTGGGCCTGCCCCTCGTGCAGCAGGATCACGTCGCCGCTGGTGACCCGGTCGGGGCCGCACCGCTCGGCGATCCGCGCCGCCGCCGCCCCGTCGTAGTCGCGGCTGTCGTGCGACCACATGCCGACGGTGTAACCGCCAGCCAGGAGCGTCGTCAGGGCGACGATGCTGAGCGTGCCGTGGGGTGGGCGGACCCAGCGCGCGTGCGCCCTGGGCCGTGGCGCCATCAGCGCGTCGCACCGGCGCAGCTGCGTCAGCAGCTGGCGCGGCCACTGCCGGGTGAAGCGCTGGTGGACGTAGCCGTGGCTGCCGACCTGGTGGCCCGCGGCCCGGTAGGCGGCCATCGCCGCCGGCCGCAGGGCGAGGCGATCGCCCATGACGAAGAAGGTGGCCGGCACCGCGAGCTCGGCCAGCACCTCGAGGTAGCTCGGCGTGAGATCGTCGGGGCCGTCGTCGAAGGTGAGGGCGATGCGGCGGTGATCGCGCGGGCCGTGCCACAGCACCCGTCCACCGCTGCCCCTCTGGGCGACGGCGGCCAGCACCCGACGGAGGCGCGCCCTCATGGCGGCACCCTACCCGGGATGCCACCGAGCACAAGGGGCGACCGTCAGCGCCGCATGCCGTACACGAACGTGACGGTGGCGCACACCGGCACGGCCTGGCCGCCGATCTGGTACGGCCGGTAGCGCCAGGTCCGCACGCCGGAGGTCAGCTTGCCGTCGTAGGCCGGGTAGCCGGTCGACGCCAGCACGGTGGCCGAGCTGACGGCGCCGCGGGCGTCGAGGCACAGCTTGACCGTGCCGGTCACCCGCTGCTTGCCGTCGCGGCTCATGGCGATACGGACCGGATCGGGCGGGTGGATCTGCGGGTCGCCGGCGATGCGCAGCCCCTCGACGACCTTGGGCGCCACCAGCTGCGGCGCCTTCTCCACCACCCGCTCCGGCGGATCGCCGTCGCCCGGCCCGTCGTCGGTGCCGCACGGCGGGATGGTGCACCCGGTGCCGGTGGCCGGACCTACGCCCGGGCCTCCGCCGCCATCGCCGGTGCCGGCGCTGCCGTCGCCGGCGCCGACCTCCGGCAAGGTCGCCACCGCCGGGGTCGGCGTGTGCGCCACCGCCGGGGTCGGCTGCACGGTGTCGCGCGCGACCTTGGGCGCCGGCTTGACCTTGTCGACCTTCGGCGGCGGCGTGCCGGCCCCCTTGGGCCCGCCCAGGTCACCGCCACGCGGCGGCGCCACCATCATGGTGAGCGGCCCGCGCTCGATCGCCAGCTTGTCGATGCGCCACATCGCCAGCAGGAGGAGCGCGCCCAGGCCGGCGCCGTGCGCGGCCAGCGACAGGCCGACCAGCCAGCGCCGGCCGGACCGGACCGGCACGGCCGCGGGCCGAGACAACGAGAGGGTGTGGGTCATCCACCCCGTCACGCCCGACCCGCGCCGGGGGTCTGGCCGGCCTCCTGCCCGGCGTTGACAGGCCTGCCGCCGGCTGCGACCTGCGGGTATCGTGTGCGACTCGTGACCGCGGCCCTGGTCGTCTTCGTCGCCACCTACCTGGTGATCGCCAGCCGCCAGCTGGCCATCCTCCGGCTCGACCGGCCCTCGGGCGTGCTGGTCGGGGCCGTGGCCATGGTCGCGCTGGCCGGGCTACCACTCGACGCCGCGCTGGCCGCGGTCGACCTGCACGTGCTGGTGCTGCTGCTGGGGGTGCTCATCCTGGCCGCCTACCTGCAGGAGGCCCAGTTCTTCCGCCTCGCCGCCTACCTCGTCCTGACCCGGGCCCGCTCCGCCCGCTCGCTCCTGTGGGGCACCGGCCTGGTGGCGGCCGCGCTGTCGGCCCTGCTGGTCAACGACACGGTGTGTGTGGTGCTGACCCCGCTGGTGGTGGCCGTCGTCGTCGAGGCCCGGCTGCCGGCCCTGCCCTACCTGCTGGCGCTGGCCGCCGGCGCCAACATCGGCGGCGTGGTGTCGTACAGCGGCAACCCGCAGAACATGATCATCGGCGCCGCCGCCGGTGGCGATCCCGGCTTCGCCACGTACCTGGTGCTGGCCCTGCCGGCCGGCGTGGCCGCGCTGGTCGCCGGCCTGGCCACGCTGGCCTGGATGTTCGCGCCCGACCTGCCGCCCGGCCCGCTGGCCGATCGCTCCCCGCCGCGCCCGGCCATCGACCACCTGCTGGCCGGCAAGGCGCTGGCGGCGCTCGGGCTGTTCGCCGCGCTGGCGCTGGCCGGGGTCCGCCTCGACGGCGCGGCGATGACCGCCGCCGCGCTGCTGGTGCTGGCCGCCCGCATCGAGCCGCGCCGCGCCCTCGAGCGCATCGACTGGCAGCTGCTCCTCTTCTTCGGCGGCCTGTTCGTCGTCGTCGCCGGCCTGGCGCGCACCGGCGCGCTCGAGCAGGCGTTCCGCCAGGTCGAGCCGCTGGTGGCGCGCGGCGACGCGCTCGGCGACGCCGCCTTCGTCGGCCTGACCGTGGTGGCGTCCAACCTGGTGTCGAACGTGCCGTTCGTGCTGGTCGCCGCTCACTGGGTCCCGGCCATGCCCGATCCGACCTGGGGCTGGGTCATGCTGGCCTTCGCGTCGACGCTGGCCGGCAACCTGACCCTGTTCGGCAGCGTGGCCAACATCATCGTCATGGAGGGCGCCGGCCCACGCGGCGAGGTCAGCTTCACCCGCTTCCTGCGCTACGGCGCGCCGCTCACCGTGGTCACGCTGGGGGTGGCCTTCGCCGTGCTCGCGCTCGAGCGCGCGCTCGGGTGGTGGTGAGCTTGAACCGGGCCGCGACGTGGCCGACACTGACCGCGTGCAGGTCTTCCTGATCCGCCACGCCGACGCGGTCGACGAGACCCGCGCCCTGCCCGACCCGGCTCGCCACCTGTCGACGACCGGGCGCCTCCAGGCCCGGGCCCTGGGCGAGCGGCTGCGCTGGCACGACTGCACGCCGACGGCGGTGTGGACCAGCCCGCTGGTGCGCGCGGTGCAGACCGCCGAGCTGGTGGTGGCCGGCCTGGCCTGGGTCGAGGCCGTCACCACCCGGCCCGAGCTCGGCCCGGGCGGCGACCTGCGCGCGCTCGCGGCCGAGCTGGCCGTGCTGGCCCGGGCCGGCGATGATGTCGCCGTGGTGCTGGTCGGCCACGAGCCCGGCCTGTCAGGCCTGGGCGCCCTGCTCACCCGCGCGGCCGACTTCGATCCGCTGCGCAAGGCCGAGGCGGTCCGCCTCGATCACGGCCGGGTCCGCTGGCGTTTCGGCCACGACGACGACGCCCCGCGCGTGCGGTAGGGCGCGGTGTCCGTACCCGGGCGGCGCCGCCTCACATCGGCGTCATCTGGAACGTCAGCTTGATGCGCGCGCCGTCGCCGGTCAGCATCACCGTCTGCTCCTTGCGCCAGCCCGACTCGAACGGCGCCAGCACCGTCTCGTTGCCCATGTCGTCGTCGGGCAGGTACGGGTCGTAGTCCTTGAGGTCGGCGCGCAGGCGGATGGCCTCACCCGGCTGCGGCTTGACCTTGAGGATGATCTCGCTGACCTGGGCGCCGTTGGGCCACGCCTCGCCCTGGCGGATGGTGACGTAGTTGTCCTCGTTCTTGTTGAACAGCTCGCCGCCCTGGTCGGCCTCGGCCCAGATGCGGCCGTACAGCTCGAGGTCGTCGCCCGAGTCGGCCGCGTTCTCGACCATGATGTTGCGCAGCACCAGCTTGACTCGCTGGCTGACCCGCTCGCACTCGCGCAGATCGTAGTCGGTGGTGAACGACAGCCGGGCCGGCGCGTTGTCCTTGAGGTAGTTGAGCTTGTAGGCGATGGCCGCCCCCGGCGAGTCGGCCGAGTAGTCGCCGCCAGCGCGGATGAAGTCCATCAGCGCCTCGTAGCTGTCGAGCGAGCGGACCGCGTCGGCGCCGGAGCCACCCAGGATGTACGCGGTGATCTTGCTGTTGGAGATGATCTCCTTGTAGCTGACCGACACGTCACCCGACACGTCGACCCCGCCGCTATAGGCGAACTCGAGCGCGGCGTTCATCTCCTCCGACGAGTAGTCCGACTCGTAGGTGAACAGCACCATGCGGCCGTAGGTGATGGACGACACGTACACCGGCGGGTTCTGCGCGGTCATCCGCGCCTGCACCTCACCCAGCGACACGTCGCTGGCGAAGAAGCTGCTCGGGGTCTCGGGCACGTCGATGTCGACCGTGTAGTAGGCCTGGGTGAACTTGACGACGAAGCGGCTGCGGGTCTCCTCGCGCGACCAGTCGAAGCTCGACTCGACGCTGCCCGTGCCCAGCCCCCACGACACGTCGACCCCGAGCGCCAGCGACAGCTGGGTCTCGGAGTGGACCTCCTCGATCTCGGAGTAGATGTTGGCCGGGGTCGCTCCGGTCACGGTGGCGTCGAGGATGGAGGTGAGTGCGTCGCGGTAGCCGGCCAGGCTGGGGCTGCGCACCACCGCCGACTTCTTGCCCTCGAGGCTCTCGAGCCCGACCGAGATGGTCATCGGCTCGCGCCGGAACACGTTCTGGGTGAACAGGCCGGTCAGGACCGACTCCCCCGACAGGATGGCGCCCGGCCACATCGACTCGCTGTTGGCGGCGTAGGCCACGATCTTGTCGTACTGCCGGGTCTCGGCCAGGTTCTGCGTCGTGCACAGGTAGTCGCCGTCCTGGGTCGCGGCGCCGCGGTCACCCATCTGCACCTGCTCGGGGTCGCTCGGCAGGTACGGCAGCGACCAGATGTACTGATCGATGGCGTCGGCGTCGGAGTCGACCACCTCCGGCGAACAGCCAGCGAGGGGGGTGGCGAGGGCGGTAGCCAGGACCAGGAGGGTGCGGCGGCTCGACATGACCGTGGTAGAAGCAAGCGCGCGGCCAACTGGCGCCGACCAGGTCCTCGCTAGTTGGCGGCGCGACCTGGAACAACTGACCCGAGCACGTTCGTCCCTACCTGGCCCGCCATGCCTGTCGCCTTGCTCCACGGCTTCCTTGGCGCCCCCGGGCTATGGTCGGCCGTCCTCGACCACTGGCCAGCGCAGTTGCCAGTCCACGCGGTCGCCCTGCCCGGCCACGCGGGTCGGCCGATCCCGCGCGCGTGGGACGACGCCGTCGCCGCGCTGGCCGCACCCGCCGCCGCCGCCGACCTGGTCATCGGCTACTCGCTCGGGGCCCGGCTGGCCCTGGGCCTGGTCGCCGCCGGCCACGCCCGGCGTGCCGTGCTGGTCTCGGTCAACCCCGGCCTGACCGACCCCGGCGAGCGCGCGGCCCGGCGCGCCGCCGACCATGGCTGGGCCGAGCGGCTGCGCACCGACCCGGCGGCCTTCTATCGCGCGTGGGACACGCAGCCAGTGCTGGCCAGCCGACGTCACGCGCCGCCCGCCGTCCACGCCGCGCTGGCGGCGGCGCGGGCCACCCACGACTCATTCGCCCTCGCCGCCACGCTCGAGGCGACCAGCCTGGGCGCCATGCCCGACCTGCGCGCAGTGCTGGCCACCCACCCCGCGGTCGAGCTCGTGGTCGGCGCCGCCGACCCCAAGATGGTCGCGCTGGCCGCCGCCGCCCAGGCGGCCCGGCCCGGGCTCGTCGTCACCACCCTCGCCGGCGCCGGCCACGACCTGCCGGCCGAAGCGCCGGCGGCGCTGGCGGCCGCCCTCCTGGCCAGCTACCGCCGGCTGGTTGGTGCGGCGGCGCCGGGCATCACATCGCCATGATGTCGTCGATCTGCTTCTTGAAGTTGGCCGCGACCTCGGCCAGCGGCGCGGCCCGGAACCGGGCCAGGTCGAACACCTGCTCCACGTCGCGGTCGCGCTTGAACATGCCCTTCTTGTCGACGTGCATCTGCACCTTGAGGTTGGCCCCGAGGTACTCGACCACCAGGTCGATGTCGATGATGCCGAGCTGCGCGCGCAGGTTGGCCGGCGGCTGGAACTTGCCCTCGAAGCGCTGCCCGAGCGGGGCCGAGTCGAGATCGACGATGCGGTAGTCGAGCGAGCCGAGCGCGTCGCGCACCCGCTCGAGGTCGGTGTTGCGCATCGAGATGGGCACGGTGCACTCGATGTCGACCGCCCAGTTGATGTCGACCAGGCCGTGCAGCTCCCAGTGCACGTCGCGCCCGGTGACCGACGTCCCGGGCGGCACCCGCAGCTGGAACGGCAGCGGCAGCACGTCGCCCTTCTGCGCCCGCCACGGCCCCTGCCGGACCAGCACGCGGTCCCACACGTGGCCGGCCGACGGGCCCTTCTTGTGGAACTCGACCAGCTCGACGGTGATCGAGGCGACGTTCTCGTTGTCGGTGGCGGTGAACTCGATGAAGCCCTCGACCATGCCGCCGTTCCAGAACGTGTCCTGGCGCAGGGCGATGAGCAGCACGCCGTTGTCGTTGGCGCCCTGGCGGCGGTAGGCGAAGTCGGCCGGCAGCGGCGCGCTGGCGCCGCCGACGCCGATGCCGGCGCTGGCCGCTGGCGCCGCGGCCACCGGTGCCGGCGCCGCGAGCTGGCGCTGGCGCGCCTCGATCAGCTGCTTGAGGGCGTCGGGGATCTCGGTCGCCATCATCGTCGCGCCGTTGCTGGCGCCGCCCTGCCAGGCCAAGCCGAGCGGGATCATGCCCAGGTACACCTGCTGCCCGGGCCGCAGCGCGACCGGCGTGGCGCCGACCATCTGGCCGTCGACCCAGGTCCCGTTCGACGAGCCGAGGTCGCGCAGGTAGGTCATGCCGTTCTCGAGCCAGACCTCGGCGTGCCGCCGCGACAGGCCCGGATCCTGGAAGGCCAGGCCACAGGCCTGCGGGTCGCGCCCGGCGTAGAGCCGGTTGCTGGTGGGGTCGAGGCGAGCGCTGGCGGTTCCGAGCGTGAGCTGGACGATCATGGTTCCTCCCACCGCCAGTGTCGATCGCAGGCCGACCGGGCGCCACCGAGCCCGCCCGCAATCGCCCGGCGGTGGCGCGTCACGCTCCCGCGAACAGGCGACGCAGCTCGTCGGGGATGCGGGTCGGGCGGCCGGCCGGCCACTGCACGAAGGCCCACGTCGTCGCCGCCCGGGCCACCACCACCTCGGCGCCGCCTGCGCCGCCGTCGCCGACGCGGACCAGGTCGGTCCGGCGCACGCACGAGGCGGCGCGCCAGCGCTCGACCCAGGTCCGCAGCTCGACCTCGTGGGCCGGCTCGATCTGGGCCAGGTAGTCGAGCTCGTGCCGGCGCACCACCCACATGCCGCCCACCGCCCGGTAGCGGTCCCAGCCCCAGCCGAGCGCGTGCGAGTGCGCCACCGCGACGTCCTGGACCCAGCGCAGGGTGGCGATGTTCGACACGTGGCCGAGCTCGTCGATGTCGGCCGGGGTCGGCCGAAGCCGTTGCACGAACCGCGGGTCGGGGGCGACCTCGCTCATGCCAGGTGCACCAGCGTCTCGAACGCGGCGTAGAAGTCGCGCCGGAACGCCAGCGCGGTGTCGGCGCCAGCGGCGGCGCGGTGGGTCACCGCGTTGCGCACCGCGGCCAGCGCGTGCAGGCTGTGCGCCAGCCGGACCATCTCGTCGGCGCTGCGCGCCTTGAGCTTGAACAGGTTCTGCATGCCCGACGGGTGATCGACCGCGAACAGCACGAGCAGGCGCGACCACTCGGTCACCGACAGCGGCGAGTCGAGCCGCTTGCGGCGGTGGTCCTGCAGCTCGCGCATCGCGTTGGTGATGGCCCGGACCGGGACGTCGACGCGGGCGCCGCCGATGTCGACCGGGTCGCGCCAGCGCGGCTCGAGCCACCGCTGGTAGCTCGGCCAGGCCGAGGCCGAGACCCGCTCGACGTACGAGAACAACACGTGCGGCTCGCGCTGCAGCGCGGCCATGCGCCCGCCCAGCCAGGCGTGCACGTAGTTCTCCATGACCTTCATCCACAGCACGATCGGCGGCGACTGGTCGGCGTCGGTCAGGCGCAGCGTCGCGTGGTACAGGGCCTCGGCGGTGCGCATGCTCTTGACCAGGGTGGCGAGGGCGCCGAGCTGGGTCATGGCCGGGAAGCTGGGGAACAGGGTGGTGATGCTGGCGTCGACGTCGAGCGCGGCCGGGCCGGCGTCACCGGCGCCGTCGCCGTCGACGCGCGCCAGCTCGATGCGGCGATTGACCAGGGGCTCGTAGGCCGGGTCGTCGGCCGGCAGGCGCGCCAGCGCGGCCACCACCGCGCGGTCGAGCGCGGCTCGGGCCGGCCCGGTCGGCGCCACCACCAGCTCGGCCGCGACCCGGGCCCGGACCGCGCCGTCGCCGTCGCCGGCCGCGAACTCGACCAGGCGCGGCCCGGCCGCCGGATCGGCGGCGCCGAGCAGGCCGAGCGCGGCCCGCTCACGCAGCGCGACGTCGGCGTGATCGAGCCCGGCCAGCAGCACCGGCGTCGCCGCCGGCCCGCCGATGCGGCCGATGGCCAGCAGGGCGGCGCCGCGCACCGCCGGCGCCGCGTCGTCGATGCGGACCGCCAGGGTCGGCACCGCGATCGCGCCGCCGGCCAGCCCGGCGACCCGGACCCACGCCTCGCGCGCGCGTTCGTCGTCGCCGCCGAGCTGGGCCCGGGCCCGCTCGACCAGCCGGGCCGGCAGGGCGCGGCCCGGCCCGGACCAGGCCGCCAGCGCGCGCGCCGCCGCGGTCAGCACGCGGGCGTCGTCCTCGCCGATCATCACCACCGCCAGCTGGTCGGCCACCGCCGGCGTCGGCGTGCCGAGCTCGGCCAGCGCGATCTGTCCGGCCAACCGGACGTCGACCGGCTGGGTCGCCGCGATCGTGCCGAGCAACGCCGGCACCAGCCCGCGCAGCTCGAGGTTGCCGGCGACGTAGGCGGCCCGCCGCCGCACCGCCGGCTCGGGGTCGCCGAGCAGGCCCCCGACCACCCGCTCGAGCTCGCGCCCGAGCGCGTCGCCGGCGCCCGGCTCGGCGTCGGGCCGGACCGCGAGCTGGACCGCCCACAGCAGCGCGGCGCGCAGCGACGGCCCGGCCGTGGCCAGCGCGCCGAGCCGGGCCAGCAGGTCGCGTCCAGTCACGAACGGTCCGAGCACCTGGGCCGCGGCCGCGCGCAGCTCGCCCGGCGCGGCCGGGTCGACCGCGAGCTCGACCAGCGCGGCCTGCTCCCACGGCAGGTCGGCCTCGATCGCGCTGATGGCCCGGGCCCGCACCACCACCGGCAGGGCCAGCCGGGCCGCGACCGCGAGCAGGAACCGCGTCACCTCGGGCGCGCGCAGCTCGCCCAGCACCTCGACCACCCCGGCCGGATCGTCGTCGAGCAAGACCTCGGCCTGCGCCAGCACGTCGGCCACCGGCAGCGTCCGCAGCCGGCGCGCCAGCAGCGACCGCACCGCGCGGTCGGACTCGGCCATCGCCACCAGGAACCGCTCGCCGGCGTCGCGGTCGCGCTCGGCCTTGTAGGCCCGCGCGGCCTGGCTGGCGCCGAGGCGGGTCGCCGCGTCGCCGGCCCGGGCCAGGCGGCGCAGCGCCGGCAGGACCCGGGCGTCGCCCAGCTCGGCCAGGTACCGCGCCGCCGCCACCGTCAGCTCCGGCTCGAGGTCGGCCTCGATCGCGCCCAGGGCGGCGTCGGCGCCGACGCCGGCGCGGATCTCGGTCAGGGCGGTCAGCGCCAGCACGGCGTCGTCGACGTCGCCGCCGATCCACGGGACCAGGCGGCCGGCCGCGCTCATCGCCCCCATGCGCCCGAGCGCGGCCATGGCCGCCCCGCGCAGGCGCGGCGGCCGCGCCTCGCCGACGAACGCCAGCACGCTCTCCTCGAGCGCGGGCAGGCCGAGGCCGCCGGCGGCGCCGAGCGCGGCCACGATCACGTCGTCGTCATCGTCGAACAGCCGGCGGTGCACGTACGGCAGCAGCCAGGCGTTGCGGAAGCCGCGCCCCATCGCCGCCAGCACCCCGGTCCGCTCGACCCGACCCTCGGCCAGCCGGGCCAGCTCGAGCAGCGCGAAGGCGGCGCGCTCGGCCACCACCCACTCGACCTGGTGGGCCCGCCCGGCCAGGTCACCGAGCAGCTCGGCCGCGGCCAGGCGCATGGCCCGGGTCGCGCCGCGGTGGGCCAGGTCCTCGAGCTGCGCCACCGCCTCGTCCCCGTCGAGGGTGCCGTGCTCGAGCTGGGTTCGGACCTTCCTGACCACGTCCATCGGAGGACGGTACCAGGGGGGCGGGCGAGGTGGGGCGCGGCGGCGGCAAGCGGCAGCGGCAGCAGCGGCAGCGGCGGCAGCGGCAGCAGCAGCAGCAGCAGCGAGCCGGATCCGAGGAGAACGCGGACCTTGGCAACCCGTAACAGCAACAGCGACAGCAACAGCAACAGCAACAGCAACAGCAACAGCAACAGCGACAGCAACAGCAACAGCAACAGCAACAGCAACAGCAACAGCAACAGCAACAGCAACAGCAACAGCAACAGCAACAGCAACAGCAACAGCAACAGCAACAGCAACAGCGACAGCGACAGCGACAGCGACAGCGA
>JAGPCO010000141.1 GCA_018058095.1 Kofleriaceae bacterium
CACAACATGGACCCGGCCAACGTGAACGACCAGTGGGCCGAGGGGGTGCTGTACTATCGCAACTCGCCGGTCGACCAGCGCATGTTCGGTGCTGACCTCGAGATCAAGCGCGAGTTCCGGGCCAACACGATGCTGGCGGCCTACTACGGCTTCCTGCACGGCCGCTACGCCGGCTCCCCGGACGAGGCCGACCCCGACGCCTCGCGTGAACTGCCCAACGCGCCGACCCACTACGCCGGCGTGAAGGCGACCGGGCCGATCATCCCCAACCAGCTGGTCGCCGGCGTGCGGGCGACCCTGGAGGACGCCCGCCGCATCGACCTCGGCAGCGAGGACAAGACCAAGCGGGCGGTCATCGCCGACATCGTCCTCTCCGGCACGTCGAGCCGGCTCGGCCTGCGCTACGCGCTCGGCATGTACAACGTGTTCGACTGGAAGCTGTCCCTGCCGGCCTCGCCGTACGCGTCGCGCACCATGCCTCAGGCGGGCCGTTCGGTGATCTTCAGCGTCACCTACGCGCGCTGATCTTCAGCGTCACCTACGCGCGCTGAGCTGCCGCGGCGGCGATGGTCGCCTGCAGCATGGCGACCAGGAACTCGCGCAGCGCCTCGCGGTGCTGACGGGCGCCCGGGCCCGATGCCAGCCACTCGAGGCTGGCCGCCTCGACCAGGCCGAGCCAGCCGCGCAGGGCAATGCGCATCAGCGGGCGGTCGAGCAGCGGCGTCAGCGGGCCACCGGGATGACCGGCGCCGTCGGTCATGATGCGGCCGAGCAGGCGGCCGCGGGTGTCCTCGATGACCGCCGCCACCTCCGGGTCGGAGCCGATGCCGCCGCGCATGAGCGCCACGAACGGCGCGGCCTGCTCGAGCACGTGATCGAGGTAGGCGTCGAGGCCGGCCCGGACCCGGTCGATCGGCGCCTTGCCCTCGCTGGCGGCCAGCACCTTGGCGACCAGCTCGTCGGCGGTGCGGCGCAGCCCGGCCAGGTAGAAGTCTCGCTTGGTCGGGTAGTAGTGGTAGAGCAGCCCCTTGGACACACCGGCGGCGCGGGCGATGTCGTCGATCGACACCTCGTCGTAGGTCCGCTCGGCGAAGACCTGGCTGCCGAGCTCGAGCAGCTGGGCCCGGCGCTCGTCGAGGCCGAGCCGGATCCGCGGCGCCGGGGCGCGCTTGCGGGCGGGCTTCCTGGCCATGCCTCGGTGTACCACGGCGACCCGCAAGCGCTTTTCTCCCATCGCGTGGCCCACTATTGACTCTTGGTCAATACGGTCTATGCTGAGGTTCATGCAGCCCTCTCCCTCCTCGCATCCCCGGCCGGCGCCGAGCGCCACCCCCGCCCCCGCCCCCGCGGAGGTCGGCCGGCCGCCGGTGACGGTACGCGCCTTCACCGGCGACTTCGCCGAGGTGCCTCGGCACTGGCTGGCCGGTAGCCCGGCCGCGACCCACCTCGCCAACGGCGTCAACCTGCTGTTCCCGGCCGGCGAGCGCTTCTTCGTGCGATCGGTCCACCACTTCGCCGAGCGCGTCCGTGACCCCGGCCTGCTCGCCGCCGTGCGCGCGTTCTCGCAGCAGGAGGGCCGCCACGCCCACGCCCACGACCGCGTCGCCGACACCCTGCGCGCGCAGGGCTTCGAGATCGACGACTTCCTCGCCTGGTACACCCGCACCTCGCGCCGGTTCGAGTCGTGGATCTCGCCCGAGCTGCGCCTGGCGGTGACCGCGGCCAGCGAGCACTTCACCGCGATCATGGCCGAGGACGCGCTGCGCGGCGGGGTGATCGACCACGCCGACCCGGCCATGCGCGCGCTGCTGGCCTGGCACGCGGCCGAGGAGATCGAGCACAAGGCGGTGGCCTTCGACGTGCTGCGGCAGGTCGCACCGTCGTACCGGCTGCGGGTGACCGGGCTGGCCTTCGCGACCCTGTTCCTCGGCGCCTACTGGGCGCTGGCGACCCGCATGTTGCTGCGCCAGGACGGCGTGTCGGTGCCGGCCGCGCTGCGCCAGCTGCGCGCGCTGCGCGCTGGCCAGGCCGACGTCGGCATCCTGCGCCGGGTGTTCGCGCGCGGCATCCGCGACTACCTCCGGCGCGACTTCCACCCCGACGACAGCGACACCTACCACCTGGTGGCGGCCTGGGCCGCGCGCGGCGAGCCGCGGGTCACCGAGGTCGCCGCGCGCCGGGCCGACGCGCATGCGTGAGCTGACCGGCCGCGTCGTGCTGGTCACCGGCGCCGGCAGCGGCATCGGCCGGGCCACCGCGCTCGCGTTCGCCGCCCGCGGCGCCCGCCTGATCGTGGCCGACGTCGACGCCGACGGCCTGGCCGGCATCGCCGCCGCGCTCGGGCCGCGCTGCCTCTTGGCGCACCGGGTCGACGTGGCCGACCGCGCCGCCATGGCCGCCTTCGCCGACGCCGTCCACGCGGTGGTGCCCGCGGTCGACGTGCTGATCAACAACGCCGGGGTCGCGGTCAGCGGCGGCCTGCTCGACACCAGCCTCGACGACTGGGACTGGCTGCTCGGCGTCAACCTGCGCGGCGTGGTCCACGGCTGCCACTTCTTCGTACCGGCCATGGTCGCGCGCGGCGCCGGCGGCCACGTCGTCAACGTGTCGTCGGTGCTCGGCCTGTACGGCGCGCCCGGCGTGCTGGCCTACGTCACCAGCAAGTTCGCCGTGCGCGGCCTGAGCGAGGGCCTGCGCGCCGAGCTGGCGCCGCACCACATCGGCGTGTCGGCCATCTGCCCGGGCATGATCAACACCCGCATCGTCGAGCAGGCCCGGCGCGGCAGCGGCGCCGGGGCGCAGGCGGCGGCGGCGCGCGCGGTCGATCGGTTCCGCAAGCGCGGCGCCGATCCGGCGCTGGTCGGCGCCGCCATCGTCGACGCCGTGGTGCGTGATCGGGCCCTGGTCCCGGTCGCGCCCGAGGCCTGGGTCATCTGGGCGCTGGCCCGGGCGGCGCCAGGGGTGCTGGCGCAGCTGGGGCAGCGGGCGATGGCGAAGGTCTGATCACCACCAGCGCGACCGCGGCCACCACCAGCGCGGTGGCGATGACCAGCGTGCCGCCGACCACCTCGCCGCCGAAGGCGATGCCGGCCAGCACGGCGATGGGCGGGTTGACGAAGGCGTAGCTGGTGGCCAGCGCCGGACGGGCGTTGCGCAGCAGCCAGGTGTAGGCCGAGAACGCGACCAGCGACCCGGCCACCAGCAGGTACAGCTGGCCGACGATGACCCCGGTCGACGGCACGGCGTGGATCCGCTCGCCGGTGCCGAGGCCGATGCCGGCCATGAGGAGGCCGCCGCACAACATCTGCAGCGCCGGCGCCATCGGCCCGGCTGGCAGCACCAGCCGGCGCGCCAGCAGCGAGCCGGCCGCCCACGACAGTGGCGACAGCACCACCAGCAGCGTGCCGCCCAGCTCGGCCCCGCCCAGCTGGCCGCCGAGCAGGACGACCACGCCGGCGAAGCCGAGGACCTGGCCCAGGATCTCCCGGCCGCGCATGCGCTCGCCCGTGGCCACCGTCAGCAGCGCCAGCCACAGCGGCATGGTCGCGCACACCACCGCCGCCACTCCCGACGAGATCGAGCGCTCGGCCAGGGCGACCACGCCGTTGCCGCCGACACACATCAGCGCGCCGATCACCATGGCGTTGCGCCAGTGGGCCCGGCTCGGCCACGGCGCGCCGCGCAGCCGGGCCCAGGTGAGGAGGATGGCGCCGGCGGCGGTGAAGCGTATCGCCCCCATCAGCATCGGCGGCAGCTCGGCCACCACCCAGCGCATCACCAGGTAGGTCGAGCCCCAGATCAGGTAGACCGACGCCAGCGCCAGCCACAGGGTCGAGGTCGCGGCCGAGGTCGTCGGCGTCGAGGGCTGCGAAGGCGACGACACGGCGCGCACTATGACCGACCTGCGCGATGCGGCCAAGGCGCGGGCGACGACGACAGACGCGGGGCGCCGTGCGAGATCTTCGGGGGCGCGGAGCTACAGTGCGGCCATGACCTGGCGCTACACCCGCGTCGACGCCTTCACCCGCCGCCCGTTCGCGGGCAACCCCGCCGCCGTGATCGTCCTGCCAGCGTGGCCCGACGACGCCCTGCTGGCGACCGTCGCCGCCGAGCTCAACCTGTCGGAGACGGCGTACGTGGTCGATCGCGGCCGCGCCGACGGCGCGCTCGACCTGCGCTGGTTCACGCCGACGGTGGAGGTCGACCTGTGCGGGCACGCCACCCTGGCCGCCGGGGTGGTGGTGCTGGCCGGGCGCGCCGGCGCCGACGCCGTGCGCTTCACCACCCGCAGCGGCGTGCTCACCGTGGCCCGGGCCGGCGCCGACACCGACGGCTTCACGCTCGACCTGCCGGCGCGCCCGCCGACGCCGGTCGACGACCCCGCGCTGGTGCGCCGGACCGAGGCCGCGCTCGGCGCCCCGGTGCGTGGCCTGCACCGGGCCGACAAGCTGCTGGCCGAGGTCGCCGACGGCGACGTGGTGCGCGCGGTCCGACCCGACCTGGCCCTGCTCGCCACCCTGTGCGACGACGGCGTCATCGTCACCGCCGGCACGGCGGCCGGCGCGACCGTGCCCGGCATCCCGCCCGGGGTCGACTTCGTGTCGCGCTTCTTCACCCCCAACCACGGCATCGACGAGGACCCGGTGACCGGCTCGGCCCACTGCGTGCTGGCCCCGTTCTGGGCGGCGCGGCTGGGCCGGACCACGCTGCACGCGCACCAGGTCAGCGCTCGCGGCGGCGAGCTCGGCTGCGCGCTGCGCGGCGACCGCGTCGCGCTGACCGGCGCGGCCGTGGTGGTCGGCCACGGCCAGCTCGTGTTCTGATGCCGCCATGCCCAGCCCCTGGCAGGTCCTGGATCCATCGCTGCCGCTCCTGGCCGCGACCTACGGCAAGCAGCAGGTCCGCATGGTCGCGCTCGGCCTGCGCGGCGGCGGCCTGGTCGTGGCCAGCCCGGGCACCCGCGGCGACGAGGCCCGGGCCGCGCTGGCCGAGGTGGCCGGCCCGAGCGAGGTGCGCTTCCTGCTCGCGCCCAACCACTTCCACAACGCCGGCCTGGCCGACTGGCAGCGGGCGTTTCCGTCGGCGCAGATCGTCGCGCACCCGACCGCCCAGCCGCGCCTGCGCAAGAAGCTGCCAGGCCTCACCATCCACGGGCTCGAGGCGCTGGCGGCGGCGCTGCCCGACGGCGCCAGCCTGCACAGCCCGCCGATGGCCAAGCAGGGCGAGACCTGGCTGGCGGTGGTCCGGCCTGACCTGCGTGTGCTGTACGTGTGCGACGCCATCGTCAACCTGCGCACGGTCGGCTTTCCGTTCACGCTGGCCGGCTTCCGCAACCGCCTCATGACCAACCCCTTCTTCAAGCGCCTGTTCCTGCGCGACAAGCGGGCCTACCAGGCATGGGCGGCCGAGACCCTGACCACGCTGGCGCCGACCTTGTTCGTGCCGTCGCACGGCGAGCTCGAGCGCGGTCCGGAGGTCACGGCGGCGCTCCTGGCGGTCACGGCCGCGGCGTGAGCAGCGCGGCCAGGGCGGCCGCGTCGGCCACGGTCAGGCCGCGCCGGCCCTGCCCGGCCAGCTCGACCTCGGCGCCGGCGAACGGGTCGCCGGCGTCGCCGCAGAAGCCGAGGCGGACCCGGACGTCGTCGGCACCGGCGTAGCCGACCAGGCGCGAGGTGTCGGGGCACCGGCGCAGCGCGTCCGAGGTCGGCCCGGCGCCGATCGCCCGCGCCACCGCCGCCAGCGCGGCCGCGTCGGTCAGCGTGGTGACGACCTGCCAGGCGTGATCCGGCGTGGGGCGCTCGTACACCAGGCGGGTCACGCCGGCCAGCGCCGGCGCCGCGGCCGGCGCGCTGGCCCCGGGCGCCACCGGCGCCGCCGACGGCGCCGACGGCGCGGACGAGGGCGCCTGCTCGCACGCCAGCAGGAGGGAGCAGAGGAGGACGGAGAGGTTTCGCATGGGCGTCCGACGACGACGACGACGGCTCATTCACCACGTCAGCGCGTGTACCAACCTCGCGATCGACCCAAGGGCGCGGCGCCCTGCGGTGTCGACAGCCGGCCCCAAACCCTCTCGGCCGTGGCCGTGATCGAGCCCTGCTAAGGGTTCTTCTCCCACGACCCGTACATCGGGTTGGCCAGCAGCACGAAGCGGTCGGTGAAGCCGGCCAGCGCGTCGTCGCCGTCGTCGCGCACGTCCTGGCTCAGGGCCGGGAAGTCCTGGATGTTGTCACCGACGAACAGCACCACCTCGAGCGGCGGCAGGCCGGCGGTGCCCGCGGCCACGGCGGAGAAGCGCGGGTTCTTGTCGCTGGTGCTGGTCCGGCACAACATCGCGTCGGGGCGGATCCCGACCGCGGCCAGGTTGTCGGCGGTGGCCGGGCACTCGCCGTCCTGCTTGCGGTTGGACACCAGCACGACCTTGCCGCCGAGGGCGCGGACCCGGTCGAGGAAGGCCTTGGCGCCCGGCATCGGCGTCGCCGCCTTGCGCGCGACCCAGGCCTGCCACGACGTCGTCGAGTACGCCACGCCGAGCTCGCCGCGCTCCTGTTGATAGGTCAGGTTGGACAGCGTCGTCTCGTCGATGTCGAGCACCACGCCCCATGCCGCCGGCAGGCCGGTCGCGGCGCGCGCCTGCAGCCGGGCCGTGGCCAGCGCGTAGGCCTGGATCGACTGGGCGCGGTACTCGGCCGAGCGGGCGGCCCAGCGCAGATCGTTGCCGATGGGCGCGGCCGGGCGCTCGCAGCTGCCGCCGTCGCAGGTCAGGGCCAGCCGCACCGGCTTGCGTGCGGTCGGCGCGGTCTTCGGCGCGAGCTCGGCCAGGTAGAAGCCGTCGGCCGGGATGGTCAGGTCGTCGACCTTGGACAGCTTGCCGTAGCCGGCGTCGTCGTCCTCGGCGAGCTGGGCCGGGTAGCGGCCGAACGCGTCGCGCGGGCCGTGCAGGCGCAGCTCGGTGTCGAGGCCGGTCGCGCTGCCGGCACGGGTGATCTCCACGCCGACCGAGGTCCCGGCCTTGGCGTAGAACACGTAGCCCAGGCGCGGCACGCTGGTCGTGAAGGCGCCGTCGACCGCGCGGGCCGGGTCGAGGAAGCCGGCCACCTCGACGCCGGGCGCGGCGTCCTCCTTCTCCTCGTCCTCGCCCAGGATCAGATCCGGGCCAGGGCCGGTCGCGCCGTCGTCGGACCCGGCACAGCTGGCTACCGCGGTAGCCACCAGCAGAGGCATCATCAGCTTCATGGCCGGCGCGGCGTGCACGCGGCATGCCCTGGTCGGGCCGGCGATCGCGCCATCGGATCCGCCAGGTTGACCAGGACACACCCCGGCCGCTGCGGCCGCCTGGCCAGTCGGTCGGCCTGCTCGTCGTCATCCTGTCACCGACGAGGCGGCAGCCCGCGCCACGGGTTGACCCCGTCGACGATCGAGGGCTACGTTCCGCGCCGATGCGCCTCGCTACCCTGCGTGATGGAACCCGCGACGGCCGGCTGCTGGTCGTCCACCCCGATGGCCGCCGCGCCGTGCCCGGCGACGCCCGCTGGCCCAGCCTGCAGGACGCCCTCGACGACTGGGACGCGGCCGCGCCGGTGCTGCACGAGCAGGCGGTCGGGCTCGAGCTCGAGCCGCCGGTCGACGCCCTCGACCTCACCAGCCCCGAGGTCCACCTCGGCTCGCCGCTGCCGCGCGCCTACGAGTGGGTCGACGGCTCGGCCTACCTCAACCACGTCATCCTGGTCCGCAAGGCGCGCAAGGCCGAGCCGCCGCCGACGCTGCGGACCGACCCGCTGGTGTACCAGGGTGGCTCGAGCGACCTGCTCGGTCCGACCGATCCCATCGTCCTGCACGACCCGGCGTGGGGCCTCGACTACGAGTCGGAGGTCTGCGTGGTGCTGGGCGACACCCCGATCGGGACCCGGGCCGAGGACGCCGGCCGCCACGTCCGCCTGCTCATGCTGGCCAACGACTGCACCCTGCGCAACCTGATTCCCGACGAGCTGGCCAAGGGCTTCGGCTTCTTCCAGTCCAAGCCGGCCACCGCCTTCGCGCCGTTCGCGGTCACCCCCGACGAGCTCGGCCCGGCCTGGAAGGACGGCCGGGCCCACCTGCGCGTGCGCTCGACCTACAACGGCGAGGTCATCGGCGACTGCGACGCCGGGCCGGAGATGCACTTCTCGTTCTTCGACCTCATCCAGCACCTGTGCAAGACCCGGGCGTACGGCGCCGGCACCATCGTCGGCAGCGGCACGGTGTCGAACGAGGATCGCGCCCGCGGCGTGTCGTGCCTGGCCGAGCGCCGCATGATCGAGATCATCGACAGCGGCAAGCCGTCGACGCCGTTCATGAAGGTCGGCGATCACATCCGGGTCGAGGCCCTGCGCGACCCCGACGACGACGCCTCGAGCGTGTTCGGCCGCATCGATCAGGACGTCGTCGCGCCGGGACCGGCGGCCTGATGCCGCCCGAGCCGCGCCTGCATGATCACGGGCCGACCGTGCTGCGCCTGCACAACTACTGGCGCTCGTCGGCCAGCTACCGGGTCCGCATCGCCCTCGGCCTCAAGGGCCTGGCCTGGGACTACGTCGCGGTCAACATCATCGCCGACGGTGGCGGCGAGCAGGCCACAGCCGACTACCGCGCGCGCAACCCGCAGGCCCAGGTGCCGACGCTCGAGCTGGTCGACGGCGACACCCGCCGGCACCTGACCCAGTCGCTGCCGATCATCGAGTACCTCGACGAGGTCCACCCGACCCCGCCGCTGCTGCCGGCCGACCCGTACCTGCGGGCGCGCGCCCGCGCGCTGGCCGAGCTGGTGAACGCCGGCATCCAGCCGCTGCAGAACCTGTCGACCACGCGCCGGGTCCGCGCCCTCGGCGGCGACGACGCCGCCTGGGTGCGCGACTTCATGGCGCCCGGCCTGCGCGCGTACGACGCCCTGTGCCAGGACGTGCGCGGCCGCTTCTCCGTCGGCGACGCGCCGAGCGTGGCCGACCTGTTCCTGGTGCCGCAGCTGTACTCGGCCCGCCGCTTCGGCGTCGCGCTCGACGAGCTGCCGGCGCTGACCGCGATCGAGGCCGCCTGCAACACGCTGCCGGCGTTCACCGCCGCGCACCCCGATCGTCAACCCGACGCCCGCCCGGCCTGAGCGCCGGCCACCTCGACCCGCCGCCCAGGAGCTCGCCATGGCCACCCTGCCCTCGCTCGGAATCAAGCGCCTCGAAGGCATCCACTACTACGTGCACGACCTCGAGCGCAGCCGGCGCTTCTACACCGGCCTGCTCGACTTCGCCGAGACCTGGCGCTCGGGGCCCGACCTCGAGCGGGCCGGCCTGCAACGGTCGGCCTGCTTCTCGGCCGGCGACCTGCACGTGGTCTGCAGCTCGCCCATCGGCGGCGGCGGCCGGGCCGCCCGCTTCCTCGGCAAGCACCCCGACGGCGTCGGCACCCTGGTGTTCGAGGTCGAGGACATCGAGCGCACCTTCGGCCTGCTCGAGGAGCGCGGCGGCACGCCGATCGACGAGATCCAGACGTTCACCGACGACGGCGGCACCCTGCGCCAGTTCTCGATCACCACGCCGTTCGGGGACTGCACGTTCCGCTTCCGCCAGCGCACCGGCTTTGGGGCGCTGTACCCGGGCGCGGTCGCCGCCCCGGCCATGGCCGCCGGCACCGGCGGCAACAAGTTCGGCTTCGGCGCCATCGACCACGTCACCTCCAACTTCCAGACCATGAAGCCGGCGCTGCTGTGGATGGAGCACGTGCTCGGCCTCGAGCAGCTGTGGCACGTCGAGTTCCACACCTCCGACGTCGACCCTCGGCGCACCACCGGGTCGGGTCTGCGCTCGATCGTCATGTGGGACCCGGCCTCGAACGTCAAGTTCGCCAACAACGAGCCGGCCCGCCCGTTCTTCAAGAGCTCGCAGATCAACGTGTTCAACGAGGAGCTGCGCGGCGACGGCGTCCAGCACGTGGCGCTGACGGTGACCGACATCCTGACCGCGGTACGCGGCCTGCGCACCCAGGGCGTGACCTTCATGCCCACGCCCGGCACCTACTACGACGCGCTGCCTGACCGCATCGCCGCCTCGGGCATCGGCGCCATCGACGAGGACCTGGCCGTGCTGCGCGAGCTACAGGTGCTGGTCGACGGCGACGCCCACCACAAGTACATGCTGCAGATCTTCCTCAAGGAGGCGTCGGGCCTGTACGCCGACGCCAAGGCCGGGCCGTTCTTCTACGAGATCATCCAGCGCAAAGGCGACCGCGGCTTCGGCGCCGGTAACTTCCGCGCCCTGTTCGAGAGCATCGAGCGCGATCAGCGCGCGCAGGGAAAGATCTAGGCCGGCCATGCTCGACCGCATGGCCGCCGGGGCGCTACCCGGCAAGCACCACGTCCAGCTGCGCCAGGACGGCGAGCTGCGCCACGAGGAGTGCTTCACCCGCGACGGCTTCGACGGGCCGTACACCATCCTCTACCACCTGCGCCGGCCGCACACCCACCGGCTGGCCCCGGCCGCACACGGCTGGTCGGTCCCGGTCCCGGTCGGCGACGCGCCCCTGGCCAAGCGGCACTACCAGGCCACGCCGGCCCGGCTCGGCGCCGGCCGCGGCTCGGCCCTCGACGGCCGCGTCGCCCTCCTGTTCAACCCCGACGTCACCGCCGGCGTGGCCTTCCCCGACGCGCCCGACCCGGCCTACGTCGCCAACGGCGACGGCGACGAGCTCATCTACGTCCACGCCGGTGGCGGCGTGCTGCGGACCCAGCTCGGCGACGTCGAGTTCACCCAGGGCGACTACGTGTTCGTGCCGCGTGGCCTGGTCCACCGCTTCGTGCCGTCGGCGCAGCCGCAGCACTGGTTCTGGATGGAGCTGACCGGCGGGCTGCACCTGCCGCGGCAGTGGCGCAACGAGGTCGGCCAGCTGCGCATGGACGCGCCGTACTGCCACCGCGACTTCAAGCGGCCGGCGTTCCGGGGCCCGCTCGACGAGGGTGTGCGCGCGCTCGCGGTCAAGCGCGGCGGCCGCTGGCACGGCTTCACCTACCCCGACTCGCCGCTCGACGTGGTTGGCTGGGACGGCACGGTGTACCCGTGGGCCTTCCCCATCCTGGCGTTCCAGCCGCGGGTGTCGAGCGTGCACCTGCCGCCGACGTGGCACGGCACGTTCGCGGGGCGTGGTGTGCTGGTGTGCAGCTTCGTGCCGCGCCTGGTCGACTTCCACCCCGACGCCATCCCCTGCCCGTACCCGCACAGCTCGACCCACTGCGACGAGATCATCTTCTACTGCGACGGCAACTTCACCTCGCGCCGCGGCGTCGGCCCCGGCAGCGTGTCGCACCACCCGATGGGCATCCCGCACGGCCCGCACCCGGGCGCGTACGAGCGCTCGATCGGCGCCACCCGCACCGACGAGCTGGCCGTCATGCTCGACACCTTCGCGCCGCTGGCGCGGACCGCCGCCGCGGTCGCCATCGAGGACGCCGCGTATCACGACAGCTTCGCCTGACGGCGCCGGCCTGGCGGCCAGGTTGTGCACCTGCACGAACTGCGCAGACCCTGGTGTGTATCCACACCGTAGGCCCGCTCGTGATCTCGACGGCTTGCACCGCGCACGGGCCTTGCTTCCGAGGAGCGCATGAAGAAGACCGCCCGCAAGCCGATGAAGGTGGCGCAGCTCCCCAAGGACCAGCTCGAGCAGATGGCTGGCAGCGGCGCCTACGTCCGGCTCGGCATGGACATGTGCATGCAGTGCGGCGCGTACAACTACGCGTGTGGGCACGCGAGCGACGGCCAGGTGTACTCGGCGGCCATGTACTACTACATGGTGATGGACGGCTACGGCTTCTGATGGCGTGAGCGGCCCGGCCCGCCGCAGGCCGCGGCGCCCGGGGTGATAGCGTCGGTGCCATGGCGCGGCGCTTCGTCAACTGGGCCGGCACGGTGCGCAGCCGGCCGCGCGAGTGGGCGGCCCCGGCCCTCGAGGCCGAGGTGGCCGAGCGGGTGGCGGCCAGCCCTGGCCGTCGGATCCGGGTGGTCGGGGCCGGCCACTCATGGTCGGCGCTGGCCGCGCCCGACGACCTGGCGCTGTGCCTCGACCAGCTGGCCGGCCTGGTCGCGGTCGACGTCGCGGCCGGGCTGGCCACGGTGCGGGCCGGGACCCGGCTGCGCGACCTGAGCGCGGCGCTGGCGGCGCGTGGCCTGGCCCTGCCCATCGTCGGCTCGGTCGCGGCCCAGGCGGTGGCCGGGCTCATCGCCACCGGCACCCACGGCTCGAGCCTGGTCCACGGCAACCTGTCGAGCCTGGTGCGCGGCCTGCGCCTGGTCGACGGCCGCGGCCAGGTCGTGACCATCGGCGCCGGCGACCCGCGCCTCGACGGCGCGCGCTGCCACCTCGGCGCGCTCGGGGTGATCACCGAGGTCACGCTGCCAGTGGAGCCGGCGTTCCGCCTGGCCGAGACCATCGAGCCGGTCCCGATCACGCGGCTGGCCGCGGCGCTGCCGGCCATCGCTCGCAGCAGCGAGTACGTCAAGGCGTGGTGGTTGCCGCACACCCGCGACGCGCTGGTGTATCGCTACCAGCGCACCGACGAGCCGACCTCGACCCGACCCGACCCGGCCCGGCAGCGATGGATCGACGAGCACGTGCTGCATCGCCTGGTGTTCCCGGCGATGATGCAGCTGCACCGGGTCCGGCCGCTGGTGCCGCCGCTGACCCGGCTGGTCGCGCGCACCCTGCGCCAGCCGCGCCGGGTCGGGCCCAGCACGCTCATGCTGTCGACGCCGATGCCGGCCCGGCACCGCGAGACCGAGGCCGCGCTGCCGCTGGCCGAGGCGGGCGAGGCGGTCGAGCGCACCGTCGGCCTGCTCACCCGCGAGCGGCTGGCGGTGGCCTGGCCGCTCGAGATCCGCTTCGTCCGCGCCGACAGCGGCTGGCTCAGCCCGGCCCACGGCGGCGACACCTGCCAGCTCGGCGCCTACAGCAGCGGCGCCGACACCGATCGCTACTTCGCCGGCTTCTGGCGCGAGCTGGCCGGCCTGCACGCCCGACCGCACTGGGGCAAGGAGCTGCGCCACGGCGTCGACGAGGTGCGTGCGGCCTGGCCCGAGCTGCCGCGCTTCCTGGCCCTGCGCGACGCCCTCGACCCGACCCGCCGGTTCACCGGCCCGGCCCAGGCTGCCGTGCTCGGGCCGTGACCGCGAGGTCACGACGGCGAGCAGGACATCGTCGGTGGGCACGCCGGCGCACACCCGCCCCAGCAGTCGCGGTCGGCACACCCGACCAGGCCATCACCGTCCTCGTCGCCGGCACCACACGCCTCGAGCTGCCGCACGCCACGCCAGCCCCGGCCCACCACGCCACCGGGAAACACCTCGAGGAGGTCGCCGCCCAGCCGCTCCACCGCGGAGGTTCCCAGGTGCTGCTCGACGAGGAACGAGCTCCAGCGCATGCCGCTGCGGCGCCAGGCCAGGCCGGGCCGGCCGGGCAGGAACAGCACCCCGCCCGACCGCAATGACGACACCATCCAGAAGCCCGGCCCGGGCGACAGGGTCGGAACCCAGGTGTCTTCGACCAGGTCGTACAGCTGCCCGCCGGCACCGAGCCCCACCATGCCGCCGGTGCTGGCGTCGAAGGCCAGCGTGCCCCGCGCCAGGTCGCTCGGGGGGTTTGGGAGCGCGCGTGGGGTGGTCGCGCCCGCTGGCAGCTCCCACAGCCCGAGGCCGCTGTCGAAGAAGAGCAGGCGCCGTCGCGCGTAGTCGTACCCCACGCTGGTGACGTTGATGGGGCCGAGGTCGGCCACCGGCGCCCAATCGTCGGCGAGCCGCCACAGCGTGGTCCGTCCAGCGCTGGCGACGGCGAGGACCACGCCGCCGCGCGACGGGTCGTGGGTCCCACGGCCCGAGCCGGGCAGCGCCGTCGGGGTGACGACCAGGTGCCAGCCGTCGGAGAACGCCCAGGTCGTGCGATCGCCGGCCACGGCCACCACCCGGTCGGTGCCCAGGTCGGCCACGATGGTGGTGATGTTCCGAGGGTGCGGCGGCGTCCGGTCGACCGCGACCGGCGAGTTCAAGTCCCACAGGTGCCCGGCGAAGTCGATCAGCCCAGGCGTACCGCTGACGGGGTCGACCCATCCGCCCGCGTAGTCCGCGAGCG
Source organism: Kofleriaceae bacterium (assembly GCA_018058095.1). Taxonomy (GTDB): domain Bacteria; phylum Myxococcota_A; class Polyangia; order Haliangiales; family Haliangiaceae; genus JABFXX01. The sequence goes on from JAGPCO010000141.1 coordinate 14,140, forward strand.
GGAACGTGGACAGCGGGAGCGCGGTCCACGACACCCCATCCCAGGCCTCGATCGTGTCGTGGTAGTCGACCTGGTCGCAGCACTCGAACGCCTCGTGGATGGTCACCCCACCGATGGCTAGCAGGCGCTGCCGGGTCGGATCCCACTGCAAGACGTGCCCACGATCGGGTGCCGGTCCAGCGCCGACCTGCTGCCACGCCACCCCGTCCCATTCCCACGTGCTCGGCGCGGTCGGGGCAGAACAGCAAGGGTGAGCCCCAGGCCTGATCGCGACCAGGCGGGACCGAATCGGATCGTAGGCCACCGCGGTGGCCTGGGAGGAGGGGTCGTTGGCGACGGCGCCGAGCGCCGTCCAGGTCGAGGTGACGTCGTCGACCGCGTACATCGCCGCGTTGATGACGACGAGGAGCTCGTGCCGGTCGGGCGCATCGAACGCCCGGGTGATGGCGTAGGCCGCCGCCATCGGCGCCCCGGTGGTCGGGCGCTCGACCCAACCAACACCATCCCAGTCCCCGAGCACCAGCGTGTCGCTGCGCAGCCCGACGGTCACCACCCGGCCGCGCTCCGCGTCGTACGCCGCCGCCACGTTGCGGACGTCGCTGCTGGCGGCGAGCAGGGCCCACGCCTGGCCGTCCCATTCCCACATGTCCAGCCCGGCCGGCATCACGAGCCGCCGCCGCCCGGCGTCGTACACGACCGCCCCTCCCTGCGGCGGCGCCACCCCGGTGCGCCAGGCCGTCACCACCTCGTCCCGGCAGCCCGAGTCGCACCCGTCGCGGTCGACCCGGCCCCCGTCGTCACACGCCTCGCCCAGGTCGGTCACTCCGTTGCCGCACCGCTCGGCCGACCGGCAGTCGGGGCTACAGCCGTCACCGGCCTCGAAGTTGCCGTCGTCGCACGCCTCGCCATCGTCGATGATGTGGTTGCCGCATCCCGTCGGCAGGCAGACGCCGTCGTAACAGGCACCGACCAGGGTCTCGGTCGCGCACGAGGCGCCGGCCGCGACCCCCTCGCATGCGACGAGCTGCTCGGGCGCGACGCAGGAACCGTGTGCATCGTCGCAGGCCCGGTCGGCTGGGCAGAGCGTCCCGTCCGCGCAGGAGACGCTCGGGTCACGAAGACAAGCGGGCCCCTGCAGCAGGAGTCCCAGCAGGACGAGCAGGCGCGGCACCAGGCGTCAGTCTAGCTGGAGCCGAGCAACACCAGCGGTGACGATTCTGTCGCGACCGCGACCGTGCGTTCAGGTCCCGACGCTGGGGACGACGCCGACCCCGGCCGGGCACACCACGCCGGTGCCGCCCAGGCCGCAGTATCCATCGGGGTTCTTGGCCAGGTACTGCTGGTGCGCCGGCTCGGCGTAGAAGAACTCGCGGCTGGGCGCGATCTCGGTGGTGACCGCGCCGTGGCCGGCCGCCACCAGCGCGGCGCCGTACTGCAGCGCCGAGGCGCGCGCCGCCGCCAGCTGCTCCGGGCCGACCGGGTAGATGGCCGAGCGGTACTGGGTGCCGACGTCGTTGCCCTGGCGCATGCCCTGGGTCGGGTCGTGGCTCTCCCAGAACACCGCGAGCAGGCGCTCGAACGGCACCAGCTCGGGGTCGAACACCACCAGCACGACCTCGGCGTGCCCGGTCTGGCCGGAGCACACCTCCTCGTACGTCGGGTTGGGCGTGTGCCCTCCGGCGTAGCCGACCGCGGTCGTCCACACGCCCGGCACCTGCCAGAACTTGCGCTCGGCGCCCCAGAAGCAGCCGAGGCCGAACAGCCCCGTGCGCAGGCCGGGCGGGAACGGCGGGGCCAGCGGGTGCCCCGAGACCTCATGCTTGGGGGGGACACGCATCCGGGCCGAGCGCCCCGGGAGCGCCGCTTCGGCGGCTGGCACACGTAGCTTGTCGGCGGGGAACCAGCGCATGGGGCTCTATAGCAGCCCCGGGCCCAGCCGTCACCGCCACCACGTCGAGCATGTTGGCGGTCGGCGACCAGGCGTCCGGTCAGCTAGAGTCCGCCGATGATCCGTCTGCTCGCCATCGTCGGCAGCCTGCGCCGCGGCTCGTTCAACCGGGCCCTGGCCCTGGCCGTCGGCGCCCACCTGCCGACCGGCGCCACGCTCACCCCCTTCGAGGGGCTGCGCGACCTGCCGATGTTCGATCCGGACGCCTTCCCCGACGGCGTGGCCGATCCCGCCGCGGTCAGCGCGCTCAAGCGGGCCATCGCCGACGCCGACGGCGTGGTGTTCGCCACCGCCGAGTACAACTACAGCATCCCGGGCGTGCTCAAGAACGCGCTCGACTGGGTGTCGCGCCCGCCCGCGAGCTCGCCCCTGCGCGGCAAGCCGGTCGCCGTCGTCGGCGCCTCGACCGGCATGAGCGGGTCGATGCGGGCCCAGGCCCACCTGCGCCAGATGATGGTGTTCTTCGACGCGCCGGTGCTGGGCCAGCCCGAGGTGCTGGTGGCCCGGGCCGGCGAACGGTTCGGGCCCGACGGGGCGCTGCATGACGAACCGACCCGGGCTCACCTGGAGCGGTTCGGCGCGGCACTGGTCAGCCACGTCGAGCGCTTCCGCGGTACGCTCGGGGGGCATGGCCGCTGACGAGCAGGGCACCTCGCCCGAGCAGTTCGGCCCCTACCGCGTGTACGAGCGGCTCGGGGTCGGCGGCGTCGCCACCGTGCACCGCGCGACCGAGCGGCGCGCCGATGGCAGCGAGCGCGTGGTCGCGCTCAAGCGCCTCTTGCCCCACCTGGCCAGCGACGAGACGTTCGTCCGCGCGTTCGTGCGCGAGGCCAAGCTGGCGTCGCTGCTCAACCACCCGCACGTGGTCCGGGTGCTCGATCTCGGCCGCGTCGGCACCGTCTACTTCATCGCCATGGAGTTCGTGCCCGGGCGCGACCTGCGCCGGGTCCTGCGCCAGTGCCACCGGGTGTGTGGGCCACCACCGGTCGCCGTCATCCTCGGCCTGCTGGCCCAGGTGTGTGACGCGCTCGAGTACGCCCACACCAGCGTCGACGAGCAGGGCCGCCCGCTCGGGCTGGTCCACCGCGACATCTCGCCGTCGAACCTCCTGCTGACCAGCGACGGCCAGCTCAAGGTGTTCGACTTCGGTATCGCCAAGGCCCAGTCGCCCGAGCTGCGGACCGAGACCGGGCGGGTCAAGGGCAAGCTGGCGTACATGTCGCCCGAGGCGATCGCCGGGGCCGAGCTCGATCGGCGGTCCGACGTGTTCTCGCTCGGGGTCGTCGCCTACGAGCTCATCACCGCCCGGCCGCTGTTCACCCAGAAGACCGAGTACCAGACCCTGCTCAAGATCCAGCGCGGCGAGCTGGTGCCACCGTCGACGCTCAACCCGGCCTGGCCCAAGGAGCTCGACGCGGTCATCCTGCGCGCGCTGGCCAAGGAGCAGGCCGATCGCTGGCCGAGCGCGGGCGAGCTGCGCCGGCGCCTGCTCGAGTACTCCGACCTGCACGACCTGGCCGACGGCGCGCGCGAGGTGGCCGGATGGCTGGCGCGGGCGTTCGCGCCGCGCCCGACCGGCGCCAGCGCGGCGCAGACCATGTCCGCGCTCGGCGCCGGGGCTGGCGGCGGGGTGCTGTCGGTCAGCGCCGACGAGGCCGCGGCGGCCGAGCTGGCCTGGGGCGGCGACGAGGACGCCCAGCCGGTCGCCCTCGACGACGTGCCCGATCGCAGCAGCGCGGCGCTGGCCGTGCCCGCGCTCGGCGCCGCCGTGCCGGCGGCGATCAGCGACGCCGGCTCTCGCCCCAGCACGTTCCCGACCGGCTCGAGCGACGACCCGCTCGGCGCCGCCGGATCGACCTCGGTCAGCGGCAGCGCGCTCGATCCACGCAAGGCCGAGGCCCGGGCCCGGCTGGCGCGGGAGTCGGCCCTGCTCATCGACCGGGCCGGTCGACCATCACGCGCGCTCACGGTGCCGGGCTCCGGCGCCACCTCCGGCCCGATCCCTCGCGCCGCCTCGCCCACGCCGACCGCGCCGACCTCCATCGGCGGCATCTCCGGGCTGGTCAGCCCCAGCTCGGCCTCGGGCACGGTGGCCACGGCGACCGGGCTGCCGGCGCAGCGGCGCCGGCTGCCGACCGAGCTGATCATCGGCCTGGTCGGGCTGGCCTTGCTGGCGGTCGGCCTGATCGCGCTGCTCGCACGCGACGGCGGGGACCGTGCGCCACCGGCCGCACCGGCCGGGTCGGCGCCGGCCCCGGACCTGGCCACCCTCCGCTTCGCGGTCGAGCCGGCCGACGCCGAGATCCTGGTCGAGGGGCAGGCCCCGCATCAGGGTAGCCCGTGGCAGCTGCAGGTCCCGGCCGGGACCTACAAGGTCGAGCTGCGCCGCGACGGCTACCGCGGCACGATCTACGACGTCGACGTCGCCGCCGGTGAGGTGCAGACGTTCCGGCTCGGCCTCGAGCGGCAGGCGGCCGAGAGCATCAGCCCGACCACCACCTCGCTGGTGGTCGACACCGTGGCCGGGCTGGAGGTGGTGATCGACGGCGTGGTCCACCCGCAGCCGTCGCCGGTCACGATCGCCGTGCCCCCCGGGCGTCACCGCATCAGCCTGCGCCGCGGCGGCCGCGAGGTCTACCGCAAGGACTTCGTCGCCGCGATCGGCCGCGACAACGTCTTCAACCCTCGGCTCGAGCCCGGCGCGCCACGTGGCCCGACCGGCCGTGACGATCGTGATCAGGGCGACCCGGCCGGCGACCGGGACCGCTTCGTCATCCGCACGCCCGACGCCGCCCCAGCTGGCGCCGGCCCGACGGCGGGATCCGGCCCGCGCGGACCCGAGACCGTGCCAGCGAGCGTGGTCAACCGCCTGTCCGGGACGGTGCCGAGCCTGACCGCGGCCGACACCGCCGACGGCGACGGCGCGGTGAGCGGCCGGGTCTGCTTCGACACCCGCGGCGGCGTCACCTCGGTCGAGCTCGACACCCGCATCGGCGCCCGCGCCCGCCAGGGGGTGCTCGACGCCATCCGCGGCTGGCGCTACGAGCCGTACCTGGTCGAGGGCGAGGCGCGCCCGGTGTGTTTCCGCGGCGTGCTCGTCCCCGGCTCGACCCGGGTCCGCGGCCAGCGCTAGCAGTCCGACTCCGTAACGACTCCGGATCGCCCCGGGGTCGGCCTTCGGCCTCGCGCTGTGGACAGGCGCCCGGCGAAGCTGGGCGTGAGGGCGCGCGAGCCACGGCGACGGCGCCTGCCCACAGCGGTCTCCCCGGGGCTGTCGTGGCTCCCCCAACCGGATTCTTTCGAATCCGTCCCTGACCCAGACCCCACCCGGCGAAGCCGGGTGTCAGGGGTCCAGGGTGGAAAACACCCCTCAGGGTCCGCACGTCCAGGCCCGGGCGGACTGCTGTGGGCAGGCGCTGCCCCTCTCCACGCCCGTCTCCACCCGCGCCACGCCCTGCGCCTGTCCACAGCAGGAGGCTTCAGCCGACG
>JAGPCO010000212.1 GCA_018058095.1 Kofleriaceae bacterium
CGCCCGGCCTGTTCGTCCCGGCCCGGGCCGGAGCCCGGGTCAGCGCCAGCCTGCCGCTCTTGGCGCGGGCGCGCCGGGTCATCTTCGTCGCCACCGGGGCCGGCAAGGCGGAGGTCCTGGGCCGGCTGCTGGCGGGAGGGGGGCCGGGCCGCGACCTGCCGGCCGCCCGGGTGGCCCGCGCCGGGGCCGACGCTGGCTCGCAAGTAACCTGGATCATTGACGCCGCGGCCGCCGCGCGGCCCTGACCTCGCGCCGCTCCGACATTCTCGATCGGGCGTCGTGGCATGTGATATTCCGCCAGCTTGGACGGGCCGGCCTGGCCGCGTCGATGAACACCGGCCCGCGGCGCAGCACTAACTCGACTCCACGCCATGTCACGCACCCTGACCCGCAGCCTCCAGGTCGTCGTCGACCTGCTCGTGCTGTCGGTGGCGTTGTGGCTGGCCTTCCTGTTCCGGTTCGAGTTCCGCATCCCGCGCGAGTGGGCCCACGTCGCGCTGACGCGCTGGCCGTTCGTCATCGCCCTGACCTACGCCGTGCTGCTGGCGGCCGGCGTGCACCGCTACGCCTGGCGCTACATCTCGCTGCGCGAGATCCTGCGCATCGGCCCGGCGGTGGCGCTGGCGGCGCTGGTGCTGGCGGTGGTGCGCCTGGTGTCGGGCGACATCACGCCCGACCGCGTGTTGTCGCTGCCGCTCGGCGTGCTCGCCATGTACACCGTGCTGGCGTTCCTGCTGCTGGTCGGGGCCCGCGCCACCCGCCGGGTCCAGGGCGAGGCGCAGGAGCGGCGCCGGCGCGCCACCGACGGCACCCGCCATCGCGTCTTGCTCATCGGCGCCGGCCAGGCCGGCGTCATGGTCGCGCGCGAGCTGGCCGGCCGGCCCGACCTCGGCCTCGACGCGGTCGGCTTCCTCGACGACGACAAGCGCAAGGTCGGGACCCACATCGGCGGCCTGCCGGTGCTCGGCACGTCCGATCAGCTGGTCGAGATCGCCGAGCGCAAGCGGGCCAAGCGCGCGCTCATCACCATCGCCAGCGCGCCCGGCGCCGACATCCGCCGCATCGCCCTGCGCGCGCGTGACGCCGGCATCGACACCAAGATCATCCCCGGCATCTACGAGATCGTCGGCGACCGCGTCAACCTCAGCCGCATCCGCGACGTGGCCATCGAGGACCTCCTCGGGCGCGAGCCGGTGTCGCTCGACGAGGCGGTGGTCGCCGCGTCGCTGCGCGGCCGCACCGTGCTGGTCACCGGCGCCGGCGGCAGCATCGGCTCCGAGCTGTGCCGGCAGGTCGCGCGTTACGCGCCGGCCCGGCTGGTGCTGGTCGAGCGGTTCGAGAACGCGCTGTTCGAGATCCACCGCGAGCTGCGCCACGCCTTCCCCGAGCTCACCCTCGACGCCCGCGTCGCCGACATCACCGACGCCACCCGCATGGGCCACATCTTCCGCCAGGCCCGGCCCGACGCGGTGTTCCACGCCGCCGCGCACAAGCACGTGCCGATGATGGAGGAGAACCCGGGCGAGGCCATCAAGAACAACATCGGCGGCACCCGGGTCGTGGCCCAGCTCGCGGCCGAGGTCGGCGTCGGTCAGTTCGTGATGATCTCGACCGACAAGGCGGTCAACCCCAGCTCGGTCATGGGCGCGAGCAAACGCGCGGCCGAGCTGCAGGTGCAGGCGGTGGCCGGGACCGGCCCGACCCGCTTCGTGACCGTGCGGTTCGGCAACGTGCTCGGCTCCAACGGCAGCGTGGTGCCCATCTTCAAGGAGCAGATCGCGCGCGGCGGCCCGGTCACCATCACCCACCCGGAGATGAGCCGGTACTTCATGACCATCCCCGAGGCCAGCCAGCTGGTGCTGCAGGCCGGCGCGATGGGCAAGGGCAGCGAGATCTTCATCCTCGACATGGGCCAGCCGGTGAAGATCGTCGACCTCGCCAACGACCTCATCCGCCTGTCGGGGCTCGAGCCGGGGCGCGACATCGAGATCGAGTTCACCGGCGTACGCGCCGGCGAGAAGCTGTTCGAGGAGCTGGCGACCGACGCCGAACACGCCGACAAGACCCAGCACCCCAAGATCTTCATCGGCCGCATCGCCGCGGCCGACCGCGCCGCCGTCGACGCCCAGCTGGCCGCGCTGCTGGCCGCGGCCGATCGCGCCAGCGGCGACGAGCTGCGCGCCGCGCTGCGAGCCCTGGTGCCCGAGTACAAGGCGCCGCGCCCGGGCATGGCCCGTGGCGAGACGCCCATCGCCGGCACGCCGGCGGTGACCGAGGCGGCGCCGGACAACACGCCCGAGGCCGCCGGCGCCGCCGACGCGGCCCGGACGACCCGGGCCAGCGGCGCCACGCTGGCGGTGGTGAGCTGAGCGCCATGCCCCCCCGCATCTACCTGTCACCGCCCGACCTGGCCGGGACCGAGCTGGCGATGCTGACCGACGCGGTCGAGTCGGGCTGGGTCGCCCCGCTCGGGCCGCACGTCGACGCGTTCGAGCGCGAGCTGGCGACCCGGTGCGGCGTCGACCACGCCCTGGCCCTGTCGTCGGGCACCGCCGCCCTGCACCTGGCGCTGCTGGTGCTCGGCGTCGGCGCCGGCGACGAGGTGTGGCTGTCGACGCTGACCTTCGCCGCCACCGCCAACGCCGTCGCCTACGTCGGCGCCACCCCGGTGTTCGTCGACAGCGACGAGGCGACCTGGAACCTCGACCCGGCGCTGCTGGCCGAGGAGCTGGCGGCCGCGGCCCGGCGCGGCAAGCTGCCGCGCGCGCTCATCGTCGTCGACCTGTACGGGCAGTGCGCCGAGCTCGAGCCCATCGTCGCCGCCTGCCGCCAGCACGGCGTCGCCATCATCGAGGACGCGGCCGAGGCGCTGGGCGCGACCTACCAGGGCCGCCCGGCCGGCAGCTTCGGCGATCTGTCCATCCTGTCGTTCAACGGCAACAAGATCATCACCACCTCCGGCGGCGGCGCGCTGCTCGGCCACGATCGCAAGCTGCTCGATCGCGCCCGCTACCTGGCGACCCAGGCCCGGGCCCCGGTGCGCCACTACGAGCACGAGGACATCGGCTACAACTACCGCCTGTCCAACCTGCTGGCCGCGGTCGGCCGGGCCCAGCTCGGCGACCTCGACCGCCGGGTCGAGGCGCGCCGGGCGATCTTCGCTCGCTACCGCGCCGGCCTGGCCGACCTACCTGGGTGGAGCTTCATGCCCGAGGCGCCCGGCCACCACAGCAACCGCTGGCTGACCTGCGCGACGATCGATCCGGCCCTGGCTGGCCCGGGCGCCGATCGCGACGGCGTGCTCGACGCCCTGGCCGAAGGCGGCGTCGAGGCCCGCCCGGTGTGGAAGCCCATGCACCAGCAGCCCGTCTTCCGCGGCGCCCGCCTGCTCGGCGGCGCCGTGGCCGACCGCCTGTTCGCGCACGGCGTGTGCCTGCCGAGCGGCTCGCGCCTGAGCGAGCCCGACCAGCGCGGCGTGATCGAGATCATCCGGGCGACCGGCGCGCGCGCTCAGGCCCGGGCGTCGGGCTGACGCCCGGCCAGGCGCCGGCCCAGCGCCATGCCAGGCCGCTCGACCCAGCGGTAGGTCGCGCTGGCGACGACGAGCGAGGCGGCCGGGACGATGACGTAGCCGAGCGGCGAGCGCGAGTAGTGCGCGTAGATCGCCAGCACCAGCGGGTGCACCAGGTACACCGAGTAGGTCAGCGAGCCGATGAAGGTGGCGACGCGGGATCCGGTCATCCACGAGGTGGCGCGCACGGCGTAGGCGGCCACGAACAGCGCCAGCGCCAGCAGGAACGACAGCTCGACGCAGGCGAAGGCGAACATCTTGTGGTGGTGCAGCCCGAAGTTCTGCCAGTAGGCGAGTGAGCCGGCGGCCACCACCACCACGCCGAGCAGCACCAGGCGCCGGGTCGTGAGCTGGCCCTGCCAGTGGCGCAGGAAGGCCAGGCCGAGCAGGCCGAAGGTCAAGAGGCACGGACGCCCGAGGGGCAGGCGACGGTCGAGCGCGATGGCGGCCAGCGCCAGGCCAGCCAGCCCGGCCGCGCCGACCAGCACCAGCGGGGTGGTGCGGCGCAACCAGCCCAGGCCGTACGCCAGCGCGATCGCGCCGTAGAACACGAACTCGACCAGCAGGGTCCACGAGCCAGGCACGAGGTCGGGGAAGCCGGCCGGCTCCTGCAGGAGCACCAGGTGCGAGCCCAGGCGCGCCGGCCACCGGGCCGCGCCCTCGACGGCATACGGGGCCAGGGTGGCGACGGCGGCGGCGACCCCGGCCGCGAGCACCACGAGGTACAGCGGGAAGATGCGAAAGACCCGGCCGATCCAGAACTGGCGCAGGGAGTGCGAGCGCTCGAGTGAGAGCGGGATCACGAAGCCGCTGACCAGGAAGAACGCGATCACCCCGGCCGTCCCCGGATCGAACACCCGGTGGATGAACGTCACGCGGGGGGAAAGCGTCTCGATGAGGTGCAGCACGAGCACCAGGAGCGCGGCGATGCCGCGGACGCCCTCGAGAAACTCGAGACGCCCGCGCGCGGGAGTGGTGGGCGCAGCGACGGTCGGCAAGGTCGATGAACATACCCGCAACGACCGTGTTAGGGTTGCCAGCGATGCGTGCTGGAGGGGTCACCACGGGCGGGTTGCTGGTGCTCGGCCTGCAGGCCTGCTCGTTCCAGCCGGCGCCGCCCCTGAGCCCGGACGCGACGCCGGTGGCCGATGCGCGCGGGGCAGGTCCTGACGCCGGCCTCGACGCGGCGCCGCCGCCGGCGTGCCTGGGGCCCCAGCCGCAGCGCGCGCGCCTGTGCCTGCAGTTCGACGACGCGCTGGATGACCAGATCGCGACCGATGGCAGCGGGCGCGGGCTTCACGCCGCGCTGACCAACATCCGTCGCGCCACCCGCGACGCGCCCGCCGGGACGACCTCGCCGGCGGCGGCGCCGGAGGCCAGCGGCGCCATCGTCGTCGACGACGACCCGGGCCTCGACCTGCCGGATGCGTTCACCCTGCTGGCGTGGGCCAAGCACCGAACCGGGCCAGGCAACGCCGGGGTCGCGTTCGGGCTCATCAGCAAGCCCGGGCAGTACGAGCTGCGCCTCGGCTACAACAACCGCCCGACCTGCCAGGTCGCGACCAGCGCTGGCGTCAAGGTCGCGATCCAGAACCAGACGCTGGCGCCCGACCAGTGGTACCTGCTGGCCTGCACCTACGACGGCGCCCAGCTGTGTGTTCACAGCAACTGGGCCGGCGGCACCGTTGAGACCTGCGTCGCCGCGACCGGGCCGGTCGTGACCGGAAGCCCCCTGGCGCTGCTGGCCGGCACCCTCGGGCCGCCGCCGACGGTGTTCGCCGGTGAGCTCGACGCGATCCACGTGTTCGAGGTCGCGCTCGAGCGGGCCGCGTTGTGCCAGCTGGCCGGGAGGCCGTCCTGCTGAGGCAGAACCTGGGCGTGCTGGTGGCGACCCTGGCGGTTGGCCTGGTCGGATGTGGCGACAACCGACCGGCCCGCGACGCCGACCGCCCCGGCCCCGATCGCATCGACGCGGCGCCGGTCGACGCAGCGGTCGACGCGGTGCCGCCCGACGCGCCGCAGTTCGCCTGTACGCCCAGGGGCGGGATCAACCC
>JAGPCO010000142.1 GCA_018058095.1 Kofleriaceae bacterium
GGAACAGGTCGTCGAGGCCGGCCCACACCAGACGCCGACCGCGCCAGGAGTCGAACAACGAGACGTGGCCGAACCGCCCCGTGGGGTGGGCCGCGCCGACCAGCCCGACCAGGGCCGGGTCGAGAGCGGCGCCGGCGGCGAAGCGGAAGTGAAGCACGGGCTGACCGCCGGTATCGAAGCCGGTCACCAGGTGCAGGCGCTCGAACCGGTCGACGAACGCTGACGAGGCGTGGACCGGGAGGCCGGCCCCGACCCGCGCCCAGGCCGCGCCGTCCCACTCGAGGGTATCGGTGGCGGCGGCACCTGCACTCGCGCGCAGGCCACCGAGCAGGACCACGCGCCCACGCGCCGGCACGAAGCGCGCCGTCGCCAGCGCGACCGCACCGGCCGGCGAGGTGGTCGCGACCTGTTGCCAGGTGGCGCCGTCCCACTCCCAGGTGTCGGCGAACCGGACCGGCGAGGTGACGAAGTCGCCCTGCCCACCGACGAGGACGACGCGGCCGCGGGCCGGGTCGTCGGCCATCGCCGCCCAGAACCGCGGGGTCAGGTCGGCCGGCGTCGTCTGCATCCGCCAGCGCTGGCCGTCCCAGGTCCAGGTGTCCGCCAGCGCCACGCCGTCCGGACCGCCACCACCGACCAGCACGACCTGGCCGCGCGCGGCGTCGTAGACCATGGCGTGGAACTGGCGCGGGCTCGGAGCCGTCGCGGTCGGCGGCCGGCTCCACGTCGCGCCGTCCCACTCCCAGGTGTCGTTGTACAGCACGGCGTCCCCTCGCCCGCCAAACAGCACGTGGCGCCGGCGCCGGCTGTCGTAGACCATGGTCGTGCCGGTCCGCGCCGGCGGCGCCACCACGAGGTCGTGCTGGCGCCAGCCACCATCGCGCCAGCTCCAGGTGTCGCCCAGCAGCGTCGGCGGATCGAGGTTGGTGTCGCCGCCGAACAGCACCAGCTCGTCGGCGTGCAGGTCGTGGCTGACCCCACCCCAGCGTCGGCCGGCCGGGCGGGCGTCGGTCCGGACCCAGATCGCCTCCTCCGGCCGGCAGCGCGACGAGCACCCGTCGCCGCCGAGCAGGCCACCGTCGTCGCAGCCCTCGCCGGCGAACAGATCGATCTGCCCGTTGCCGCACACCTGGGTCGAGCTGCAGCTGGCCGAGCAGCCATCGCCGTCGATCTGGTTGCCGTCGTCGCACCGCTCGCCGCGGGCCGGCTCCACTAACTGGTTGCCACAGCCGGCGGCGAGGCACACGCCGGCGTCGCACACCCCGTCGCTGATGAGGCCGACCGTGCAGGCCGCCCCATCGGGTTGACCGCTGCACGCGGCCAACTGCTCGCGCGGGACACACCCGCGCGGGTGGCACGCGGTGTCGACTGGACAGATCGTCCCGTCGGCGCAGGTCACGGCGCCGTCCTGGAGGCAGCCAGGCAGGCCCAGCACACCGACCACGACCGCGACCAGGGCCCCGACCCGAAGCATGCCCCGAGTATCCCCCAGGACACCCGGCGGCGAAAGCCAGGGCCCGTGCTACGGTCGGCGGCGATGCGCGCCGCACTCGTCTTCGCCGTGTTCGCCCTCGCGATGGCCTGCAAGGCCGAGAAGGACCCTCCCGCCAGCAAGCCCGCGACCGGATCGGGCAGCGCGGGTAGCGCGACCACCGCGGCGAGGCCGGGCGTGCCGCTCGACCAGGCCCGCCTCGACGCCATCTCGAAGATCAAGCTGCCGTTCCCCGAGCAAGGCGTCGAGATGCTCGACGCCAGCGTCGTCAACGTCCGCGTCGTCAGCGCCGAGCCCAAGCGCATCGGCCGGGTCGCGGCCAGCCGCTGCGTCGACTGCAAGAAGCTCGACCTGGCCGAGTGGAAGGCCCGCAGCGAGGAGCTCAAGATCGGCCTGCCCGGGCCGGTCCGGGCCCAGCCGTCGACGGTGTTCGAGGTTGGCGAGCTGCGCATCGGCAGCGACGACGTCATCTACACGTACTGGGCCGGCGTGGCCAAGACCGAGGATGAGCACATCAACTCGCACGCGCTCGCGCTGTACTGGAACGACGGCGTGAACCAGCTGCGGGTGGTGGTGCAAGACGGCAACATCCCGACCGCGCTCACCGTCGAGCAGCTGGTGCAGATCGTGCCACGGGCCGAGCTCGAGGCTGCGGCCAAGCAGCTGTTCGCGTCGGTCCGCCCGTCGCTGTAGCCGGGCCCGAGCACGGGGCAGGTCAGCCGTGCACCTCGAGCTCCGGGTTGGCCGGCCAGCGCTTGACCAGCTGGCCGTTGGCCTGGCCGCCGACGTGGGGCGTGAGGTACGCGCGCCGGTGCTGCATCGTGCGGGTCGGGTTGTTGTTGGCGATGAATCGGCTCTCGCCCATGGCCCACGGCGCCCGGTACGCGCCGGCGGCGTCGTCGACGGCGCGGAAGTAGGCGCGCGCCTCCTCGGCGGCCAGGCCGCGCCGGACCGCGCGGTTGACCGCGCCCTGGGCCTGGTCCCACACCTCGGCCGGGAGCTGGCCGTCGGCGCGCAGCACCTCGGCCCAGCGGGTCAGGTCGGCCTCCCCGCCCAGCGCCGCCGGCACCACGCGCAGCAGGGCGTACAGCACCTCGGGGTACGGGGCGATGGCGGTGGCGACGTGGCGCGGCACCTGCTGCACCGGGCAGCGGATCTCGACCACGCGCGGCTTGGTCGGGCCGGAGCAGCCGTCGTGGTGGTAGTACTCGCCCTGGCTGAGCCGGCCCTTGCTCGACCGCCCGCGCACGTCGCGGTGGGTGTGGTCGTCGCCGCCAACGCCCAGGCACACCACCAGCCCGACCTGGTCGACCAGGGCGAAGAACGGCTCGCGCGCCGGCGGCTGCAGCAGCACCTCTTCGACGTAGTCGGCCGGCCCGGCCGCGCCAGCGTCGTCGACCAGGCCGTCGATGATCACCCCGAGCCCGGCGTGGGGCACCAGCCGGGCCTGCCATTGCGAGAAGCGCATGCGGGCGAGGCATAACGCGAGGCCGGCACGGATGGCCAGGGCCGTGGCCGGGTGGGGGTGCGCGCCGCGGCGAAGCGGTGTATCCCTGCGGCCATGAGTCGCCCTGGCCCCAGCCCCAAGACCCCGCAGCCGATGCCTGGCCACGTCCGCGCCGCCCTCGACAAGCGCGACCTGCTCGAGGCCTTCCGGGCCCGGCCGCGCTACCAGCAGGACGACTACCTCAAGTGGCTGGCCCTGGCCGTGGGCGAGGCCGCCAAGAAGGCGCGCCTGGCCCAGTTCCTCGACGAGCTGGCCGCGGGCGACAAGTTCAAGGGCGAGCCGTGGTCGCCGCCCCCGCCGGTGGCGCGTGCGACCTCGCCCGACGCGGGCTGAGCCGCCGGTGACGACCTACGTCGCGCTGCTGCGGGCGGTCAACGTCGGCGGCACCGGCGTGCTGCCGATGGCCGACCTGCGCGCCCTGGCCGAGCGGCTCGGCTTCGCCGAGGTCCGGACCTACATCCAGTCGGGCAACCTGGTGCTGCGCAGCGCGCTGCCGGCCGACGTGGTCAAGGCGACGCTCGAGCGGGCGCTGGCCGCGCGCCTGGGCAAGCCGGTCGCGGTGATGGTGCGCCATGCCGAAGAGCTGGCCGCGATCGTGGCTGGCAACCCGTACCCGGAGGCGGCGCCGGCCCGGGTCCTGGTGCTGTTCGTCGATGCGCCGCCACCGGCGCCGACGGCGGCGAAGCTGGCCGCGCTGGTGCCCCCGGGACGTGAGCAGCTGACCCTGCGCGGGCGCGAGCTGTTCATCTTCTTCCCCGACGGGATGGGCGCGTCGAAGCTGAAGGTCCCGCTGGTCGACGTCGGCACCGGCCGCAACCTCAACACCGTGCGCGCGCTGCTGGCGCTGGCCACCGCGCCGGCAATCGCGCCGGCCACGGCCGAGGCCAAGACCAAGACACCGCCGAAGGCCGAGGCCAAGACCAAGGCCAGGCCCAAGGCCAAGGCCAGGCCAACGGCCTGAGCCGACCCGCCTCATGCGCATCACCATCGACGACCCCGCCGACCCGCGTATCGCCGACTACGTCGACGTGCGCGAGCGCGACCTCGACCGGGGCGCGCTGTTCATGGCCGAGGGCGACGTGGTGCTGGCGGCGGCGCTGACCCACCACCGGCCGCTGCGCTCGGTCCTGGTCAGCGCGCGCCGGGTCGACAGCGCGGCCGCGTTGCTGGCGCGGGTGCCACCCGCGGTCCCAATCTACGTCGCCTCGCAGGTGGTGATGGACGCGGTGGTCGGCTTCCCCATCCACCGCGGCCTGCTCGCGCTGGGCGAGCGGGGACCGGTTCCGACCCCGGACGTGCTGCTGGCCGAGCGCCTGCCCGCCCCGGCCACGCCGGCCACCGTGCTGGTCGCCATCGGCATCAGCAACCACGACAACCTGGGTGGCCTGTTCCGCAACGCCGCCGCCTTCGCCTGCGCCGCCGTCCTGCTCGACCCCAGCTGCTGCGACCCGCTGTACCGCAAGGCCATCCGCGTCTCCGTCGGCGGGGCGCTGTGCGTGCCGCTGGCCCGGGCCGAGTCGGTCGAGGACCTGCTGGCCGCGCTGACCCACCACGGCTTCGACCTGGTCGCCCTCGCCCCGCGCGCCGCCCACCGCCTCGACCAGCTCCAGCTCGGGCCGCGCCGGGCCATCCTCGTCGGCGCCGAGGGCCCAGGCCTACCGCCGGCGGTCCTTGCCCGGACCCAGCCCGCCCGCATCGACATCGCCGCCGACTTCGACTCGCTCAACGTCGTCGTCGCCGCCGGCATCGCCCTGCACGCGCTGGCCGGCCGGTGACCCGGCTACTGCGGCGCGGTCGGCACGATTCGTCGCTTGCGCGTGAGGCCCTCGACCATCTGCGGGTACCGAAGCGAACGAAACTGCTCGCCCAGCCGGTCGTCGACCAGAACTGCCTCGAAGGCATCGATGTTGTGGGCGCGGAACACAGCCAGGGCATGCCGGTTCACCCAGGCAAAACGATAGATGCGCTCGTTTAGACGGAGCGCTGCGCGTTTCGCCCGGTCGTCGGGGGCGCCGAGCCGTTCGCGGACGTATTCACGCGCACACAGGACAGCGGTTCGCGCCTGATTGAGCGCATGTTCCGTTTGGTAGCCTGGTAGTCCGCCCACGTTGGAGATCCGGGACACTAGGCAGTGGATCGGATTCATCACCTTGAAGTGCACCTGACGGGTATCGAACGGCACAGTGATGTCCACCGCCTCAGCAAGGACATCCCTGAAGTTGAGTCCGAACGGATAACGTAGAAAGTCGATCTGCCTCAGGTATCCGCCCTGTCCCGTAAGCCGCACGAGCCCGGTGCTGGGGGTCTGGTCGTCAGCGTCGGGGATCCAGAGCCTGCCGCCCAATCTTTGCGCCGCGGCTGCTGCCATTTCCCGCTCGCCGCAGAAGTCGATATCCCGGCTGTTCACAGGCTGGAGCAATGGGAATCGCGCGGCATATTGCGACGCCCAGAAGGCAAGTGCTTGACCACCAATCAGGACGATCGACCCCGTGAGATCGCCCAGCAGTTCAAGCCACGACGCAACCTCCGCTAGAGCAAGCGGCGGGGGCGGCTCCTCAAGGTTCACCGGTGCGACGGTGGGAATCGAACGACAGCACCTACGAACGCGAAGGACGCGTTGTCCCGGCTCACCTGCTCAGGGCTCTTTTTCCCCTCAGCGATGGCACGCGCGTCTTCCTCGCGAGATGCGGCCTTCTCACGAGCACGTAGTGCAGGGTCAAACACCTCAAGAGCCATGACGCACCGGCAAGCTTAGGCTACCCAGCAGCAGCCTGAACAGTGCCATCTGTAACCTCATGAAATCACTTTAATCCCGGCCAACCGTCAGGCCCTGCTGCTACGCTGCGCTTCACAAGCAGCCACGGAGCAGCGTAGCAGCAGGGCCTGACGGTTGGCCGGGGCCCCCAATGCGTCAGCGCGCGCGCGAGGTGCCGCCGGCCTCGTCGCCGACGACGGTGAGGTCCGAACGATCGACCCGCAGCGACGAGCGATCGGGGATCTCGCCGGCCAGGCGCTCGGGCCAGCGGTAACGCGCCTCGAACATGACGGTGTTGCGCCGGAAGCCCAGGCTGGCCATGGCCGCGCTGTCGTCGGCCAGCTGCCACGACAGCTGGTAGCGCAGGCCCAGGGTCAGGTTGCGCCGCATCTCGTACACCAGCGCGGCGTCGACGCTGAGGGTGTCGAGCACGCCGTCGACCTCGCCGGTGCTGAGGTCGAGCAGGCGCGAGCGGATGGCGCCGGCGGTGCCCTGGACCGACAGCTGCGGCTCGCTGCGCCGCTCGGCCAGGTACGGCAGCGGCAGCGCCACGTTGACCAGCAGCGCGTCGGTGATGGTGTTCTGCGCCAGCAGCAGGTTGGGCACGACCGAGCGCCGGATCGACACGCCGGCCGAGCCCCAGTCGGGCGTGTAGCCGAGCGCCGCCCCGTAGGTCGGCTGGAACACCTGGCCGCTGCCGCCCTCGAGGGTGGAGATGACGGCGGCGCCGACGTCGACCGCGCTGCTCCAGCGCGCGTTGAGATCGTGCCGCCAGGTCACCGCGCCCCGCACGTCGAGCTGCCGGGTCCGGGTGTTGGCGGCCGGCATGGCGCCGCCGCGCTGCTCGAGCGCGACCCAGCTGGCGCCGAGCTGGAGTCCGACCGCGTCGACCTTGAAGGTGCGATCGGCGCCGACGGTGCCGCCGACGTCCGCGCCCAGCGTCTCGGTGTCATCGGTGGCGTCGGCGCTGGCGGTGGTCGTGGCGCGGGCGAACAGGCCCTGCGACAGGCGCAGCTCGGGCGTGGCCGTGAAGGAGAGGCCCTGGGTCGCGCTCAGCTGGCGGAAGTCGACCGCGCCGGTCGGCAGCGCCTCGATCGTGCCCTGGGCCGGGTTACGCGCGGTCAGCGCGTTGAGCCGACCGGTGCCGACGTCGACGCCGAGGTTGGCCTCGGTGCGCGGCGACACCAGAAAAAACGCGCGCGCGCCGAGGTGCGCCGACAGGGTCCAGGCCCCGGTGTCCGACGCGTACGCGGTCGCCTCGAGCTCGGCGGTCGCCTCGTAGATGGCGCGTTGCTGCTCGTAGGCCAGGAGCAGGCCCGGCCGCACCTGGGTGTAGACGTCGGCGGTCGGGCCGGCCACCGTCGCGCTGTCGTCGGGCGCCGACAGCACGTTGTCGGTCGCCGCCACGTAGCCAGCCACGGTGCCGTGCGCGCTGAAGGGGTCGGCGCCGGCGCCGGCGCCGACCAGCCCGACCGACGTGCCTACCACCGCCGCGGCCGCGCGCCTCACGCCCCGCCGCCCGGACGCAGCGCGTCCTTCATCACCTTGCCGGCCGGGTTCTTGGGCAGATCGTCGCGCCACTCGATGTCCTCGGGGATCTTGTAGCCTGCGAGGCGATCGCGCAAGAACCGACCGAGCCCCGCGCCGTCGAGCTCGGCCCCCGGCCGGCGCACGACGAAGGCGCGCAAGCGGTCGCCCAGCAGCTCGTCGGGCACGCCGATGACCGCGACCTCGGCCACCGCCGGGTGGTCGGCGATGGCGTCCTCGATCTCGCGCGCGGCGACGCGGTGGCCGCCGACCTTGAGCAGGTCCTTCTTGCGCCCGACCAGCCACAGCCGCCCGGCCGCGTCGCGCCGGGCCAGGTCACCGGTGGCATAGCCGTGCGGCCCCAGCACGCGCGTGGTCTCGTCGGGGTCGCCCCAGTAGCCGTCCATCAGGTTGCTGCCGCGCGCGAACAGCTCGCCGACCTGATCGACGGCACACGGCGCGCCCTCGTCGTCACGCACGGTCAGCTCGACGTTGGGGATGGCGTAGCCGATGGAGCCGATCGCCTCGGCCAGCTCGGCCGGCGGCAGGTGGGCCAGGCGCGCCGACGCCTCGGTCGCGCCGTACATGACGTGGACCCGCACGCCCGGCAGCGCGCCCATCAGGGCCCGGGTCAGGGCCGGGCTCATGCCGCCGCCGGCCTGGGTCACCCAGCGCAGGCTCGGCAGCGCCCGCTCGGCCAGCCCGGCGCGGTGGACCAGGATGGCGTACGTCGACGGCACCCCGGCCAGCCCGGTGCACGCCTCGGCGGCCAGCGTGTCGAGCGCCACCGCCGGGTACTGGAAGCGGTTCTCGACGACCAGCGCGGCGCCGACCGCGGTGGCCGTGGTCAGGAGCGACAGGCCGTACACGTAGTAGAACGGCAACACCACGAGCACGCGGTCGTCGGCGCCGAGGCCGAGGTAGCCGACGATGGAGCGGCAGTTGCTGAGCAGGGCCAGGTGCGACAGCACCGCGCCGCGTGGCCGCCCGGTCGAGCCGGACGTGTAGATGATGGCGGCCGGGTCGCGATCGATGCGCGCCACCGTCGGTGGCCGCGCCGCCGCCGCCTCGTCATCGGGGCCGAGCTCGACCAGGGACGGGCCGGGCCGCACCGTCAGCGCCGGCGCCGCCGCCGCCAGCGCGCGCGCCGCGGCCTCGGCGCCGGGCGCGACCAGCACGGTCAGGCCCGCGGGCAGGCGGGCGCCGGCCGCCACCACCGTGCGCTCGACCCGCGCGCCCAGGTACAACACGCGGGCGCCGCAGTCGGTCAGCTGCGCCGCCAGCGAGGTGGGATCGATCGCGCTGTTGATCGGCACCACGACGGCGCCGGCCTTGAGCGCCCCGAACCAGCCGGCGACGAACCCCGGCCCGTTGTGGGCCAGCACGGCGACGCGGTCACCCGCGGTCACGCCGGCGGCGACCAGGGCGTGGGCGACGCGGTTGGCGGCCCGATCGGCGTCGCGGTAGCTCCACCGCTGGCTTTCCGGCTCGTGGGTGACCAGCAGCTCGCGCGTCGGCGATCGCGCGGCCTCGTGCTCGAGCAGGTGATGGACCAGGTACGGCGTCATGCCCCGGGCCCGCGCGCCCTCGCTACAGGACGATCTCGTCGACGGCGCCGCACAGCACCGGCGACAGGTGCAGCGCGCGTGTGGTGGCGCGCTTCTGGTCGATGTCGCGGTAGACCCAGGCGACCTGATCCGCGCTCAGCCCGACCGCGGGCGCGACCTCGGCCGGGGTCACGCCGTGGTTCTTGCCGTACAGGCACAGGTCCATCTGCGGGTACGGCAGCGAGAAGTAGAACTCGTCCTGCCCCTGGGCCAGGGTGTAGGTGTCGGTCGTCGGTGGCCGGTTGCAGATGGCCTCGGGCACGCCGAGGAAGCGGGCCATCGCGTACACCTGCGACTTGTACAGGTGGGCGATCGGCTTGACGTCGGCCAGGCCGTCGCCGCCCTTGACGAAGAAGCCCTGGTCGTACTCGAGCCGGTTGGGCGTGCCCGTCGTCGCGAAGTGCAGCCGGTCGGCGTGGAAGTACTCCAGCATCTTGCGGGTGCGCTGCTTGAAGTTGGTGGCGGCGACGATCTGCAGGTAGGCCTTGGGCGGCAGCCGCTTCTTGAGCTGGCTGCCGTCGGGCCGCTCGACCACGACCGAGTACACGTTGTAGCCCTCGCCGACGCCGCCGAGGACGATCTTCGACTTCCAGCCCGGCCCGTACTCCGGCACCGCCATGCGAATGCCGTCGTCGCGCCGCTGGTAACAGCGCAGGCCGTCGAGGATGGGGGTCAGCTCCTCCAGCACCGAGTCGAAGCCGAAGGTGGTCGACACCGAGGTCGACAGCTTGATGGTCTCGGGCGACGAGTCGCGCTCGGGCATGTGCAGGCCGAACACCCGCTCCTTGCCGAGGGCGCGGGTGGCCAGCGCGGCCACACACGACGAGTCGATGCCACCCGACAGCGCCACCACCACGCCGCGGCGCTTGAGCTCACCGCTGACGATGCGGCGCAGCTCGGCGCTGATGCGGTCGGCCTCGGCGGCCAGGTCGAGCTCGAGGAGGTGCGGGCCGAACGCCATGGTCAGCCCCCCTGCTTGCGGACGACGAACGCCGCGATGCTGGCGACCGAGTCGAGGTTGGCCGGCACCAGCTCGTCGTCGGCGACGGCGATGCCGTAGCTGGCCTCGAGGTGGGCCACCAGCTCGAGCACGCCGGTCGAGTCGATCAGGCCGGTGGCCATGAACGAGGCCTCGGGGGTGGGGGCCTCGGCCTGGTTGCCGAAGAGGAAATTCTGGACGATGAAGGCGACCACGTCGCGCTGCACGTCGTCACGAGAAACGACAGCCATGGCTCGGGGTACCGCGCCGCCGTCGGGAAATCAAGGCCGGGCCCTGCTACAGTCGGCCCCGGATGTGCGGCATCGCTGGGCTCGCCAACCTGCGCGCGGCGGCGCCGCCCGACCGGGGCGCGCTGGCCCGGGCCATCGCCGCCATGCGCCACCGCGGCCCCGATGAGTTCGGCCGCTACCGCGACGACGCGGTTGGCCTGGCCCACGCCCGCCTGTCCATCGTCGACCTGGCCACCGGCCAGCAGCCGATGACCGATGTCGACGACCAGGCGTGGATCGTCTTCAACGGCGAGATCTTCAACCACGTCGAGCTGCGGGCCGAGCTGACCGCGCTTGGCCGCCGCTTCCGCACCCGCAGCGACACCGAGGTCATCCTCCAGGCCTGGGCCGAGTGGGGCGAGGCCGCGCTCGATCGCTTCAACGGGCAGTGGGCGTTCGCGCTGTGGACCCCGGCCCGGCGCGAGCTGGTGCTGGCGCGCGACCGCGTCGGCGTGCGCCCGCTGTACTGGGCCGAACACGCCGGCCAGCTGGTGTTCGCCAGCGAGGTCAAGGCGCTGCTGGCGGCGGCGCCCACCCTGCCGCGCGCCTTCGACGCCGACGGCCTCGACCAGACCTTCACGCTGTGGACGGCGGTGGCGCCGCGCACCGTCTTCGCCGGGGTGTCCGAGCTGCCGCCGGGGCACGTCCGCGTCTACCGCGAGGTCGGCACCGACGCCGCCAGCGCCAGCCAGCGCCGGGTCTGGTCGATGGGCTTCCCGGGCGACTTCCCGGGCAGCCTGGGCGACGCCGCCGACGCGGTGCGGGCCGCGCTCGAGCAGGCCACCTCCCTGCGTATGCTGCGGTCCGACGTCGAGGTCGGCAGCTACCTGTCGGGCGGCCTCGACAGCTCGCTCATCGCCACCATGAGCCTGGCCGCCAAGGGGCGCGGCTTCCACACCTTCAGCCTGCGCTTCGCCGACGCCGAGTACGACGAGGGCCCGTTCCAGCGCTTGATGAGCGACCGGCTCGGCTCGCAGCACCACGAGGTGGTGGTGGAGCGGGCCGACATCGCCGCCGCCTTCCCCGACGTCTGCTACCACGCCGAGCGGCCGATCCTGCGCACCGCGCCGGCGCCGATGTACCTGCTGTCGCGCCTGGTCCGCCAGGTCGGCGTCAAGGTCGTGCTCACCGGCGAGGGCGCCGACGAGATGTTCGCCGGCTACGACCTGTTCCGCGAGGGCGCGGTCCGGCGCTTCTGGGCCCGCGCGCCCGCCTCCGAGGTGCGACCGCGCCTGCTCGACCGCCTCTACCCGTACCTGGCGCGCTCGCCGGTGGCGCAGCGGCAGATGGCGCGCGCCTTCTTTGGCCAGGACCTGGAGCGCTGGCGCGAACCTGGCTTCGCCCACGGCACCCGCTGGCGCACCACCAGCGCGCTCAAGCGCCTGCTGGCCCCGGCCTGGCGCCGCGGTGTCGACCCGGCGGCGGCGCTGGTCGCCGAGCTGGCCCCGGACCTGGCCGGGCTGTCGGCCCTGGCGCAGGACCAGCTGCTCGAGATCACGACCCTGATGTCGGGCTACCTGCTGTCGGCCCAGGGTGACCGCATGCTGGCCGCCAACTCCGTCGAGGGCCGCTTCCCGTTCCTCGATCGCGACGTCATGGCCCTGGCCGGTCGCCTGCCCGACAGCTACCGCCTGCGCGGGCTCGACGAGAAACACGTGCTCAAGCGGCTGGCCGCCGACCTCATCCCGGCCGAGATCCGGAGCCGACCCAAGCAGCCCTACCGGGCCCCCGACGCCCTGGCCCTGGTCGGCGCCCGCTGGGCCGACGCCCTCACCAGCGAGGCCTTCACCGCCGAGGCCGGGGTGTTCGAGCCGCGCGCCGTCACCGCGCTGTGGCAGAAATGCAAGGCCAAGGCCGACAGCCCCCAGTTCTCGAACAGCGACAACATGGCGGTGGTGGGTGTGCTCTCGACCCACCTGGTGTGGCAGCGGCTCATTGCCGCCGCTCCCGTGGCCACCGGAGTCGACGACTTCACCACGGACGTCGATCGCGCCTCGTTTTGAGCCGGCCGCCTCCTTGCAGTCGCAGGAGGGGTGACTAGAATCAGCTCCCGATCGGATCACCAGGAGATTGATGATGTTCGCCCTCGTCAGCGCCGAGCTGTCTCGGCTGGTCATCGCCCCCGGCGCCGGCGCCCCCGTGGCCGTGCCCGGCGCGATCCCTAGCAACCTGCAAACCTGGCGTCTGCGCGACGACGAGGACGAGGACGACGAGGACGACGAGGACGACGAGGACGACGAGGACGACGAGGACGACGACGACGACGACGACGACGACGAGGACGACGAGGACGAGGACGAGGAGGAGGAGGAGGAGGAGGAGGCCAAGGAGCTGGGCGAGACCCCGGAGTGGGGCCGCGCCGGCTGGACCACGAACGACGACGACGACGAAGGCCAGCGCGACGGCGAAGGGGACGGCTGGAGCCCGGCTGGCGAAGACGAGGAAGCTGCCGATCCATGGGGCCAGGAGGGTGGCGGCAAGCGCGCGCCCGCGGCCGACGACGACGACGAGGATGAGGTCGCCAAGGACGACGATGAGGACGACGACGACCTGCCCGGCGTCGGCAAGGACGACGACGACGACGACGCGGGGGACGACGACGAGGAGAGCGAGGAGGCCGACGATGACGACGACGCCCCGGCGCCATCGCGCAAGCCGGTGAAGGCCCCGCCGGCCAAGGCCCCGCCGGCCAAAGCCCCGGTGACCAAGGCGCCCGCCAAGGCCCCACCCGCCAAGGCCCCACCCGCCAAGGCCCCGGCGACCAAGGCGCCCGCCAAGGCCCCGCCCGCCAAGGCCCCGCCCGCCAAGGCCAAGGCGCCGGCCAAGGCCGCGCCCGCCGCCAAGAAGCCGGCGCCTAAGAAGAAGTAGCGGTCGCGGCCGCGATCAGACCGGGGCCAGGTGGCGCGGGCCGACCCAGATCGCCCCGGCCGCGATCAGGGTTCGCTGCTGGTCTGGGTCGGCGCCGAGCGCCTCCAGGAAGTGGGTCGAGTTGTAGTCCTTGGCGTCGTGGATCCAGACGCCGCGCACCCCCAGGTCGTGGCGCGCCTGCCGGTCCGAGGCCAGGACCTCGGCCTCGGCCCAGTCCGCCGAGCCCGCCGCCGCCGGCAGGGCATCGATGGTCACCCGCACCGTCCGCGCCGCCAGCGCCGCCAGGATCCGCGCCAGGTCCGCCTCCGCCATCGACAGGTCATCCATCTCGCCACCGTACGCCTGCCTGGTCCGGACGCGGCGACAATCGACCGCGGAAGCGAGCCAGAGAGGGGCTGGCCCTGAATAGGGACAGCCCCGGTGCGCCCCTCAGGCCGCGGCGGCGCCGTCGTCGGGCGCGACCAGGCGGGCGGACGCGACGGCCTCGTCGGGCACCAGGTCGCGCCGCAGCACCAGCACGGCGCCCGCCAGGGTGACCAGACCGAGCCCGACCACCAGGGCGATCGACGCCGGCAGGCCGAGCGAGGTCTGCTCCGACAGCACGGCGATCACCGTCGGCACGAACGCCGCCACCAGCGCACCGGCGTGATACACGGCGCCGACCGCGCGGGCCCGGACGTGCTCGGGGAACAGCGACGTGAGCAGCACGGGGGTCACGCCCGAGTAGCCAACACCGAGCGCGCCGCCGAGGAACGCGCCGACGCCGAGCAGCCCGGGGACCCAGCCGACGTACAGCGGCAGCGCCGGCACCATCAGCAGGCACGGCGCGACCAGCGCCAGCACCACGCCGCGCCGCTCCGCCACCATGCCGATCACCACCACCCCGACCAGCATGCCGAGGTTGAAGATGATGACGTGCTTGAAGGCCGAGGTCGCGGCCAGGCCATGGTCGCTCATCAGCATGAGCGAGTAGTGCGCGGTCAGGCCGTAGTAGGCGACGAAGCCGAGGGCCATCACCAGGGACCCGAGGAGGATGAGGCGACGCACCTTGGGCTCCCACAGCTCCGACCACGACGGCCCGGCCTGACCGGCCTCACGCCGGGCCGGCTTGTGGTCGGGCACGAAGAAGCGGATCGGGATGGCGAGCAGCGCCGGCACCGCGGCGATGAGGAACAGCGGGCGCCAGCCCCACGCCGGCACCACCACCCAGGCGGCGACCGCGGCGAGCAGGAAGCCGACCGGCCAGCCAGCCTGGAGCAGGCCCGAGGCGATCTTGCGGCTGCGCGCCGGCCAGCTCTCCATCGCCAGCGTGGTGCCCGCCGTCCACTCGGCCCCCATCCCGAACCCGAACAGCGTGCGCAGCACGACGACCCACACGAAGGTCGGCGCGAAGTAGATCGCGGCGTCGAACACCGCGAACCACACCAGCGACAGCATCAGCGGCAGGCGCCGCCCCCAGCGATCGGCCATCCAGCCGGCGACCGCGCCGCCACCCATCCGCACCAGCAAGGTCAGCGTGAGCGAGCCCGACACCGCGGCCAGGCCGACGTCGAACTCGGTGGCGATGTGCTTCATCACCAGCAGGTAGATCGTGAAGTCGAACGCATCGAGCACCCAGCCGACCCACGCGGCCAGGAAGCTCGACCACTGCGCGCGGGTTGGCTCTCTCCACCACGGCTTGTTCATGCCGCGTTTCTAGCCGGCCGGCAGGGTCCAGATCAAGCGGAAAATGTTGCGTCGCAACAAGATGCCGAGGTGAACAATTTCATCATGTTATGACACGACTCCGAGAAGACATGCTGCCATGCAGCAGGCGGTCACGGGGTGACCCGGATGGCGCCGACGGCGATCAGCGCCGGGCCTCGCAGCTCGCCGTGATCGACGACCTCGCGGCTGCGCTCGGCCAGGGCCAGCGCCGCCACCGCGTCGCCGTGGATCGTGCCGCCCGCGATCGGGCGCCGATCGGCGCCGACCAGCGCGGTCGCGGCGGCCACCCCGGCGACGAACAGCCCGCTGCGGGCGTCGACCTCGAGCCAGGACAGGGCGTGAACGTGCAGGACCGGGGCCGCCGCGTCGCCACCCACGAGCAGCTGTGGGCCCGGCGTCGACCCAGGCGTGAGGATCAGGTTGCGCACGCCGCCGTTGCCGACCGTGCCCCGGCGCGCCGCGGCCCGCAGGTCGAGGCCGACCCCGCGAGCCCGCCCGCCCTCGATCAACTCGAAGCGCCGCACCCCCTCGCCGCGCCGGCCGACCGGCGCCGACCGCGGCGCGAAGGCCGCCGCACCGTCGCTGATCACGGTCAGCGGCGAGACCTGCCGGCTGGCCCCGGCGACGATCTCGTGCCCGAGCCGGTACCGGGTCAACCCGGCCGCCTCGGCCTCGGCGTCGTGCTGGTCGATCAGGCCGGCCAGCAGGCCGACCCCGCCGTG
The DNA here is from genome assembly GCA_018058095.1 of Kofleriaceae bacterium. Taxonomy (GTDB): domain Bacteria; phylum Myxococcota_A; class Polyangia; order Haliangiales; family Haliangiaceae; genus JABFXX01. Next base: position 15,455 of record JAGPCO010000142.1, read on the forward strand.
GCCATACGCCTCGAGATCGAACACGACACGCGTCACCGCGGCGGGTGCGGGCTGGCCGACCCGCGCGATGTCGGCGCGCCGCCGCAACGCCGCCACCGCCGCGGTCACGTCGAGATCGCGCCAGCGCCGGCGCCGCGCCTGCCAGCGCGCCAGGTCCGGCCGATCGGCCGGACCGCTCCCTGCCGCGGCGACGGTCAGGTCGACATCGACCAGCGTCTCGTCCCACGCCGTCCGCAGCCCGCTGCTGGTCGACACCTCGACCCGGCCCCGCTCGAGCGTGAGGACGAGCCTGGTCACCTCGAGCCCGGCCGCGCCGGCCGCGGCCAGCAGCTGGCCTCGCCGGGCCACCAGCGCGGCCCCGTCCTGGCCGAGCTCGACGTCGGCCAGCGCGACCCGGGCCGGCGCGGTCGCCGGCGGCGTCTCCCAGGCCGGGCCGCGGTTGGCGGCGGCGGCGGCCCACGCCTGCTCGATCACCTCGGCCTCGGTCGCGCCGTCGCCACGGACGAGGTGCAGGCCGGTGCCGCGATCGCGGCCGAAGTCGCGGTCGAGCGCGAGCTCGGTCTCGATGTGGTCCGCTCCGTCGACCTCCTCGCGCCCACCGGCCAGACGCACGGTGATCAGGCTGGCCCGCCGTTGCCAGACCGACCACCCGCCGGCCCGCAGCCGGCGCAGCCGCGCCGCCAGGGTGCTCGGTCCGATCATGCGCGCCTCGCCATCACGGTGGCCATGGTCCGCACCGCCGGGGCCTCGACCGACCACCAGCCGGCGTCGTCGCGCCCGCTGTGGAGCGACAGGTCGGCGCCGATCGCGCCCGGCCGGAGCACGGCGGCGACCGGCACCATCAGCACCACGTCGGCGAACACCCGACCGGTCAGCGCGCCGGCCCGGACCTCGCGTGCACGATCGGCGAGCAAGGTCAGGCGACGCCGCCCCGGATCGAGGTGGGCGGCCCGGAGCTCGTCGACCCGCCAGCCGTCGTCGATGCCGGTCATCAGCGCGGCCGGCGTGACCACGCCGGGCTGCCAGCGCAGGTGACCGCGGCCCGCACCACCGCGGCCGGCCGCGCCGATCGCCCCGGCCGCGATCACCACCCGCGGCGACACCGGCGCGCCGTCGTCGTCGACCAGGTCAGCCCCGGGCTGGGCCGGGTCCGGCTCGGCCGACAGGGTCGCGCCGATGACCGCGGGAGCGACGGCCGGGTCGTCCGCGGGCGCCGATGGCGCGACGCCCTCGGGCCAGCGCCCCGCGTCCACCGCGGCGGCCAGGACCCGGCTCAGGGTGGCGACCGCCGCCGGGCCGAGCAGCAGGGGCCGCGCCGCCGAGGCCGGCTCCGCGGGGGTGGGCAGCTCGAGCGCACGTGCCGCGGCGGCGGCCAGCTCGTCGTCGCCGAGCAGCTCGATCGCGCCCTCGCCCATGCCGTCACCCACGCCGGCGCGCTCGGCCAGGCCCACGCTCGGCAGCGGCCCGGACCACACCAGGAACGCGGCGCCGGCGCGGGCGCGGACCCGGCGCTGCTCGAGGTCGCGGCCCGGCGCCAGGTGCCAGCCCACCAGCTCCTCGACCTCGAGCAGCACGGCGCGCTCGACGATGCGGCTGGCGCCGACGCGGTCGGCCCGCTCGGTCAGCTGGCCGAGCTGCGCGAGCCACCCGTCGTCGCTCCGCCGCGGCAGGTCGCCGCCGGCCGGGGCAGCCAGCCGGACCGGATCGCCGATGGCCGGCGCCAGGCTGCGGCCGCGGCTGGGACGCACCGCCGCCGCCAGCTCCTCGGCCGCGCCGATCAGCACGTCGGCACCGAGCGTGTCGAGGCGGCGGCGCCGGCGCCGGCCGTCACCATCGGTGAGCGCCAGCACCACCTCGGCCCAGCCGTGGCGGCGGACCCCACGGGTCGGGCCGCGCGCGGCCGCCGCCACCCGGCGTCGTTGCACCACCTGGACCGCAGGATCGGCCCCGGCCTCGGCCAGCATGGCCAGCGCCTCGCGCATGGCGGCGCGCACGTCGCCGACCCCACCGGCCACGGTCACCGGCCCGACCGAACCAGCCCGCCCACCGCAGCCTGCCAGCACCCAGGCCGCGCCCGCGCCGACCTGCCCGAGCCACTGCCGGCGGTCCAGGCTCACCGCCCGCGCCGACGGACCTGGCCCGATGCCGTCGCCGCCACCTTGCGCGCGGCCGGGCGCGGCCCCGGCGCCGGCCACACCCGGGCGCCCTTGCCGCCCGCCTCCATCCACTCCGCGACCCGCGAGAAGTCGGCGAAGCGGGTCAGCTTGCCGTCGGCGCCGAGGAAGGCCATCACCACCTCGCGCCCGCCGATGCGCGCACCGGTGATGAAGCAGTACCCGGCCGGGGTGGTGTAGCCGGTCTTGCCGCCGAGGACCTGGTAGCGGCCGGCCACCAGCGGCTGGTTGGTGTTGGTGTAGGCGATGCGGGCGAAGCCGCTGCGCGAGCGGACCTCGGCGGTCGGGGTGGCCATGATGGCCCGCAGCACGTCGTCGCGCAGGGCCCGGCGCAGCGCCAGCGCCATCTCGCGCGCGGTCGAGACGTTGCCGCGTAGCCCGGAGGTGTCGGTGAACTTGGTCCGGGTCAGGCCGAGGTCACGCGCCAGCGCGTTCATCGCCGCGATGAGCTGGTCGGGGCTCAGGCCGGCGGCGCGACCGAGCGCGGTCGGCGCCCGGTTGTCGGAGGCCATCAGCATGGCCCGGAGCAGATCGCGGTTCTTGAACTGCTGGCCGAGGTCGAGCCGGGTGCGCGAGCCGCCCACCGCCGAGCGGGCGTCGTCGCGGGTGATCTCGGTCCAGCCGTCGAGGTCGAGGCCGGCCCGCCGGACCGCCATGGCCACGAAGATCTTGGTGGTCGAGGCGATCGGGCGGACGTCGTCGGCGCCCTTGCCGAAGATCTCGGCGCCGGTTCGTGCGTCGAGAACGACCGCGGCCCGCGACCGGACCTCGGGCCCGTCGGCTCGGGCCAGGCCTGGTGCGAACCAGGCCAGCAAGCACCATGAGCCGAGGGCCAGCCAGACACCCAGGGAACGCTCCAGGGACCGCACCGTCGTTGGATGTAGCATGATGCCCCACCCGGATCGAGTTTTCGGCTACACGTGGAAGGTCGGCCCGGCCGACCGGGAACTCGTGAGCAGACCAGCAGGTGCGCTACACTGCAGCGCGGAGGCGTGATGGAGCCCCAGAACGAAAAGACCGACGAGCTCATCGGTCAGACTGTCGGCAACTACCAGGTCACCCAGAAGCTGGGTGAAGGCGGCATGGGCTCGGTCTACCTGGCCGAGCACCCGCAGATCGGGAAGAAGGTCGCCCTCAAGGTCCTGCACGCCGAGTTCTCCTCCAACCAGGACGTGGTGTCGCGCTTCTTCAACGAGGCGCGCGCGGTCAACGACATCGGCCACCCCAACATCGTCGACATCGTCGACTACGGCGTGATCGAGACCACCGGCCAGCCGATGGTCTACTTCATCATGGAGTTCCTGGGCGGGCGCTCGCTGGCCCACCTCATCCGGTCCGAGGCCCCGCTGCCGCCCGAGCGGGCCTTCACCATCGCCAGCCAGGTCGCCGACGCGCTGGCGGCCTCGCACCGCAAGAACATCGTCCACCGCGACCTCAAGCCCGACAACATCATGCTGGTCCAGCGCGGGCGGGACGCCGACTTCGTCAAGCTGCTCGACTTCGGCATCGCCAAGCTGACCGGGGACCAGCACGGCTCGAGCCGGACCCGGACCGGCATCGTGATGGGCACGCCGGCGTACATGTCACCCGAGCAGTGCGAGGGCCGCGGCAGCGTCGACCTGCGCACCGACATCTACGCGCTCGGCATCGTGCTGTACGAGATGCTGACCGGCCGCGTCCCGTTCGTGGGCGAGGGGTACGGCGAGATCCTGGTCCAGCACCTGACCCAGCCGCCGGCGCCGCCGTCGACGTTCCGCGGCCTGGCGCCGCAGATCGAGCTGGTCGTGCTCAAGGCGCTCGAGAAGCGGCCCGACCTGCGCTACCCGAACATGGAGGAGTTCGCGCGGGCGCTGGGTGACCCGGCCGGGTACATCGCCGCGTGCGGCGGGCCGTCGGTGTTCCTGGCCACCCCCATCAC
>JAGPCO010000023.1:0-59360 GCA_018058095.1 Kofleriaceae bacterium
TGTTCTTGGCACGGGAGTACTCGCCGAGTGTTGGATCGCCGAGGCTTACGCCCTCCGACCTGGCAAGCGCGCCCACCTCACTACGCGGGAGCTGACTCACCGCGTTCGCAATCGCTTGCTGCGCTTCGCGCCCCTGATCACGTCTTCACGACCTTGTCCGTCTCCGTCGGTCCATGGTCTCCATCGCTACTCGTAGACCAGTGGCCCGGCGAGTCGCACCGAGGTCGACCCATTGGCTTCATCGGTCGCGACCGAAAGAACGCAGTAGGCATGGATACCAGAGCCCGTGATGTGAGTCACCGCTCCGGACGTACCCATCGCAAGATCGCCGGCCTGCCACGCTCGCTCCACATCGTCGAAGTATCCGCGAACCCCGACCGGCCGAGTCCCTCTGAACCGCGCCAGTTGCGGCAACCTCGCAACCAACCCGCAGACCAATGAGACTGGGTAGTCATCACGTGGGCAATCGTTGAGCTCGCCACCCACAGTCACTCTAGCTATCCGTAGTGGCTTGCTGCAGTCTTCAGCTGTAAGAAGGCGGCTTCGGCGACGAGAGACTCCCTGAGGCGCAGGGCTCGGGCTAACGCTACCCGACTCCCGCTCGGCGCCAAAGGATGCGTCTCGGCCTGGCGCAATGTGGCGCCCATTCTGCCTTGTGCAATCGGCTGTACAGAGAAACAAAAGCGTGACAATGGCAACTTTCATACCCTTACTCCTTACTCCTTTCTCCTTCGAAGCGCCTTCTTTATTTCCCGCTTGGATCCCGGCGACAATGGTCCCGGGGCAACCCCAGTGCTCAAACGCCGCACCTCGTCCTTCCCCGGGTCGTCATGCATGTCAACCATCACGATGTTGATTGTGTTCTTGTCCCGCGAGTATGGGCCAATAGTTGGGGCGCCAAGTGTGACCCCTGCGGATCGAGCGAGTGCACCCACCTCACCACCGGGGAGCCGCGAAACCGCGTTGGCAATCTCCTGCTGCGCTTCCCCAGAGAACTGGGCCGGCGCATTCGTCGACAAACGGATACCAAGCTTCCTGTCGCGCCCATCGGGATCAACATACTGGTCAGGTCTTCACGACCTCGTCACTCAGGACCTCGTCACTCAGGCCAGGTCTTCACGACTTCGTCACTCAGATCGGCCACTTACGCCCGCGGGTGTCCGTCCCACCGGACGCCCCCGTCCGAGACCGTCCGGCCCCCGTCCTCACCGGACACCCGGCCCGAGTCGTGTCTCCGGTTTACATGACGCCCCACTCCGCGACCCTTCCCCTGATCACGTCTTCACGACCTTGTCTCCCGGCCGCCTCGGCCGCCAAGGTCATCCCGTTCGTGCCACCGACGACAAACAAGGCGTCACGGACGCGGCGAGCGAAGGACGCAGGATGAGAACTACACCTCGAGAGAAGGCTCAGAAATCCAAGCTCGCCAGGTCCCCGGAAGCGCTGGCAATCAATGCACTGAGTGCAATCCCGGCGCCCGAGAGCGTCTGACGCACCCGCGCAAGAAACTCGAGCGCCAATGGTGTTGGCGAACCGTGTTTGAACACAATGAGAATCTCTGCAGATCGTCCGTTTGAATCCGGATATGCCTCAAGCATCTCGCCCGACTCGATGAATCCAAGATACATGTTCAGCTTGTCCTGGAGCACCAGAATATGCTCGTTCCCAACGTCCCACTCAAGATCATCGAGAATAGTCAGGACGACTTGACCTGACTCTCTCTTAATGCCAATGCGATCTACTTCCGACAAATCCACATTTGATACTATACTGCTTGTGGCGGCGCACTTCCACCTGTGTCGGTGGAATCACCATGCCACCGGGAAATCCGGGTTCCCCTTGCCGGCAACGACCCCACCCGTCTTGGCAATCTCCGGAAACGCCGCCGCCTGGTTCCAAGTCAATGGCGCTGATCACGTCTTCACGACCTTGTCACTCGAGGCCTGATCACGTCTTCACGACCTTGTCACTCGACCTTGTCACTCAGGGCCCATCCCCTGATCACGTCTTCACGACCTTGTCTCTGTGTCCAGCGCCAACCCCTCAACGCCATCGCGCCCTACAAGAACGACCCTCAGTCCGTTCTTCCACTTCAACGCCCCTAGCAGCGGACGGAAGAAGAACTCGTCGGGCTCAGTACGCGCGATGTCAGACCTCCCTCTAGCGAGTCCATTCTTGTCAGACGCGACGATCTGCATTGAGAAGTAGTCCGGACGGTGGCGACACTCCACGTGCGCCTGAATACTCCTGTTCTTGTTCCAGACGACCCTCGGCGGCCAGTCCCATGCATTGTCAAGGTTCCTAGCCAGGCACCCGCTGCGAGCGACCTCAAACAAGTTCAAGTCCCATCCTTGAGCCGCAGCTGCACGCATGGCCCCTGCGTGCAGGGAGCTTAGCGCCACTCTCTTCTTCTGTTCCAGATCGGATTCCCGGTACGAATTGAGAGCAAACTCCACCTCTACACACAGGACGCCAAGCTGTTCGACAGGGCTCGATCTTCGAACTTCCTCAACGCACTCGACAACCTTCCAGCAGCTCGTCGTTCGCAAACCTGGAAACTGCTTCTCATAGAGGGCGGACACGCACCGAGTGCTCAGCGAGAAAGCATGGCGCACATCTCGGGGTGCATAGGGCAGATCCAGGGAGAATTCTCGCAGCTGCATGTAGTCATGCTCCTACCGGGGGCGCTTCTGCAGTCTCAGTGAGTGCCCGGCTGCCTTCAGGCGTTTGGTGGCAGCCTTTTCACTTCGAAGCGCCGGCCCCTGATCACGTCATCACGACCTTGTCCTCCGAGCGACGTGTAGGAAGAGATCCGGACTCCGCCCCGTGAACGGGTACGACCTCAGAACCTGCCTTGGGCCTATTCCCCCGTGGGAGTTCCGTCTTGCCGTCGACATCACTGTGATAGCGGAACTTCCAGTCCGAGTTCGCTTCCCACGTGCCGTCTGCTTTCCGGGTTACCGTAGCGACAACTGACATGTCGCCATCGGACAGAACGACCTCCTCTCCACTACACAGACCAGGGTGAGCAGCGATGCTATCCCGACTTCCCCGACAGATCAGCGGAAGAATGCCGTCTGCATCGAAGTCGTTGAAGTCTGCGTATATGGTCTTCACTTGGGTCATGCTGGGTTCGGCTGAGGTGTGAATTGCTCTGCAGTCTCAGCAGCCCCTTGTCCGGGAGTCAGCTACCTATGCGTTCTAGTCCGGGGAGTATTCGCGGAGTACGAATCGCACAGCACTGATTGGGTAGCAGGCCGGAATTGCGAAGCCCGGCACAAGACGTTCGGTCAACAACGTCGAAATTGGGAACTCCAGCCTAACGCCGCCATGTTCCATCACACCAAACTCAGAAAACAACTCTCCTTCACTACTTAGAATTCTCTGTCTATCCAATGAATCAATCGGTGGAGCGGAGGCATCCTTCGGCTCAACGAAGACTCCGTGTGTTGGCAGTGCATCGAGTCGAAAAACTCGATTCGACGGCTCGTTAGAAAATGCGCCCTCGCCGTAGTTGGCGAGCCACCCTTTTCCGCCGTGAAGCAACTCCCCTTCAACAAGAACCTCCCAAGACGCCTGCAGCCAGTCCTCAAAGGACCCGTCGAATGGGAGTCGGTCGCTAGCGCTGAGGATGCGGATCACAGTTGGAGCCGATGACTCCAAGTATTCTACGTAGCGAAGAACCTGAGCCGTTACGTCCTGATTCATTTCAACGTCTCCAACTCTGCTGGTGTTGGATCTCGTTTCTTGCCGCCTTTCCCGGTTGCCGCTCGGGCCTGGGGAAGGTCACCTTGATTACGTTGCCACCTGGCGCCGGAGCGTACTCCTTTACTCGCTCCACGGTCACGTCTTTTCTGCTGCCATCCCGATAGGTAATCGTCGTCCTACTGCCACCATCGTAGGGTTTGCTGGACTGCTCTCGTGCGGGGCCAGCGACGCCGTTGTGCCCCGCTCGAGTCGGGAAGCCATCCGCTGCTCGATTGCCACTTCCCGGTGGCCTCTCCGGTGGCCGCCCACCCGGTACGCCGCCACCGCCGGTCCCCAAAGGACTAATCCGATCAGCCTCCTCCATGTTGGCCGGCGGAGGGGACGTCGCCGCATCAATCAGACCGGTCGCCGCTCTCACTCTACGAGCAGCCACTCCAACTGGCCCTGGCACAAACGAAGCTACAGACGAAACCGCCCTGACCACCCGTAGGACAGTCCGCCAGGGGACACCGTCGCTCATGCCGCGGGCGGCAACCGCCGCGTCCGCTTGGTACGTGTTTTCCACAGCAGGCCTGGTGACCAGCCCGGCCACGTTGCGGGTCTGCACGCCGAGCGTGACGTTGCGCAGCCTGGTCCGGATCAGCACGGTGTGCAGCGGCAGGCCGCGATCGTCGTACTGGGTCGTCGACCGCGAGTACGTCTGGGCGCCGTTGTCGTCGTAGTAGATGGTCGACCACGGCTGCCCGGTCGGCGTCTTCTCCTGCAGGAACGCCCGCATCGGCCGCTGCGCCGCCGTCGGCGGCGTCGGGTTGGCGGTGTAGTGCCCGGCCCAGGAGTACGTCGAGGAGTGCCGCCGGTTGCCGAACGAGTAGTCCACCGTCCCGGCCGTCGCCGCCGGCTTCGACGGATCCGGCAGCGTGGCGGCTGCCAGGGCGAGGGTCCTGCCCCGGGGTGTGCCGGATCGGCGGCGGTCACCCCGTGGCGCTGCGCCGTGCCTCTCGTTTCGTTGCTATGGTCCGGCCGATGCGCTCATCCTCCCTGCGCCCCGTGCTCGCCCTGGCCCTGACCGCCATGCTGACCGCGTGTGGTGACGACGGCGGCGGCGCCACCCCTGACGCCGACCTGCCGCCGGCCGGGCCGTTCGACGGCCTCACGCTCGAGCGCGACCTGCGCGGCGAGGGCCTGCTCGGCGCGGTCCACATCGCCCGCGACAAGTACGGCGTGGCCCACATCCACGCCACGTCGCTCGCCGACGGCGCCTTCGCCCAGGGCTACGTCATGGCCCACGACCGCCTGCCGCAGATGGACATCCTGCGCCGGTTCGGCGCCGGCACCCTGGCCGAGCTGTTCGGCGGGCTCGACCGCAGCGTGATCGACACCGACATCGAGATGCGCATCCACCGCATGCGGCCGGTGGCCGAGCAGGCCTGGGCCGAGCTGTCGGCCTCGACCGACCCGACCGACCGCGAGATCGTCACGCTGCTGCAGCGCTTCTCCGATGGCGTCAACGCCTACGCCAGCGCGCTCGGGTCCGGCCTGTGGAACCTCGACGACACGATCCTGTCGTCCTTCGACCCGGCCCGGTTCGAGGCGTGGTCGCCGGTCGACTCGCTCACGCTGGGCCGGTTCCAGGCCTTCGCGCTGTCGTGGACCGCGCCGGTCGAGCTCGACCTCACCCGCATCTACCAGGCGGCGCGCGACACCTTCGACCTGGCGTTGCCGGCCGACGCCGCCGCGTACGCGCGGCGCGGCATCTCGCGCGACCTGCTGGCGGTGACGCCGGTTGGGCGGATCGCGACGATCGACGGCTTCCCCAACGTGACCACCGACACTGGCACGCGGTCCGACGCCGGCCGGCCACGCCGTGGCCGCGGCGGCACGACCGCCGCCGCCGCCGGCCCGACCCGGCCGCACGTGCCGCGCGAGTTGCTCGTCAACGCCCGCAAGTTCTTCCAGCGGGGCCCGCGCACCGGCCCGCTCGGCGCGCTCGGGCCGCACGCCTTCATGGCTCCGCGCGCCGGCTCCAACAACTGGGTGGTCAGCCCGGCCCTCGGCGGCGGCAAGGCGCTGCTGGCCGGCGACCAGCACCTGTCCCTGCCCAACCCGTCCATCTTCTACCCGACCCACCTCATCGTCGACGACGCCGACCCGGCGCGCGACCTCGACATCATGGGCGTGAGCTTCCCCGGCATCCCCGGCATCATCCTCGGCAGCAACGGCAAGGCGGCCTGGGTCGGCACCGTCAGCTACCACGACGTCAACGACGTGTACCTCGAGGCCATCGCCCCGTGCCCGGGCGACGCCAGCCGCGACTGCGTGGCGCACGACGGCGGCCAGGTCCCGATCGAGAAGCGGACCGAGACCATCGAGATCGGCGTGTTCGGCACCAAGACCGGCGAGGTCAGCGTCGAGTACGAGGTCGTGCCGCACCACGGCCCGATCATCCCGACCGTGGTCGACCAGGCCATCGTCCCGCGCGCCGCGGGCCAGGCGCTGTCGGTGGCCTACACCGGCCACGCCCTGACCCACGAGATCCGCGCCGTGTTCCAGCTAGCCCGGGCCAGCAACGTCGACGAGGCCTTCACCGCGCTGGGTGACTTCGGGTACGGCAGCCAGAACTGGGCGATCATCGACAACCAGGGCAACATCGGCTGGACCACCAACGCCAACGTGCCGCTGCGCAAGCCGGCCGCGTATACCTGGAACAGCACCAGCAACCCGACCGGGTTGGCCCCGTTCTTCGTGCTGCCCGGCGACGGCAGCGCCGACTGGGAGGGCTTCATGCCGTCGCGCTACGTGCCGCACGCCATCAACCCGCCGCAGGGCTACCTGGTCACCGCCAACTCCGACCCGGTCGGGGCGACGTTCGACGGTGACCCGCTCAACCAGCCGGTGGTCGACGGCCGCCCGCTGTACCTCAGCTCGGTCTACGCCGCCGGCGTGCGGACCGAACGTATCGCCAACCTGCTCGACGCCGCCGCCGCGCGCGGCCCGATCGACAGCGCGACCATGGCCGCCATCCAGCACGACTCGTCGTCGACGGTCGGCGCCAAGCTGCGCGACGCCATCGTCGCCGCCACCGCCGAGCTGGTCAGCCCCGGCAGCGACCCCGACGTGACCGCCTTCCTGGCCACGCTGACCGCGCCGCAGCGGGCCGCGCTGGTCGACGCGCGCGGCCGGCTGGCGGCGTGGACCTTCGCCACCCCGGTCGCCCTCGGCGCGGCCCCGGCCGGCGAGGTGGCCGACTCGGTCGCGACCACCGTGTTCAACACCTGGATGCACTTCGCCATCAGCCAGGGCCTGGGCGACGAGTTCACGGCGATGGGCGAGGACGTGTGGGTGATGGAGGAGAACGCGCTGGTCCGCACCATCTACCAGATGCTGGTCGAGCCGACGGCGCTGGTGCAGAGCACGACCAGCAGCGATCCGATCGTGTGCGACGACGTGACCACCGCCGGCGCCGACACCGGCTGCGCGCTGTGTGTGACGCGGGCCCTGCACGCCGCGCTGACCCACCTGGCCTCGCCGGCCGGCTTTGCCAGCGCCGACGCGACCACGTGGCGGTGGGGCACGGTGCACCGCCTCACGCTCGAGCCGCTCTTCCCCAACAGCGCGCTCAACCTGCCGACCTCGCGCGAGACCAACCCCGACTGGATCGGCGGCTACCCCAAGCCGGGCGACAACTTCGTGGTCAACCGGGCCGACCAGGGCTGGCGCGACCTCGAGCTGCGCCAGCACGCCGACGGCCCGGCCCAGCGCTTCCTGGCCGAGGCCACGCCAGGCCAGCCCATCTCGGTGCGCTGGCAGTTCCCGGGCGGCACGGTGTTCAACCCGCCCGACCCGCACTACCGTGACGTGCTCGACAACTACTACATCGCCGAGCGCCACTTCGACGCGCCGTTCACCATCCCGCAGATCGTCACCGACGGTGAGTCACGCTGGGTGCTGCGCTGAGACTCCACCCATGAGCACCGTCCCACCACCCAGCGCCTCCGCCATCCTCATCGCGCCCGGCGGCGCGACCGGGCCGCTGCGCACGCTGGTCGATCGCCTGGCCGCCGGCGGGGTGGCGGTGGCGATCGTCGACGAGGCCGAGGAGGCGGCGGTGCTCGCGGCCCGGCGGGCCGGCCCACCGCCGTGTGTGCTGGTGACCATGGCCCGCACCAGCGCCGAGCCGGAGGACCTGGCGCTGGCCCGACGCCGGCTCGAGGACCTGACCACCCGCCTGCCCGGGCTGACCCCGGTCGTGGTCACCCTGCAGGCAGCGCCCTTGTTCCTCATCGCCTGCCTGCGCGCCGGCGCCGGTGACGTCATCGACCTGACGCTGGAGGGAACCAGCGCGGCGCGCGTGGTGGTGGCCCGGGTCCACGCCGCCCAGGCCGCGGCCATCGGCGCGGCCGGACGCGAGCGGTCGCTGCGGTCCATCGTCGACGAGTTCCTGCGCGATCTCATCCGCACCGAGCGCCGGTCGATCGACCTCGAGGAGCGCCTGGCCCGGCGCGAGCGGCGCTCGACCGGCGAGATCCTGGCCTCGGTCGACCCCGACCCGAACCGGCAACCGACCGTCCTGCTCATCGAGGACGATCGGACCGTGGCCGACGCCGTCGCCGAGGCGCTCGAACAGGTCGGCGTGAGCTCGTACGCGTACCTGTCGGGCGAGGACACGCTGGCCGAGCTCGACCGCCAGGCCGCGGCGGGCACCGGGCCGTACTTCGACCTGGCGCTGGTCGACCTGCGCCTGCCCGGCATCGACGGCCTCGACACCATCCGCCAGCTGCGCACCCGCCTGCCCGAGCTGCCGGCCTTCCTCATCACCGGCTTCGCCGAGCCCGACATCGCGGTCAGCGCGGCCGACCTCGGCGTGAGCGGCTTCGTGTACAAGCCGTTCAACGACCTCGACCAGCTGGTCCGCCGCCTGCGCGACCTGGCCACCGCCAGCATGACCCGCCACCGCGAGTCGCTCTACCTCATGCGCATCAAGGAGCGCCACGAGCGCGTCCTCCTCCACTACCGGCAGCTGGCCGGCGACCTCGACAGCCTCGCCCCCGCCGCGAGCAGCCCGCCCCGTCAGCCGTAGCGGGCGCTCGCCAGCCGGGCGCACGTCGGTGACCACCAGGGGTACGCGCGGGGTACGGCGCGCGAGGCGACCGCGTCCTCGTCGGCGGCCGCGCCTCAGGGCTTCTCTGAGCGTCGGACAGGGCCCGCTGCCGCCCCCAGCAAGGCCGCCCTGGCCGCCACAACTCTGCTAGCGTGACGGCGGTGATGCGGTCGGGCAGCATGATCTCCCCGAACATCCGGCTCGAGGAGATCCTCGGCCGCGGGGCGACGGGGTCGGTCTGGCTGGCCCGCAACGTCGCCAGTGGCGGCGCGCTGGCGGTGAAGGTGCTGGACGCGGCGTACGAGCGCGCGCTCGGCACCGTGCAGCGCGAGGCGTCGATCATCGGCCGCATCCACAGCCCACACATCGTCCAGATCTACGACGTCGGCCGGATCGAGCCCGGCAACGGGTTCATCGTGATGGAGCGGCTGCGCGGCGAGGACCTGGCGTCGCTGCTCGAGCGGGTCGGCCGCCTCGAGCCGGCCCGGGCGATGGCGGTCCTGGCGCAGGCGGCGCGGGCGCTGGTCGCCGCGCACCGGGCCGGCATCGTCCACCGCGACGTCAAGCCGACCAACATCTTCCTGGTCGACAACGACGGCGCGCCGCCCCTGGTCAAGCTGCTCGACTTCGGCATCGCCAAGATCCGCGACTCGGCCGAGCCGACGATCACGCCGGGGGACGCCCTGGTCGGCACCCCGTCCTACATGAGCCCCGAGCAGATCGAGAACTCGAGCGCGGTCGACGCCTCGGCCGACCTGTGGTCGCTGGCGGTGGTCGCCTACCAGTGCCTGACCGGGACGCTGCCGTTCCGGGGCGACACCGTCGGCGCGCGCTGCTACGCCATCACCCAGGGCCGGTACGAGCGGCCGACCTCCCTGGCGCCCGACCTGCCCGGTGCGGTCGACGCCTGGTTCGTGCGGGCGTTCGCGAAGGTTCAGGCCGACCGCTTCCCGTCCGCGCGCGAGCTGGCCGACAGCCTGGCCGCGGCGCTCGGGCTGCCGCCGGAGGCCTACCCCGACCCGCAGCTCGACGCCCCGGCCGACCCGACGCCGCGCCCGACCGAGCCGCCGCTCACCGTCGGCGCCGCGGCGCCAACCGAGGTGCTCGGGCGCACCGCGGTGGAGCAGGTCGACCACGACGCCAGCGTGCAGGACGACGCCGACGCCGCGGTGTCGCCGCCGCGACCGGCGGCGCGGGCGCGACGGTGGTGGCGCCCGGCGATCGTCGGGCCGGCGGTGCTCGGCCTCGGCGCGCTCGCCTTCGTGCTCGGCCGCGCGGCGCTGGGCGCGGCGCCGAGCGCGGCGACCCGACCGTCCGCACTGCCCGGGACCGCCCGCTTCGTCCCGAACGGCAACGTCGTGCCGGTGACGCTGCGCCGCGGCGACGAGGTCGAGACGATCGAGGTCACCGGCAACGGGGCCTTCGCGTTCGCGCGCGGACCCGTGCCCGGGTCGGCGTTCGAGGTGTCGACCAGCGACCCCGGCTGCTGGGTCCGCCCGGTCACCAGCGCCGAGGGCGCGATCTCACTCGACCTCCGCTGCCGGGTGACTCGCGAGACGCGCAGCCGCACCGGCCCGTCCAACCCGGCCCAGACCCAGCAGCTCTACTCCACCACCAGCGCGACCTACGAGGACGTGCCGCTGCTGGACCCGATCGAGCTCGACACCGACGTCCCGGCGGCGGTCCTGGTCACGCTGTCCGTCCCGGCCAGCGGCTTCCTGCGCACGCCGACGATCGAGCCGAGCGGGACCGGCCTGTTCGCGCTGGCGGTCGACGGCGCCATCGTCGAGGAGGCCGCGCACCACCCGATGTCCGAGGGCCAGGCCGCCCCGAGCTCCCTGGTCGCGCTGGTACCGGTGACGCCCGGGCACCACGTGCTGCGCGTGCGGCGGCGCGTCGACGGCCTGGTCACGCCGTCGCGCTTTCTCCACGCCGACACGGTCGACGGCGTGGACATGCAGAAGATCTTCCACGCCACCGTGCTCGAGTCGCTCGAGACCTTCCACGACGTCTCGGTCTCGACCATCGGCCCGCAGGCCGCGCCGCCGCCGCCCGGGCGCCTGCGCAGCCTGCAGACCACGATCCGGAGCCAGGGCGTGGTGCTGGCCGGGCTGCACGCGCCGGCCTTCGCCGCCGCCGACCCCGCCGACGAACGCGCGCGTAGGCTGCAGCTCTTTGCCAACGAGGACCGGCTCGATGCCGCGGTGGCCGCCGGCGCGCGCCTCGACCGCGCAGCCTCCCTGCTGTGGATCGGCCCGTACCCGGCCGGCACCAGCGTGACGGTCAACGCCGGGCGTGGTGGTGCAGCCTCCGGCCTGCTGCCGCGCGGCGCCCGCCTGTTCGCCGCCACGTTCGACGCCACCTCGGTGCCGGACCCACAGATCCTGCCCGGGCGCGTGCGCGCCGCCGACGCGACCACGGTGAGGGCGGCGCAGCTGCGCTGGCACACGCCGGTACCGGCCCGCCTGCTGGTCGCGGCCTCGCTGGCGCGCGTGTACTCGAGCCAGGACGGCGGCTCCGGCTTCGTCACCCTGCGGCGCGACGGGCAGGAGGCGGCGCGCGTGTTCTTTCAGAGCCAGAGCGCGGGCGCCGGCCATGGCGTGTCGATGGTCGCAATCGTCGAGGCGCCGGCGGGCACGAGCACGATCACGCTCGAGCTCGAGAGCCGGCTCGGCGACGTCTTCATCGGCGACGACGACGGCGCGCGCTCGGCCCTGTCCGCGTTGCCGCTGCGGTGACCCGGATCCCGGCCCGGCTCGACCCGACCACCGGCGCGCGCGAGGAGGTCGGCCTGGCCACGGTCGACCTCCGCGCCGGGCGCGGCCGGCAGCGCCGGTAGGGAATTCCCGGAACGGGGCGGCCCGGTGTCGGTAGCTACCCACACGCTGACCGCGGCGACGGCGGGCAGCGCTGACAGCGAGACGCCACCCGGGTACGCTGGAGGGTAGTTCGCCGTGGCCGACCGACCAGTCAAGACCGCCGCCCTGGTGCCCCGCCAGACCGGGCCGATCCGCGTGCTGGTCAAGGCCGATCGGTTCGAGGTGCGAGGGGACCTGGGCGCCGGCTCGACCGGGGTGGTGTGGCGGGTCCTCGACCGCGACCGCGGCCACGAGGTGGCGCTGCGGCCGCTGCCGGCGGCCAACCCGGAGCAGCTGCTCGCGCTCAAGGACGACTTCCGCGCCCTGGCCGAGGTGCGGCACCCCCACGTGGTCCGGGTCCACGAGCTGGTCGAGATCGAGGGCCGGCTGTTCGTCAGCATGGAGATCGTCGACGGCCTCGACCTGATGTCGTGGCTGTGGGGCGCCGACCGCGCCAGCGGCCAGCACGAGGCGGTCACCGGCGAGGAGTTCTCCGAGCAGGAGACGACCGCCAAGAACGTGCTGCCGCTGATCGCGCCGTCGGTCGACCACACGCGCCTGCGCGCCGGCCTGGCCCAGCTGACCGACGCCCTCACCGCGCTGCACGCGGCCGGCTGCGTGCACGGCGATCTGCGCCCGAGCAACGTGCTGGTCACGGCGGAGCAGCGGCTGGTGGTGCTCGACTTCGCCGGCGCCGCCCGCCGCGCCGCCCAGCCACCCAGCGCCGCCACCGCGCCGTACCTGCCGCCCGAGGCCAGCAGCGGCCGGATGGAGACGCCAGGCGACTGGTACGCGGTCGGCGTGCTGCTGTACGAGGCCCTGACCGGTCGCACCCCGTTCGTCGGCAAGCCGGCCGCGGTCATGCAGGCCAAGGTCACGTCCGATCCACCGCCACCCTCGGCGCTGGTCAAGGACGTGCCACCCGAGCTCGATCACCTGTGCGAGCGCCTGCTCCGGCGCGACACCCGCGACCGCGCCGGCGCGGCCGACATCCTGCGCGTGCTCGACCCGGCGCGTAAGCCGCGCCGCTCGGCCATCATCGAGGCGCTCACCGCCGAGCCGTCGGTGGTGCCGCGCGCGGTCATGCCGCTGGTCGGGCGCCAGCGCGAGCTCGGCCTCCTGGCCGGCGCGCTCGGCGACGCCCGCCGCTCGCAGGCGGTGCTGCAGGTGGTGACCGGCCCGTCCGGCATCGGCAAGACCGCGCTGATCGAGGCGTTCGCGCGCCAGCTGTCGAGCGACGCGCTGGTGCTGCTCGGCCGCTGCCACGAGCGCGAGACCATGCCGTTCAAGGCGCTCGACGGCATCATCGACGGCCTGGCCCGGCGCCTGGGCCAGCTGTCGACCACCACGCGGGGCCGCGTCCTGCCCGACCGCGCCGACCTGCTGGCCGAGCTGTTCCCGGTGCTGCGCCGGGTCGAGGGCATCGGCGGTGGCCCCCAGACCTGGCGCGGGGCCGACCCGGGCGAGCTGCGCCTGCGCGCCTTCGCCACCCTGCGCGAGCTGCTCGGCCGCCTGGCCCAGCACACCCCGCTGGTGCTGATCATCGACGACCTGCACGGCGCCGATCTCGACAGCCTCGACCTGCTGGCCCACATCCTGCGCCTGCCCGACTCGCCGCGCCTGCTGGTCGTCGCCGCCGGTCGCCCGAGCGGTGCGCTCGATCGCCTGCGCGACCTGGCCACGCGGGGCCAGATCCCGACGATGCGCCGGCTCGAGCTGGGGCCGATGCCGACCGAGGAGGCCGAGCTGCTGGCCGACGTGGCCGCCAGCCACCTCGGCATCGATCTCAGCTCGGCCCGGGCCATCGCCCTGGCCTGCGACGGCCACCCCGGCTTCATCCTCGAGCTGGTCCGCGCCGCCGACAGCCCCGACCTCACCGCCGGGGCCGAGCACGTGCCGACGCTCGACGAGCTGCTCACCGCTCGCCTGGCCCGCCTCGACGACGCCGAGCGGGTCATCCTCGACGTGCTGGCGCTGGCCGGGCCCAGCCCCATCGCGCTGGTGGCCGCGGCGACCCACCAGCCGGTGCCCAAGCTGCTGACCCGGCTCGACGGCCTGGTCGACGGCGACCTGGTGGTGGCCAGCGGGCGCAGCCCGGGCGACGTGCTCGACCTCTATCACGACCGCCTGCGTGACGCCCTGCTGGCCCAGCTCGGCCCGGCGGTGGCGCGCGAGCTGCACGGCGCGCTGGCCACCACCCTCGAGGGTGCCAGCCCGACCGAGCCGGCCCGCCTCATGTACCACTGGGCCCAGGCCGGGCAGCGCCGACGCGCGGTCGACTACGCCATCGCCGCCGCCCGCGCCGCCGCCGCCGCGTTCGAGTTCCACCGCGCCGGGGAGCTGTACCGCATCGCGCTGGCCGAGCAGCTGGCGGCCGAGGTCGACCGGCGGACCCGGATCGAGCTGGCCGAGGTGCTCGGCTACGGCGGGCGCAGCAGCGAGGCCGCGGTCGAATACCTGGCGGCGGCGGGCAAGGCCGACCGCGATCAGGCGGTCGACCTGCAGCGCCGGGCCGCCGACGCGCTGTTCAACGCCGGCGAGATCGAGCAGGGCAGCCAGCTCATGACCCAGGTCCTGGGCCAGCTCGGCATCACCGCCGGGCGCGGCCGGTTTGGCCTCATCGGCGCGCTGTTCCGGCGCAAGCGGCTGGGCCGCCCCGACGCCTTCGTCGCGCGCGCCTCGACCGCCATCTCTGGCCACGACCTCGGCACCCTCGACGCCCTGGCCACGGCCGAGCTCGGGCTCGGCCTGGTCGATCCGTGGCGCGCGTTCGAGTTCCACGTGCGCTACCTCGAGCTGGCGCGCGCCACCGGCGAGCCCAACCGCTACGCCCGCGGCATGGCCATCGAGGCGGTGTGGCGCGCCTCGAGCGACCCGGCCGACCGCGACGGCATCCTGGCCTGCCTCGACGCCGCCGACGGCGCGCTCACCGCCGACGCGCCGATCCTCGACCGGGTCCAGGTCGTGCTGGCGCGCGGCATGGCCGGGGCGCTGGCGACCGACCTGCCCGACGCCCGCGCCGCGCTCGACTGGGTCCTGTCGACCCTGGCCATGGACTGCCGGGGCGCGGCCTGGGAGACCCGGACCGCCCGCATGTTCGCGCTGTGGGTCGACTGGCAGCGCGGCGACCTCAAGAACCTGTCGTTCAACGCCAGGCGCTGGCTCGAGGACGCGGTGTCCCTGGGCGACGTGCTGGCCCGGACCCAGCACGGCATGGGGCTGATGGTGCTGGTGCCGCTGATCGCCGACGACGTGGCCACCGCCAGCAGCCGGCTCGACGACGCCGCCGCGGTGTGGGCCCATCGCCAGATCCCGATCCACGCCTACTACCTGGCGCTGGGTCGCGCCCTCATCGCCCTGTACCAGGGTGATGGCGCCGGCGCCCTGGCCGTGCTCGACGCCTTCGAGAAGGCCGCCGGCGGCGATCTCGACCAGGTCCAGCATCTGGTGGCCGACCTCGCCTATGCCCGGGCCCGGGCCTGGCTGCTCCTGGTCGAGCGCGATCGCAAGGCGGGCCTGGCCGGCGCGCGCGCGGCGGCCAGGACCCTGGCCCGGTCCGAGCTGCCGTACGCCAAGGCGGTCGGCCACCTCGTGCTCGGCTGCGCCGAGGCCGCGGCCGGAGACAGCGCGGCGGCCGAGGCCGCCTTCGGTCAGGCCGTGACCTGGTTCGACCGGCTCGACATGGCGGTGCTGGCCCGCGTGGCGCGGTACCGGCGCAGCCGCCTGCGTGGCGGCGCGGTCGGCACCGCCGAGGGGATCGCCATCATCGACGACCTGGCCGGTCGGGGCGCGCGTGCGCCCGAGCGCCTGATCGCGCTGCTGGCGCCATGAACGATCGTCCTCTCCCCAGCGGTCAGGCTCCCCCGAGGATTGCGGTCGTGGTCCCGCAGTCCGTATAGTCGCTCAGATGTCGGCGCCGCCGCCCAGCATCAAGCTCCGCTGCACATCCTGGCAGCAGCTTGCGGGTATCTACCGGCGCGATCTCACGCGCGGCGCGATCTTCCTCAAGACCGGCCGGCCGCCGCCGATCGGGACCGCCGTCCGCATCGATCTCACGCTGCCGAGCGAGTCGGTCATCGCCCTGTCGGGCGCGGTCGAGGCCCACGTCGGCGAGGGTGGGCTGGGCGGGCGTGGCCCCGGCGTCGACATCAAGCTGACCGCGGTGCCGCAGAGCGCGATGTGGCTGATCGAGACGGCGCTGGCGGCGCACCGCGAGCAGGCCCAGCTCACGCCCATGCCGGGCAAGCTGCCGAGCGCGCCGCGCACGCCCGAGGCGACGCTCGAAGGCGACGGCGACGTGGCCCAGGCCGAGGAGCAGCTGGTCAGCGCGCTCGCCGCCGAGCTGAGCTCGCTGCAGCAGCTCAACCCGTTCCAGGTCCTCGCGGTCGGGTACCAGGCCAGCGACGACGACGTGCGCCGGGCCTTCGCCGAGCTGACCCAGCGCTACCACCCCGACCGCTTCGCCCGCTACGCCTCGTCGGAGCTGCGCCAGATGGCGGCCGAGATCTTCATCCTCATCCGCGACGCCTACCGGCGTATCGGCGACGAGGCCAGCCGGGCCACGGCGCGAGCGGCGCTGCCGGCGTCGACCGCGGCGCGCGCCAGCGGGGCGCCGCCCACCGCGACGGCGGGGCGCTCGGCCCCGGCCGCGCCACCCGCACCACCGAGCCCGGGGCGCTCGGCCGGTGGCCTGCCGGTCATCTCCACCGTCGCGCCCAGCCTGCCCAGCCGCCCGGGCGCGCAGCCGCGGGCCGCGTCGGCGCCGCCGGTCGCGGCGCCGCCCACGCCGTCGGCTCGACCGCCGACCCAGCCGCTGCCGCGCGCGGCCGGCTCGGTGGCGTCGCAGACCCCGGCCCGCGGCGTGCCGACGGTGGCCACCCCGACGCCCGCCCGCGGCGTG
Organism: Kofleriaceae bacterium; assembly: GCA_018058095.1. Taxonomy (GTDB): domain Bacteria; phylum Myxococcota_A; class Polyangia; order Haliangiales; family Haliangiaceae; genus JABFXX01. The sequence continues at coordinate 16,565 of JAGPCO010000023.1, forward strand.
CCGGCGGTGGCGTCGCCGACGCCGGCCCGCGGCGTGCCGACCAGCGCCGGGGCGGCCCCGGCCAGCGTGGGCACCAGCTCCTCGCCGACGCCGTCGCTCGGCGTCCCCGCCATCGGCAACGACCCCAGCATGCTCGAGGCCCTCCTCGACGCCGACCGCCTCGACGAGGCGTTCGCCCTGTGCCAGGTCCACACCAAGCGCAGCCCGGGCGAGGTGCGGTTCCGCGCCAGCCTGGAGCTGATCGAGGGCCTGCGCGCCATCGCCAGCCGCAACCGCCTCGAGGCCGCGCAGCGGTTCGAGGCGACGCTCGAGCTCGACCCCGGCAACGAGCGCGCCGCGCGCGAGCTGGCCGAGATGCGCCGGCAGGCCACCAACGAACGCAAGGGAATGCTGAGCCGCCTGCTCAAGGGGGAGGACTCGTGAGTCGCGGGCGCATCATCGGCATCGATCTCGGCACCACCAACTCGTGCGCGGCCATCGTCGAGCGCGGCGCCCCGCGTATCCTGGCCACGCCAGCCGGCGAGCGCACCCTGCCGTCGGTCGTGGCCTGGACCCAGGCCGGCGAGATCGTCAGCGGCACCCAGGCGGTGCGGCAGGCGGTGTCGAACGCACAGTCGACCGTGTTCGGGACCAAGCGCCTCATCGGCCGCAAGGTCAACGCGGACGACGTGTCGTGGTTCGCCCGCATCGCGCCGTTCCGCATCGTCGCCGCCCCCAACGGTGACGCCTGGATCCGCATCCGCGGCGCGGCGGTGTCGCCGCAGGAGGTCGCGTCCCACGTCCTGCGCCGGCTGCGCGCCATCGCCGAGGACGCCGTCGGCGAGCCGGTGACGCGGGCGGTGGTGACGGTGCCGGCCTACTTCGACGACGTGCAGCGCCAGGCCACGCGTGACGCCGGCGCCATCGCCGGGCTCGACATCGTCCGCATCCTCAACGAGCCGACCGCCGCCGCGCTGGCGTACGGTGCGCACCGCCAGGCCGAGAACCGACGCCGGATCATCGCCGTGTTCGATCTCGGCGGCGGCACCTTCGACGTGTCGATCATGGCCATCGAGCACGGCGTGTTCGAGGTGCTGGCCACCGGCGGCGACAGCGCGCTCGGTGGCGAGGACTGGGACCGCCGCATGATCGAGCGCCTGGCCGACGAGGTGTTCGACGCGCACCGGGTCGACCTGCTCGGCAACCCGCTGGCGGTGGCCCGGCTCAAGGAGGCGTGTGAGGCGGCCAAGAAGGCGCTGTCGACCGAGCGCGAGGCCAGCGTGACCCTGCCGTACCTGGCCCAGGACGCCGCCGGCATGCCCATCAACCTCGACCGCCGGCTGACCCGCGACGAGGTCGAGCACACCACGCGCGACCTGCTCGATCGCCTGGCCGCGCCGTGCCAGCGCACCATCGAGGAGTCGGGCGTGGCCCCGGCCGACATCGAGGAGGTCCTGCTGGTCGGCGGCATGACGCGGTGGCCAGCGGTGCAGGCGGTGGTCGAGCGGATCTTCGGCAAGAAGCCGTCGAAGGGCGCCAACCCCGACGAGGTGGTCGCGCTCGGGGCGGCGTCGTACGCCGCCATCCTGGCCGGCGACCGCGACGACGCCACGCTGCTCGACGTGACCCCGCACGACATCGGCATCAAGGTGGGCGAGTCGCAGTTCGCGGTGCTCATCCCGCGCAACGCGATGCTGCCGGTGCGAGCCCGTCGCCTGTTCGCCACCACCATCCCCGATCAGCGCTTCGTGTCGATCGAGCTGTACCAGGGTGAGGCCGACGACGTCGGCAAGAACCGCAAGCTGGGCCAGATCATCCTCGACGACCTGCCGCCCGGCCCGGCCGGCTCGGTCCGGGTCGAGCTGATCATCACGATCGACGTCGAGTCGATCCTGAGCGTGACCGCGCGCGAGCTGCGCGGGCACCGGGCCACGACCGTGACCATCCGCCCGACTGGCGGCCTGTCGCAGCGGGAGATCGTCGAGATCATCGCCCGCCGCCGGGCCGAGGAGGCGCCGCGTGATCGCCGGGCCTCGCTGGCGCCCGGGCCGGTGCCCGGCGGCGAGGTGGTCGGCGCCGACGGCGGCGGCGTCGGTGGCGGCGACGAGCGGCCATGAGCGACGCGCCCAGCCCGGCCGGGCCGACCGTGCTGCAGGTGGCCGACGCGGTCGGCGCGCTGATGGAGGCGTGGGGCTTCAAGCGCAACATGGGCCGGATGTGGACCGCGCTGTACCTGGCCGATCACCCGCTGACGGCCAGCGAGCTGGGCGACCTGCTCGGGCTGTCGAGCGGATCGGTGTCGATGCTGCTGGCCGAGCTCGGCCAGTGGGGCGCGGTCAAGAAGGCGTGGATCCCGGGCGAGCGACGCGAGCACTACCAGGCCGAGACCACCATCTGGAAGCTGGTGTCACGCGTGCTGCGCGAGCGTGAGCTCAACTGGGTCAAGACCGCGCTCGAGAGCTTCGAGGACGCCAACCGCACGCTCGACGGTATCGCCGACGTCGATCCGCAGGTGCGGGCCCGGGTCGCCGGCCTGGCCGACCTGGCCCGGGTCGGCGCCCACCTGCTCGAGGCCATCCTGCAGGGCGAGTCGGTCGACGCGCTACCGCTCAAGTCGTTCGGCGCCCTGCGCTAGCAGGTCGACCCCACCGCGACCGCGGATCGCCCCGGGTCGGCCTTCCCCCGGATGGCGGATGTAGGTCCATGTCGGCCGAACCGCGCCCGCGCCCCGGCGGCAACCGGAACACTTTCACCGGGTCCATGCGTTCACACATGCCGATGCGCCGCCGCCCAGCCGTCTCCACCCGCCCGACCACGTCGCCCGCCCGGCTTGCGCTCGGCGCCGCCCTGCTGGCCAGCGTCATCGCCGCCGAGTCGGCCAGCGCCCGCAAGGTGATGCTGCACGACAGCGCCCGCATGCGATCGGTGCGCGAGGGCTTCGTCGGCACCCCGCTCGGCCCGAGCGCGGCCCCGGCCGCGGTCCAGCTCGACCACCTGCGCGGCACCACGCTGGCCGCCGTGGCCGGTGGAGCGCTGGTGGCCGACGCCGACAGCGGCCAGCTGGTGCTGACCGGCGCCGGCGGCGTGGCCCGAGCGCGGCTGGCCATCGGCATGACGACTGGTCAGCTGGTGGTCGCGCCCGGCGGCACCCGCGCCTACGTGGCCGATCGCGGCGGCGACCGCATCGCCGTGGTCGACGTCGTCGGTGACAGCCTGCGCCTGGGCCGCAGCTTCGCCACCGCGACCGAGCCGTTCGGCCTGGCGCTGACCCCGGATGGGCGGACCTTGCTGGTGACCGCCGTGGCCGACCGCGCGCTCGTCGCGTACGACGCCGAGACCGGGCGCGAGCGGTGGCGCCGGCCCCTGGCCAGCGAGCCGCGTGGGGTGGCGATCAGCCCGAGCGGGGCCCAGGTCCTGGTGGCCTACCTCGGCACCGGCACGGTCGAGCGCATCGTCCTCGGTGACGGCGGCGCGTCTGGGAGCCAGCACGTCGCCCTCGACACCGGCACGGTGGCCGGCTCCGACACCGGCCGGGCCTTCGCCCGCAACGCCTTCGCGGTCGGCTACATCGGCCACGGCCTGGCCATCATCCCGCACCAGCTGTCGACGCCGATGCAGGCCGCCAGCGGGCGCGAGAACGTCGGCTCGTACGGCGGTGGCTTCGAGCCGCCGATCACCCACCGCCTGGCCTACCTCGACGACGCCGGCCGGCAGGTCGCGCTCAACCTCGCGATCAGCCAGCCGCAGGCGCTGACGTGGGACGAGCAGCGCGACGTGCTGTACGTCGCCGGGTACGGCGCCGATGCCATCACCACCGTCACCCGGGCCTCGCAGGCGAGCGCGGCGCTCGGCCCCCGCGTGACGCTGCCGGCCGGGTGTGGCCCGACCGGCCTCGACGTCGACGCCGACGGACGCGTGCTGGCCTGGTGTGCGCTGACCCGCAACGTCGTCACCTACCGCCCGCCTCCGACCACCCCGGAGGAGGTCGCGCGTGCCGGCAGCGCCGTGGCCGCGCCGCTCCAGGCCGGCCCGGTGCTCACCACCTCGCGCCTGAGCAAGCTCGCGCAGCGCGGCCTGACGTTGTTCCGCGCCGGCGGCGACGCCCGCCTGTCGTCGCGCGGCGCCATGGCCTGCGCCAACTGCCACCCGGAAGGGCGCGCCGACGGCCTGTCGTGGCGCATCGAGAGCAAGGCGCTGCAGACCCCGTTGCTGTCAGGTCGTGTCGCCGGGACCCACCCGTACAAGTGGGACGGCGGCGACAAGGACCTGACCACCAGCCTGACCTCGACCATGCGCCGGCTGGGCGGCGCCGGCCTGTCGAAGCAGGACACCCGGGCGCTCGCGGCCTACCTGTCGGTCATCCCGGCGCCGCGCCGGCCGGCCCGCGCCGCCGACCAGGTCGCGCGCGGTCGGGCCCTGTTCGCCAGCGACGAGCTCGGCTGCCAGACCTGCCACAACGGCGCGATGCGGACCGACCGCACCCGCCACCAGTTCGACAGCCCAGGCCTGCCCCAGGTCGACACGCCGTCGCTCATCGGCCTGGCCGTGAGCGCGCCCTACTACCACGACGGCAGCGCGGCCAGCCTGCGCGAGGTGCTGACGGGCAACGGCCTGGTCCACGGCATGGCCGACAGCGCCAGCCTGGACGATGGCGCGATCGGCGACCTGGTCGCGTTCCTCGAGACCCTGTAGCGGGATCCAGCCCGACGGTCACGGCACGGGGCCGATCCGCGCCCGGGGTGCTACCGTCGGCGCATGCCCGTCGTCGGCACCGTGACCGTGGCCTGCCCCGCGTGCGGCATCGAGCAGGACTGCGAGCTGATCCAGAGCATCAACAGCCGGAGCGAGCCGGCGGCCAAGACCAGGCTGCTGCGCGGCGATCTCAACGTGCTGGCGTGCGCGTGCGGACGCCGGACCGGGCTGGCGGCCGACCTCCTGTACGTCGACCCCGACGCTGGCTTCTACTGCCAGGTGGTGGCCAGCGGCAGCCAGGACATGGCCGAGGCGGCGGCCCGCTTCGCCGACGCCGGCGTGACCGGCACCCTGCGCCTGGTGCCATCGAAGAACGCGCTGGTCGAGAAGGTCCGGATCCTCGACGCCGGGCTGGCCGACTGGGCGGTCGAGATGGCCAAGGTCCTGCTGCTGGCGGCGCGCCAGCCGCCCGCGCTCGACCGCGTCCTCCTGTTCGATGGCGTCGACCGCAGCGCCGACAAGGTGCGCTGGCTGCTGCTGCCGGTCGACCCGGGCGACCGCGCGGTGCCGCTGGCGAGCGCGCTGGTCAGCGTCGAGCGCCTGGCCGAGCGCACCCGCGGCCAACCCGGCCCGGCCCAGCTCCAGGTCGACCGGGCCTGGGCGGTCGAGGCGGTGCGGACCATGGTCGAGGGGGCGAGCTGATGGGGCGCGTGGCCCGGCGGTCGAGGGGCTGAGGTGCTGCGCCCGCGCCCGACCCTCCTGGCCAAGCTGCTGGCCGCGACCGTCCTGCCGACGGTGCTGCTGTTCGCGCTGTTCGCCGTGGTCGTGCACGAGATCAGCCGCGACGCCCTCGACGACGAGCTCGGCACCCGCCTGACCTCCATCGCCGAGGCGGCCGCCACCCACGTCCGTGGCAAGTACCTGGTCGAGCTCAGCGCCGGCAGCGAGGAGGACCGGGCCTACCAGAACGTGCGCAAGAAGCTCGAGCAGGTGTCGGCCGCGACCGGGGCCCGCCTGTACGTGTTCGATCGCCGCTTCGACTCGCGCGCCGACACCCGGGCCGACGTCGGCATCGGCACCCACTACTACCAGGCCGAGCTCGACCGGGTCGAGGTCGATCGGGTGTTCACCACCGGGACCGCGGCGGCCTCGGTCACCTTCGACGGCCACGACGGCGTGACCTACAAGGCCGGCTACGCCGCGGTGCGGGCGTCGGAGACCGAGCCCGAGATCGTGCTGGCCATCGCCGCCGAGGCCCCGGCCGCGTACTTCACCCGCCTGGCCGCGCTCCGCCGCAGCCTGGTCCTGTGGGGCGCCGCGCTGGTGCTGGTGGTGGTCATCGCCACCGTCGGCGCGGCCCTGCTGGTGACGCGCGGCGTGCGCCGGCTGGCCAGCGCGGCCGAGCGGATCGGCGCCGGCGACCTGTCGCAGCCGGTCGAGGCGCGCGGCCGCGACGAGCTCGGCGTGCTGGCGCAGACGATGGAGCGCATGCGCGGCCAGCTGGCCGAGCGCGACGCCCGGACCCAGCAGATGCTGGCCGGCATCGCCCACGAGGTGCGCAACCCGCTGGCCGGCATGACCCTGTTCACCGGCATCCTGCGCGAGGAGCTGCCCGACGGCGACGAGCGGCGTGGCCACGTCGACAAGATCGCGCGCGAGCTGGGCTACCTCGAGCGGGTCGTGAACGACTTCCTCGAGTACGCGCGCCGGGCCCGCCCCGACAAGGCGCGGTTCGAGGTGGCCGCCCTCCTGGCCGAGGTGGCCGAGGTGACCCAGACCGCCGACCTCGAGGTCGAGGTCGAGGCGCCAGCCGGCTTGACCGTGTCGGCCGATCGCGGCCAGCTGCGCCGGGCCCTCATCAACCTGGCCCACAACGCGCGCCAGGCCGCGGCCTCGGTCGGCGAGCGCGGCGCCGCCGTCGCGCTGCGCGGCCGGGCCGGCGCCGACGGCGGCGTCGAGCTGGCGGTGTGGAATCGCGGGCCCGAGATCCCGGCCGACGTGTCGGGCCGGATGTTCGAGCCGTTCTTCACCACGCGCGAGAAGGGCACGGGTCTCGGGCTGGCGTTCGTGCGCGAGATCGTGGCCGATCACGGCGGCCGGGTCGAGGTCGAGTCGGCCGCCGGCCAGACCACCTTCACCATCACCCTGCCCTGACGTGGTACGACCCATGGCGATGGGCAACATCCTCATCATCGACGACAACGAGACGATCCGCGACGGTCTGGCCCACACCGTCCGGAAGCTCGGCCACGACCCGGTCACCGCCAGCAGCGGCGCGGCCGGGGTCGAGGCGTTCCGGAAGCGGCCGGCCGACTTCGTCATCACCGACCTGAAGATGGACGGCATGGGAGGGGTCGAGGTGCTGGCGGCCATCGCCGCGCTCGACGCCGACGTGCCGATCATGATCCTGACCGGGTACGGCACGGTCGAGACCGCGGTCGAGGCGATGAAGCTGGGCGCGTTCGACTTCCTGACCAAGCCGATCCAGCCCGAGGTGGTCCGGCTCAAGGTCGAGCGCGCGCTCGAGCTGACCGCGGCCCGGCGCGGCCGGCGCCGGGCCGAGGCCATGACCGACTACCTGCGGGCCGAGCGCGAGGGCCGGTTCGCCGAGATGATCGGCGCGTCGGAGCGCATGCTCGCGTTGTGCCGGGCCATCGACAAGATCGCGCCGTCGGACACCACGGTGTTCATCGCCGGCGAGAGCGGCACCGGCAAGGAGCTGGTCGCCCACGCCATCCACCGGCTGTCGCGCCGGGCCAAGGGCCCGTTCGTCAAGGTCAACTGCGGCGCGCTGACCGAGACGCTCCTCGAGAGCGAGCTGTTCGGGCACGAGAAGGGCGCCTTCACAGGGGCCATCAAGCAGAAGCTGGGCCGGTTCGAGCTGGCCGACGGCGGCACCCTGTTCCTCGACGAGGTCGGCGACGTGCCGATGGCGATGCAGGTCAAGCTGCTGCGCGCGCTGCAGGAGCAGGAGTTCGAGCGCGTCGGCGGCGAGAGCCCGGTCAAGGTCGACGTCCGGGTCATCTCCGCGACCAACAAGGACCTCGACAAGGAGGTGGCCGAGGGCCGGTTCCGGCAGGACCTGTACTACCGGCTGCACGTCCTGCCGCTCAAGCTGCCGGCGCTGCGCGAGCGGCGCGAGGACATCCCGCTCCTGTGCGCGCACTTCATCAAGAAGCTGGCCAGCAAGACCAACCCGCGCGTGCGCGCCATCTCCGACGCCGCGCTCGGCCGGATCATGGCCTACCACTGGCCCGGCAACGTGCGTGAGCTGGAGAACGCCGTCGAGCAGGCCCTGGTGTTCGCCGAGGGCGACGAGATCGGCCCAGGCGCGCTGCCGGCGTTCCTGGCCGGCGGCGGCGGCGAGGAGTCGCTCGAGGTCGCGCGCGAGCTGGCCCTGCCCGACATCCTCGACGACCTCGAGCGCCAGCTCATCCTCAAGGCCTACCAGAAGGCCAAGGGCGTCAAGACCGAGACCGCGCGCCTGCTCGGCATCAAGACCAGCGCGCTGTACTACAAGCTCGAGAAGTACAAGATCGAGTAGTGCCTCGCCGCTAGCTTCGCGCACGGGCACGGGCACGGGCACGGGCAGGATGCTAGTCGTCGAGCTCCTCGACGCACTCGAGCTGGGCCTGGGCGCTGCTGGTGGTGGCCGCGCCCGTGGTCGGGTCACACACGAAGTAGCGAGCGACGCAGGCGTAGGTGTCCTGGTTGCGATCGGTCCGCGCCACCCACGGGTCGTCGACCCGCGGCAGCGCGGCCAGGCACTGGTCGCGGCCCGGGCCGGTCAGGCTCTCGCAGCAGCGCTGCTGCAGCGACTCGGCCTGGGCGTGCTGATCGACCTGCCGGGCCGGGCGGCCGCCACACGCCGCGGCCACCAGCGTCGCCGCCAGCAGCACCCACCAGCGTGTCCTGGGCACCACGGTGTTGCTCGCGCGCGCCGCCCCCGCCCGGCGCCGGCCGGGCGCCAGGAGGGTGATCGGGGTGACGTGGCTGGGGTAACCGAGCGAAACCGGGCGCGACACCAACTTCATGTCGATCCACTGTCGCAAGCCGCGGGCCACGCGTGCTGGCCGGGTGCTTGCAACACCCCGGCGGATGACGATGCGTCTCCCCGCGAGCAACCCCTGGGCGTTGTCCATGGTCCTGGTGATCACCGGTGCGTGTGCGTCGACCCCGGCCCGGCAGCTGATCGGCCGCGGCGGCGCCAGCGTCGAGGTCCAGGTCGCCGCCGGCGTCGACCCGGCGCGTGGGCCAGGCGCCACCGCGGCCACGCTGCGGGTGCCCCGCCCCGGCCTGTACGAGCTGAGCTGGTCGGTGTGGCAGGCGACGCCGGGCCCTCTCGGGCTGCGCATCGAGTGTGGTGGGGCGGTCGTGACCCAGCCGCTGGCACGCCCACGCGAGGCGGTGGCGACGGTGGCGCTGGTGCCAGCCACCGCCGGCGTCGCGCCGAGCGGTGAGCCGGCTGGGATCACCCCCGCGCCGACCGAGGCCCCGGCGCCGGCGATCGGCCCGGCCGGTGAGCAGCAGGTCGGCGTGGTGTACGTCGACGCTCCGGCGGCGGGCCCGTGTGGGCTGGTGGTGCAGGCGCTGACCGCCAACGTCAACGGCACGTTCACGTTGACCCGGATCGGCGTGCGCCCGCAGCTGACCGCCGAGCAGCGCGCCGCGCTCGAGCGCGCCGCCCACCAGGAGCGGGCCGAGGTGTGGCGGTACCTGGTCGCGCTCGGCGCCCGGCCGCGCCCGCCGCGCCCGGCCCCGCTGCCCGACCCGGCCGGGCCGTCGCCGTTCGGCAGCGCGATCTGGGTGTCGGGCGCATGGTCGTGGGGCGACGACGGCTGGCTGTGGGTGCCGGGCGCCTGGATCGACCCGGTCACGGTGCGGCCGCCGCGCCGGGTCATCCGCGACCACCGGCGCGACGACGATCCGCCCCGGCACGAGGTGCGCGATCACCGCGACGAGGCGGTCGGCGGCGGCCACGACAGCGGCGGCGGCTCGACCACCGTGCGAGATCACCGCGACGACGACCGCGGACACACGGTCGACACCCGCGACCACCGTGACGACAAGCCGGCCAGCGGTGGTGGAGGCACCAGCACCGACCACCGCGACAGCGGCAAGACCGAGACGCGCGATCACCGCGACGACGGCGACAAGGGCGACAAGGGCGACAAGGGCGACGGCGGCGGCAAGACCACCGACCACCGCTAGCACACAACGCCCGTCCCGTCGGCAGGAGCCGCCGGCGCGGGTGCTTCAGCAGCCTGCGTAGCCGGCCGCGGCGTCGCCTGCCGCCCCTCAGTTACCGGTGCACTTGCGGGCGTCGGCGAAGGTCTTGGCGGCGATGACGCACTTGTTGTCGTCCTCGTTGTTGGCCGAACGGCACTTGCTGACGCAGAAGTCGACCCCCTCGGCCAGCTTGGTCTCGAACTCCGCCTGCTTCTTGCTGCGCAGGGCGGCCCGCTCGGGCTCCGGCGCCGCCGCGATCTCGCGCTCGGCGCCGTCCCAGAAGGCCAGCTCGGCGAAGCGCCGGCACATCTCCTCGCATTGCTTGCGTGGTGCCTTGCCGCAGGCAGCGCCCGCGAGGGCGACCAGCACGGTGAGAGCGACGACGAGCGCGCGGGACATGGCCGGTGGCGTACCACACCTCGGTGGCCTGGGGCATGATCGCGCACGGTGCCGCGCCCGCTGCCCGTGCTCGCGTCCCTGCTGGTGATCGGCGCCGCCGCGCCGACCGGCGCCGAGCCCACACGCGCCCAGCTCGAAGTCGGGACCGAGTACGACAGCAACGTGTACCGGCTCGAGTCTGGCCCCGGGGCCGAGGTTGCGGGGCCAGCGGCGCCGATGGGGCGGCTCGGCGGGCGCCTGAGCAAGGTGTGGAGCCGGGCCCACACCATCGCCGCCTCGGCCTCGGCGTCCATGCGCAGCTCGCTCGACCGCGCGGTCGACCGCGAGGACGCCGGCATCGTGACCGCCGAGGTGCGGGCCCTGCGCCGCCTGCCCGAGCGCGGGCTCGTCGTCGGCGCGGTCGCCTCGTACTACGACGTGCTGGCGCTGACCGTGGCCGACAACCCGCGCGCCTTCCGCACCCTGGGCGCCGGGCTGCAGCTGAGCTGGCCGGGGCCGGACGGCGACGGTCAGGGCAGCGTGACCCTCGGCCTGCGCGACGTCGCCTACAAGCCCGATCCCGACTTCGCCTGGACCGGGCCGTACCTCGCGGTCCACCTCGAGACCACGCTGTGGCGCTCGGCCGACGACACCCGCACGCTCGAGCTGGCCGGCGACGTGCGATCCGAGCACCGCGCCTACGCCGGGCGCGCGCTGGCGTGGCGCTGCCCGGCCGACGCGCCGTACCAGCCGCGCTGCACCGGCCCGACCGAGCTTCCGCGGCGCGACCTCCAGCACGCGGCGCGGATCGAGACGACCTACACCGGCGAGCGCGTGCTGTCGGCGGCGTACCAGCTCGGCTACGCCGACTCGTCGAGCTTCGGCCAGTCGACGCTGCGGCACCGGCTCGACCTGGCCGCCACCACCGAGCTGCCAGGCCGGATCTACGCCACGCTGACGCTGACCGCGCAGCTCGACCAGTACCTCGACGGGCTCATCATCGCCCGCGACGTCGCGGCCCAGACCTTCACCACCTTCGAGGATGACAACCGCTCGGCGCTGCACGCCCGCCTGTCGCGCGCGCTCAGCCGACGCTGGACGGTCGAGGGCCGGCTGTCAGGCTGGGCCACGCTGGCCGGCGACGCCGGGCAGTACCGCCGCCTGCTGGCCTCGGTGGGCCTGACCTGGAGCACGCCCGAATGAGGACAGGCCGCCGCCCGCCCTGGCCCCGGGTGTGGGTGCTTCAGTTTTCTGAGTGCTGGCGGCACGGGTGCTCCGGTTTCGCCCGGGGTCGGGGCGCCGGTCCCAGATCGATCAACGGCTTACGGCTGGCATGCGGGGTGCTACACCAGGTGGTGATGCGTCCCCTGGTGCTGACCCTCGCGCTCGCGCTGGCGACGCTGACGGCGTCGGCGCCGGTGTCGGCCCAGCCCGGACCGGTGGCCGGAGCCAGCGCCAGCCCGGCCGAGACCGACGCCGCCCTGGCCCGCCTCGCCGCCGAGATCCGGGCCCGCGACGCCGTGCGCAGCCAGCGGACCAGCCTGACCCGGCGCTACGACGAGGAGCTGCGCGCCGTCGACGGGCTCAAGAAGCAGCGCGCCTCGTGGCGGCGCGACCGCCAGCTGCGCGAGGCCCTGGCCCGGACGCTCGACACCGCGAACGTGCTCGGGCGGCTGGCCGCCGACCTGCGCAGCCGCGACGCCCGCGTCGCCGAGCTGGCCACGCGCGCCCTGCGCCGGCTCGACGCCGAGCTCGCGTCCGGCGCCAGCGCCACCCGCCAGCGCGACCTGCTCGGCCAGCGCCAGCGCCTGAGCGCGTCCCAGCCCGGCGGCAAGAAGATCGTGCTGCCCGACGCCGAGATCGATCCGCTGGCCGATCCCGAGGAGCTCGAGCAGCAGGCCCACGCCCTGCGCCAGGCCGAGGACGAACTCGGTCGCCAGGTCAGCGCGCTCGAGCAGCAGGCCAGCCGGCTGCGCCGCGCCGCCGAGCTGCGCCGGCAGCACGAGCGCGCCGGCGAGCTGGTCGCGCGCGACGACGACCAGCCACGCCGGCAGACCGGCAGCGCCGGCGCCGGTGGACGCAGCGACGGCGCCGGAGCGGCGGCCGCCGACAGCGCCCCCGCGCCGCCGGGCAGCGGCACCGCCGAGGAGTTCCAGGGCGAGACCGCCGCGGTCGTGCTGGCCAACGTGGTCGACTCGGCCACCGTCGACGCCCTGCGCCGGGCCGGCCGCGCCAGCGATCCGGCGGCCAAGGCCGATGCCGCCCAGCGCGCGCGTGACCAGGTCGCGGCCCGCCTGCGCGCCCTGCGCGACCAGCGGGCCGCCATCGAGGCACGCGCCCGCACGCTGCGTCGGTGAACCGGCCCGCGCCGGGATCGAAGCCTGGGCTCAGTGGTCGCGGAACCAGCCGCGCCGGCGCAGCCACCACAGCTGCGTCCCGGTGGCGAGCAGGAACAGGCCGAGCAGCACCCAGAACCCCCACTCGACGTGCTGGCCGGGCACGCCGCCGACGTTGACCCCGAGCAGGCTGGTGACGAAGCCCAGGGGCAGGAACAGGGCGGTGACGATCGACAGGAGGTACAGCCGCTTGTTGGTCAGCTCGCCGACCTGGCTGGTCAGCTCCTCGTACGCGACCACGGCGCGGTCGCGCGCGGCGTCGAGCTCCTCGACGGTCCGGGTCAGGCGGTCGGCGGCCTCGCGCAGCCGGTCGCGCACCGGCCCATGCAGCCACGCCAGCGGCAGCCCGGGCAGCTTGACCCAGGCCTCGCGCTGCGGGGCGATGAAGCGGCGCAAGGAGATGGCCTGGCGCCGCGCCGCGGCCAGGTTGGCGCGCAGGCGGTCGCCGTGGCCGGCCACGATCTGGTCCTCGGCGGTGTCGACCGCCTCGTCGATGTGATCGACCTGGGTCACCATGGGCTCGAGGATGAACTCGACCATCCGGGCCAGCAGCTCGCCGCCGTCGCGCGGGCCGCGGCCGCGCTCGAGGTCGGCCAGCACGCCCTTGCTGGCGCGCAGGCGCCGGTGGCGCAGGGTCAAGATCCGGTCCGGCTCGAACCAGCAGCGCAGCGACACCATGTCCTCGGGCTCGGCGCCCTGGTTGAGGTTGATGGCGCGGATGATCATGAGCAGGCGGTCGTCGTCGTGGACGATCGCGCGCGGGCGCGGATCGCGCTCGAGCAGGGCCGACTGCACCAGCGGCTCGAGGCCCGCCTCGTCGCGCAGCCAGGCCTGGACGTCGTCGCCGGCGTAGTCGAGGTTGAGCCAGAGCACGCCGTCGCCGCGCTGCCAGCGCCGCACGCCGTCCCAGTCGAGCACCTTGCCGCCGCCCTTGCCGTCGAGGACGACGGCGGTCGCCAGCCCGGTGTCGCCGAGAGTGCCTGCGCCGGTCATCGCGGCATCGTCGCACAAGTTCCGGCGCGCCGGCCGCCCGACCCTCGCCGGCTGCGCGCGATATGGTCCGGGCCATGCGGGGGAGCTGGACCATCGTGCTGGTGCTGGCCGGGTGCAGCGGCGCGGCCGAGCGCCCGGCAGCGCGACCGCCACCGCCGCCGTCGCTCGACGCGGCCGGGCCGGCCGCACCCACGCCCGACGCGCCCGCGCCATCACTCGCGACCACGGCGACACCGCCGCCGCCGCCCGGGTGGGTCGACGTCGCGGCGGTCGTGCCCGACGCGGTGCTCGACCTCCGCTACGCCGGGGTCCACAACCTGGCCGGCCGCGCGCTGTACCCGGTCGCGCGCTGCTGGCTGCGGGCCGAGGTCGCGCCGCGCCTGGTCGCCGCCGCCGCCCACCTGCGCCGGGCCGGTCGCCGCCTGCTGCTGTGGGACTGCTACCGACCGGCGTCGGTCCAGACCACCCTGTGGCAGCTCATCGGCGATCCACGCTACGTGGCGCGCCCGCGCTTCGACGCCGCCGGTCGCCCCATCAGCGGCTCCCGCCACAGCCGGGGCGCGGCCATCGACGTCGGCCTGGTCGGCGCCGACGGCGGCCTGGTCCCGCTGCCGACCGACCACGACGAGGTCGGCCCGCGCGCCCACCGGGCCGCGGCGGCGGCCGCGACCACCCCAGCCGGCGCGGCGGCCGAGCTGCGGCTGCTCGACGAGGCGCTGACCGCCGCCGGATGGCGCGGGCTGCCGACCGAGTGGTGGCACTACGACGCCCCCGAGGCCGATCGGCTGCCGCTGGCCGACGTGCCGCTGCGATAACACGGCCCCAGCACGCGTGGTGCGACCAGTTGCCCCAGCACCGCCCAGCCTCGGGCATCATCGAAGCCACGTGCCCGACCCCGCCCCGATCTACCCGGTGTCCGATTTCGGCCCGCTCATGAAGGGCATGGTCATCGGCGGCGTCGGCATCGTCCACGTCTTCCTGGCCCAGTTCGCCATCGGCGGCGGCCTGCTGATGACCTACTTCGAGCGCCTGGCCGCGCGGGCGCCGTCGCCGACGCTGCGCCGCACCGCCCGCCAGTTCCAGGACGGCTTCTTCAAGACCCTGGTCCTGATCAGCTTCGTGGCCGGGGCGCTGACCGGGGTGGCGATGTGGCTGACGACGATCCAGGTCGGCGCCCGCACCATCGGCATGATGATCGACGAGTTCCACTGGGTGTGGGCGGTCGAGTGGTGCTGCTTCGCGCTGGAGGTCGTGGCCGGCTACGCCTTCTTGCGCTGGGGTCAGACCCTGACCTCGTCGGCGCGCGCCACCCTGCTCGGGCTGTACGCGGCGGCGTCGTGGGGCAGCCTGTTCTTCATCAACGGCATCCTGTCGTGGCAGCTGACCCCGGGCGGCTGGGCCGACGGCGGCGGCCTGTGGGCCGGGTTCTTCAACCCGAGCTTCTGGCCGTCGCTGCTGTTCCGCACGGTGGTCGCCGCCACCCTGGCCGCGCTGGTGGCCAGCCTGCTCATCGACCGCCTCGAGCTACCGCGGCAGGAGCGGGCCGAGCTGCTCCACCACGCCGCTCGCCTGCTCGCGCCGATGGTGCTCATGCCGCTGGTGGCGCTGTGGTACCTCGCGGTCATCCCGGCCGACAGCCGATCGTGGCTGCTCGGCGGCAGCATCGCCATGACCCTGTTCGTGGCCATCGCCGCCGGCGCGTCGGTGCTGATCGGCGCGTACGCCCTGCTCGGCGTGTTGTGGCGTCGGCGCTACGTGTCGGCGCCGACCGCGGCCCTGCTGCTGGCGCTGGCCTTCGCCGCCACCGGCGCCGGCGAGATGGTGCGCGAGGGCGCGCGCAAGCCCTTCACGGTGCGAGGCGCGCTGTACTCGACCTCGATGACGCCGGCCGAGGTCGCCGCGCGCCGGGTCCGCGGCGCGGTGTACGACGATCCGTACCCGGTCCGCGAGGGCGCGCGGTACCCGACCGAGCAGCTGCGCCACGGCGCCAGGGTGTTCCGGGCGCTGTGCGCGGTGTGCCACACCATGAGCGGCGCCAACGCGGTGACCCACCTGACCGCCAGCTGGACCGTCGAGCAGCTGCGCATGAACCTGGCCATGCTGCAGCGGACCAAGCCGTTCATGCCGCCGTTCGCCGGCACCGCCGCCGACGTCGAGGCCACGGTCCAGCTGGTGCGCTGGCAGCTGGCCGGTCGACCGCGGGCCTGGCCCGAGGGTGCGGCCGCGGCCGACGCCGCCGTGCTGGCGCGGATCACGGCCTGGCTCGACGAGGCCGGCACCGGGCCCGGTGGGCCCGATCGGGCGGCGCCGTGATGCCGTGGCCGCTCGACGGCACCGGCGGGGCCTACCTGCCGCTGTACCTGGTCACGCTCCTCCTGCACGCGGTCCTGGTCGGATACGTCGTCGCCGGCACCGCGGTCACCCTGCACGGCGCCGCCCGCGGTCGGTCCAGTCCGCTGACGGCGGCGGCGCGCGACGGCCTGCCGCTGGCGCTGGGGCTGGCCATCACCGCCGGCGTGGCGCCGTTGCTGTTCGTCCAGCTCCTGTACCAGCACCGCTTCTACACCGCCAACCTGCTCGTCGGCCCGCGCCACCTGGCGATCGTGCCGGCGCTGATCGTCGGCTTCTACGCGCTGTACCTCGGCAAGGCGGACTGGCCGGGGCGGCGCCTGCGCACCAGCGCGCTGGCGCTCGCCCTCCTCGCGTTCGCCTTCGTCGCCTGGTCGTGGACCGACGTACACCTCCTCATGCAGCGGGACCCGGCCTGGGCCGAGCTGTACCAGCGCGCGTCGTGGTGGTCGGGCGACGAGCGCGTGTGGGTGCGCTGGGCCGGATGGCTGGCGGCGACGGTCCCGTCGTTCGCGGCGGTGGTCAGCTGGCAGCTCGACGACAGCCCGGCCCACGCCGCGGCGCGCCGCCGACTCGGCCTGGCCGCGGCGGTCGCCGCCGGCGTGGCGCTGGTGCTGGCCTGGCGCGTGTACGTCGGGCAGACCGACCTGGCCGCGGCCGGGATCGAGCGAGCCCGGCCGTATCTCGTCGTCCTGGTCGGCGCGAGCGCGGTCGAGATCGCGGCCTGGCTGTGGTGCGCGGCCCGGCCCGACCAGCGCGCGGCCCACACCCTGGCCACCGCGGCCACCGTGGCCGCCCTCGCCGGCGGGGTGGTCGTGCGCGAGGCGGCCCGCCTGCACCAGCTCGAGCCGACCCGGGCCGCGGTGACCGACGCCGGCGGCGCCTGGGCCTTCGTGGTCGCCGCCGTGGTGCTGGTGCTGGCGCTGTGGCACATCAGCCGCGTGATCCGCAACGGCCGAGCCTGACCCCGCCGGTCAGGCGGCGCCGGCCCGCGCCGGTCAGCCCGCGCCGCAGGTCTGACGCAGCGCCGCCAGCAAGGCGTCGCCACTGGCCGGGCGGCGGATGGTCGCGGTGATCATGGGATCCGGGTCGGCGACCGGGCCACCATCGTCGCTGACGAACACGACCGGCAGCCCGGGCCGCTGGGCCCGGACCGCGTGGGCCAGGGCCGGCCCGTCCACCAGCGGCAGGGTCACGTGGGTCACGACCGCGTCGTACGAGTCGGGGGCGGCGGCGAACCGCGCGCACGCCTCGCCGCCGTCGGCGCAGGCGACGACGTGGTGGCCACGGGCCGCCAGCTGGTCGAGCAGCTCACCGCGCAGGCGCGGGTCGGCCTCGGCCACCAGCAGGCGCAGGCGGCGCTGATCGCCGGTGCCGCTCGCGGCCAGGCGGCCGTGGTACGGCGGCAGGTACACGATGAAGCGGGTCTGGCCAGGCCGGCTCATGACCCGGATGTGCCCACCCAGCTGCAGCACGCTGGCGTGGACGGTGGCCAGGCCCAGCCCCGAGCCGCGGTCCTTGGTGGTGTAGAACTCGTCGAACAGGCGCGACACCACCTCGGGCGGGATGCCGACGCCGTCGTCCTCGACCTCGAGCATCCACCACGGCCCCGGCGGATCGCCGCCGCCCGGTGGGCGCGGGCTGTCGGCCAGGGCCGCGCAGCGTACGGTGATGGTGCCGCCGGCGGCGGTGGCCTCGGCCGCGTTCATGACCAGGTTGGTCAGGACCTGGACCAGCAGCGAGGGGTCGGCCAGCACGCGCGGCGCGACCAGCTCGGGCGCGATGGCCATGACCAGGCGTCGCCCGTCGCCGACCATCCCGGCCAGCAGCCCGTGCAGGTCGCCCAGCAGCGTGCGCAGATCGACCGCCGCCACCGACGGTGGTTGCCGCCGGCTCACGCTGAGGAGGCGCTGGGTCAGCTCACCGGCGCGCCGGGCGGCGCTGACGATCTGACCGGCCGCCTCGCGCGCGCCCTCACCGCTGCGCTTGCCGCTCTCGATCGCCTCGGCGAAGCTCATGATGACGGTCAGGAGGTTGTTGAAGTCGTGGGCGACGCCGCCGGCGACCCGCCCGAGCGCGGACACGCGCTGGGCCCGGGCCAGCCGGTCCTCCAGCCGGTAGCGCTCGGTCACGTCGATGACGATCGAGAACAGCAGGTCGCGCTCGCGCCAGCGCACCGGCCCGGAGTGGACCTCGACGTCGCGCACCTCGCCGCTGGCGAGACGATGGCGGAACCGGAAGTACGACCGCTGCTGCGCCTGCGCCGCCGCCAGCTCGGCCCGGATCCGCTCCTCGGGCAGGACGTTGATCGTCCCGACCCGCATGCCGACCAGCTCGGCCTTGGAGTAACCGTAGAAGCGCGCCGCCGCCCCGTTGGCGTCGACGATGACCCCGCTGCTGGGGTCGATCAGGAGCTTGACCGCGGAGTTGGCCTCGAACACCGCCGCGTAGAACTCGCCGACCTCGCCGATCTCATCGACCGATCCGGGCTCATCGCCGGTGCGCGTGCCGGGGTCCACGCGCCATCCTACTCCAGAACCGCGAGCGCCGATCGGGCCCCGGCTGCTGATAGCCAGCGAGCCGCAGCCGTCGCGGACGTGATAGCCTGGGCCGTGTCCCGGATCGGCGCCCGCCTGACCGTCCGCCAGCTCGAGTACGTGGTGGCGGTGACCGACCACCGCAGCTTCCGGCGCGCCGCCGCCGCCATCGGCGTGAGCCAGCCGGCCCTCTCGGTCCAGATCCAGCAGGTCGAGCGCGAGCTCGGGGTGCAGCTGTTCGAGCGCGACCGGCGCAGCGTGCTGGTCACCGCGGCCGGGGCCGAGGTGGCGGCGGCGGCGCGGCAGGCGCTGGCGGCGGTCGACGGCGTCCACGACGCGGCGCGCGGGCGTGGCGAGCCCCTGGTCGGGTCCCTCCACGTCGGGGTCATCCCGACCATCGCGCCCTACCTGCTGCCGGCGGTGTTGCCGGCGGTCCGCCGCCGCTTCCCGCGCCTCGAGCTGGTGCTGCGCGAGGACCAGACCGCGCGTATCCTGGCCCAGCTCCACGGCGGCCAGCTCGACCTGTGCCTGCTCGCGCTGCCGGTGCCGGGTGACGTCACCACGATGGCGCTGGCGCACGAGCCGTTCCTGCTGGCGGTCCCGCCGTCGTCGCCGCTGGCCCGACGCAAGCGGGTCGGGCACGAGGTGCTGGCCGGCGAGCGGGTGTTGCTGCTCGAGGATGGGCACTGCCTGCGCGACCAGGCGCTCGCGGTGTGCCAGCAGGCCCACGCCAGCGAGCGCGTCGAGGTCCAGGCCACCAGCCTGCCGACGCTGATCCAGATGGTGGCGGGCGGCCTGGGCGTCACGCTGCTGCCGGCCAGCGCCGCCGCGATCCTGGCCCGGGGCCGGCCCAAGCCGGTCGCCCTGGTCCCGTTCGATCCACCACCGCCTGGACGGACCCTGGGCCTGGCCTGGCGGACCTCGTCGGCCCGCCTGCGCGAGTTCCGCCTGCTCGGCGAGCTGCTGGCTGGCGAGGTCGAGCGCGTGTTGCCGTGACCACGTCTCCCGGCGTCAGGACCTGGCTCGGGCTGGTGCTGGTGACCGCGCTGGTGTCCGGCCTGCCGGCATGTGGTCAGGCGACCGCGCCGAGCCGGCCGTCCCGCGACGACGGCGCGGCGGGCACGCCCGCCGACGCGGCCAGGCCCGCCGACGCGGGCGCGCCCGCTGACGCCACGACCTCGACCGAGCTCGCCCTGGTCGACGCCGCGCTCGATCCGGTCGGCCAGCTCGCCCGCGACTGGCCCCTGACCTGGACCACGCGCCGACAGGCGCTGATGTTGGCCTACCGCCGCACCCACTCCGACCCGGCCGCGACCGACCTGCGCATCGAGCCGCGCATGATCGTGCTGCACTACACCGCCGGCGGCTCGGCCGCGGCGACCAAGCGCTACTTCGACCGCGACGAGCTCGAGCAGGCGCGCGCGACCCTGCGGGGGGGCGGCGCCGCCAACGTGTCGGCGCACTTCCTGGTCGATCGCGACGGGACGATCTTCCGCCTGCTGCCCGAGACGACGATGGCCCGGCACTGCATCGGCCTCAACCACGTCGCGATCGGGGTCGAGAACGTGGGCGACGACCGCCGCTGGCCGCTGACCGCGGCCCAGGTGCAGGCCAACGCGCGGCTGGTGCGGGCCCTGACCGCCCGCTTCCCCATCACCCACCTCATCGGTCACCACGAGGCGCGTGGCTTCGAGGGCAGCCCGTGGTTCGTCGAGCGGGTCCGCGGCTACCGCAACCGCAAGCCCGACCCGGGGGCCGTGTTCATGGCCAAGGTCCGGGCCGAGGTGGTGGACCTGGGCCTGCGCGCCACGCCGTGACGATCAGCGCCGCTTGAGGACGATCTTGACCTGGCTGGTGGCGGTCTTCGGCGTGACCGCCTGCGACGCGGCCGAGAAGCCGGGCTTGCTGACCGAGATCGTCACCGGCACGAACATCTGCGCCTTGACGGTGGCCGGCGTCGTCCCGACCTTGCGCCCGCCGACCGTGACCGCCGCCCCCGGCGGGACCGAGGTGACCTTGATCGAGGCCGGCGGCCGGGTGTGCTTGGCGGTGACGGTGACCCCGGCCGCGGTCGGCGTCACGGCGCGCGTGACGCTGGCGTAGCGCGGCTGTCGCAGCGTCACGCTGACCTTGGTGCACGGCAGCTCGAGCGAGACCGGGGTGCGACCGACCACGGCGCGGGCGATGACCACCTCGCTGCCCGGCGGCTTGGACACGAAGCGAGCCCGACACGGCCCGGCGGCGATCGGCGGCGGCGTCACCTCCGACGGCGCCGCGTCGGCCGGGGCGGCCGCGCTGCCGGCGTCGCTGGCGTCGACCACGGCGGCGGCCACCACCGCGCCGGCGTCGGCCGCGGCGGCTGCGGGCAGCGCGGCGTCGGCGCGCACGACCGGCGCGGTCGCGACCGCGCGGCCGGGGGCGCCGCTGTCGCCGGCGCCGATGAGCCAGATGATCAACGCGACGACGAGCAGCACGGCCAGGCTGCTGGCGGCGATGACCACCAGGCGCCGGCGCCGTGTGGTGTCGACCACCATCGCCGTCAGGTCACCGGTCGAGTAGGTCCCGACCGGAGGCTGACCGTTCTCGTCGGGCAGGAAGAAGCCGGTCCCGGCGTCGGTCAGCGCTCGCGCCATGGGCGCCGCCACCACGCCGTCGTGGACGCCATGCCCGTGGACGGGGGTGACGTAGCTGCCCGGCAGCGGACCGGGCATGAGGCCAGGCCCTGCGCCAGGGACGAACCCGGGCGGCGGTCCGGGCGGCGGTCCGGGCGGCGAGTACGGCAAGCCCGGCAAGCCCTGGGCCGGGCCGGCCGCCATGTCCAGCGGTGGCAGCTCCTCCTCGACGTTCGCGGTCAAGCTCGGATCGATCTCGATCGACGACGACGGCGCCACTACCGGCAGCGCGGCCACGGGCGAGCGACCGAACGGCGTGCGCGTGGTGCCATCGGGACCGCCGCTGACGTGCGGGGTCGGCCCGGAGCTGGGCGCCGGCGCGCTGGCGATCGGTTCGGCCGAGGCTGCTGGCGCGGCGAGCGCCGAGGGCGGAGGCGGCGCTGGCAACCGCGGCGGCGCCGGCTCGGGCAACCGCGGCGGCGCTGGCTCGAGCGCCGGTGCCGGTTCGAGGGACGGCGGGTCGAGCTCCAGCGCCGCCGGAGGCTGCGCGATGGCGCCGGCACCGGCCGGGGTCGGATCGACGATCACGTTCGGCGCGGCGCTGGCGGGCACCGGGGGCGGCGTGGCGGCGCGCGGCAGCGGCGGCGGGGTCGCGGCGCGCAGGCGCGTCGCTGGTGACTCCGGGCTGGGCCCCGGCGCCCCGCCATCGTCGGGGATCACCATGACCCGCGGCCGCGGCATCGGCGGCGGCGCCGGTGCTCGACTGACCGCCGGCATGCCGATCATCGTTCGCTTCATCGCCGAGGGCACCGCGCGCGGCGTGGTCTTGACCTGCTCGGGCAGCACCGGCGCGGCGGGCTGCAGGGGCGCCTGCGCCGCCACGGCCGGCGGCATCACCGGCGGGGCCGGGCGCATCGCGGTCGCCAGCGCGGCCGCCTGCTCGCCAGCGCTCATCGGCGCGGTCCGCGGGTCGTCGACCTCGTCGGGCGTGGCCAGGGTCGGCATGCTGACCATGGGTGCGTCGTCGATCGCCTCCGGGGTCGCCTGGTCGTCGGTGATCGGGTCGACCATCGCCGGGGTCAGGATGACCGGAGGTCCGATCTGGGTCACGACCTCGGCGGCGGCGATCGTCCGGGGCGGCTCCGGGCGCGGCGCCGCGGCCGGCGCGGACGTGGGTGGCGCCGGCGGCGGGCCGAACCGGGTCACGCCGTCGGTCCCCCCGCGCGCGGCCGACGTCGCCTCGACGTGGTCCGGCTCCACCTCGCCGGCCGGCGCGACCGGCGACAGGCTGGGCACGGTCGGATCGACCAGCGGGAGGGACGGCAGGCCGGGATCGACCAGCGTGCGCGGCTCGTCCGGTCCCGGCGGCAGCGGCGCGACCGCGGCGGGTTCGGTCTCCGAACTCTCCTCGATCGCGCGCTGGGCCAGGCCGGTCGTCGGTGGGCGCGCGGCCAGCGGGTTGGCGGGCGGGCCGTGGCTGGCGGGCGGCAACGCCGCGGTCACGGCGACGGACTCGAGCGCTGGCGCGGCCCCCACCGCCGGCGCCGCGGCCCCGGTGCCGAGCGGGGCGATGCGTGGGCGCGCCGGCGCCTGCCCGGCCGGCGGGCTGGCCGAGTGCAGGGTCTCCACCAGGGCCGCCGACGGCCGGACCGGCGCCGGTGGCCGCGCCCCCGCCTGCGGCAGGACGTGGGCCTGCGGCGGACCAGGGGGCGATGCCGGCGGCGCCGGGGTCGGCGACACGACCGATGCCGGCGGCGCCGGTGTCGGCGACACGACCGACGCCGGCGGCGCCGGGCGTGGCGCGGCGACCGGCGCCACGGGCGGCACACCGGGCACGCGAGGCGCCGGGCGTGCGGCCGCCGCCAGTGGCCCGGTCGGGCCGGTCGGCGCTGTCGGGATGGTGGGGATGGCGAACCGGGGTGCGGCCGCCGGGCCGGCGCCCGCCGCGGCCGGCCCGGGCGCGGGCGCGGGCGCGGGCGCGGGCGCGGCTGCGGTGGGATCGCCGTGGATCCAGCACGCCGCCAGCGCCGACGGATCCTTGCTCGGCACGGCCGGGGGCGGCTCGAGGTTCGGCAGGGTCGGGCCGGGCCGTGCCCGCAGCGGCGTCGCCGGCGGCTCGGCCGGCGCGAACCGCGCCTTCTCGAGGTGGGTCCAGACCGCCTGGCTGTCCGCGTCGAGGCCGGTGATGCGGATCGTCATGCCCGGCCGACCGTGCAGCCCCGACGGCCGCGTGCTCGCGGTGATGACCTCGGCGTCACCCTCGATGACGACCTGGCCGTCGCGCAGGGTCAGGCCGAGCCGGAGGCGGCGCGCCACCGCCAGCGGGGTGGCGGTCGGCACGAACAGGCCGACCCGGTCGGCGTACCGGCGAAACGCGGCCACGAACTCGTCGATGGTGCCGCAGCCGGAGACGAGGTAGACGACGTCGGGCACGCACCGAAATTGTATCCCAGATCGGATCTCGGGGCCCGGATCCCACAAGCGGCATCCGGTGGGGCCACCCCACAGGGCCCGGTCCGGCTGGCCCCGGCCTGATCATGGATCACCAGTCGACGTCCATCGCGGCCTCCCCGACGTCGACGTGATCGTGATCGAAGGCGACCAGGAAGATGTGCCGAAACGCGACAAGGGGCGCACGCGGCGCCCCTTGTCTCCACCGCCGTCCGCGAGGGACGCGGCGGGTTCGCGCTAGCCGACGATGAAGTCGTGCTTGCGAACGGTCTTGCGACCGTTCTCGCTGGCGCGACGGGTCGCCTGCGCGACCAGCCAGCCGACGTACGAGTTCAGGCCGTCGAGCGCATCACCCGCGGTGTTGCAGCCAGCGTCCTTGATCATCGCGCGCACCTTCGAGCCGACCAGCAGCATCTCGGTGTTCATCGCCTTGGCCGGAGCCTTCTTCGCGGTCTTCGTAGCCTTCGCCATTTTGATCTCTCCTCGTGAGTGGCCTCGTGTTTTGCACAGGGCCGTGGCGGGAGAAAGCGCTCCGGGGCGTTTTTTTGCCCCGCAGGGCCAGTTTCTGGCCGATCGGCGAGATCGCGCCGTCAGCGCGCCAGGCGGGCCACGAACATGTCGATCGGCGGCGCGCGATCATCGGGCTTGCGCACCGACACCAGCGTGGTCACGCCCGCGAGCGCCAGGTCGAAGTGGTACACGCCGGCCAGGGTGATCGCGCCGTCGGCGCCGACCGCCAGGGCCCGGCCCTGATCGTGGTCCTTGTCGCCCACCCGCTGCGCCCACAGCACCTTGCCGGTCGGGTCGTACTTGGCCACGAACACGTCCTGGTTGCCGTTGAGGTTGCGCAGGGCGCCGCCGCCGAAGTCGGCCGCGCCCTGGAACCAGCCGGTCACCACCACGTTGCCGGCCGCGTCGGCGCCGACGCCCATGCCGACGTCGCCGCGATCGCTGCCGAAGGTGCGCGACCACAGCAGCTTGCCGGCCGGATCGAGCCGGACCAGGAAGACGTCGGCCTCTCCCTTCGACTTGTACTCGCCCTCGCCGAACACGATGCTCTGCTGGAACGCGCCGGTGACGGCGACGTGGCCGGCCGGATCGACGGCGACGCCGCCGGGGGCGTCGTTGAACTGGTTGCCGAACCGCTGCGACCACAGGTGGGCGCCGGTCGGATCGTACTTGGCGACGACGACGTCGGTGTCGGCGCCGCCGGCCGACGCCAGCTCGGCGCCGCCGAAGGTGGCCTTGCCCGAGAACGTGCCGGCGACGAGGATGTTGCCGGCCTGGTCGACGGTGACGTAGTTGAAGGTGTCGGCCGCGTCGCCGCCGAACGCCTTGGCCCACACCAGCTGGCCGTCCTTGGCCAGCTTGATCATCCAGGCGTCGGTGCCGCCGACCACCGTGAAGTGCTGGCCGAGGACCTCGGCGCCGCCGGAGAACGAGCCGACCATCACCCAGCCGCCATCGGGGGTGGCGGCCACCGCGTTGCCACCGTCGGAGTCGTGGCCACCGGCCGTGGCCAGCCAGCGCGGGGTGCCGTCGGGGTCGAGCGCCAGGGCGAACAGATCGTCGGACCCGGCCGCCTTGCCGACCAGGTCGCCCACGGTGACGTCGTCGAGGAAATTGCCGACCAGCAGGACCGCGCCGTCGGCGCCGACGGCGACGCCGTTGCCGACGTCGGCCCGCTTGGCGCCCAGGGTCTGGACCCAGCGCGGCGCGCCGTCGGGCCCGAGCCGCACGACCACGGCGTCGGCGTCGCCGGCCGAGGACTTCTCGCCGAGCGCACCGGCGGTGAACGGCTGCTCGAAGTAGCCGGCCACCGCGGCGCCGCCGTCGGGTGCGAGGGCGACCGCGCGCAGGTAGTCGGAGCCGCCGCCGCCGAGGGACGTGGCCCAGCGGGCGGCGCCGGTGTGCCCGCCGGCGTCGGTCGCGAGCGCGGCGCTACCGCTGCCGGCGCCGGTGCCGCCGCTGCCCGCACCCGCGGCCGAGCCGGAGCCGGTGGCCGATCCGGAGCCCGCGCCGCTGCCAGCGCCGGTCGCGCTGCCAGTGGCGCTGCCGGTGCCGGCGCCTGCGCCGCCCGCCTCCTTCTTTCCGCCACACGCGGCGAGCAACCCCGAGGACAGCACCAGCACGGCCGAGATGCGCTTCATGTCGACCACCTTCGCACGCGTGCTCGTCGACGGCAACCGGGGCTCGTGAGCGCCCAGCACTGCGCCGCGTCGCGGTGAACCGACGGGAACCATCGCCGCGCCGTGGTGTCGAAGGCGGTCGCGCGCAGCGGCGCTGCAACCCAGCGCGCCGAGGTCGTGTCCGGGCCGCCCCGGGCCGGCGCGCCGGTGTCATAGTCGCGCCGATGCGCTCGCTGCCGTCTCGTCGTCCGCCCGGGTCGCCCGCTTCGCCCAGCAGGCTGCTGAAACACCCGTGCCGGCGGCTTCTGCCGACGGGACGGGCTCCGTGTTTTCAGCAGGCTGCGAGATCGAAAATGACTAGCAGGCTGCTTCTTCAGCAGCCTGCTAGGGCCCTTGCCCTCGTGCTGGCGCTGACCGCCGCCTCCACGGGGTGCGGCGGGCGGCCCACCCCGATCGCCCCACCCCGGCCCAGCACCGACGCCCAGCGCGCGGTCGCCACCCTCGAGGCGCGCCGCGGCGGCGGCCTCGACGAGCTCATCGCTCGCGCCAGCACTGCCACTGGCGCCGATCGCGCCCGCACCGTGCGCGCGATCGGCCGGGTCGGCGGCCCGGCGGCGCGCGCGGCGCTGCGCGCGCTGGTCGTCGAGGCCGACGGCGCGACCGCGACCGCCGCGGCTGCCGCGCTCGGCCTGGCAGCGATCGAGGAGGCCGACGAGGCCGAGCGCGCCACGGTGGCGGCGGCGCTGGCGCGGGCGGCCGGGCGGCCGGACGTCGACGCTGCCGTGGTGCTCGAGGCGATGGGTCGGGCCGGTGACGCCAGCGTGTTGCCGATGCTGGCGGCGGCGCTGGCGCAGGCGCCGGCCCAGGCCGAGGCGGCCGCCGTCGCGCTCGGCCGGTTCGGTCGGCGCTCACTGCCGCTCGACGACGGCAGCCGGGCCGCCCTCCTCACCGCCAGCGAACACGCCGACGCCGGCGTGCGCTACGCGGCGACCTGGGCGCTCGGTCGCGAGTTCGTGCCGCCGCCGGTCGCGCCGGGCCCCGACCCGACGCAGGCCGGCACCACGGCCGCGCCGATTGGGGCGGCACCGCCGCCGCCACCACCGCCGCCGGTGCGGGCGCTGCGGGCGCGCCTGGCTGACCCCGAGGCCGAGACCCGGGCGGTGGCCGTGGCCGGCCTGGTCCGGCGCAAGTCGACCGGTGTGGTCGACGCCGGCACGTGGAGCCGCCTCGGCGCTGACCCCGACTGGCGCGTCGCCGTCGAGGTCGCGCGCGCGCTGGCGGCGGACCCGCGCCACGCCGGGCCGCTGGCCGACCTCACGCTGGCGGCGTGGAAGCGCGGCGCCACCGCGCCCGGCTGGATCCACGTCGTGCTCGAGGGCCTGCGCGGCCTCAGCCCCGGCGCCGACGTCGACCCGCGGGTGGCGGCGACCGTGACGGCGCTGCGGACCCAGACGCGCGCCACCTGGCCACGGGGCCTGGCCGCCGGCTGGATCGACTGCCTGGCCATCGCCGCCCACGGCCGCGGCGCGGGTGCGGACTGGGACGGCGGCGCGGCCCAGCTAGGGTGCGGCGACGAGCAGGTGCCGTACCCGGCCCGCGCTGCCCTGGTCGGCGACGAGGTGGCCCGACGCCTGGCCCCGGTGGCGCGCCGGCGCGACGCAGCGACGGCGCTCCTGGCCTCGGCCGACCCGGCGGTGCGTGCGGTCGGCCTGACCGCGCTGGGCTCGACCTGGCCCGACCTCGCCGACGAGGAGCGGCGTGCGCTGGCGCCGGCGTTCACCCGTGGCCTGGCCAGCGAGGCCGCGGTCGAGGCTGGTACGGCGGTCGAGGCCATCGAGCCGCTGCTGGCCGACGCGGCGCTGCCGGCGTGGGCGCGCGAGCCGCTGACGCAGGGCCTCATCGACCGCGCCGCCAGCCTGCTGGCGGCGGAGGCGACGGCGCCGGATCCGGAGCTGGCCAGCGCGATCGTCGGCGTGCTGGCTGGCGCCGGCGCGCGTGGCCGCCCGACCTGCGCGCGGGCGGCCGCGGCGGCGAACCCGGCGGTGGCCGCCGCCGGCGCGGCCTGCCTGGCCACGCTCGACGGCGTGGAGCTGACGGCGCCCGGGATGCGCGCACCGACAGTGAGCGCGCCGCCGGCGATCGAGCTCGGGCTGGCGCTGGATGGTCCGGCGCGCTGGCGCGTCGAGACCAGCGCCGGCGAGGTGGTCATCGTCCTCGACGCCGACGCCGCGCCGTGGCACGTCGCCGCGATCATCGACCTGACCCGGCGCGGCTTCTACGATGGCCTTCCGTTCCACCGGGTGGTGCCGAACTTCGTGGTCCAGGGCGGTGATCCGACCGGCACCGGGTGGGGTGGCCCCGGCTTCACCCTGCCGGCCGAGCCGGGCTCTCGCCTCGACGGTGACGACTACCGGCGCGGGGCGATCGGCATCGCCGACGCCGGCAAGGACACCGGCGGCTCGCAGTGGTTCGTGATGCACGCCCGGGCGCCGCACCTCGAGGGGCGCTACACCCGCATCGGTCGGGTCGTGCAGGGCGACGAGGTGATCGATCGCCTGCTCATCGGCGACCGCATCATCAAGGCGACGATCGAACCGGCGCGCTGACGCGGCCGGGCCGCGGCGACCTCAGCGAGGCGCCGGGCCGGCGTCGGGCGCCCGCGCGGCCGCCTCGCGCCGGAGCCGGTCGAGCGTGGCGTTGGCGGCCTGGCGATCGGCCTCCGACTGAGCCGCCTCGGCGCGTGCGGCCGCCTCGGCCTGGGCCGCAGGTCGCTCCTTGGCTTCGGCCTCGCGCTGGGCCTCGAGCTCGCGCGCCTCGCCGGCGCGCCGCTCGGCGTATTCCTCGTCGCGGGCTCGGTCGGCCGCGCTTGCGTCCACCACGGTGGCGCTGGCCGGGTCGCCCGCCCCCGACGGCGGCGGCGCGGCGCGCGGCGCAGCGGACCGGCCGCAGGCCGCCGCTGCAGCGACGACGACGACGATGACGGCGAATCGCATGGACCGATCGTAGCACCCGAGCCGCAGCTGCGCCGTGGACGTGGCTGTTACAGCTACAGCTACAGGAGCAGCGAGGCGGCGATGGATCAGGTCCGGCGCGGGGGACGGCGGGCGCGCAGCTGCACGAGCTCGGACGCGATCGTGGTCTGGGCCCGCCACTGGCCGTAGGCGGCGCCGCGCGCCTCGAGGCGGGCGACGGCGGCCTCCACGTCGGCGCCGACGGGCTGCGGCGCGGCGCCGGCCAGCGGGGTGCCCGGGAGCGGCATGAAGGCGTGCCCGTGCACGCGGGCGCCGCGCGTGGTGATGCGCTCGGCCAGGGCGATGGTCAACGCGCGGTCGGCCTCGTCCTCGCCGGGCAACCCGAACAGGAAGTCGACGTCGGGCCGCAGGCCGGCCTCGACCGTCACCGCGACCGCGCGCTCGATCACCTCGGCGTCGTGGCCGCGGTGCGTCGCCGCTAGCAGCCGGGGCGATCCGCTCTGGCCGCCGATGACCAGGCTGCGGTTGTCGGCGAAGCGCTTGATCAGCGCCAGCGCCGCCGGCGTCACGTGCTCGGGCCGGACCTCCGACGGGAACGTGCCGAAGTACTGCTTGCCGCCGGGCGGCAGCGCGGCGCGCACCCCGGCCAGCAGCGCCTCGACCGCGCCGAGGTCGACCGCGGTGTCGGCCGAGCCGTACGACAGCGCCGTCGGCGTCACGTAGCGGACGTAGCGCAGGCCGCCGGCCACCATGGCCCGCACGTGCGTCACCACGTCGTCGACGCTGCGGTGGCGGAAGCGCGCCTTGAACAGGAACGGCGTCTGGCAGAACGAACACGCGTACACGCAGCCGCGCGTGATCTCGATCGGGTTCCACTGGCCATGGCGCAGGTCACACGCCGGGTAGGTGTCGAGCGGCGCGCGCGCCGCCGCCGGCCCGGCCTGCATCACGCCGGCGTCGTCACGCCAGCGCGTGCCGGGGCCACCACGCGGGTCGCGCCCGGCGGCGACGGCGGCCACCAGCGCGACGAACGCCGCCTCGCCTTCGCCGACGACGACCAGGTCGAAGCCGGCGGCCAGCGTCGCCGCCGGCTCGGCGCTGGCGTGGACGCCGCCTGCGACGTGCAGCGCCGGCGGCGCGTGGGCGCGGACCCAGGCCAGGTCGGCCGCGGCGCGCTCGGCGTCGGGCGAGTAGAACGACCAGGCGACGATGACCGGCCCGGTCGCGGCCGCCGCGGCGATGGCCGCTGCCACCTCGGCCGGCCCCTTGCGGTACTGCACCGGAACCGCCGCGGTGTCGGGGTGCGCCAGCGCGCCGACCACGACGTGGAGGGCGGCGATGCCGGAGCGCGCGGCGTTGGCGATCACCGTGACCGGCGCGCCCGGCGACGCCGGTGTGCCCAGCCCGGCCGCGCTCACCGCCGCCCCAGCCCGCCCCGCTCGAGCGTCAGGTGCGCGAACGCGGCCACCACCAGCGCGTGGTCGATGCGGCCATCGCGCACCATGGCGCCGATCTCGTCCAGCGCCGCCAGCTCGACCGCGATGACCTCGTTGCCGTCGGGCACAGCGCCGCCGGCCGGCGCGAGCTCCGCGCCCTCGGCCAGGAACGTGTGCAGCAGGTTGCCCTGGATGGCCGGGTTGGGCGCGACCACGCCGAGCGGGCGCCACCGAGTCGCGACGTAGCCGGTTTCCTCCTCCAGCTCGCGCGCCGCCGCCGCGGCTGGTGCCTCGCCGCGGTCGACCATGCCGCCCGGAATCTCCAGGCACACCCGCGCCACCCCCGGCCGGAACTGGCGGATGAGCACGACCTGCTCGTCGGTGGTCAACGCCACCACGTTGACCCAGTCGACGCACTCGAGCAGCGAGAACCGCTTGCGCGCCCCGGTGCGCGGGTGCGTGCCCTCGACGAACGCGGTGGTGAAGATGCCGTAGTCGTGGCCTGGCGTACGCGCGCCCAGCCGCCACCGCAGCGCCTCGTCGCGCCGGTCGTCGTCGTGATCTCCGTCGCCACCGCTCACGGGAACAGCGCCGCCTGGAGGAGCCCGGTGGTCTCGGGCCAACCCAGCGCGAGGTTGAGGCACTGCACGGCCTGCCCGGCCGCGCCCTTGACCAGGTTGTCGATGGCGGCGATGGCCAGCACGCGCTCGCTGCGGCGATCGAACACCGCGGTCACGTGGGCCCGGTTGCTGCCGCGCACGTGCGCGGTGTCGGGCAGCGCGCCGGCGGGCAACACGTCGACGAACGGCTCGTCGGCATAGGCGGCGGCGAGCGCGGCGCGAGCGGCGTCGGGGTCGGCCGCCAGCGCAGCCGCACCGGCCGCGGTCGGGCTGGCGTACACGCAGCTGAGGATGCCGCGCGCCATCGGCAAGAGGTGCGGCGTGAACAGCACCGCCAGCGGCGCGCCGGCGGCCAGCGCCAGCTCCTGCTCGAGCTCGGCGGTGTGGCGGTGGCTGCCGGCGACCTTGTACGCGCGCACGCCCTCGCCGGCCTCGGGCAGGTGGGTCGCCAGCGCCGGCGAGCGACCGGCGCCCGAGGCCCCGCTCTTGGCGTCGATGACCAGGCCACGCGGCTCGACCAGACCGGCCGCCAGCAGCGGGGCGACGGCGAGGATGCTGGCGGTCGGGTAGCAGCCTGGCACGGCGACGAGGCCGGCGCCGCGCAGGCGGGCGCGGTGGCGCTCGGGCAGGCCGTACACCGCGTCGGCCAGCAGCGCCGGCGCCGGGTGCACCGGGTGCTCGGCCGAGCCGTACCAGCTGGCCCACGCCGCGGCGTCACGCAGGCGATAGTCGGCCGACAGATCGAGCACGACCACGCCGCGCGCGCGCAGCGCGGCTACGATCGGCGCGCTCTCGCCGTGCGGCAGCGCGCAACACGCGACGTCGGCCCGGGCCGCGACCGCGTCGGCGTCGAACGCCTCGATCGGCAGGTCGAGGTGGCCGCGCAGGTGCGGGAACACGTCGACCAGGCGCTGGCCGGCGGCGCGCCGGGCCATGACCGCGGTCACCACCACGCGTGGGTGGTGCGCGAGCAGGCGCAGCAGCTCGCTGCCGGTGTAGCCCGACGCGCCGATGACCGCGACGCGGGCCGAGGCGGGGCTGGCGCTGGAACGAGGTGGTGCGGTGAGATCGGACATCGGGCCTCTCGTCGAGCGGGCGGTCGTGACGCCGCGTGCTCGCGGGCCAGTGTGCCGCAAAAGTCCCGGCGCCGGCGCACGACGGAAGCGCCGCCCACGCGCGCCGAAAACGACCGCGGCCAGGTCGAGCCTGGCCGCTGAAACCTGCGTCGCGCCCGGTGCGGGCAACGACGTGCGCCGACTAGCGCTTGGAGAACTGGAAGCGAGCGCGCGCGGCCTTCTGGCCGTACTTCTTGCGCTCCTTCTTGCGCGGGTCGCGCGTGACGTAGCCGGCCGCCTTCAGGCGCGGACGCAGCTCGCTGTCGAGCTTCATCAGGGCGCGGGTGATGCCGTGGCGGATGGCGCCGGCCTGCGACGAGATGCCGCCGCCGACGACGGTGGCGATGACGTTGTACTGGGCGAGGAGGTTGACCTCCTCGAGGCCCTGGCGGATGACCAGGCGGGCGATCGGACGCGAGAAGTAGTGATCGTCGGTGCGGCCGTTGATGGTGAACGAGCCGTCACCCGGGGTCAGCCACACGCGGGCGATGGCGGTCTTGCGGCGGCCGGTAGCGTAGGTCTTTTCCATGACGTCTTCTCTTCCTCGGGTCGTCGGGAGCCAGGTCAGCGGGCGCTAGGCGATCAGGCGTCGAGCACGCGCGGCTGCTGCGCGGCGTGGTCGTGCTTGTCGGTCTTGTAGATCTTGAGCTTCTTGATGATGCGGCGGCCGAGCGGGCCCTTGGGCAGCATGCCCCACACCGCCTCGCGGATGGCGCGCTCGGGGTCGGTCGCCAGGACCTGCTTGGCGGTCTTGGTGCGGATGCCGCCCGGGTACAGCGTGTGGTGGTGGTACAGCTTGTCGTCGGTCTTGTTGCCGGTCAGCTTGATGCTGCCAGCGTTGAGGACGACGACGAAGTCGCCCATGTCGACGTTGGGCGTGTAGGTCGGCTTGTGCTTGCCGCGCAGCACCGAGGCGATCCGCGACGACAGGCGACCGAGGGTCTTGTCGGTGGCGTCCACCACGAACCACTCGCGCTGGGCCTCGCCGGCTTCCTTGGTCAGCCAGAAGCTCTTTTGGGTCTGCTGGTTCTTCATCGCAGGTCTCTCTCGGAAATCGGAGCGTGGGGTCGGGCCCGGAAGGCCGTCAGGGCGCCCGGGCGTGGACATGCCACGTCCGGGGAGGCGATCGTCTACTGCCGCAGGGCCTTCTCTGTCAAGCTGTTAGCAGAAGACCTCCACCCGCGGTCAGCACATATAGATGTAGAGGCCCGGCCGGGAATGGCACTGCCAGTTTGTTCAGTGTCAGGCGCCTGTGGTAAACCCTAGGACGTGCCCAGGGTTGGATTCATCGTCAAGCCGGACAAGACCGAAGCAGGTGCCCTCCTCGCCCAGCTGGCCCGCTGGCTGACCGCGGCCGGCCACGTGCCGGTGGTCACCACCGAGGACCAGGTCGCGGCGGAGGGGGCGACGATCGTGCCCGAGGACAGCCTGGCCGACCACGTCGACCTGCTGGTGGTCCTGGGTGGCGATGGCACCATGCTGCGGGCGGCCCGCCTGGTGGCCGACGCCGGTCGACCGGTGCTGGGCATCAACCTCGGCCAGCTCGGCTTCCTGACCGGCTTCGCGCCCGACCAGGCCGAGCAGGCGCTGGCCGAGGCGCTGGCCGGGCGCATCGCGGTGTCGGAGCGGATGCGCCTCCAGGTCACGTTCCGGCGGGCCGGGGGCGAGGCGGTCATCCGCACCGCGCTCAACGACGCCGTCATCCACCAGGGCGCCATGGCCCGGCTGGTCGAGCTCGACACCTACGTCGACGGCGAGTTCGTCGCCGCGTACCGGGCCGACGGCCTCATCGTCGCCACCCCGACCGGATCGACCGCGTACAACATGGCGGCCGGCGGGCCCATCCTCATCCCTGGCCACGCGGCGATGGCGCTGACGCCGATCTGCGCCCACTCGCTGACCAACCGCCCGCTGGTGGTGCCGCCGTCGGCGACGGTGCGCATGCAGCTCGGCGCCGAGACCCGCGGCGTGGTCCTCACCGTCGATGGGCAGTGGGCGC
This sequence comes from Kofleriaceae bacterium, assembly GCA_018058095.1. Classification (GTDB taxonomy): domain Bacteria; phylum Myxococcota_A; class Polyangia; order Haliangiales; family Haliangiaceae; genus JABFXX01. The sequence goes on from JAGPCO010000023.1 coordinate 50,452, forward strand.
ATTCGTTCCTGCCCGGCGACGTGGTGGAGATCACCGCGGCGGCGCGGCCGCTGCGCCTCCTGGCCTCGGCCAAGGGCTACTTCGACATCATGCGCGACAAGCTGCACTGGGGCCTGCGCTCGGACCGCGGCGCGCGCTAGCGCGCGCGACCACCTCGAACCTCACGACCGGGATCCACAGGGAGATCTCCATGCTCCGCCACCTGCGCGTCACCAACTTCGCGATCCTGTCCGACGTCACCCTCGAGCTCGGCCCGGGCATGAACGTGCTCACCGGCGAGACCGGCGCCGGCAAGTCCCTCATCGTCGAGGCGGTCAACCTGCTGCGCGGCGGGCGGGCCTCGGCCGACATCCCGCGCGCCGGCGCCGACGAGGCGGTGGTCGAGGCCATCGTCGAGGTCCCGGTCGATCTGCGCGCGCGGGTCGGCGCGGTGCTGGACGCCGGCGGGCTGCCGCGCCGGGTCGACGACGGCGACGGCGACGGCGGCGGCGCGCCAGTCCGGGCCGCGCACGATGGGCCGATCGCGGTCGACGAGGTGTTCATCCGCCGGATCATCCAGCGCGGCGGGCGCAGCCGGACCTACGTCAACGGCGCGCTGACCACCGCGGCGCGGCTGGCCGAGCTGGGCGCGCTGCTGATCGATCTATCGGGCCAGCACCAGCACCAGGGCCTGGTCGATCCCGGCCGTCACCGCGAGATCCTCGACCTGTTCGCGGCCACGCTCGGGCGCGCCGGCGCGCCGGGCAAGGGCGCCGGGCGCGGGCGCAAGCGGGCCGACGACGTGGCGGCGCGGCCGGAGTCGGATGCCCGCGCGCTGGCCGAGGCGATGGCTGCGGCGTGGGACCGACTGCGGACGCTCGATGACGAGATCACCACCCTGACCGCCGACGATCAGGCGCGGGCGGCGCGTATCGACTACCTGCGCTTCCAGGTCGAGGAGCTCGACGCGATCGCGCCGCAGGCCGGCGAGGACCGCGCGCTCGAGGCCGAGCGGACCCGCTTGGTCGCGGTCGATCAGCTGCAGGCCGGGATCAGCGCGGCCGAACACCACCTGTACGCTGGCGACGACAGCGCGGTCGACCGGCTGGCCACAGCCATGCGCGAGCTCGACCGCCTGGGCCGGGTCGACACCACGCTGGCCGAGCTGGCCCGCCCGCTGGTCGACGCGCGCGCCCTGGTCGAGGACGTGGTGGCGCAGCTGCGCGGCTACGGCGAGCGGCTCGAGGCCGATCCCGAGCGCCTGGCCCAGGTCGACGACCGGCTGGCCGCGCTGCGCCGCCTGGTCCGCAAGCACGGCGGCGATCTCGAGGCGGTGGTGGCGCGGGCCGACACGCTGCGAGCCGAGCTGGCCGGGCTCGACGGCGCCGGCGACCGGCTCGAGGTGCTGCGGGTCGAGCAGGCGGCGGCGCTGGCGGCGGCGACCGAGCTGGCCACGGCCCTGACCGCGGCCCGGCGCGGCGCGGCCGCGGTGCTCGAGCGCGAGGTCGGCGGGCACCTGGCCGAGCTCGGCATGGCCGCGGCTCGCCTCACCGTCGTCGTCGAGGAGCGGCCGCTCGGGCCGACCGGGGCCGACCGGGTCGAGCTGGTGCTGGCGAGCAACCCGGGCGAGGCGCCGCGGCCGCTGGCCAAGGTGGCCTCGGGCGGCGAGCTGTCGCGCATCATGCTGGCGACCAAGCTGGCGCTGCGCCGGGCCGACGAGGTCGCGACCTACGTGTTCGACGAGGTCGACACCGGTGTCGGCGGCGCGACCGCGACCGCGGTCGGCGCGCAGATCCGCGCCGTGGCCGACCATCGCCAGGTCCTGTGCGTGACCCACCTGCCGCAGATCGCGGCCTTCGCCGACCACCACTTCGAGGTGGCCAAGGCCGAGGTCGGTGGCCGCACCGAGACCCGCGTCAACCGGCTGAGCGCGACCGGCCGCAAGGACGCCCTGGCCCGCCTCCTCGGCGGCCAGGCCACCGCCCGCGCCCGTGCCCACGCCGCCGAGATGCTGGCCGAGGCCCGCAAGGGCCACGCCGCGTAGCGCCGCGAGGCGCCTCCTGCACCTGCTGCCGTGGCTGCGGCTGTCGCTGCGGCTGCACCTGATGCTGCGGCTGTCGCTGCGGCTGTCGCTGCACCTGACGCTGCTGCTGCACCTGGTGCTGCTGCTGCACCTGATGCTGTCGCTGCGGCTGTCGCTGCGGCTGTCGCTGCACCTGACGCTGCTGCTGCACCTGGTGCTGCTGCTGTCGCTGCACCTGTTGCTGTTGCTGTCGCTGTACCTGTCGCTGTACCTGTTGCTGCTGCTGTCGCTGTCGCTGTCGCTGTACCTGTTGCTGCTGCTGTCGCTGTCGCTGTACCTGTTGCTGCTGCTGTCGCTGTCGCTGTCGCTGCTGCTGTCGCTGTCGCTGTCGCTGCTGCTGTCGCTGTCGCTGCTGCTGTCGCTGTCGCTGCTGCTGCTGCTGCTGCTGCTGCTGCTGCTGCTGCTGTCCCTGGGGAGGCCCCGGCCCTCCACGTCGTACCGCCCCCCCCGCCCCACCCGCGTGCCTCCGCCGCCGCCGCTGGCAAAGGTCGGACACGGCCATCGCCGGCGGCACAAGCCTGTTACGCTTCCGGGCATGCAGCCGGGTGGCGGCGGAGACCGCGACGACACCGACTCCCCGGCGACCCTGCGCGAGCCGCTGGCGTCGACCGCGGTCGATGCGGGCGCGGCCACCGTGGCCGGGCCCGCGCCGATGCCGGCGGCGACCCGGCCGCTGGGCAAGCGCGGCAACCCCAACCCCAACCCCAGCGCCGACGCCAGCGCCAGTGCCGACGCCGCCGCTCCCGATGCCTCGGCGCCGACGATGGCGGTCGGTTCGGCGGTCGGGGCCAGCGGTGGCTCCAGCGGCGCGGTGACCCGGCCCCGGCGGACCAGCTGGTCGCCAGGGGATCTCGGCGACGAGCGCTACGCCCTGGCCGGCCAGCTCGGGCGCGGCGGCATGGGCGAGGTCCTGCTGGCGCGCGACGAACACATCGGCCGCGACGTGGCGATCAAGCGCATGCGGGCGCACACGCCGGGCCCGGACGAGCTCGGCCGCTTCCTGCGCGAGGCCCGGGTCCAGGGCCAGCTCGAGCACCCGGCGGTGGTGCCGGTGTACGACCTCGACGAGGACCGCGCCGGTCGCCCGTTCATCGTCATGAAGCGGCTGGTCGGGATCACCCTCGAGCAGCTGCTGACCGAGGCCAGCCGGGCCGGCGCTGATCGCGCCGCGATCCGCGCCCGCGCCCTGCGCGCGTTCGCCGACGTGTGCCTGGCGGTCGAGCTGGCGCACCAGCGCGGCGTGGTCCACCGCGACCTCAAGCCGAGCAACGTCATGCTCGGCGACTACGGCGAGGTGTACGTGCTCGACTGGGGCGTGGCCCGGGTCGCGGCGCTCGACGGCGACGCCGCCGGGCCCGGCGGCGCTGCGCCGGTCGCGCTGACCATCGCCGACGACGCCCAGACCCAGGCCGGAGCGGTCATCGGCACCCCGGGCTACATGGCGCCCGAGCAGGTGCTGGGCGAGGTGGCCGGGCCGGCCGCCGACGTGTACGCGCTCGGCTGCATCCTGTACGAGATCCTGGCCGGCCAGACCCTGCACGGCCGCGGCGCCGCCGCGCTGGTCAGCACGGCCGAGGGCGTCGACGCCCGCCCGTCGCGCCTCGATCCGTCGGTGTCGCCCGAGCTCGACGCGCTGTGTGTACACGCCACCGCGCTGACGCCGGGCCAGCGCACGCCGTCGGCGCGGGCGCTGGGCGAGCAGCTGCAGCGCTTCCTCGACGGCGATCGCGACCTGGCCCTGCGGCGGGGCCTGGTCGCCGGCTTCCTGGCCGAGGCCGAGCAGGCCCTGGCCAGCGGCGGCGCCGACACGCCGGCGACGCGAGCGCAGGCCATGCAGGCGGCCGGGCGCGCGCTCGCCCTCGAGCCCGGCAACGCCGCCGCGGCCGCCATCGTGTCGCGCCTGATGCTGACCCCGCCGACCGACATGCCCGACGCGGTGGCGGCGCGGCTGGCCCAGCTCGACGTCGACACCGCGCGTGCCCTCGGCCGGCGCTCGGCCCTGGCCCAGCTCGGCTACCTCGGCGTGTTGCCGCTGCTGCTGTGGGCCGGCGTGCGGTCGTGGACCCCGGTGCTGGTGACCGTCGGCCTGGTCGTGGCCAGCGTCGGCGTGCTGGCGTGGATGGTGCGGCAACGCGCCATCCCGGTCGGGATGATCTACGTCCACGCCGCCATCAACGCCGTGATGATCGCGGTCATGACCCGCGTCGTGAGCCCGCTGGTCATCGCTCCGACCCTGGCCGCCACCACCTTGCTCGGCTACGCCGTGCACCCGGGCTTCGGCCGGATGCGCTGGCTCGGCCCGATCCTGGCCGCCGGGGTGCTGGGGCCGTGGGCGCTCGAGATCGCCGGCGTGCTGGCCTCGACCTACCACTTCGCCGACGGCGCGCTCGTGCTGCACCCGGGCGCGCTGGCCCTGACCTCGGCGCCGAGCCAGCTGCTGCTGGCCGTCGTGCTGATGGCGCTGCTCGGCGTCGTCGGCCTGCTCGGCCGGGCCATCGCCAAGGACCAGCGCGCCGCCCAGCGCCAGCTCGAGCTGCAGGCCTGGCACCTGCGCCAGCTGGTCGGCCCCGGCGGTGACGAGGCCGCGGCCTCGTCGTCGTGGCCGCCGGCCCGGCCGGCCCCATGACCTACTACCGGAGGTGCGGCGCCGCGGCGAGACGCGCCATTTCTCGGGCATGACGCGCCAGCGCCGGCCGGCACGTTCACGGTGACGGCGCGCCCGACCGGGATGCCACGATCGGCTCATGCGCGACCAGGTGGCGTCCGCGACCGTGTCTCCGGCGGCGGCCGAGCGAGCGCCGCGGTCGGGCGGAGGCGCGGGGATCGCCGCGCTGGAGGCGGCTGGTGACGCCGCGCCGGCCGACCTGGCGGCGCTCCTCGACGACTTCCCTGGTCAGCGCACCGCGATGCTCGGCTGGCTCCAGGCCCATCGCGGCAACGCGGTGGTGGCGCGCGTGCTCGAGGCCGAGCGGCGCGAGCTGCGGGCCGAGGCGCGCGGCGACCAACCGCTGACGGCCGAGCAGGAGCGGCAGATGTGGGAGGCGCAGACCACGATCCACGGCACCGCCGACGAGAGTGACCGCGCGGTGGTGCTGGCCGAGCTCGTGCGCTTGCCCGAAGGGGTGGTGCGCGAGGTGGTGCGGAGTGGGCTGCGGATCAAGGTGTGCCGCAACGACATCACCGAGATCGAACCCAGCCTGGCCAGCCGGCGCCCGCGCGGCTGGGCCGAGGGCGAGACGTTCGCGGGCGTGCCAGGCGCCTACCACCCGCCCAGCCGCAGCGTGCTGGTCGCGGTGCAAGGCGGTCGCTTCGCGCCCGGCCATGGCTCGGCCCACCTGCTGTTCCACGAGCTGGCGCACGGCCTCGACGCCTCGACCGGAGCATCGCGCTCACGCGCGTTCCGCGCGGCCTACCAGGCCGACCAGGCAGGGCTGCCGGCCTACGAGCAGCAGGCCGGCAACGCCGGGCGGTCCGAGGCCTATGCCGAGAGCTTTGCTCGCACGTACGGCGGCGCCCCGGGCGCGATGGCCGGCAGCCCGGCGCTGGCCGGCTACTGGCGCGATGACGAGATGACCCAGGCCGCGGGCCGGAGCGGGCGATGATCACCGCGGCGAGCCCCGGCCACGAGGCGGCTGCGGGCAGCGACGTGGGTGGTGAGGGTGGCCGCGGCGGCGGTGAGGGCGGTGCGGGTGACGGTGAAGGAGGGAGCATCGGCGCGGCGACCATGCAGGCGGACGGCACGCTGATCCTGCAGCTGCGAGCCGAGGCCGAGGACGGCACGATCGGGGACGCGCTGCTCACGTACCGGCCGGATCATCCTCGCTATGCGGCGGTGCTCGCGCACCTCGGGCCGCTTCGCCCGGGCGCGACCTGCATGGTCAAGCCCTGGCCACGCGGCTGAGGGAGACAGCTGCAACAGCAACTGCAACTGCAAGTGCAACAGCAACAGCAACAGCAACAGCTACAGCTACAGCAACAGCAACAGCAACAGCAACAGCTACAGCTACAGCTACAGCTACAGCAACAGCAACAGCTACAGCTACAGCAACAGCAACAGCAACAGCAACAGCTACAGCTACAGCTACAGCTACAGCTACAGCAACAGCTACAGCAACAGCAACAGCAACAGCAACAGCAACAGCTGCAGCGAGAGCGAGAGCGACCGCGACCGCGACGGCTGCAGCGAGAGCGAGAGCGACCGCGACCGCGACCGCGACGGCTGCAGCGAGAGCGAAGGGGTCAGGGCGGCGACAGCTGCGAGCCAGCTACCGGACCGGCAGGAGCGGCAGGGCGGCCGTCAGGGGGAGACGATCAGGCTTCGTCGTCGCCGCCGTCGCCGTCGGCGTGGCCGTAGCGGCGGAGCAAGCTGCGCAGGTGGCTGCGGCCCATACGCGCGGCCCGGGCGGCGGCGGACAGGTTGCCTCCATGGCGACGGACGAGGCCGGCGATCCAGCTCGACTCCCACTCCCACACGGCGCGCTCCTTGGCCTGGCCGTAGCTCAGGTCGTCGAGCGCCGGCGCGTCGACGGGGGCGCCAGGGCCGGCGTCGCCGAGCGGGGCGCCGAGGCCGGTCAACCCGATCACCGCCGCGCGCTCGACCGCGTTGCGCAGCTCGCGCACGTTGCCCGGCCAGTCGAGGCGGGCCAGCGCTGTCACCACGTCCGGCGGCGGCGCCTGGCCAGGACGGAACAGCGGCCAGAAGTGGGCGATGAGGACCTCGAGATCCCCCGTGCGGTCGCGCAGCGGCGGCACCTCGACCGGCAGCACCGCCAGCCGGAAGTACAGGTCGGACCGGAACCGCTTGCGGTTGACCTCGACCCGCAGGTCGCGGTGGCTGGCGGCGATGACCCGGACGTCGACCGCGCGCTCGCCGCTGCCGCCGACCGGGCGCACGGTGCGCGCCTCGAGCGCGCGCAGCAGCAGCGGCTGCAACGGCAGCGGCAGCTCGCCGATCTCGTCGAGGAAGATGGTGCCGCCGTGGGCCTGCTCGAACGCGCCTCGGCGGTCGTGCTCGGCCCCGGTGAAGGCGCCGCGCACGTGCCCGAACAGCTCCGACTCGGTCAGCTGCGCCGGCAGCGCGCCGCAGTCGACCACCACGAACGGGCCGCGCCGGCGGGCGCTGGCGCCGTGGATGGCCTCGGCCACCAGCTCCTTGCCAGTCCCGGTCTCGCCGCTGATGAGCACGGTGCCGTCGCCCTGGGCGTAGCGCTCGAGCAGCGCGAACATCCGCCGCATCAGCGGGGACGCGCCGACCAGCTCGCCGAAACGGTCGCCCGGCGCCAGCGGGGTGCGCACCTCGTCGGACAGCAGCTCGATCGCCACCTGGCTCTGGCCCAGGCGCAGGCGGGCCCCGGTCGTGAGGTAGGCCCGGATCAGCTCGACCCCGCCGCTGTGCGTGCCGTTGGTGCTGCCGAGGTCGCGCACCTCGAGCCCGCGCGCGGTGGCCCGCAGCACGCAGTGGTGGCGCGACACCGCCGGGTCGGTCAGGCGCAGCTCGTTGCCGGCGTCGGTGCCGATGGTGAGCTCGTCGCGGGTCGAGGTGAAGCGCGCGCCGCGGTCGGGCCCGTCGATCACCTCGGCCGCGAACCGGCGCGTGTAGTACGAGTGGCCGCGGACGGTCAGGACCTCGGTCGGCGGCGCCGGCAACACGCCCTGGTATACGCCGGTTGCCTGGCCGCCTGCACCTGCACCTGCACCTGGCTGCCCCTGGGGTGCATCAGGCGCGGGGCCGCTCGGCGACCACTCGGCGCCAGCAAGACCAGGTAGTTCCACCGCGGTCGGCGCCGGCACGCCGCTTGAAGAGGGTCGGCTTCACAACCCCTTCGCTTCAGGAGCCCTCATGCGTACCTCGCTGCTCGCCGCCGCCGCCCTCGCCACGCTCACCACCGCCGCCTGCAAGGACAAGGGCAAGGACGGCGCCCCCGCCGCCAAGACCGAGGGCGGCGCCGCCACCAAGGCCGCGCCCGCCGCCAAGGCCGCGCTCGAGCTGCCCGACTTCGGCCTGCTCATCGACGCTGGCAAGGACGCCCAGGTGATGGACATGACCGTGGGCGACACCAAGACGCTCATGGTCCAGGGCGAGGGCCTGGTGGTCACCGTCGCCACCGTCCCGGCCGACGCCACCTTCGAGCTGGCGATCGAGGACGCCAAGATGTTCAGCCCGACCCTCAATCGGCAGGACAAGACCGCCGACGGCTGGGTCCTCGAGTACCAGAACAAGGGCTCGATGGGCGACAACTTCTTCGTCGAGATCGTCCGCACCGTCGGCGGCAAGCGCTACAAGTGCTCGGCCACCACGCCGAACAAGGCCCAGGCCGAGGCCGGCGCCGCCGCCTGCCAGACCCTGCGCACGAAGTAGTACGGCCGAGGTCGGCCACCCCGCGCGCACCAGCGCCCAGGCGGAAGGCCGGCGCCGCCGCCTGCCAGACCCTGCGCACGAAGTAGTGCGGCCGAGGTCGGCCACCCCGCGCGCACCAGCGCCCAGGCGGAAGGCCGGCGCCGCCGCCTGCCAGACCCTGCGCACGAAGTAGTACGGCCGAGGTCGCGCGCACCAGCGCCCAGGCCAAGGCCGGCGCCGCCGCCTGCCAGACCCTGCGCACGAAGTAGCACGGTCGAGGCCGCCTGCCGCGCGGCCGAGGTCGGCCACCCCGCGCGCACCAGCGCCCAGGCGGAAGGCCGGCGCCGCCGCCTGCCAGACCCTGCGCACGAAGTAGCGCGGCCGAGGTCGGCCACCCCGCGCGCACCAGCGCCCAGGCGGAAGGCCGGCGCCGCCGCCTGCCAGACCCTGCGCACGAAGTAGTACGGCCGAGGTCGCGCGCACCAGCGCCCAGGCCAAGGCCGGCGCCGC
>JAGPCO010000023.1:59460-67987 GCA_018058095.1 Kofleriaceae bacterium
AGGCCGGCGCCGCCGCCTGCCAGACCCTGCGCACGAAGTAGTACGGCCGAGGTCGGCCACCCCGCGCGCACCAGCGCCCAGGCGGAAGGCCGGCGCCGCCGCCTGCCAGACCCTGCGCACGAAGTAGCGCCGCCGAGGTCGGCCACCCCGCGCGCACCAGCGCCCAGGCGGAAGGCCGGCGCCGCCGCCTGCCAGACCCTGCGCACGAAGTAGCGCGGCCGAGGTCGGCCACCCCGCGCGCACCAGCGCCCAGGCGGAAGGCCGGCGCCGCCGCCTGCCAGACCCTGCGCACGAAGTAGCGCGGCCGAGGTCGCCTGCCGCGCGGCCGAGGTCGGCCACCCCGCGCGCACTAGCGCCCAGGCCGAGGCCGGCGCCGCCGCCTGCCAGACCCTGCGCACGAAGTAGTACGGCCGAGGTCGGCCACCCCGCGCGCACCAGCGCCCAGGCGGAAGGCCGGCGCCGCCGCCTGCCAGACCCTGCGCACGAAGTAGCGCCGCCGAGGTCGGCCACCCCGCGCGCACCAGCGCCCAGGCGGAAGGCCGAAGGCCGGCGCCTGCCAGACCCTGCGCGGCCGGCCCTACGAGGTCGGGCGCCGCGCCGGCTTGGTCCGGGCCGGCTTCTTCTTGCTCTTCTTGGCCTTGCCGCTGCCCGAGCCCGGGCCCGACCGGTCGGTCCAGCGGTAGCTGGGCTCGCCCGGCGCGCGGTAGTCGAAGTGGATGAACCCGCTGTTGGGGTAGATGCCCAGGCCCATGCCGCCACCGTCGAGCGAGGCGGCGTAGGCGTGCAGCTCCTTGAGCCCGACGCCCTTGATGCGGATGTCCATGGCCGAGGCGTGGAAGTGCCGGCTCGAGCTGCGCTCGTGGAAGCGGAAGCCGGACACCAGCTCGACCTGCTTGCCGCCGAAGTAGTCGGAGATCCGCGACAGCATCTCGTACAGGCGCGGGTCGACCGCCCGGGTCTCGCCGCTCCGCTTGCAGCGGAACACCTCGTCGAGCTGGGCCAGGGCGCCATCGTCGTACGAGCCGTCGGGGCGGTAGATGTTGACGGTCAGCGACTCCCGTAGGTTGTCGTTGACGATCGAGATGGCGCCGCTTGGCCGCTCGAGCGGCTCGGTCCGCAGCTCGCTCCGGGGCGCGTTGTGACCCGTGAACAGGGCGACCCGGCGGCACACCCGCTTGCTCTTCTTGCCCACCTTCTTGGTGGTGCAAACCTTCGTACTCCCACGAGGTTTCTTGCTGCGACCGGCCTCGGCGACCGACTCGCCGACGCCCGTCGCCGTGGACACCACCGGGACGGCCAGGGCCAGGGCCACCGACCAGACCAGGACAGGGAGGATTCGCCGAAGGTTCATGCGGGCTCCTCCGCCGCGGCGGCCAGGTGACCGGGGCGCGACAGGACGGTCAGGCTAGGACGGGTCGGTGATCGATCTCAACAATCCGACCCGAAAAACGCCCCAGGAAGGTGAACGGGACTCAGGTCTTGGCCGGTGTCGGGGCGGCCACGGCGGCGGCCGGCAGGCTCACGCCGGGCAGCGGCACGTGCTGCAGCTCCAGCTTGATCTGGGCGGCGACGTCGAAGATGCGCTGGTCCCGGTAGAACTCGCCGTAGCAGATGCGCAGGACGCCGGCGTTGGCGATCTGCTTGAAGCAGTTCCAGCACGGGCTGGCGGTGACGTAGACGGTCGAGCCCTCGATGACCACGCCGTTGCGGGCGGCCTGGATGATGGCGTTGGACTCGGCGTGGATGGTCGCCACGCAGTGGTTGTCCTCCATCATGTGGCCGACGTCCGAGCAGTGCGGCATGCCGCGGATCGAGCCGTTGTAGCCGGTCGACAGGATGGTGCGGTTCTTGACGATGACCGCACCCACGAACTTGCGCGGGCAGGTCGACCGGGTCGCCACCACCTGGGCGATGCTCATGAAGTACTGATCCCAGTCGGCCCGCGTGTGGCCGGCCGCGGGCGGGGTGGCGCTGTGCTCGCTCATCGCCGGGACGGTACGGCAGCCGCCTGACAGTGGGGCTCTGCAGCGGAGGAGAGGGGAGATCGACCACGGTGGGGATCACGGCCACGGTGTCGTTCCCGTTCAGCACCTGAACGGGAACGACACCGTGGCCCTGATCGACACCGTGATCTCCGGCCCCCGGACCACCGGTCCGCCGCGATCTACGGCGCCTGCATGGCGAAGTTGTCGTACCGGTAGGGCCCGGCCGCGCTGCCGTAGTGGCCGCCAAAGCCCCACGTGCCGGCGCTGGTGATGGCGTCGGCGCTGTCGTCGGTGGCCTGCACTGTCACCACCTCGGTCCAGGACCCACCGTCGAAGCGCTCGTAGCTGCCGACGAGCCCGACCGGGCTGGCGCCGGCCACGGACAGGCGCAGACGGAAGCGCTGGCCGACCGTGGCCGAGGGCACGGTGGAGGTGGCCAGCGCGGTCCACCAGCTCTCGGCCGCGCCCTTGCGGGCCAGGTGCAGCGGGCGGGCCGACGGCCCCGGCCCCTCCTCGATCCACAGGTAGTAGCCGTCGAACGTGGCCGGGCGGCCGCGCACCACCAGCTGCGGCCAGTCGAGCGGGACCGAGGTCACGTCGAGCACCTCGAACTCGATCGACACCTCGAGGTCGCGCCGGTCCTCGCCGGCGGAGCGGTGCACGAAGTTGCGGGTCCAGTCGGTCGCCGCCACCCCGCGCACGACCTGGCCGCCGGCCAGGGTGAACACCTCGGGGCTCTGCTCGATCCAGCCGTTGTCGAGAGCGATGCTGTCGGGCCGCTCGAACGGGTCGAAGAACGTGGCGCTGACCGCGGCGTCGATGGCCGGTGCGCCGTCCTCGCCAGGGCCCGGCCCATCACGTCCGGCGCCGGCGCCGGCGTCGAAGCCGACCAGGCCGCACCCGGCCGCCCCGGTGGCGAGCGCGATGACGACCGGGCCGCGCGACATGCTTCCAGCATGCCGACCGACCCGGTCGGTCGCAAGCTCGTGCTGGCGGGCCGGCTACTGCGGGGCCGCGGCGGCGTCGAGCCGGGCCTTGGCCTCGGCGTGGCGGTTCTGCGCATCGGTCAGCTTGGCCGAGGCCGCGTCGCGCTCGGCCTGGCTCTGCGCGCCGGCCACGGCCTCCTCGGCCGCCGCCACCTCGGCCGCCAGCGCCTCGAGCTCGGCCTGCCCGCTCGTCGCCGTCGCCGCGGGCGTCTCGCCGCCGGCCGGGGCCTCGGTCGCGACCGGGTCGGCCACAGGCGCCGTCGCGGCCGGCTTGCTGCCGCCGCCGCAACCGAGGGTCAGGGCCAGGCCGAGGGTGATGCTGGTGAGGATCTGCGTGCGCTTCATGGCCGGGACGCTAACACGGCCTACAGATCGAACGCCGAGGCCACGCCGACCCACAGCAGGCCGGCGGCGAACAGCACGAGGTGGGCCGCCTCGACCCAGGCGCCGCGGGCCACGGTCAGCGCGGCGGCGGCGAGCAGGGCGGCTGCGACGGCGAGCTCGGCCCGCCATGGGTGGCGGCGGCCGGTGCGCGGCGGCTTGCGCGCGCCGACGACGCCGTCCTTGGGGGTGCGCACGAACTCGCCGCCGGGGGCGAACGCGCCGGCCAGGACGGCACGGCTCTGGCCGAGGGAGATGCCGCAGGTGAGCGCGACCAGCGCGGGCAGGCGCACGAGGGCGCGCAGGCGCGGGCGGGACGGCAGCAGGCGGGCCGGCACCAGCACGTAGGCGGTGAGCACGAGCGCGGTGAGGGCGGCGCTGGCGACGAGCAGCGGCCGGGCCCACGCCGGCGGCGGCGCCAGCGCCAGGGCCGGGGCGCTGGCGACGACGAGCGCGCCGGTCGCCAGGTACGGCACGTTGTGGGTCACGTGCAAGAGCGCGCCGAGGCGGCGCCGCCACGGCCAGGCGCTGGCGGCGATGGGACGGCCGAGCTTGCGCGCCACCTCGATCGAGCCCTTGGCCCAGCGGTACTGCTGGGTGCGGAAGGCTGGCATACGCGCCGGCAGCTCGCCCGGGACGCCGTCGTCGTCGACGAGGACGAAGCGCCAGCCCGCCAGCGCGGCCCGGTACGACAGATCGAGATCCTCGGTCAGGGTGTCGGCGTGCCAGCCGCCGGCGCTGGTGATGGCCTCGGCCCGCCACAGCCCGGCGGTGCCGTTGAAGTTGAACACCGCGCCGCGGCTGGCGCGCGCGCGCTGCTCGACCGCGAAGTGGCCATCGAGCAGCACCGCCTCGAGCTCGGTCAGGAGGCCCGGCCCGCGGTTCAAGTGGTCCCAGCGGACCTGGACCATGCCGACGGTGGGGTCGGCGAAGTGCGGGACCGTGCGCACGAGCAGATCCGGCGCCGGCACGAAGTCGGCGTCGAGCACCAGCAGCAGGGCGCCGCGCGCGGACAGGCGGCCGGCCTCGAGCGCCCCGGCCTTGTAGCCAGCGCGGTCGGTTCGGCGCAGGTGCACGACGTCGACGCCGCGGGCCCGCCAGTGGGCGACGCGGGCCGCGACCAGCGCGCTGGTGCCGTCGGTCGAGTCGTCGAGCACCTGGACCTCGAGCCGCCCGGCCGGCCAGTCGAGCGCGGCGGCGGCGTCGACGAGGCGGGCCGCCACCGCCGGCTCGTTGAACAGCGGCAGCTGCACGGTCACGACTGGCCAGGCCGCGGCGTCGGCCGGCAGCGGCGGCAGGGGCGCTGGCGTGGCCCGACGCGAGCCCCACGCCGCCCAGGCCAGGTGCAGCCGGTGCGCGCCGTACAGGGCCAGCACGGCGAGCGCGAGCAGGGTCACCGCCCACGCCACGGCCGCCAGCGCCGCCGTCGCGCCGGCCAGGTCCATCACCGCGGGCCCTCCGAGGTCATCCCCACCCGGGCCCTCAGCTGCAGTGGCGCGGCCACGCCGGGCACGCCTGCAGCGCCATCACGTCCATGGTCACCGCGACCGCGACGTGGATGAGGACGCCGCCCCAGATCGAGCGGGTCCGCATGGCCAGCGTGCCGAGGATGACGCCGGCGCCGATGGCGCCCAGGGTCTCGGTCATCGGCTTGCCGTAGTGGATCATGCAGTACGGCACGATCATCACGAAGATGGCGCCGCTGCCGAAGTGGCGGCGCAGGCCCTCGAGCAGGAAGCCGCGGAAGAAGAACTCGAGCGACAGGAACTGGGCCGCGTACATCAGCTCCCACGTCACCAGGTCGAAGGTCGAGCGGTTGGCCAGGCGGTAGAACGGGTAGGTGTCGCGGAACTCGTCGGTGCGCGAGGCGATGATGACCGGCACGAAGATCAGCGCGAACAGCAGCAGGTAGATGGGCAGGTGGCGGAAGAAGCCGCGCAGCGACACGTAGTAGTCGCGCAGGCGGTGGCCGGGCAGCAGCGCCACCACCAGCATCGGCAGGAGCAAGTAGCCGAACACGCGCCAGCCGGTCCACCACACGAAGCTCTTGAGCTCCCAGTACTGGTCGGCGCGGTCGCGGGTGAACCAGCGGGCGAAGGTCGAGCGGTCGCCCCAGTACTCCTGCAGCGTGAGCGACAGGCAGGCCACGGCGAGGATGACCAGCACCGTCCAGTCAAAGCCGCGCCGCGGCGCCCACTGCGTCTCGGCGTCGATGGCGCGCCACTGGTCGATCGAGATGGCGCGGATCGACCGCACCAGCCACGACCGGCGCGGCGCGGCGGTGGCCTCGGGCGGCGCGATCGGCGGATCGGCCTCGGTCACGACCGCCCCGTCACGGCGCCTTGCGGGCGGCGATGAGCTCGGCGGCGCGGCGCAGGCGGCGCCGCGTCATCTCCTTGCCGATGACCGCCATGGTGTCGAACAGCGGCGGCGAGGCCTTGCGCCCGGTCGAGGCCAACCGCAGCAGCATGAAGGCGTGTTTACTCTTCCAGCCCTGCGCCTCGCACCAGGCCCGGGCCTCCTCCTCGAGCACCTTGGCGTCGAAGCCCTCGCGCGCCTCGAACCGCTCGACGTAGGCGAGCAGCCCCTTGCCGACGTCGGCCGGGGCGACGTCGGGCACGACCATGTCGGCCAGCACGCCGGCGTAGTCGAGGTCGCCCGAGAAGAAGTACTCGGTGGCCGGGATGATCTCGTCGAGCTTCTTGATGCGCTCGCGCACCAGCGGCAGCACGCGCAGCCACTGGGTCCGGGCCAGGCGCCACGCGAACAGGGTGTCGGCCAGCTGCTCGTAGCTGAGGTCGTGGATGTACTTCTCGTTGAGCCAGACCAGCTTCTCGAGGTCGAACACCGGCCCGCCCAGGGAGATGCGGTCCCACGAGAAGTGCTCGATCATCTCGGCCAGCGTGAACTTCTCGCGGTCACCGCCGAACGACCAGCCCATGAGGGCCAGGAAGTTGAGCAGCGCGTGCGGCAGGATGCCGGCGTCGCGGTAGTAGTTGATCGAGACCGGGTTCTTGCGCTTGGAGATCTTCGACTTGTCGCTGTTGCGCAGGAGCGGCATGTGCATCCACACCGGCTCGTCCCAGCCGAACGCGGCGTACAGCAGCACGTGCTTGGGCGTCGACGAGATCCACTCCTCGGCGCGGATGACGTGGGTGATCTCCATCAGGTGGTCGTCGACCACGTTGGCCAGGTGGTAGGTCGGCAGGCCGTCGCTCTTGAGCAGGACCTGGTCGTCGACCTGATCGACGCCGATGTGGACGTCGCCGCGCAGGCGGTCGCGCACCACCACCTCGCCCTCGGTCGGGGCGGCCAGGCGCACGACGTGGGCCTCGCCGGCCTCGGCCCGCCGGGTGCTCTCGGCCGCGTCGAGCGTGCGGCAGCGGCGGTCGTAGCCGTGGGTCTGCTTGGCCGCGGCCTGCTGCACCCGCAGCTGGGCCAGGCGGTCGGCGGTGCAGAAGCAGCGGTAGGCCTTGCCGCGCGCCAGCAGCTGGGCGGTGTGCTCGCGGTAGATGGCGGCGCGTTCGCTCTGCCGGTACGGCCCGAACGGGCCGCCGACGTCGGGGCCCTCGTCCCACGACAGCCCGGTCCAGCGCAGGGCGTCGAAGATCATCTGCTCGGAGTCGGCCCGGGCCCGGGTCTGGTCGGTGTCCTCGATGCGGAGGATGAACTTGCCGCCCTGCTGGCGCGCGAACACGTAGTTGAACAGCGCGATGTACGCGGTGCCGACGTGGGGGTCACCGGTCGGCGAAGGCGCGATGCGCACGCGCACCGGGCGCGTCGGAGCCGAAGCTGTCATGGCGGCCGGTGGATAACACAGCGTGCTACGCTGGTGCACCCTCGTGCGCCGCCCGCTCGCCGCCCCTGCCCGCCGTACCCGCCACCGGTCGGCCGCTCTGTCCCTGGCCCTGTCCCTGTCCCTGGCCCTTGGCCTCGGCCTCGTCGCCGCCGGCCCGGCCGGCGCGGCCCCGGCGGCCGACCTCACCGGCGAGGTGGTCGCCACCCGCGCCCGCTGGACCAGCGACGGCGGCCGCATCGTCACCGAGGTGGAGGTGCGCGGCGCCGACGGCCGGATGCACACGGTCAGCCAGCTGGGAGGCCGGGTCGACGGCCTGGCCATGCGGATCATCCCCGGGCCGCCGCCGCTCGTCGTCGGCGACCAGGTCGCGCTGGTGACCCGGGCCGGGCGCACCGGCGCCGGCGCCGCGGTCACCGTGGTCGAGGCCGCGACCATCACCATCCCGGCCCGGACCGACTTCGTACGGACCGGCCCGACCACCAGCGGCCGCTACCTGCGCTGGGCCTCGGGCTGCGCCCAGCTCGCCGTCGACGAGACCGGCACCAACCAGGTCCCCGGCGACGGCGAGTTCGCCGCGGTCGACGCCGCCATCGCCACCTGGAACGACGGCGTGGCCGCCTGCTCGTACATGACCATCGACCAGGTCGGCCGCACCAGCGGCGAGGTCGGACGCGACTTCACCAACGTGCTGCTGTTCCGCGACCAGACCTGGTGCCGGCCGGCCGTCGACGACGACCCGGCCCGCTGCTACGACAGCAACGCGGCCGGGGTCACCACCGTCACCTTCGTCGACGACCCCGACAACGAGCGCGACGGCGAGATCGTCGACGCCGACATCGAGCTCAACGGCGTGAACTTCTCGCTGGCGGTGGCCGGCGCGTCGTCGGGCGCCGCGCCGTGCCGGTCGGAGATCGGCAACACCCTGACTCACGAGCTCGGCCACTTCCTCGGCCTCGAGCACACCTGCCTGGCCCCGGGCGACCCGGCCCGCATCGACGACGAAGGCGCCGCGGTGCCGTCGTGCGCGGCGACCTCGGACCCGGCCATCGTCGAGGCGACGATGTACAACTACCAGGACTGCGGCGAGGTCAAGAAGGGCAGCCTGGAGGCCGACGACCTCGCCGCGATCTGCGCCGTCTACCCGCTCGCCGACGATCCGGGCCAGTGCGAGGCGGTCGAGGAGCCCGGCGCCGGCTGCTGCAGCGGCGCCGGCGGGCCGCTGGCGCCCCTCGGGCACGCGCTGCTGGCCCTGGCCGCGCTGGCGCCGACGCTGCGGCGCCGACGCCGCGGGCGCCGCTGAGCACGCGCCGCCACGGCGGCGGGACGCGCACGGTCGGTGTAGGCTGCGCGCCATGCGTACGCTCTGCACCCTGTCC
>JAGPCO010000143.1 GCA_018058095.1 Kofleriaceae bacterium
GCTGTTTCTGGTGCTGGTGCTGGTGCTGGTGCTTGTGCTGGTGCTGGTGCGGGTGCTGGTGCTGTTGCTTGTGCTGTTGCTGTTGCTGGTGCTGTTGCTGGTGCTGTTGCTGGTGCTGTTGCTGGTGCTGTTGCTGGTGCTGTTGCTCTCGACGATGGTCTGAGAGCTGCGTCAAAAGGTGGCGACCACCTCCACGTCGCCGTCGCCGTCAAAACCACGACGACGACCACGTCGACGTCAACGCCAATTGGGGACACCCTGGGGCGCCAGGCGGCGGCGGGGTCAGCCGATGTTGAAGTCCTCGCGCTCGTGGCGCGGGGAGCCGCCGGAGGCGAAGCGCTCGAGGCGGAAGCGGTCGAACAGCTCGTGGCGCGGGCCGCCGGTGAGCAGGTCGCCGTACAGCGCGCCGACGATGGGCGCCATCATGAACCCGTGGCCGACGAACCCGCACGCCAGGAAGAAGTCGGGCGCGCTGGTTGGCGCGCCGACGATCGGGTTGCCGTCGGGCGAGCAGTCGTACGGGCCGGCCCACTGGCGCAGGATCTTGACGTCGCCCAGCACCGGCATCAGGCGACACAGCCGGCGCGCGTAGGTGGTGAGGAACTCCAGCGAGGACGCCATCGAGTAGGTCGAGCCGTGACCAGGCACCGTGACCCCGCCGACGATCTCGCCGCGCATCGACTGCGAGCAGTACAGGCCGCTGGCCAGCTCGGACACCATGGGCCCCAGGAACGGCTTGAGCGGCTCCGACGAGCAGATCTCGTGGCGGATGGGCCAGGTCGGCAGCTCCAGGCCGACCATACGCGCCAGCTGCGGTGACCACGCGCCACACGCGTTGATGACCCGGCGGCCGACGATGGGGCCGCGCGAGGTGGTCAGGCGATAGCCGCCGGCCGGCTCGGCCTCGATCGACTGGACCTGGGTGTGGGTGAACAGCTGGACGCCGCGGGCGCGGGCCTGGCGGGCGTAGCCCCACAGGAATGGCCAGGGGAACAGGATGCCGTCGGTCGGGTTGTAGGCCGCGGCGACGATGCCGGTCGGGTCGATCTCCGGCACCAGCCGCTGCGCGGCGTCGACGTCGATGATCCGGGTCGGGACGCCGCAGCGGTTCTGCAGGGCCGCGTTGCGCTCGAGCCGCGCGACCTCGGCGGCCGAGCGAGCCAGGAATAGATATCCGCCCTGGCGGAACCAGACGTTGACGCCGAGCTCGACCGCGAACTGCCGGCACAGCTCGACCGACTCGCGCATCAGCCGGATGTTGAACTCGGTCGACCACTGCTGGCGGATGCCGCCGCCGTTGCGGCCCGACGCGCCCTCGGCCAGGTAGCCGCGGTCGAGGACGACGACGTCGGTCAGGCCACGCCGGGCCAGCTGGTAGGCGATGGACAGGCCCATGACCCCGGCGCCGACGATGACCACCTCGGCCCGCGCCGGCACCGGCGAGGCGCGCGGGGCGACCAGCTCGTGGTCGAGGCCGGGCGCGTCCGGCGCGACCTCGGAGGCCGGCTGCATCAGCGCCCCCACCCGGGGCGGGTCGGCGATGAACCAGCGCCGTCGGCGGCGTGCCGGCGCGTGGCCCGGTCCTGACCGCGCGGCGCGGCCGGCGAGGGGGTGATCGTCGCCCGGGGCGGGTGTCGACGCTGCGGCGACCGTGGCCCGGGCATCAGCGCCCTCCGTCTGGCCGTGGCGGCGGCGGTGGGTCGGCGTCCTCGTCCGCGAAGCGGTGGGCCGATGGGTCGCGCGCGAGCAACCGCAGCGGCGTCGGCGCCAGCGGCGGGCGCGAGGTGAAGGGGGCGATCGCCGCCGGGGCCCGTCCCGTCAACCGCGCCAGCTCGCGGCCGACGACCGCCAGGCACTCCTTGCCCTGGCACGGGCCGGTGCCGAAGCCGGTGTAGCGCTTGACCTCCTCGAGGTCGGCGTAACCGGCGGCGACCGCGTGCTCGAGGTCGTGCAGGGTGACGTCCTCGCACCGGCACACGATGACCTTGCTCACGGCACGACCTCGCGCGCTCCGCCGGCGGCACGGCCCGGCCTCGCCGCCGCGCCGGCGGCGGCGCCGACCCGCTGGCCGTGGCGGGCGGCCGCGGCCGGCCCGAGGTAGCCGCACACGTCGCCGCACGCCCACACCGCCGGGGTCGAGGTGCGGCCGTCGGCATCGACGACGACGACGAACCCGCCCCGGTCGGGCTGCAGCTCGACCTCGCAGCGCTGCTGGCGCGGGCCCTCCGACGCCGGCGCGGGCAGGCCACCGACGCCGACCAGGTCCGCCTCGAGCGTGCGCCCGTCGCGCAGGGCCAGGCCGGTGACCCAGCCGCGCCCGAGCACGCCGCGCACCGCGGCCTCGTCGAGCAGCTGGACCTCGGCGCCGGCGGCGCGGAGCGCGCCGGCCAGCCGGGTCACGCCGTCGGCGGCGACCCGCGCGCTGGCGTCGGCGCGGGCGTCGGCCGGCACCGCGGCGGAGACGAGGGCGATCCGCTCACCGCCGAGGATGCCGTGCTGGGCGAGCAGCCGGCCGACCGCCCGCGCCGCCAGCACGCCGGGCCGATCGTTGTCGGCCAGCATCAGGTTGGTCGGGTACCCACCGGTGGCCCACACCCAGTGCCGGGCTCGCACCCGCCAGGCCCGATCCGCGCCGGCGACGAGGAGCACGCCGCGGGCGGCGGCCGCGGCCTCGTCGTCATCGTCGGCGAAGAAGCCGATCGCGGTGGCGGCGCCGAGGCGGATCACGCCGGCGGCGTCGATGCCGGCCAGGGCCGCGGCCACCGCGCCGGCGCCCGCCGCCGGGTCGGTCCACAGGCTGCCTCCGAACGCGAGCTGGTCGTCGATCAGCAAGGTCATCGCGCCCGCCCCGGCGGCGGCGCCGGCGGCGGCGAGGCCGGCCGCGCCACCGCCGATGACACACACGTCGACGTCGTGCTGGCCGACCTCGGGTTGCGCGCGGTTGACCGTGGCCGGCAAGCGGCCGAGCCCCGACAGCTGGCGGACCACCTTGTTGGTCACCTTGTTGAGCAACGCGGAGCCGGTCATCAGGGTGTGGTGGTCCATGCCACCGGCGAACAGGAAGTCGACCGCGCCGAGCAGGTCATGGTCCGTCGAGGGCACGGCGTTCTGGCCCTCGACCTCGAGGCCGTCGCGGCAGGCGACCTGACAGGCGCGCTGGTTGGGCACGCCGTCGACCCGGACCAGGCAGCCGGCGCAGTGGCCCTCGAGGCAGAACGAGCTGCGCGGGCGATGGTACTTGAGCGAGCGGGCCAGCACGTGTGCTCCATCGGCGAGCGCGGCGGCCGCCGCCGACTCGCCGGCGAACGCGCGCAGGCGTCGACCATCGAGCCGGAGCTCGACCGGCTGGCCTCGCCATGGATCCGGCGCCGCCGCTGCGACGCGATCCTCCGGCGCCGGGCGGGCCGCCACCACGCCGGCGTCGGGGTTGGCCCGCGGTGGGTTCGCCAGGCGGCGGCTCACCGCGGTCTTGTATCACGCCGTCGCCGCCGCACCCAGCCGCCGCCGGGGGTCGTGGTGATCGGCGCCTTGCCCGCGAGCGTCGACGGGGTGAATTGAACTTCGCGGCCCGGTGGGATACGGTCGCCGCCGTCTCACAGAAGGGGAATCCCGCCAATGGCGACAGCTAACAGGCCTTGCCCGTACTGCGGTGCGGCCGTCCTCATGAACGCGCAGTCCTGCGGCACCTGTGGCCGTCCCATGCCACCCGTCGCCCAGGCCGGTGGTGGCGGTGGTGGTGGTGCCAAGACCATGTTCGGCTACGCCGCGCCGGTGCTCAAGCCCGGCCAGACGCCGGCGCCGGTTGCGCCCGCGCCTGCTCACCAGCCGGCGCCGATGCCGCCAGCGGCAGCGCCGCAGGCGCCGCAGGGGTTCGGTCCGCCGCAGGGGCAGCCCGGGTATCCACCGCCGGGCGGCCAGCCCCCGGGCTACGGCGCGCCGCCGCCGGGGTTTGGTGGTCCGCCGCCGGGTGGTCCGCCGCCGGGTTATGGCGGTCCGCCGCCGGGTGGTCCGCCGCCGGGTGGTCCGCCGCCGGGGTTTGGTGGTCCGCCGCCGGGTGGTCCGCCGCCGGGTTACGGCGCGCCCCCGCCGGGTGGCCCGCCGCCGGGGTTTGGCCCGCCGCCGGGTGGCCCGCCGCCAGGATTTGGTGGCCCGCCGCCGGGTGGCCCGCCGCCGGGTTATGGCGCGCCGCCGCCAGGTTTCGGGGCCCCTCCGCAAGGGCCGCCGCCTGGGCAGATGGGTTACCCGCCGCCGGGTGGTCCACCGCCCGGGTACGGCGCGCCGCCGCCCGGCCAGGGGTTCCCGCCGCCGGGTCAGCCGCCGATGATGGGGCCGCCGCCGGGGCAGCCCGGCTACGGCGGTCCGCCGCCGGGGCCGGGCTATCCGCCTCCGCAGTACCCGCAGAACAACGCCTTCGCGCCGCCGCAGCAGGACTTGCCCGGTCCACTCGACGATCTGGCGCGGCGCATGCCGGGCTCGCAGCCGGGCACGGTGTTCGGGTTCCCGGTGGCGCGCCTGCGTGACGACGGTCTGCAGCGCAAGGCGCTGTTCCTCCTCGGCGTCGCGCTGGTCGCCTCGATCTTCGTGCCGTACGCGCTCAGCCCGACCAGCTTCGCGTGGAGCCTCCCCAACAAGTTTCGCCCGCTGATCTGGCCGATCCTGGCCGGCGCGGCGTACCTGCTGGTCGCGGCGGCCCCGCCGCACATCCGGGCCAAGGTGCCGCCGGTGGTGCTGCAGTGGCTGCCGTTCAGCGTCGCCTTCCTCGGCGTCCAGATCACCGGGCTGGGCGCGATCGCCTCGGCCGCGCTGGTGATGGGCGCGGAACTGCCCGGGGCGTACTACCTGTACTCGATCGGCATGTGCACGCTGATCTTCGGCCTGCTGGCCCGGATCGCCAACCCCAACGATCAGACCGCTCGGATCATCATCGCCCTCGGTGGCGGCATGTTGTTCCCGGCCTGGCTCGACATGTTCGACGCCTTCAAGTTCAGCGGCGGCTTCATCATGGCCATCTACGGCCTCTTGACCTTCCTGGTCACGCTGCTCGGGATCCTGTGCATCGTCTTCGTGGTCCCGCCCGCCAAGCTGCCGCCGGCGCTCAAGGCCGTCGACGCGCTGGCGCCCCTCATCATCGCCATCCTGATCGCCTGGCTGCCGCTCGAGGCGATCCTGTTCTCGATCGAGGTGATGAGGAAGCAGTTCACAATGGGCATCCTCGGGCTGGTCCGCAGCCTGCTGGTGCTGGCTGCCTACTTCGGCGTGCTGATGCTGACGGCGCCGGCTGCGTACGACGCCATCATGGGTATGGCGAAGAAGGGCGGCGGCGCCGGTGGTGGCGGCTACCCGCCGCCGGGTGGCGGCTACCCGCCGCCGGGTGGCGGCTACCCGCCGCAAGGTGGTGGCTACCCGCCGCCGCAGGGTGGTGGCTACCCGCCGCCGCAGGGTGGTGGCTACCCGCCGCAAGGTGGTGGCTACCCGCCGCCGCAGGGTGGTGGTGGCTGGCCCGGCCAGTAGCTCGACCGAGCGAGACCCACGAAGGCGCGCCGCGACCCGCTCGCAGCGCGCCTTCGGGCGTTTCGGCCCCGGCGCGACCGCAGCCGCGTAATGGCGCGCCGATCGCCGCACCGGGTCCTGGATCCGCTGCGGGGCGCGCGGTAGATCGCCGGGGCGATGGACGTCCTCATCCTGGCCTCGGCCTCACCGCGTCGGCGCGAGCTGCTCGAGCGCATCGGCGTCGCGATCGAGGTGCTCCCGGCCGACGTCGACGAGTCGCTCCTCCCCGGGGAGGCGCCAGGGGCGTACGTCGCGCGGGTGGCGCGGGCCAAGGCCGCCGCGCTGACCGTCCGGAACCCCGGACGCTGGGTCCTGGCCGCTGACACGATCGTCGAGCTCGATGGCCAGGTGCTGGGCAAGGCCGAGGCTCCGGCCGAGGCGGCGGCGATGGTGAGCCGCCTGGCCGGGCGGACCCACCAGGTGTCGACCGCGTTCGTGCTGGCGGGTCCTGGTCAGGACACGCCGGTGATCCAGCTGGTGACGACCGAGGTCGACATGGTCGAGCTCGACGAGGCCGCGGTGGCCGCCTACGTGGCCTCGGGCGAGTGGCGCGGCAAGGCCGGCGCGTACGCGGTGCAGGGCATCGGCGCGGCGCTGGTGCGCCAGGTGCGCGGCTCGATCACCAACGTCATTGGCCTGCCGCTGGCCGAGGTCGCCCAGGTCCTGGTCGCCGCCGGCGCGCCGGCGCCTCACCTCGAGCGCGGGCAGCCGGCATGAGCACGCCCGCCGTCGACGGCGCGGCGCTGGCCGCGCGCTGGCACCAGGTGCGGGCCCGGGTCGACGCCGCGTGCGCGCGGGCCGGTCGCGCCGCGGCCGAGGTCACGGTGGTGGCGGTCTCCAAGTTCCACCCGGCGGCGGCGGTGCGCGCCGCGCTCGCCGCCGGGGTGACCGACCTGGGCGAGAACTACGCGCAGGAGCTGGTCGGCAAGCGGGCCGAGCTCGGCGCCGACGGGGCGGCGGCGCGTTGGCACTTCATCGGCGGCCTGCAGCGCAACAAGGCCAAGCTAGTGGCCGGCCAGGTCGCGCTGATCCACGCCGTGGCCAGCGCCGAGCTCGGCGCCGAGCTGGGGCGGCGCGCGCTGGCGCTCGGTCAGGTCCAGCCCGTGCTCATCGCGGTCAACCTCGGCGGCGAGGCCAGCAAGACCGGGGTGGCCCCGGCCGAGCTGCCGGCGTTGCTGGCCGCGCTGCGCGCGTGCCAAGGGGTTCGCGTCGACGGGCTCATGACCATGCCGCCGCCGGCCGACGACCCCGAGGCCAGCCGGCCGCACTTCCGCGCCCTGCGCCTGCTGCGCGAGGGCTGCGCCCAGGCCGAAACGCTGCCGGTGCTGTCGATGGGCATGAGCGACGACTTCGAGGTGGCCATCGCCGAGGGAGCGACCCACGTCCGGATCGGCACCGCCATCTTCGGCGCCCGCCCGGCCGCGGCCTGAGGCGAACAGGCCGCGGATGATCCCGGCGCGAGCCGGCGCCGGCGGTGGCGATCGCAAAACGGGAGCGGTCAGATCCTTTCGGGTAGAGTACCGCGGTGATCCGCGTCCTCGGCATCGACCCCGGCAGCCTGCGCTGCGGGTACGGCGCGCTCGTCGTCGATGGGCGGGCCCTGCGCTACCTCGAGTGCGGCACGCTCACCGCGCCGGCCGACCAGCCGATGGAGCGGCGCCTGGGCGAGATCGCGCGCGGGCTGCGCGAGGTCATCGCCGAGATGGCGCCCGAGGTGCTGTCGGTCGAGGACGTGTTCTCGCACGTCAACCCACGCACCGCGCTGGCGCTGGCCCAGGCCCGCGGCATGGTGCTGGCCGTGGCCGGCATGGCCGGGCTGCCGGTGTTCTCGTATGCGCCGGCGCTGGTGAAGAAGAGCGTGGTCGGCTCGGGCCGGGCCGACAAGGACCAGGTCGCGCGTATGGTGGCCTCGGTCATCGGCCTGCGCAGCCCGCCGCCGGCCGACGCCGCCGACGCCCTGGCCATCGCGTTGACCCATGCCCGCACGCTGGTCGGCGGCGGCGCGCGCCTGACCTCGGCGGTGATCGAGCGCGGCGCTGGCACCGGGCGCGCCGTCACCGGACGCGTCGGCGCCGGCGACAAGCGGAGCCGGCCGTGATCGCCCGCCTGGCCGGCACGCTGGTCGATCGCGTCGGCACCCACGTGGTGGTCGACTGCGGCGGCGTCGGCTACGAGGTGGTGTGCTCGGGCTACACCCTGGCCGGCCTGCCGGCCCTGGGCGAACCAGTCACGCTGCGGGTGTTCACCCACGCCCAGGAGAACAAGATCGCCCTGTTCGGCTTCCTCGAGGCGGCCGAGCGCGCGCTGTTCGACCTGCTCATCACCGTCAAGAACGTCGGCCCGAGCACGGCCATCGCCATCCTGTCGGGCGGGGCGTCGCCGCGCGACCTGGCCGGCATGATCGCGCGCGAGGAGGCCAGCGCGCTGCACCGCATCAAGGGCGTCGGCAAGAAGACGGCCGAGCTGCTCATCGTCGAGCTGCGCGAGAAGTGCGAGCTGCTGCTCCTGACCTGGGCCGCCGACGGCTCGCCGCGCGCGGTGATGACCCCGGCGGTGATCCGCCGCGCCAGCAGCCGGCACCCGTTGCTCGACGAGGTGGCGGCGGCGATGATCGCGATGGGCTGGAAGCCGGCCGAGGCCGACGCGGCGGTGGCCGACCTGGTGGTCGGCGACGACGCCACCATCGAACCGCTGCTGCGGCAGGCGCTGCGCAGCATGCCGAGGTGACCATGGCCCGCAAGAAGCACATCGATGGTCCCGCGCCGGTGGCCGAGGCGCGCGAGGTCGCCCCGGTCGAGCGAGGCGGCGAGAAGGCCTGGCAGGCGGCGCTGCGGCCGCGCACCTTCGACGAGTACATCGGCCAGCGCGACCTCATCGACAACCTGCGCATCTCGGTCCGGGCCGCGCGCGAGCACGGTTGGCCGCTCGACCACTTCCTGTTCGCCGGTCCGCCCGGCCTGGGCAAGACCACGCTGGCCCACGTCATCGCCGAGGAGCTCGGCGTCAACCTGCACGTCACCAGCGGCCCGGCCATCGACCACAAGGGCATGCTGGCGTCGCTGCTGACCTCGCTCGGCGAGCGCGACGCCCTGTTCATCGACGAGATCCACCGCCTGGCCCCGGTCGTCGAGGAGAACCTGTACCCGGCCATGGAGGACTTCAAGTTCGACCTGTTCATCGGCGACGGGCCACACGCCAAGGCGGTGACCATGCAGCTGCCGCGCTTCACGCTGCTCGGGGCCACCACCCGGATGGGCCTGCTGTCGGCGCCGCTGCTCGACCGCTTCGGCTTCCACTGGCAGCTGCGCTACTACGAGCAGGCCGACATGACCGCCATCGTCAAGCGCTCGGCGGCGATCACCGGCATCCACATCGACGAGGCCGGCGCGCACGAGATCGCCCGGCGCTCGCGCGGGACGCCACGCATCGCCAACCGGCTGCTGCGCCGGGTCCGCGACTTCGCCGCGGTCGAGCGCGACGGCCGCATCGACGTCGACATCGCCGCCTCGGCGCTCGACCGGCTGGCGGTCGATCACGCCGGCCTCGACGCGCTCGATCGCGCCTACCTGTCGGTCATCTGCGAGCGCTTCGACGGTGGCCCGGTCGGGGTCGAGGCCGTCGCCGCCTCGCTGTCGGAGGAGCGCGGCACGCTGGAGGAGGTGGTCGAGCCGTTCCTGCTCCAGGTCGGCTTCATCGCCCGCACCCCGCGTGGCCGGGTCGCCACCGCCGCCGGCTTCGGCCACCTCGGCGTGGCGGCGCCGGCCAAGGCGCCGACCGGCGGCCAGGGCGGCCCGCAAGGCCGCCTGTTCTGAGTCCTGCCCCGGCGTTCCTCGGCACGCTGCTAGCGGTACACCACGACGCCACGCCGGGCCAGCGCGTCGGCGGCCAGGCGGCCACGCGGCGACAGCTCGAGCGAGCGCAGGCCGAGCTCGCTCAGGCGCGGTGCGCCGGCCAGGGCCGACGGATCACGGACGTTGGTGCCCGACAGATCGAGCAGGAGCAACGTGCGGCTGGCGGCGAGCGCGGGCAGGGCGTCGTCGTCGATGGCCAGGCCGGTGACCGACAGGATCCGCAGGCGCGGCCACGGGCGCAGGTCGGTGACGCTGGCCCCGAGGCGAGTGTCGCCCAGGGTGAGCTCCTCGAGCTGCGGCCACCGCTGCAGGGCCGGCAGGGAGGTGTCGCTCACCTCGCTGCCCCCGAGGTGGAGCACGCGCAGGTGGCGCGTGGTCAGGCCCGCCAGCACCGCGTCACTGGCGGCGGTGTCGTCGAGGTACAGGCGCTCGAGCTCGGGCAGGGCCGCCAGCTGGCGGAGCGCGTCGACGCTGGCGCTGCTGCCCGACAGGACCAGGGTGTCGAGGTGGACCAGCCCGGCGATGAGCTTCACCGTGCCGTCTCGGGCCATGGTCCGGCCGAGGCCGAGCGCCTCGAGCTGCGGCGTGTGCGCCAGCATGGCCAGGCCGGCGTCACCGACGAAGGTGTGCGACAGGTACAGCTGGCGCAGCGTCGGCGCTGGCGGCGGACCTGCCAGGGCGGCGTCGGTGATGGGCGTGCGGTCGAGCCGGAGCGCGCGCAGCGCGGGCAGCGCCAGCAGCGCGGCGGCCTCGGTGTCGGTGACCGGGCTGTCGGCCAGGTCGACCTCGATCAGCTCGCGCCGGGCGGCGATGGCGATGACCGCACGCCGGGTCATCGCCGTGTCGGCCGCCCGCAGGATGCGGAGCTGCGGCAGCGCAGCTAGCTCGAGCACCAGCGGATCGTGGATGGCGGCGGCCGAGACCCCGAGCTCGATCAGCTCACGCGCGGCGGTCAGCCAGCGCAGGTCGGTGTCGGTCGGCCGGTACCGCGTCAGGTCCGACACGTCGAACCGGACCAGGCCTGGCGCGAGCACGGCCAGGCTGGCGACCTCGCGCCCGACCGCGGTCCCGTCGAGGTACAGCTCGCGCAGCGGCAAGGTGCGGACCGCGGCGACGGTGCGGGCCCCCACCGCGGTCCGGCCCAGGTCGAGCACCTCGAGCCGCACCAGGCGCTCGAGCCAGGGCCCGACGCCGTCGCGGACCTCGGTCTCGGCCAGGTTGAGCGCACGCAGCGTCGGCAGGGCGGACAGCGCGGCGACCGCGTTGTCGGTCACCTCACAGCCCTCGAGGTCGACCACCTCGAGCGGGGCCCGCCGGGCCGCCAGCGCCAGGACCGCGCGATCGGTGACCGCGGTCCCGGCCAGGTACAGGCGGCGCAGCGGCAGCACCTCCAGGGCGGCGAGCGCGGCGTTGTCGACGTCGGTATCGTCCAGCACCAGCGCGGTCAGCGAGTCGACGGCGGCGAGGCGGCCGAGCCAGCTGGCCACCGCCTGTCCACGCAGGGACAGGCCGGGGATCGCCTCGTGGCGCAACATGGCCACCAGCGCGTCCACCTGGTCGATCCGGACGTCCGCGACCGGTTCGACGAACCACGGCGTGGTCGGCGGTTGCGCCGGTGGAGCGTCGGGCAGGCGCCCGACCTCGACCACGCCATCGTTCGCGGTCCAGGTCATGACCCGGACCGCAACCGGCCAGGTCGGTACGGCGGGGGCGACCACCGCGGGCGCGGGCTCGGGCGCGGGCGCGGCCGGCGCGACCCGGGCCGGCGTCGCCGGCGGCCGGGGTCGGGCGCAACCGGCGGCGAGCGCGATGGCGAGGTGGGTCGCGGCGACGAGCAGGCGCGGGCGCATGGTTGGTAAGACAGAACGAGCCGCGGCTGGTTGCGGCTCGACGTCCGGCTACCGGGCCGAGGACGGCGCCGCCTGGTCGCGGCCGGGTCCCGCGCCGGCGCCGGGCGCGCCACGCCGAGCCTCAGCGCGCCGGAGCGTCCGCCCCACCAGCAGTCCGGTCACCACCAGCACCGCGGCGCCGACGGCGAGGATCCGATAGCGGTAGGCGCCGCCCTGGGCCGGCCGCGACGACATCCAGAAGCCCGAGGGGCGCTGCCCGAGGCGGTCAGGCTCGCGCATGGTGCGGGCCGCACCGTCGTCGGAGGTGACGCCTTCGCCGGGGCCAGGCTGGGCCAGGGCCGCCGCCGGGGCGGCCAGCACGATGGCGAGGGTGATCGCGGCGCGGCGCATGAGCGCACCCTAGCACCTCGGCAGGCGGTGGGGGCTGCCGCGTCCGCTCGACGCCGCCGTCAGATGCGGCCGAAATTGCGGGCGACCGAGCGGGAGTTCCAGACGGCGTGCGCGCACTGCCCGGTGGGGGCGCTAGGCATTCATGAGCGAGTCACTCAGTGAGAGGCGGCGGGGCGGCACCGCGACTGGGCGGTTACAGTGCACCGCGCAAATGCGCGCCTAGCCCAAGTAGTACGAGCGATGCATAGCTGTTAGGCTGGAAAGTCATGAGTGCAGACGAGCATGCTAGACTTGCCAACTCCGTATTGAGAGTGTTGAATCGAATCCCAACGAGACCCAATCTGGTCATGTCCTTTGTTGACAGCGAGGGCATAACCGCCAAGGCTCGGCTGCGGCCTCACGAAGTGGTGATCGAGTTCGGCACAGCGAACGTTCTGCTTGTGCGCGATCTGAGCGCATCAATAATGTCTCTGCCGAACACGTTCCAAGACATCGGTGATTGCGCCCGCGAGGACGGAGCGCGAGTTCCGCGTCGGGCTCGCTTCCCCGTCTCCTTGAGAGACATGCTTGCAGTGGAAGGAGACTATAATTTCTGCGCACCAATTTGCCCGATGCGTGCATCGTACGTGTCCGGGCTTGTGGAACTCGCTCTTCATGGAATAATGTTCCATGAGTTGGCCCATATCCTACTTGGCCACCTGCATGTGTTGGAGAGGCATGAGGTGCCTACTCTCGGGAAGCTGGCCATGGAATGGAGCGCGGACGCCTACGCCGCGAGCCTCCTCGCGATGTCGTTCTCCGACAAGTCCTTGGGCGGTATGGACATGGTGTTTCGTGCGTTCCTGTTCACATCGTCAATGGACTATGAGATGTGGCAGTTCGGTCCAGTCGATTCTGGCAATGAACGAGTACATCCGCTCCCGCACCACCGCATTTTGTCTGCCGCTGCATCGATTCAGCAGGTCGGTGCGAGGCGCGGGCTCCGGTGGGAGCCCAAAGGTTCGGATCTCACCGACTTGATCGTTGCCCATAGACATATCACCGGCAGTGCGGTCAACGTTGCATACATCGAGGAGTCGTTCAAGAAGCCCGATGTGCAGCTACTGGAGTACTGGCAGAGAGAGATTCGGCCGTTGGCTCAAGAGTATGCACTTGTTCCACTTCTGACCACTGGCCCTTACGATGACTATTTCTACAGGTAGTAGTCGGAGGCGTCGGAGGAGTCGGAGGCGTCGGAGGATGAACTCTGGAAGGCCAGCAGAGCCAGCAGAGAGCAGAGAGAGACAAGGTCGTGAAGACGTGATCAGAGAGACAAGGTCGTGAAGACGTGATTTGGGGGCCGCGCCGCGGAGTGGGGCGTTGTGTAAACCGGCGACACGACTTGGGCCGGGTGTCCGGTGAGCACGGCAGCCGGAGGGTTCGGACAGTGGTCTCCGGCGGGCCGAACGGCCGGCGCCGCAAGCGTCCGGAATGAGACGAAAGGTTGGCTGGTGGGGGCGTGATGGGGGCCGGTGGTCTTGCGCCGGCCGCTGCCGCTGTGGCATCGCTCGCCGGTGGCCGACGCCCTCGACCAGCTGATCGTCCGTCACGGCGCGGCCCGGGTCCACGCCGTGCTGGCGCCGATGGTGAGTCCGGACCGCCTGGCCCGGATCGATCAGGTCCTGGCGGCCCGGCTCGGCTCGCTCACCGTCATCACCGAGGACACCTACGACCCGCACAACGCGGCGGCGGCGGTGCGCACGGCCGAGGCGCTCGGCCTGTGCGAGTTCCACGCGGTCGAGCCGACCTACCACTTCAGCCTGCCCAAGGGCATCACCCGCGGCTGTCACCGCTGGCTCGAGCTGCACCGCTGGGGCGACGCCGCGGCGTGCACCGCCGCCCTGCGCGCGCGCGGCTTCGTGGTGATGGCGACCTTGCCAGCTGCCGCGGCCACGCTCGACACCCTGGCGGTCGATCGGCCGGTCGCGCTGATGTTCGGCAACGAACACGCCGGCCTGTCGCCGGCGGCGATCGCCGCCTGCGATGGCGCGGTCACCATCCCGATGTACGGCTTCACCGAGAGCTTCAACCTCTCGGTCTCGGTCGCCCTGGCCATCAGCAAGCTGGCCGACCGCCGCCGCGCTCACCTCGGGCGCCCCGGTGACCTCGAGCCCGACCAGGTGGCACACCTGCGCGCGCGCTGGGCCGCGCTGCGCATCAAGGGCGTGATCGGCGTGGTCGAGCGCCTGCTGGCCGAGGCGCGCTGACGCTCGCGCCTCGGGTCGGCGCCCGTGTCCGGCCCGACACGTTCCCGTGTGGCATGCTGCCCACGGCCGGCGAAGAATCTGCCAAGCTCCCGTCCTGACTCGGTCGGCGCGCTCACGAGCCGGCCCCCTGCTTGCACATGCCTTCCCACGTCCCCATGGCCATGGCCCATCCAGCGCCGCGTCCCGGCCGCCCCGCCGTCGGCTGGGCCCGGCCGCCCGCGGCGGCGCCTCCACGCCGGACCGAGCGCATGCCCGGCCAGGGCGGGTCGGCGGCGCGGCCGGGCAAGGGTGGGGGCGGGCGGGCGCGCCGGCCGCGCTGGCAGCGCATCCTGGGCTGGTCGGCGCTGATCGGGGTCGTCCTGCTCTCGCTGGCGGCCATCACCATCGCCACCGTGTTCTGGATGTACGGCCGCAACCTGCCGGCCCTCAGCAAGCTGTCGGACTACCACCCCAAGCAGGTCACGGTGGTGCTCGACAGCGAGGACCAGCGAATCGGCGAGATCTTCGACGAGCGGCGCTCGTTCATCCCGTACCAGCAGGTGCCGCGCCTGCTCGTCGACGCCTTCGTGGCCTCGGAGGACGCCGCGTTCTGGACCCACGGCGGCCTCGACTACGTCGGCATGGCGCGCGCCTTCCTCGCCAACCTGCGCGCCGGCAGCACCAAGCAAGGGGCGTCGACCATCACCCAGCAGGTCGTGAAGACCTTCATCCTGTCGCCCGAGCGCACGTTCAAGCGCAAGATCCAGGAGATCATCCTGGCCCGGCGCCTCGAGCAGGCGCTGACCAAGGAGGAGATCATCGCCCTGTACGTGAACCAGGTCTACTTCGGCCACGGTCGCTACGGCGTGCAGGAGGCGGCCCGGTTCTACTTCGGCAAGGACGTCAGCCAGATCAACCCCGGCGAGGCGGCGCTGCTGGCCGGCCTGGTGCAGTCGCCCGAGAACATCTCGCCGCACAAGAACCAGGCCCGCGCCAAGGAGCGCCAGACCTACGTGCTCGGGCGCCTGGTCGAGACCGGCAAGCTGGCGCAGGGCGAGGCCAAGCGCTGGATCGACGCGCCGATCGAGGTGGCCAAGGTGCCGTTCCCGCGCCTGGGCTCGGCCCCGGAGTGGGTCGAGCTGGCGCGCCAGGAGCTGGTCACCCAGCGCGGCAAGGACGCGCTGCCGACGCTGGGCGCCCAGGTCCGGACCACGCTCGACGTCGACGTCCAGGCCGCGGCGCAGAAGGCGCTCGAGGCCGGGCTGCGCGGCCTCGACGCCCGGCACAAGGTCGGCAGGCCGGTGCGCAAGGTCGCCGCCGACAAGGTCACCGCCGAGCTGGCGCGCCTCGGCAAGAAGCTGCCGGCCAGCGGGCCGGCCCGGGCCGAGATCTACGAGGCCATCGTCGGCGCGGTCGACGACGCCGGCGCGACCGTCGCCGTCGATCTGGGCGGCTACCCGGCCACGCTGCGCCTGGGCGGCGCCGGCGACGAGCGGTTCAACCCGGCCGACGCCGCCGGCGCGCGCAAGAAGCCGAGCGAGCGGTTCGCCGCCGGCGACGTGATCGAGGTGGTGGCGGCGCCGGCCGACGCCAAGGCCGGCAAGGGCGACGGCAAGGCCGGGCCTCAGGTCGCGCTGGCGCCGGGCCCGCAGGGAGCGGTCGTCGTGCTCGAGGTCAAGACCCGAAAGGTGCGGGCGCTGGTCGGCGGGTACGGCTCGCGCGTGGCCGACTTCAACCGGGCGACCATGGCGCACCGGCAGCCGGGGTCGTCGTTCAAGCCGTTCGTGTACGCGGCGGCGCTGGCCAGCGGCCGGTACACCGCCGCCAGCATCGCCAACGACGCGCCCGAGGTGTTCGACCTGTGGCGGCCGCAGAACTACAAGAAGGACAACTTCGAGGGGCCGGTGCGCCTGCGCCACGCCCTGGCCAAGTCGATCAACACGGTGGCGATCCGGCTGGCGCACGAGGTCGGTCCGGCCGCGGTGGCCGAGCTGGCGGCCAAGCTGGGCATCACCAGCAAGCTGCCGCGCGAGCTGTCGCTGGCGCTCGGCTCGGGCGAGGTGACCCCGCTCGAGCTGACCAACGCGCTGGCCAGCTTCGCCGCCGGTGGCCGGGTCGCGCCGCCGCGGGTGATCGAGTCGATCGACGGCAAGGCGCTGGCGGTGGCCGAGCCGGTGGTGGCCATCCCACCCGAGCTGGCCTACGTGGTGCTCGACATGATGCGGTCGGTGGTGGACGAGGGTACGGCGCAGCTGGCCCGGAAGCTCGGCCTGACCATCGCCGGCAAGACCGGCACGTCGAACGACGCGCGCGACGCCTGGTTCATCGGCCTCACCCCTGACTACGCGATCGGGGTGTGGATCGGCTACGACGACAACCGCCCGCTCGGCCGCAAGGAGACCGGTGGCACCACCGCGGTCCCCATCTTCGTCGAGGTCGCCCGGGCCATGGGGCTGCGGGCCAAGTCGTTCGAGCGCCCGGCCGGCGTGGTCGAGGCGCGTATCGACCGCACCACCGGCCTGCTGGCGCCGACCGGCGCGCCGGCCGGGACCTCGCTGGTCGAGGTGTTCATGCAAGGCTCGGCGCCGACCGAGGTGGCGCCGATGCCCGGGCAGCTGACCGGAGACACCCTGGTCACCGACGAGTACGGAGACTGAGGTGTCCGTGCGCGGAACCGGGCGGTCGTCGGTTGGGCCGGCGCTGCTGGTGGCGCTGCTGGTCGCCGTCGGCGCGGTCGCGGCGACCCCGGCCGGCGCCGGTGCCGACGCCGGCGCGGGCGAGGCCTCGACGCCGCTGGCGCGCCTGCTGGCCCGGGCCCGGGCCGAGCTGGCGGCGATGGTGCCCGCGCTCGTGCGGCCCCGGGTCGCGCCCAGCCCGATCAGCGTGACCTACCGGGCCCGGCGTGCGGCGTCGATCGAGCTGGGCGCACCCCTGCTCGGTCTGATCGGGGCCGACCTCGACGGCGACGGCCGGGCCGAGCTGTTCGCGGTGACCAGCCGCGAGGTGGTGGTCCTCGCCGGTGGCGCCCGCGTGACCGAGCAGGCCCGCCTGGCCCTGCCAGCCGCGCTGCCGGCGATCGAGCCGCGTGATCCGATCGCTGCGGTCGAGCTCGAGCCAGGCCCGCGCCCGGCCTTGCTGGTGCGGACCTCGACCCGCGCGCGCGGCCTGCGGATCGTCGCCGCCACCGGCGCGGCCGGCCCGCGCTGGGTCGGCGCCGGCGAGCTCGAGCGTTACCCGGGCTGCGGCGAGCCGCTGGTGCCGGCGCCCGGCCGCAACCACTTCGGCGCCGCCGACGCACCGATCTTCGCGCGGCGGTGCCGGGCCGACCTCGTCGCCGCCGATGGTGCGCCGCTCGCGGTCAGCGCGACGCTGGGCCCCGGCGGCGTGCTCCGGGTCGCGTCGGCCTGCGCCGACTGCCCTGCCTCGGTGGCGCCCTCGTCGCCGGTCGAGGTGCGCGGCGTCGGCACCGCGTTCGACCTGGCCGACCTCGATCGGGACGGCGAGCTCGAGGTCATCGTCGCCGGTGACGGGCCGCCGGGCGCCCGCGACGAGATCCGCGTCCTGAGCGTGGCCGATCCCGGCGGCAAGGCCCGCTTCCGCCGGACGTTCACCGGCGGGGTCGCCGGCGTCGCCGCGGTCGATCTCGATGGCGACGGTCGCACCGAGGTGGTGTGCGCGGTCCGCCTGGTCGGCACCAGCAAGGTCGATCTGTGGCGGCTGAACTGAGCCATCGGTCGCCGGCACGTGCCGCCCGGGCCGGGGCGCACCTGGCCCGTGTGGTGCGGGCCCTGGTCGTGGCCCTGTCGGCCCTGATCGTGGTCGGGTCGGGAACCCGGGCCGCGGCCGAGTCGCGGCCACGCTACGGCGGGGCGATCGTCGGTGGCGTGGCCGGTGCGCCGGTCGGGCTCGACCCGACCCGGGCGCGCGGCCCGGCCGAGGTGCAGCTGATCGAGCTGCTGTTCGACCGCCTGTACCAGATCGGGCCGGGCGGCGCCGTGCTGCCGCGGCTGGCCGCGGGCCCGCCGGTGATCGACGGCAACGTGGCGCACATCCCGGTCCGGCCCGGCCTGACCAGCCACGACGGCAGCGCGCTCGGGCCGGCCGACGTCGTCGCCAGCCTGCAGCGCCTGCGCACCAGCCCGGCCGGCTGGCTGCTGGCCGGCGTCGGCGACATCACCGCCCTGGGCGACGGGGTCCGCGTCGAGCTCGACGGGCCGACGCCCGACCTGGCGGCGCGGCTGGCGGTGCCGATGGCGGCGATCACCCGGCGCGGCCAGGCCCCGACCCTGGCCGACCCGGCCGGGACCGGGCCGTTCCGGCTGGCGCGCCTCGACCGCACCCGCCGGGTGATCAGCCTGACCGCCTTCGCCGACCACGCGCTCGGGCGGCCGTACGTCGACACGCTGACCCTGGGCTGGTTCCCCAGCCCCGACGGCGAGGCCCGCCGCTTCGAGACCGGCGCGGCCCACGTGTCACTCGGTGGCGCGACCGCCTTCGCCGGGCACGCCCCGAAGTTCGCCGCGGCCGAGCTGCAGGGCCCGGCCAGCGTCCTGGTGTACGTGGGCTTCGGCCGGGCCCATCCAGCCGTGCTGGCGCACCGCGAGTTCCGGCGCGCGCTCGACCTGGCGCTGCCGCGCGCCGGCCTGGCCGCCGTCGGCGGTGGCGAGCGGATCGTGCCGACCACCACGCCCATCCCGCTCGAGCTCGGTGGTGACCCCATCGACGACCACGGGCGCGCCGGCGACCTCGACGGCGCCCGCGCGGCGCTGCGCCTGGCCGGCGCCGCCGTGCCGGACCTGGCCCCGGCCGGGTTGCCAAGCCTCCGCCTCGAGATCGGGGTCGCCGCCAGCCGGCCGGGTGACCGCGAGGTGGCCGAGCGAGTCGTGCGTGCGCTCGACAAGCTCGGCATCGCCGCGGTGGTGACCGACGTCGAGGACGCCGCCCTGCGCCAGCGCATCGAGGCCGGCACGCTCGACCTGTACATCGATCACCTGCCGGCGCTGGCGGTGGAGGCCACCCTCCTGTACGTGGCGGCGTTCGAGGCCGGCGGCGACGACTGGGGCCGGACCCAGCTGCGCGCGACCCGCCCGGCGCCGGCGGTGTGGGCCCGGGCCTGGCGCGAGCGGCGCCCGATCTTGCCGCTGCTCCACCGCGGACCACGGGCCCACGTCCGGACCGACGTGCGCGGCGCCGCCTTCGACGCGCTCGGCCGCCTCGGCTGGGCCGACCTGTCGCTGTGGGGCAAGCCCGAGCGCAGCGGGGGCACGCGTCAGCCATGAAGCTGCGCGGCCGCTTCATCGCCTGGTTCGCGCTGGCCGCGCTGGTGCCGATCGCCGCCAGCGCGGTGATCACCCGCGAGGTGGTCGCCGGCGGCTACCAGGACGAGTACACCCAGGCCCGGGCCGACGCCGAGCGCACGGTCCGCCGGGAGGTCGGCCGCCTGACCGCGCAGGTCGACGCCGCGGTGGCCGCGCTGGCCAGCCGGGACAACCCGTTCGTCGGCGGGCT
>JAGPCO010000024.1 GCA_018058095.1 Kofleriaceae bacterium
GGCTCCGCCTTCCCCTGCCCCGGCCCCGGTGGCTGCGGCGGCCGCTGCCGCGCGCCGGCCCCGCGCCCCCCGCGTCGCCGCCGCGCCCCCGCCCGGCCGCGTCCTCGATCGCCCGGTGTCGGCCATCCGCGGCATCGGCCCCGCCTTCGCCGCCGCGCTGGCCGAGCGCGGCATCCTCACCGTCGAGGACCTGCTGTGGCTGGTGCCGCGCCGCTACGACGACGCGCGTGCGGTCGCTGGCGTGGCCACCGCCCTGGCCGCCGGCGACGGCGCCCAGGTCGTGGTGGCCGGCACGATCCGCGCCGCCCGCATGGTGTACGGCCGCGGCCGCCGCTGGTTCGACGCCACCATCGGCGACGACGACGCCGGCGCCGCCCTGCAGATCCGGTGGTTCGGCGCGTACGGGTCGATGGCCCAGCGCCTGCCAGTCGGCGCCCGCGCGGTGCTGGCCGGCCGGCTCCGGGTCCGGGCCGGGCGCGGCGACCTGGCCAACCCGGACGTGCTCGCGGTCATCGCCGCCGACGGCAGCGGCGGTGACGACGCCGGCCGCATCATCCTGCGTTACCCCGACATCCCCGGCCTGCCGCCGGCCCGGCTGGCCACCGCGTGCCAGCGCGCGCTCGACCTCATCGGCGCCGAGGCGGTCGAGGACGGGGTCCCGGCCGAGGTCGCGGCCGCCGCCGGGCTGAGCCCGCTGGCGGAGGCGCTGGCCGCCCTGCACCGCCCGGAGGCGCCCAGCGCCGACGAGGTCGCCGCGCTGAGCGCCGGGACCAGCCGCTGGCACCGGCGGGTCGCCTTCGGCGAGCTGTTCGAGCTGGCGACCGCGGTCGAGGTGCGGCGACGCCTGCGCCGGCTCGGCAGCGCCCCGCCGTACCCGGTGGGCAGCGCGGGTGAGGTCGAGCGCGCGCTGCCGTTCGCACCGACCGCGGCGCAGCGGCGGGTCTTCGCCGAGGTCGGCGCCGATCTGGCCGCGCCGGTGCCGATGAACCGCCTGCTCCAGGGCGACGTCGGCTCGGGCAAGACCGCGGTCCTCTTCGCCGCCGCGGTCCAGGTCGCGCGCGGCGGCGGCCAGACCGCGATCATGGCGCCGACCGAGATCCTGGCCGAGCAGCACGCGGCCACGCTCGGCCGCTGGGCCGGCCCGCTCGGCCTGCGGGTCGCCCTGCTGACGGCGTCGACCCCGCGCGGCGCCCGTCAGTCGCTGCTGGCGATGGCCGCGGCCGGCGCCATCGACCTGGTCGTCGGCACCCACGCCCTGCTGGCCGAGGGCGTCGGCTTCCAGCAGCTCGGGCTGGTGGTCATCGACGAGCAGCACCGGTTCGGAGTGGCGCAGCGGGTCCGCCTGCGCGGCAAGGGCGACGCCGCCGCGCCGCACCTCCTGGTGGCGACCGCCACCCCCATCCCGCGCACGCTGGCGCTGACCACCTATGGCGACCTCGACGTGTCGGTCCTCGACGAGCTGCCACCCGGCCGCGTCCCGGTGACGACCGAGGTGGTGACCGGCGCGCGGGGCCGGGCCACCGCGATCAAGGCGCTGCGGGCCGAGGTCGCGGCCGGGGGCCGGGCCTACGTGGTGTGCCCGCGGGTCGAGCCGCCCGAGCCCGACGATGACGGCCCGCGCTGGGCCGACGCGACGACGGTCGCGGCCGAGCTGGCGACCGCGCTGGCGCCGACGCCGGTCGGCCTGGCCCACGGCCGCATGGACGGCGCCGAGCGCGACGCCGCCCTGGCCGCCCTGCGCGCCGGCACCGCGCCGGTGCTGGTCGCGACCACCATCATCGAGGTGGGGGTCGACGTGCCCGAGGCCACCTTGATCGTCATCGAGGACGCCGATCACTTCGGGCTGGCTCAGCTGCACCAGCTGCGCGGCCGGGTCGGGCGTGGCGGCGGCGCCGCGCGCTGCCTGCTGCTGACCCGCGGCCAGGCCACGATCGACGGCGGTCAGCGCCTGGCGGTGATGGCCGCGACCCACGATGGCTTCGTCATCGCCGAGCGTGACCTCGAGCTGCGGGGCCCGGGCGAGCTGCTCGGGGCGCGCCAGGCCGGCCTGCCCCAGCTGCGGTTCGGCGACGTCGCCGCCCACACCCAGCTCTTGCTCGAGGCGCGCGCCGCCGCCGCCGCCGTCCTCGCCGCCGACCCGGAGCTGGTCCTGCCCGCGCACGAGCGCCTGCGAATGGCCCTCAGCCGCCGCGGAGGTGACGCCCTGTTCGGGGCCGAGGGCGGCTGACAGGGCGCGCCAGGCCGTGTGATCGAACTGGCGCGGCCTGGCGCGCCGCGTCGCCTCGGCAGGGAGCCGACAGACCATGCCCCACCTCGAGTGCACCGTTTTCGCTTGAGCCGATGGGGCCGGTGGATAAGATGCCGGCCATATGAGGGCATCCCCGCTTCGCCTGATCCTGGTCTCCCTGTCGGCCGCGTTCCTGACGAGCCTCGGCGCCTGCGGCGGCGACGACGGCGGCGGCAACGACGACCGGCCCGACGCACGGGTGGCCGGCTACTGCGGCGACAACACCTGCGCCTCGAGCGAGATCGGCTCGTGCACCCAGGACTGCGGCGGCGGCAGCACCTGCGACAACGACCGGGTCTGTGACCCGGGTGAGGGCGCTGGCTGCGCCGACTGCGCCAGCACCTGCGACAACGACTCGGTGTGTGACCCGGGCGAGACCCAGCAGAGCTGCCCGGCCGACTGCGGCGGTGGCGGCGCCTGCAACTCGAACGGCACGTGCGACGCCGGCGAGACCATGGCCAGCTGCCCGGCCGACTGCCTCACCGCCGGCGGCTGCAACATGGACTTCATGTGCCAGGCCGGCGAGGACCCCATGACCTGCATCGACTGCCTCCTCGGCGGCACCTGCAACATGGACGGCACCTGCGACCTGCTCGAGATGTTCCTGGGCGACTGCGTCGACTGCACCGCCGGCGGCACCTGCAACAACGACGGCATCTGCGACACGGCCGAGATGAGCGACCCGCTCTGCTTCGACTGCCTGATGCCGTGATCGCCGTGGGCCCGCACCAGCAGCCTTTGCCGGGCGACGGCGATGGCGGCGGGCCTGGCCTGGGCTAGCAGGCTGCGAGACTGGAGATGACTAGCAGGCTGCTTCTTCAGCAGCCTGCTAGCCTGCGGCCATGAGCCCTGGCCCCCGCTTGCTGCTGCCGGCGCCGTTCGGGATCGCCGTCGGCCTCGCCCTCGCCGCCAGCGTGGCCGAGGCCGAGCCGGCCCGGCCATGGGCGGTCGAGGCCGAGCTGCGCTGGGCGGTCGGGCTCGAGCGTGATGCCGCCGCGCCGACGACGGGCGCGGTCCAGCTGCCGGCGCTGGTGCTGACCACCAGCCGCGGGTTCGGCGCGCTGCTGGTGCACGCGCGGGCCCGCCTGATGGTGCCGCTCGGCTACGGGCAAGAGGCCGTCGGCGCCGGGATCGGGCTGGGCAGCCCGATCGGCGCCAGCGCGGTGACCGGCTTTGGCCGGGTCGAGGCCGGCCTGAGCTACGCCTTCCACGGCGCGTCGGTGCCGGAGCTGGGCGGCGCCGACGCCACCGTGTACTGGGGCCCGTACGGCCGCGCCGAGTTCGGCCTGCGCGGGCCCATCCGCGCCGGCCGCGCCGACGGCGCCGCGCCGCGCGCCACCCTGGAGTGGACCCTCGCCGCCGGGGCCAGCGTGGTCGCGGCCCGCTACCTCGAGCCGCTGTCGGGGCGCGGCAACCGGCTCGAGCTCGACGCTGGCGGCGGCCTGCGCGTCGGCTTCTGATCGGCTCGGATCACGCCAGCAGCGGCGCCAGCGCGGCGCGGTCGACCTCGATGCCGACCCGATGCAGGCGGCGGACGATGCGGTGCTCGACCGCGTCGAGCATGGTGGCGCGGTAGTCGGCGAAGCCGGCCGCGCCCAGGGAAGGCGCGCCCGGGCAGGCGCAGGCCGCGTCCTGCCACAGCGGCGCGTACACGGCGATGGCCTCGACCGCGACGGCGGCCAGGTGGGCGCGATCGCCGGCCGACAGGCGCGGCCCGGCCCAGGCCAGGAGGCGCAGCCCGAGCTGGGCGTGTGGCCCCTCGTCGTGGACCAGGCGGTCGAGCACCGCGCCGACCAGCGGGGACGTGGTGAGCGAGCGCGAGCGCGTCAGCGCCGGCACGCTGAGCGCCTCCCCCACGCCCGAGGTGGTGACCGCCAGCTCGGCCGCGCGCAGCACGGCGCGGGCGTCGCCGTCGACCAGCTGGGTCACCTTCTCCAGGTCGACCTGGTACGGCACGGCGCCGCCCAGCTCCATCACCAGGCGCGACACCAGCTCGACGTGGTGCAGCTCGTCGACGACGATGTCGGCCGAGGCCGCGGTCAGGTCGACCGGCGCGCCGGCCTCGAGCATGGCGGTGGTCAGCTGCGAGAAGGCGGCGGCGCTGGCGTACTCGGTGAACACGCCGTTGGTCCACACCGCACGCGCCTCGGCCAGGTCGACCGGATCGATCGCCGCCAGCTGCAGCGTGCCCCACGGCAGCTCGTCGATGCCGGGCCGGCGTCGGCGCAGGCGCCGCTCCGACCAGCCGCCCAGCCAGTCGAGCTCGAGCAGCGCGGCGGTCACGACGCGGCTCCGGTCGCGGCCGGCGCCGGGACCTCGACCAGGTTGCCGCTGGCATCGGGCTGGAACCGGCGGATCACCTGCCCCGCGTCGTCGTACTCGACGATCTCGGAGACGATCCCCAGCGGCCCGGTCCGCATCACCGAGCGCAGCCGCCCGCCCTGGTGCTGCTCGGTCACGCCGGCCCCCTCGGCGTCGACCGAGGTGCGCGAGGTGAGCTGGCCGGCCTCGTCGCGGCACACCAGCCAGCGCCGGCCCGGCAGCGGCGGGGTGGCACACGACGCCACCACCCGGTCGCCGTGCAGCTGCACGCTCGCGGTCAGCACGCCGGCGACGTACAGGTCACGCGCCACCACGCGGCTGCCGCGGTACGAGGTGCTCGACGTCAGCCGCCCGGCGCCGTCGCGGCACTCGACGGTCCGCCCACCCTTGGTGACGATGTTGCCGCAGGCCGGCCGCTCGCCCCGCCCCAGCAGTGGGCCGGTCACGCCGGCGCCGCTGGCCAGCGCGGACGGCGCGGGCGCTGCCGCCGCCACCGGGGCCGGCGCCGACGGCGATGCGGGTGCGGTCGCCGCTGCGGCGGCGCGGCCGGGGGCCCGGCCGCGCTGGCCGATGTTGCCGTTGGCGGGGCGGCCATCGGCGCGCTGCAGCGGCTGCGCCGGCGCCAGGGTGGCAGCCCGTGGCCGCAGCAACGGCCGCGCGGCCGGGGCTGCCTGGGCCGGGGCCGCACCGGCCGACAGGCCAGCCGACAGCGAGACAGCGAGGAGGAGGGTGCGGGGGGCGGAGGTGCGGTTCATGGGGGAAGGACGGGCCCGAGCGCGGACCGTTAACCGCGCGGGCGCGAACCCCGCCAGGCGCGCCTCCGCGCGCATGATAGGATGACGGCCATGCGGCGGTGGCTAACCTGGGGAGCGCGCCTGCTCGTCGGCATAGGCCTGGCCGGCCCGGCCGGTGGCTGCACCGGCTGCTACAGCGGTGAGGTCGCGGCCTGCGCGGTCACCTGCAGCACCGACTCCGACTGTCCGGGGGCGATGGCCTGCAGCCAGGGCCTGTGCGCCGGCGCCGGGGTCACGTGTGGGGGCCAGGACTTCCGGTTGATCACGCTCGAGGTCAGCGGCCGCGGCCTGATCATGAGCGGCAACGAGATCCTCTGCAACGGCAGCAACGGAGACGCGTCGTGCCAGCGCCTGGTACCTCCCGGCGCGGCGCTCGAGCTGGCGGCGGTGGCGGTGACGCCCGATCTGTTCCTCGGCTGGGCCGGCGGCGGCTGCAGCGGGACCGGGACGTGCACCGTGCCGAGCACCGGCGAGGTCAGCATCTCGGCCGGGTTCGGCGCCCCGGGGCAGCGCCTGGTCCACGTCGACCTCGCCGGCACCGGGGCGCCGCTCGGCGCCCGCGTGGTCTCGGACCCGGCCGGGATCGACTGCCCGGCGCTGCTGTGTAGCCGAGCGTTCGTCGCCGAGCAGGTGGTCTCGCTCACGCCGATGGCGCCCTCACCGGACC
The DNA here is from genome assembly GCA_018058095.1 of Kofleriaceae bacterium. GTDB lineage: Bacteria > Myxococcota_A > Polyangia > Haliangiales > Haliangiaceae > JABFXX01. Next base: position 6,071 of record JAGPCO010000024.1, read on the forward strand.
GCCGGCTCGACCCGTTGAGCTGGGGCAACTGCGACGTCGTCGGACAGGGGGAGAGCTGCGACGTTCCGGCCGGGCCGGACAACGTCACCGTCGTCTACCGCTTCGTGCGGACGCCCGTGCTGACGGTGAACGCCGAGCTGGTCGGCGGTGGGAGCCCGCTGCAGTACCAGGTGACCCGGGTGACCGGGCCGGCCGAGTTCCCGCCGCAATGTAGCCCGAGCGTGCCGTGTTCGGTCCGCCTCGACGAGAACACGATGCTGAGCGTCCGGGCCGAGATGGTCGGGTTCTTCGATCCGGTCGACTGGCGCTGCACCGGGGGACTCACCTGCCCCGCCCCCGGCTCGCGGATCGCCCCGATCGTCGTCGGCAACACCGACGCGACCGTGACCGCGACCTACCAGGAGATGGGCACCCTGATGGTGCGCACCATGGTGTCGACGGTGCTGATGCCGATGGAGTACGCGATGGGCCCGGGCGGGATGTACACCGGGCGCCACCCGGCCGGGACGCCGCTCACCATCAGCGGGACCACCACGGCCACCACGTTGAGTCTCCCTGGCTGCACGCTCGGGTCCCTGACGCTGGACGCCGGGCTGCAGCGCACCTTCTCGTGCGCCGTGACGATCACCGGCAGCGTGGCCGCGAACTTGATGCTGCCCTGAGCGCCGCTGGCACGACGCGGCGCGACCTACTCGGCCGGCGCGGGGTCGCGCGGATCGGCCTCGGCCGGCGCGACCTCGTCGGTGTTGGGCCGGGCCACGATCTCGACCGCGATCCGGCCCGGCGCGGCGGCGCGCTCGTCGGCGCTCATCAGCGCGGTCTCGAGCTGACCCAGCCGCTCGACCTCGGACAGCGCGTTGAAGCCGCCGATGAACTGCCCGCGCAGGTACACGTACGGGACGGTGGTCTGCTTGGTCTCGGTCGCCAGCCGGGCGTGCAGCACCTCGTGCTCGGGCTCCTCGAGGTCGACGAAGTCGAAGTCGACCTTGTGCCGCTCGAGCAGGCTGATGGCCCGCCCGCTCCACGGGCACGACTTCTTGCCGTAGATCTGCGCCTTGATGCCGGCGTCACCCAGGGCGCGCGCGCCGCGGCTGGCGGCGGCGGTGGCCGGCGCGGTCGACGGCGCGGCGACCGCGGCCCGGGCCACCTCGGCGCTGTGCGCCTGGGCCTGCTGCTCGTCCTTCGACTCGTAGCGCTTGCCGAGCAGGCCGGCCAGCTTCTTGCGGGCCGCCACGTAGCGCGGATCGACCAGCACCTTCTCCTGCACGTAGTCGCGCACCTCGCCGCCGAGCTCGTCGGCGCGCCCGAGCGCGTGCAGCAGCTTCTCGGTGGCCTTCTTGGCCACTGCCTTGACCTGGGCCTGGGTGGCCTTCACCTGGGATTGCGCGTGCTCGAGGGTCGGGTTCATGGTGGCCTCACCGTAGGCATCGCCGTGGGGACCGGCAAGGAGAAAATGACGCAACGCGCCATAACGGCGCAAGTTGCTTGTTTCAATCAGGATCCGTACACCTTGCGGAGCAGATCGCCGCGGTCGTCGAGGGCCTGCAGCTCCTCCCGCCCGCCCGCACACTCGCCGGCGATGAACACCAGCGGCAGCTTGCGGCCGCCGGCGTCGCGCCGGACCGCGGTCAGCGTGGCGGGGTCGCCCTCGAGGTTCATCACCCGGTACGGGATGTCGCGTGCGTCGAGCGGCTGGGTCAGCCGGGACACGTCGCGCTTGTGCTTGTCGAGGTGATAGACGATGACCGGCGCCGCCTCGCGCGTGGGCGCTGGCGCGGGCGCCGGCGCCGGCGGAGCCGACGCGGCCGGCGCGGCGTGCTCACCACGCGCGAACGCGCGGCGGTCGGCCAGCTCGTCGGCGTCGGCCAGCGGCCGGCCGAGCGCCTCGTTGGCGCGCAGCAAGCGCTGACCGAGCCGGCTGGGCAGCCGGCCGATCGCCGCGAAGGCGCGGGCCCGGACCTGATCGAGACGCTGGCTCGGCACCGACGGCCTCCTGGCTGGCTCGTGGTTCAGGCCACCACCCGCAGGGCCTTGCGGCCGGGCGGGATGGGCGGACGGCCACCGTCGTCGGGCGGGGTCTCGCCGGCGGTGGTGACCACCGCCTTGCGCAAGCGCGACTTCTCGGCGGCGCGGCGGGCGATGACCAGGAGGTCCTGGTGCGCCTTGGCGTGCTCCTTGTCGGTCGCCCCGGTCACCGCGTTGATGACCCGGCTCTTGAGGTAGGCCAGCTTGTTGCGGCGCTCGCCGATCTCGTACACTAGGTCGGCGGTGGTGCAGCCGGCCCGGTGCGGCGCGCGGTGGAACGCGCTGTTAAGCGACGGGTGCTTCTTGAGGTACGCGCGCACCTCATCCATGGTCATGCCGACGTCGGCCAGGGCCTTGTCGACCTCGCGCTGCGCCGCCTGCTTGGCCTTGAACAGCTGCATCTGCACCCGGCTGTACACGTTGACCGCGCCGTCGCCGTTGGTCTCAATCGGCAGGAAGATGGCCTGCGGGTACAGCTCGGTGATGAGGCTCTGCACCCCATCCGACACCGACGACGACGGCATGCAGCCGAACGGCTTGACCGACAGGGTCATGTTGACCTTGGCGTAGGCGACGTTCTGGATCAGCTTGCCGACCTCCATGTGGCCCTCGCCACCACGGAGGTTGTTGTCGTAGAAGGCGTGCGAGATCTCGGCGATCTCGTCCATGTCGGCCAGGTGGTAGTCGTCGAGGCCGAGCGCGGCCGCGACCGACTGGAACAGGCCCATCACGACCTTCTCGGCCGCCCACAGGGTCGCCATGCGCTTGCGCACGTCGACGTTCTTGAGGCTGAACTTCGAGCCGCCCTCGGCCTTGGTGGCGTCGTTGCCGCGCAGGCTGGCGCGCTGGGCGGTGTCGAACCGGCCCTGCCAGATCATGTAGCGCAGCCAGGCGGTGACCAGCTGGATGTCGGGCTCGGCCCCTTCGGCCTCGAGGAAGCGCTGCAGGCCGTAGTTGCCGTCGCCCTCGGTGGTCATGGCCCAGAACTCGCCGATGATGCCGACCTTGGGCTTGACCTTGGTGCGGTCGACCTCGACCGCGCCGAGCACGCGCCGGGCCCGCAGCAGCGCGACCGGGATGGAGGTGTTGTTCTCGAACGCGGTCGAGATGATCTGCTTGCAGGTCTCGAGCGCGCGGTCGGCCGCGCCCGGCTGCACCTCGTACGGGCGGATGCGGTAGCCGAGGGCGTTGAGGACGTCGCCGATGAGGATGGCGCGGATGACCGACCAGAAGAAGGTCGGGTTCATCTCCAGGCCGACACCCTCGCCGGTCGCCTGCTTGAGGCCGCCGGTCTGCTGGAACAGCAGGACCCGGAAGCCCTCGAAGCCGGAGTCGCGCAGCGCCTTGCGGTACTCGGTGACGTAGGTGCCGAACCGGCACGGGCCGCAGGCGCCGGCGGTGATGAACACGTGGTTCTTGACGATGTCGTCCTTCGACATGCCGCGCTCGCGCAGGCCGTCGAGGTACTTCACCAGGTTGCCGACGGTGAAGTAGGTCGGGTTGCACTGGCCGCGGTTGCCGTACTCGCGCCCGAACTGCAGGGCGTCGTTGTCGGGCACGTCCATGGCCAGGACCTTGTAGCCGATGCCGCGCAGCGCGGCCTGGATGAACAGGTCGTGCGCCATGGTCAGGCCACACACCAGGATGGTGGTGTGCTCGCGCTGCTCGCGGGTGAACTCGCGCGGCACCGCGTCGAACCACTGCTTGACCTGGCCGGTCGGCAGGCCGAGGCGCTTGCGCTCGTCCTGCTCGAACTTGGCCAGCTCGGCCTCGATGGCGTCGATCGACATGGCGTCGAGGTGGTTGCCGGTGCCGCTATCGGAAGTCGTGGTCATGGGCTGCTCCAGGGGGCTGGTCGAGGAAGTCGGTGGCGGTGTCGGTGGGTAAGGCGAACGGAGGCGGCGCGGCTAGCGCTGCTTGTCGGACTGCTTGCTGGGGTGGTTCTTGGCGTGGGCGGTGCCGGCGCTGCCCGGGCCGTGGCTGCTCGCCGCGGCCGGCGGGGGCACCATCGCCGGCGCGTCCCCAAGCACCTTGAGCTGGGCGACCCGGCGGGTCGCCCGCACCGGCGCCTCCTCGGCCACGTCGGGCGGCCACGACGCCACCTCGGCCTCGAGCGCGGCGATCTGCGCCGCCAGGCGCTCGTCGCGCCGGCCCGCGGCCTCGAGCTTGTCGGTCAGCGCGTACATCAGCTCGAGCTTCTTGGTGGTGAGCGCGCGCTCGAGCACCAGCTTCTTGTCGGCCTGGTCCTCCAGCCGCTCGCGCAGCAGCATGAGGGTGTAGGCGTAGGTCTTGACCCGGATCTTGATCGAGCCGGACGGCTTGTTGGCGTCGATGTCGTGCAGCGCCGAGTAGGCCTTGCCGGCCGCGCCGATGACGCTGTCGATGAGGCCGTAGGTCGGCGCGTCGTGGCCGCACTTGAAGCTCGACAGATCGAGCACCGCCAGGTGCGGGTGGCGCGACGCGTACTTGGCCGCGAACACCTTCTGCACCGAGTTGGTCGAGTAGTTCTCGGGCCACACGTCGGTGATGTCGAGCGGGTGCTCGATCAGGCCCTTGGCGACGTCGTCGCCGAACAGCGGATCGATGTGGGCCGGGTCGCGCGGCAGCGACCGCATCGACAGGATGGGATACCCCAGGGCCTGGAACTCCTCGAGCACCGAGTGGTTGAGGCCCGGGTCGTTGTGGTACGGGCGGCCGAGCATGACCAGGGCGACCCGGTTCTCCCGGACCACGGCGTCGAGGATCTCGCGACCCTTCTTCTGCATCTCCTCCTCGAAGGCGTCGACGGCGCGGAAGGCCTGGTCGATGGCGAAGTCGTTCTCGTCCTCGGTGATGCCGAGCAGCGGGCCCCACTCCGTGAACATCTGCCGCTTGCACAGCAGCGGCTCGTTGAGGGTCACCGCCGGGTCGAGGTAGGAGATGCCGCGCTCACCGAAGAAGTCGGTCTCCTTGGTGAAGGCGGCGCGGATGACCTTGGGCGTGCCCGACACCACCGGGCACGACGCGGTGTCCATCTGGTTGACGATGAAGGTCGGCAGGTGGGTGATCGACGGGAAGAAGACGTAGTTGAGCGGCTTCTTCTCGTGGTGCTTGAACAGCAGGTTGTGGATGTGGGCCTGGCACACCTTCGACGGGTAACAGGGGTCGACCGAGCCGTACTTGCAGCCGGCCTGCCACAGCTCCTCGCTGGTCTCGTCGGAGAACACCACGTTGCGCGAGTCGACGCCGAGCGCCTCGAAGTAGGTCCGCCAGAACGGGCCGGTCGAATACAGGTTGAGCACGCGCGGGATGCCGATGCGGGCATCGCGCCGCTTGGCCCACGCCTCGGTCGAGCTGCGCTGGAACGGCCGGGTCACCTCCTTGTGGCGGACCGCGCCGAGCAGCGTGCGCTTGACGACGACGTCGGCCTTGGGCGTGCCGTGGGCCGGCATCGGCGCCGCCTCGAAGAAGCTCTTGAACGCCAGCTTGGCCTCGTAGTCGACCAGGTTGGGGTACTTCTTCATCCGGCCCTGCCGCTCCTTGTTGAGCGACTTGAGCGCGTCCATGTTCTCGACCGTGCCCTTCTCGCACGAGAAGCCGGAGATGTAGCGCGCGCTCTTGCCGTCGGTGGTGGCGGTGTCGATGAAGGTGCGCGAGCAGTTGTTCGGGCAGAAGTTGCAGCGCGTCTCCTCGTTGTTGGTCGAGGTGTAGGTCAGGGCGATGGCCTGATCGAGCCCGACGAAGGTGGTGGTGCCGCGGCGGCGCACCACGCGCAGGGCCTCGAACGCGGCGCCGATGGCGCCGGCCTCGCCGCAGTGCGGGTGCAGGTACACCTCGCAGCCGGGCACGCGCTTCTCGATGTAGTCGACCTGGGCCTTGAGGGCGGCCACGTTCTTCTGGGTGCCGCCCTGCAGCACGAAGACCTTGCCGAGCTCGCTCATGCGCGGGATCTGGACCACGTACTGCCAGACGTTCTTGGGCAGGACCAGGGCCAGGCCGGCCAGCAGCTCCTCACGCGAGTAGCCTTCCTTCTGGAAGTTGACGCGGTCGGAGTCGAGGAACACGGCGCAGCCGTAGCTGAACTTGGGCGCGAGCCGGGCCTGGAACGCGACCTCGGCGTACTGCTTGACCGGCAGGCCGAACTGGTCGGCCATCGCCTGCAGCAGCATGCCGTTGCCGGCCGAGCAGCTGTTGGACAGGCGGAAGTTCTTGACGTCGCCGTTCTGCATGAACAGCACCTTGATGTCCTGGCCGCCGATGTCGCAGATGACGTCGACGTTGGGGAACCAGCGCTTGGCGCTCATCATGTGCGCGACCGTCTCGACGATGTTGGCGTCGGCGCCGAGCGACTTCTCGAGCACGTCGCCGGCGTAGCCGGTGGTGCCGAAGCCGATCACCTCGAGCGCGGCGCCCTGGGCGGTGGCCCAGTCACGCATCTCGGTGAACATGTCGACCATGTCCTGGATCGGGTTGCCCTTGGACAGGGTGTAGACCTTCTTGAGGATCTTCTCCGACTCGTCGATGAACACGCACTTCGACGAGGTCGAGCCACCGTCGAGGCCGATCACGCCGCGGTAGGTCTTGCCGGCCTCGAGCACGGCGTCCTCGTACGGCGGCGTCTTGTACTTCTCGACGAACACCTCGCGCTGGGTGTCCTCCTCGACCAGGCCCGGCCCGGCCGACTCACCCAGCTTGGCCTTGCGGCCGTGGTTGATGAACTCGACCAGGGCGTCGAGGCCGCGGTAGCGGCCGACGGTGGCCGGCTCGTACAGGCCGAACAGCACCGCGCCGTAGGCGGCGTAGTACTCGGAGTTCTTGGGGACGAAGATCAGCTCCTCGATCGGCACCGTCTTGTCGTACTCGTAGCCGCGCTCGGCCCACGCCTCGGGGATGCGCAGGCGCCAGCACTGCTGCAGGAACGGCAGGTAGGTGTTGGGGCCGCCCAGCAAGAGGACCTTGGACTTGAGCGTGTTGCCGCGGGTGAGCACCGCCAGGTTCTGGCTGACGATGGCATCGGCCAGCGAGTTCATGATCTCGTTGCGCGGGATGCCGCTCTTGACCAGGTTGACGATGTCGGTCTCGGCGAACACGCCGCACTTGGCGGCGACGTGGTGCAGCTTGGTCGGGTCGAACTGCAGGCCCGGCACCTCCTCGCGCGGCATGCCGACCTTGAGCACGCACTTGTCGATGGTGGCGCCGGTGCCCGACGCGCACTTGTCGTTCATCGAGGTCTGGGCGGTCTTGTCGCCCGACTCCTCGTTGGTGCGGAACATGATGATCTTGGCGTCCTGCCCGCCCAGCTCGATCACGCTGCCGACGTCGGGGTGGAGCTTCTCCACCGCCATGGTCACGGCGTTGACCTCCTGCACGAACTTGGCGCCCAGCTGCGGCGCGATCGGGCTGCCACCCGAGCCGGTGATGAAGCAGCGGATCTCCTCGTTGCGCAGGTCGGGGAAGGCGGCGTGGATGTCGGCCAGCATCTCCCGGGTCATCTCCGGCTGCCGCGTCTCGTGGCGGAGGTACTTGCTCCACACGATCTCGAGCGTCGTCGGATCGACCACCGCCATCTTCACGGTGGTGGAACCGACGTCGATGCCGATGACGTACTTGCAGCCGGGGTCGGGGGCGGTGGCCATGTGGGGTCTCCCTGCGTTCGGTACCGAGACACCCGGCGGCATGGCCGCAGGGCTAGACTGACGCGTCAGTCTAGGTACCACTGACACCCGAGTCCAGTTGAAAGTTCACGGACCTGCATACGATCTCGGCTCACTGGTCCGACCTTTGCCGGGACCGCTTCAGGTCGGTTCTCAGTGATCTTGCGGCACTCCCGCTGGCACCGGCCGGCGCCGCCGTCGTGGCCATACGCTGTAGGATCGCTCGATGCCCGCGCGCCCCGCCTCGTGGCACCTCACCGCGCTCGGTCCGCTGGTGGTGATCAGCGCGGGGTGCTTCAGCGCACCGGCGGCGCTGCCGTGTGGCCCGGAGCTGCCGTGTCCGGTTGGCCTGACGTGCCAGGGCGACCGGTGCCAGGCCAGCGACGGGCCCACCGCGGCCGATGCCCCGCCCGTGGTCGACGCCTGTGAACCGTCGTGTGATGAAGCGGCGCAGGCGCTGGTCGGGTGTGGCGCCAACGTGGCGTGCCCGGCCGCCTGCATCGACGCCAGCCCCGACGTCGGCGCCCACTGCGCGCGGATCGTCCCCTCCAACGAGGCGAGCTGGCCGACCGTGCCGCTCGCGCCGCTGGAGATCAACGACAGCGTCGTCCTCGACACCACCACCGGCGCGATCCACCGGCTCCCCGACGGGGACCCCATCCGTGGCCCGGGCGAGGGCCTCGTCGACGGCCTCGAGTTCCTGCCCGCCGCGTCCACTGGCATGGCCACCTTCCGGGTCGGCAGCCTCGCGATCGCCGCCGGTGGCACGTTGTGGCTGACCGGTGACAGCCCGCTCATCCTCGTCGTCGACGGCGACGCCGTGGTGGCCGGGGTGATCGAGCTCGGCGCGGGCTGCGCTGGCAGCGGCAACGAGGTCGATGCGTCGTGCCCCGGCCCCGGCGGTGGTGAGGGTGGCGGACGGACCCTGCGGATCAGCCCGGCCGGCGGCTGCGGCCCGGGCACGAACGGTGTCGGCGGCGCCAGCGACTCGGAGTCAGGGGGCGGAGGCGGCGGGCACGGCAGCCGCGGCGGTGATGGAGGCGCCACCACGACCTCGGGCGCCGCCCCGGCAGGCGGGGCGTGCGGCACCGCCGCGCTCGAGCCCCTCAGCGGCGGCAGCGGCGGTGGCGCCGGCGGGATCGACGGGACGCTGCGCTACGGCGGCCGCGGCGGCGGCGGCGGTGGCGCGCTGCAGCTGTCGGTCGCCGGCACGCTGGAGGTGAGCGGGACCGTCGACGCGGCCGGGGGTGGCGGCGAGGCCGTGCCGTCGACCCCCGGGGAGGACGGCGGCGGCGGCGGCGGCGGCAGCGGCGGCGCCATCCTGCTCGAGGCCACGCGCCTGATCGTGTCGGGGGTCGTCGTCGCCAACGGCGGCGGCGGTGGCAGCGGGTTCACCGGCACGGACGGCGAGCGCGGACGACGGGCCGGGAGCCAGGCCAACGGTGGACCAGGCACCGGCACGGGCACCGGCGGTGGACGAGGTGGCGCGCTGGCCGGCACCGCGCAGCCCGGGATCGACGCCGGGCCCAACAGCGACTCCGGCGGCGGCGGTGGGGCCATCGGCCGCATCGTCGTCCGCGCCCCGGATGGTGGCGCGACCGTCGACGGGGTGATCAGCCCGAGGCCACTCGAGTCCTCCGCGCCGGTCGAGTAGCGCCGATCAGCTGCTCATGGCGCGGGCGGCAGCGCCGGCCGGCAGCCCCACCCGGCCGCGGTGTCGACCCGCTCGGGCGCGTCGACCGGCAGGTCGGCGCAGCGCGGCCAGGCCGACTCGTCGACGCCATCGCCGTCGCGGTCCCACCGGTGCGTGGCCGGATCGACACACAGCCCGAGCTCGTTGCCGGCCCAGCTCGGCTCGGTGTCGGGCGCCTCGAACCACCACCAGAACCGGCACTCCGCCCCCGCCGCGCCACGGTCCGAACAGGCCGAGGGCGACGCCCCACCGGCCCCACCCGGCGCACCGACGTGGGTGTCGGCGGGCTGACACGTGGCCACGCACACGACCTCGTCGCTGTCGGCGAACGAGATCGGCACGAAGCCCGGCGCACAGGCGTTGGCGCCGGAGACGCCACGACTCAGGCGCCAGCCGTGCTGGTGACTCGCGGGTCCGGCCGGCAGACAGGTCACGTCGGACGCCGTGCTGGCGCGCGACGGCACGCCGTAGCAGGCCGCGGGTGCGGCAGGGTCGACGGTGCACGGGCCAAGGCCGTCGCGACGCAGGTCGGTCAGCGGGTTGCACTCGGGCACGCACACGCCGGCGGCCGGCATCGGGTCCCCGACGCAGCTCGGCCAGCCGTCCCGGGCGACGACGCAGGTCTGCCCCACCCCGCACGACGCGGCCGCCTCGGAGTCGGCCAGGTCGCACAGCCGGGCACACACGCCGGCGGCCTGCTCGACCTCGGGGTCGGCCAGGCACAAGAGGCCGCGAGCGCAGTCATCGCGGCCCGTCCACGGGCTCGACGCGCCCCACTGGCACGTCGCGCCTTCGAGGCCCGAGCCGGCGGAGTGGCAGCCGAGCGTCCCGCGCGCCGCGCCTGGCTCGGTCGAGGTCCGGACCCAGCTGCACTTCTCCCCGGCGTCGCACCCGGTCTGGGTCAGCATGTTGCACGACGACAGCAGCTGGACCTCACACGACAGGTCACGCGCGTCGGCCAGGACCACGCCATCGACCGTGCGGCGGCGGGCGTCGGCGCGGTCGTCGGAGCCGCCGCAGGCGTATACCCCGGCCAGGCCGAGCGCCAGCGCAGGGACGATGCGACCGCCCGGGCCCGGTCGGCGGGGCCCGGCGCCGCGGTCACTCACAGAGGACGTCGCAGCCGTCGAGGTCGAGGCTGGCGGTGCCGGTCGCCACCAGCGGGCCGGCCGAGGTGTTGACCGTGAAGGTGAACTCCTCGACGCAGTCGAGCGGGGTCGGGCAACCCGGCGCCAGGCAGCAGAAGGCGCCGCCGGTCAGGTCGAGCACCTGGCTGGTGATGCCGACGCCGACCGAGCGCCGCAGCGGCGTGTACATCACGGGCGCGGCCGGCGCGCACGCCCCGCTCTGCACCACGGCGGTGACCTGGATGTCCTCGATCGTCAGCGGCGCACAGCCGTGGTTGGTCACCGCCAGCTGAGCGGTGAAGTTCTCGCGGCACGCGTACGTATTCGGCGTGACCAGCTGCATGGTGCTGGCGGCCGCCACGCAGGCATCCGGCAGCACCGGGGCGTCCTCGCCGCAGCCGGCGCCGACGACGGCGAACGCCAGGGTGATCGCTCCGACACGGACCAGGACCTCGCGCATGACCAAGCCTCCTGCTTCCTGCCCTCGGGCCACTACGCCATCACGCCGCGCAGCGCCAGCACGACCAGCTCGCCGACCACGTCCTCGACGCGAGGTGGCGTCGGCGCGCGGATCATCATCTCGATCACGCCGCGGACCAGCCCGAGCAGGGCCGAGGCGGTGACCTCGCGGTCACACCGGCGCAACAGGCCGATGGCCATGCCGGTGTCGAGCGCGCGCACCAGCAGGGCGTGGACGTCGGCGTAGAACTGGTCGAGCCGCTGCGCCGCCTCGGCCTCGGGCGTGTGCCCGGCCGACAGCAGCAGGGTGGCGAGCGCCCGATCACCGACGATGTAGGCCAGGGTGCCGACCAGCTGGTCGCGCAGCTGCGCCTGCGGCGGCGGCGCCTTGGGGTCCTCGACCTCGATGCGGTGGACCAGGCGCCGAAGGTCGGCCGTGGCCTGGTCGAGGATGGAGTCGAAGATGGCCGCCTTGCTGTGGAAGTACAGGTAGAACGTGCCGCGGGCGATGCCCGCCTTGTCGATGATGTCGCCGATCGAGGCGCCGTGGTAGCCGGCCTCGGCGAACACCGCCTTGGCGGCGTCGATGATCTGCTTGCGCCGCTCGGCCCGGGCCGCTCCCGGCGCGCGCTCGTCGTCGAGCGCGGCGGCGCCGGTGGCGGCGCTGGCCAGGCTGGGTTGCGACGGCCGCGCCATCTAGGGCTCCGACCGGGTGAGGATGATTGCACCCGGCCGGCCAGGCGCGCCGAGCGCGAGGCGCGGGCGAGGGAGCCTACCCGTCGGTACGTGACCGAGGACGCAACGAGGCGATCGGCGATGGATCGCCGGCCCGGTGCGAGCAGAATTGCCCGGTCGGAGCACTACTACCCGCCCCGCCGCGACTGGTAGGCGACGATGGCCTTCTCGATGCCGCTGCCCAGGCGCTTGTAGCCGACCCGATCCTCGGCCAGCGCGCCGTCGTGGCAGTGCCGCTCGATCTCGGCCTCGAGCGCGCGCGCGAACGGCTCGTGGTCGGCGTACAGGTTGATCTCGTCGTACACGCCGTGCGACAGCGCGGTGAAGTTGGCCGAGCCGACGTCGGCGAAGCGGTGATCGATGACCACCACCTTGCTGTGCACCATACGCGGCAACAGCGTGATGGACAGGTTGTCGGGCGCGCCGGTCACCCGCATCAGCAGGTCGCAGGTGGCGCGGTTGGTGTGACCGAGGACGTCGGCCTTCTCGGCGGTGACCAGCTTGACCTGCACGCCGCGCCCGACCGCCCGGGCCAGGGCCTGGGTGAAGCGGCGGTCGCCCAGGTACGCCATCTCGATGGTGAGCGAGGTGGTGGCGGCGTCGATGAGGCCGAGCCGGTGGCTCAGCATCGGGCAGGTCTTGGGCCGGTGGTTCTGCCGGCTGTGGACCAGGAAGTCGATGCCGCGCGACGGGTCGAACTCGTCGTCGCCGGCCATGCGATCGCGCAGGCGCTGGACGTGGGCCGCACCCTCGACCGCGACCATGACGTCGATCCACTCGTCGCGGTGGTGGTTGTCGCCGATGCCCATCGAGCCCAGGGCCAGGTAGTCGTCGTCGACGATGAACACCTTGGAGTGATCGAACCGCTTCTTGGCGTGGGCCACCGTGATGTGGGGGTGGCCCAGCACCCGCTCGGCCAGCGCGCTCGGCCGCTGCTTGAACGATCCGCGGGCCCGGGTCACGGCGCCGAGGAACCAGGCCTGGAAGCCGCGGATGGGGTCGACCCGCTTGTGGAAGAAGCTCTGCTTGTTGCCGCCGGTGTACTCGTACACGGCGGCGATGCGGTCCTTGTGGATCGTCACCTTCACGCCGCGGTCGGCCGCGGCCAGGATCGCCTCGGCCAGCTGGTTGCCGGCGCCGTCGTCGCGCCACAGGAAGGCGCGGATCTCGACCGAGCGGGTGGCGGCGCGGATGCGGTCGCAGATCTGCGGGAAGGCCTGGCTGCCGACCCCGAGCACGCGTGGCCCGGCGGCGCTGGCGGCGGCCGACGGCGGCAGGCTGGCCAGGTCGAACGCCCCGCCGGCCGGCAGCGGCCGGGCCTTGCGGGCACGCCGCCCCAGGGAGCGCGGCCACGGGCGGAACTGCCGACGACGCATGGAACCACCTGGACTAGCAGGCCGCGTGCCGTGGCGTCAAATAGCAAGTACGCTGCCGGGCCATGCCCTTCGATCCGGCCGCCCCCCACCCCCTGCGCTTCCGCGGCGACACCGAGCGCGCCGCCCGCCTGCTGACCCGGCCCGAGGTGCAGGCGGCGCAGCAGGCGCGGGCCCGGGACCCCGAGCCCGACCTGCGGCGCGAGCTGCTCGGCACCGCCCTGCGCCTGACCGAGGTGCTGGCGCCCGACCTGGTCCACCTGGTGGCGCAGTGCCAGGCCACCCTGGGCGTGCCGACCACGGTCGAGACCTACGTCTACCCGAGCCCGCAGTTCAACGCCGGCTGCACCGCCCCTGACGGCGAGCGGGTCTACGTGCTGCTGTCGTCGGCCATCGTCGACGGCTTCGACGCCGCCGAGCTCGGCTTCGTCATCGGCCACGAGCTGGGGCACCACCTGTTCGCCCACCACGGCATCCCGTCGCACCGGCTGCTGGGCGGCGACGACCGGGCCGCGCTCGACGCCGAGCTCGCGCTCGAGCTGTTCGCCTGGCAGCGCTGCGCCGAGATCTCGGCCGACCGCGCCGGCCTGGCCTGCGTGCGCCAGCTCGGCCCGGCCGGGCGCGCCATGTTCAAGCTGACCTCGGGCCTGGCCGGGGCGCGGGTCACCATCGACGTCGACGAGTTCCTGCGCCAGGCCGGCGACCTGGCCGCGGTCGAGTCGACCCCGGCGGCGGAGGCGCAGCGGCGCGACTGGCTGACGACCCACCCGTTCTCGCCCCTGCGGGTGCGCGCCATGCAGCTGGTCAGCGAGGCGCGCGGCTTCGGCGGCCAGCGCCCGCTCGACCAGGTCGACGCCGAGGTCGACCAGCTGCTGACCGTGATGGAGCCGCGCTACACCCACGAGCACAGCGAGGCCGGCGAGGCCATGCGACGCCTGCTGTTCGCCGGCGGCATCGCCATCGCCGCTGCTGGCGACGGCATCACCGCGGCCGAGCGGACCGCCCTGGCCGGCTTCCTCGGCGACGACAGCCTGCCGGCCGAGATCGACGTGGCCGCGGTGCGGGCGGTGCTGGCCGAGCGCATGGCCCGGGTCCGCGAGCAGGTCCCGGCCCTGCGCCGGCACCAGGTCGTGCGCGATCTGAGCGTGGTGGCGCGCGCCGACGGCCGGACCAGCGCCGCCGAGAAGGCGGTCCTGGTCGAGATCGCGACCGGCATCGGCCTGCCGGCCAGCGTGGTGGCGACGGCGCTGGCCCAGGCCGAGCGTGGCCTCGACTGAGGGATCGCGAACGCCGGCGGCACGACCTGGCAACCGGTGGCACGAGGTGGCAACCGCCGGCACAGGTTGGACCGCGGGTGCTGGCCGGCCGCGAGCTGGACTAGGGTGCCGCGCATGAAGCGCACCTGCCTGCTGCTCGTCGCCGCCCTGACCGCCGCCACCCTGCCCGGCTGCTCGCTCGCGCTGATGCGCGGGCCGACCGAGGCCGGCGCGCCGTCGTGCCGGACCACCCGCATACCGGCCGCGGTCGATGGCTACTTCGCGGTGGGCTCCATCGTCGCCCTGGCCGCGACCTCGGGCCGGGACAACGACACCAACGGTGCGGTGGTTGCCGCCATGGGGCTCAGCGCGATCCCGTTCGCGGTGTCGGCGCTGTACGGCCTGTCCAAGGCCGACGCCTGCCGCCGCGCCACCTCGGCGCGGCCGGTCGAGCACCGCGGCCCGCCCGGCGCGGCGCCGGGGCCGGGGCCGGCGCCGCGTGGTGGCGCCTGAGCGCCAGGTTCAGCCAGGCGCGCCGGCGCGCACGTCGAGCCCGAAGGCGGCGCGCGCCTCCTCGGCGAACTCGTCCTCGCTGACCGTGACCTCGCGCAGCAGCTCGAGCGCGGTGCGACGGAACTCGCGCCGGGCGTAGCTGAGCCAGTTGGTGACGTCGGTGACGGTGATGCCGAGCTCGGCGGCGACGTCGGCGTAGGCCGGCGGATCGCCGCCGAGGTGGAAGCGGCGGAACAGCTCGGCGTGGTGCGGCTTGCCCTTGCGGGCCAGAGTCTCGAGCAGGCGGGCGGTGGCGACCGCGACCAGGTGCGACAGCCACTCGGCCTCGAACGCCGCCTCCGGGTCGGTGCTGGGGGCGGCGCCGGCGACCTCGCGCTCGGCGGCGGCGAAGTCGACCGTGAGCCGGTCCTTGCCGCCGCGCCGCTGCGCGGTGGTGCGGCGGTGATCGTCGATGACGAAGCGGTCGACGCAGCGGCGCAGGAAGGTGCGGAAGCGGGCCCGGGCCGGGTCGAACTGCGACAGGACCTCGCGCCCGAGCGCGCCGGCGAAGAAGCCCTGGGTCAGGTCCTCGGCGTCCTCGCCGCTCTTGCCCCAGCGCAGCCGCACGTACTTGTAGAGCGGGCGCCAGTACACCTCGGCCAGCACCGCCAGGCTGCGCTCCTGCCGGCCCGGATCGCCGCTGAGCAGGTCGGAGATCGCCGACGGCCGGGTCACGGGGAAGATGCCGCCGCTCATGGGGCCAGCATACGCCGCCCGGGCGTTGCGGGCGCCCCGGCGGCGTGGCAGTGTGCGCCGCCTTGTCCACCCAGCCCGTCACCGCCGCGTCCTCGCCGTTTGCCGCCCTCGGCCTCATCCCCCCGCTGGTCGAGGCGGTGCTCGATCAGGGCTACGAGAAGCCGACCCCGATCCAGGTCCAGGCTATCCCGCACGTGCTGGCCGGGCGCGACCTGCTCGGCCTGGCCCAGACCGGCACCGGCAAGACCGCGGCCTTCGCCCTGCCCATCCTGCAGCGCCTGCACGCCACCGGCGTGGTCGCGCGCGGCCGCCGCCCCATCCGTGTGCTGGTGCTGACCCCGACCCGCGAGCTGGCGGCGCAGATCGGCGACTCGTTCGCCGAGTACGGCCGCCACCTCGGCTACCGCCACACCGTCATCTTCGGCGGCGTCGGCCACGAACCGCAGCGGCAGGCGGTGCGCGCGGGCGTCGACATCCTGGTCGCCACCCCGGGCCGCCTGCTCGACCTGTGCGGCGAGCGGGCCATCGACCTGAGCCAGCTGTCGATCTTCGTCCTCGACGAGGCCGACCGCATGCTCGACATGGGGTTCATCCACGACGTGCGCCGGGTCATCGCCATGCTGCCGCGGGTGCGCCAGACCCTGTTCTTCTCGGCCACCATGCCGCCCGAGGCGCAGCGGCTGGCCGACCAGCTCCTGACCGACCCGCAGCAGGTCGCGGTGACCCCGGTGTCGTCGACGGTCGAGCGCATCGATCAGAGCGTGTACTTCGTCGAGAAATCGGCCAAGCGCGCGCTGCTCGAGGACCTCCTGTACGACAACCCCAAGCTGCGCCGCTGCCTGGTCTTCACCCGGACCAAACACGGCGCCAACCGCGTGGCCGAGCACCTGAGCAAGGTCGGCGAGCACGCCATGGCCATCCACGGCAACAAGTCGCAGGGCGCGCGCGAGCGGGCCATGTCGCAGTTCAAGTCGGGTGAGATCCGCGTGCTGGTGGCGACCGACATCGCCGCCCGCGGCATCGACATCGACGACATCACCCACGTGGTGCAGTTCGACCTGCCCGAGGTGCCCGAGACCTACGTGCACCGCATCGGCCGCACCGCCCGGGCCGGCGCCGACGGCACCGCCATCGCCCTGTGCGAGCCGGAGGAGCTGGGCCTCCTGCGCGACATCGAGCGGCTCATCCGCAAGGAGGTGCCGGTGGCCGAGGGCTCCGACGTGCCGAGCTGGGCCCGCCGCGGCGCGCCCATCCCGCCCCGGCCCGACCCGCGCCGGGCCGACCCCGACGACGATCGTCCGCCCCGCCCGTTTGGCGGGCGCGGCCGTGGCGGTGGCCATCGCGGCGGCGGCGGCGGCGGCGGCGGTGGCGGCGGTGGCTACCGTGGCGGCGGCGGCGGTGGCGGTGGTGGCTACCGCGGCGGTGGTGGTGGCGGTGGTGGCGGTGGCGGCTATCGCGACCCCGGTCCGGCCCCGTCGAGCGCGCGCCCGCCCGCCCAGGGCCCAGCCCCTGTCGGCGGCGGCGCCCCACGTGGTGACGGTGGTGGCGCCCCGCGCGGCGACGTCGGCGGCGCGCCACGCCCGCCCGGCGCCGGTGCGGGTCGCCGACGCCGCCGGCGCTAGGAGTCCGACCCCGTAACGACTTCGGATCGCCCCGGGGTCGGCCTTCGGCCTCGCGCTGTGGACAGGCGCCCGGCGAAGCCGGGCGTGAGGGCACTCGAGCCACGGCGACGGCGCCTGCCCACAGCGGTCTCCCCGGGCTGTCGTGGCTCCCCCAACCGGATTCCTTCGAATCCGTCCCTGACCCTGACCCCACCCGGCGAAGCCGGGTGTCAGGGGTCTTGGGTGGAAACACCCCCCTCAGGGTCCGCATTTCCAGGCCCGGGCGGACTGCTGTGGGCAGGCGCTGCCCCGCTCCACGCCTGTCAGCACCCGTGCCACGCCCTGCGCGTGTCCACAGCAGGAGGCTTCAGCCGACGCCCGGGCCGGTCCACGCCGCACACCCCCGCCGGCGTCTGCACCCCCGTCGCCATTCCGCCGAACCCCCTTGCCATCATCGTCGCGATACTATATAAGCCCTAAATGTCTTCGCCCGCCGCCCGCCCCCGCAGCGACCGACGTCGCCGCGCCGTGCCGGCCGGGGCCCAGGTCAGCTTCGACGACCTCATGCGCGGCATCACCACCCCGCCACGGCGGCCGCGCCGCCGCCGGCGCGGCCGCCCGCCCCTGCAGCACCGCAACTCGGTCAGGCGCTGCCGAAGACCTCGCTTCGCGAGGACCACCGTCCACCACGTCAGCCTGCGCACCGTCGACACTCTGCCCAGGCTGCGCACCCACGCCGGCCGCGAGGTGCTCGAGCGCGCCCTGACGGGCGCGCGTGACCACACCCGCGTCACCGGCTTCCGCGTCCTGCACTACGCCCTCGAGGGCAACCACCTCCACCTCATCGTCGAGGCCGACGACTTCGCCGCGCTCTCGCGCGGCATGAAGGGGCTGGCGATCCGCCTAGCCCGCGGCTGGAACAAGGCCTTCGGCCGGCGCGGCCGGGTCTTCGCCGACCGCTACCACGCCCGCCCGGTCACCTCACCGACGCAAATGCGCAACACCCTGCGCTACGTCCTGTTCAACCACGTGAGTCATTCCATCCGGGATTGGCAGGCGAATCGCGGCCAGCTACGCCAGCGCCTGCGCTTCTTCGAGCCCGACCGCTGGTCGTCGGGTCGATGGTTCCCGACGAAGTCGGGTGTCTGGGTCATCGATGGGACGCCACCGTCAGGCGGCGCCCCGCTAAGTGCTCCGGGCACCTGGCTCGCGCGTGAGGGCTGGCTCCGCGCTGGCGGGCCGATCGACCCGGCCGAGTTGCTGGACCGCCGCCCTCCACGCCCTCCACGCGCGCGGTGACGATGCCCCGCCTCGACGAGGCCTGAGCGAGTCCGACCGTACGGCGCCGAGGCCCGCGCGGTCCGCGCCGTCACTTCGTGCAGGTCGGGTGGGTCCCGCCGCGGGCACACGCCCCGGCGATGGCGTCGCGCGCGCGCGCCTGCGCCGCCGCATCACCTCGGCCCTGCGCCAGCGGCTCGACCAGCGACCAGCAGCTGGCGGCGTCGCCCAGATCGCAGCCGCGGATGAGCGCGTCGTAGGCGCGGCCGGCGTCGGCCGGCAGCTCACCGTCGGGAGGCATGAGGTGCTTGCCCAGCCAGCGGCAGGTGTGGGCGCTGCCGGCGCTGCAGCCGAGCTGCAGCACGCGCTGCGCCTCGCTCGCCGGCAGGCCGAGGTCGGCGCCGCCCGGCTCGCGCGCGCGCAGGATCCGCAAGCCGGCCTTGGTGCAGGCCCGCCCGCTCCCCAGCTCGCAGCCGTGCACCAGCATGGCCACCCCGGCGACCTCGTCGCGTCGCACCCCGCCCAGGCCGGTCGACAGCGACTCGCCCCAGTAGTGGCACGCCTCGGCCTCGCCGGCGGCGCAGCGGGCCTCGCAGCCGAGCCGGATGTCGATGGTGCACGCCGCCAGGTCGAACGTGCTGGTCGGGCCCGGTGACGTCGGCGCCGCCCCGGCGCCAGAGCCCGGGCCGGCCGGACCGGCGTCGGGCTGGGTCATCACCCGCGTCACCGGCGGCGGCGGCGGCGGCAGGTCGCGCCCCGCCACCAGCGCGAACAGCAGGCCGCCGCCGAGCGCGACCGCGGCGATGGCCAGGCCCGCGACCAGCATGCGGCGGCGCCCGCGCCCGCCCGTCGGCACGGTCGCCGCCCGCAGCGGCAGGCCGCGCCCGCCGCGCTCGTCGCGGGTGACGGGCTCGACGCCGGCCCCGGCCGGCACCAGCACCGGCCGCGTCCGCAGCGCGGCGGCGTCGCGCCCGGCCAGCGCCGCCGCCATCACCTCGGCCTCGGCCACCACCGCGCGGGCGTCGGCCAGGCGCGCGCCCGGCTCCTTGGCCAGCAGCGCGCCGACGAGGTTGGCCAGGCGCGGCGGCACGTCGGGTCGCACCGCGTCGACCGGCTCGGGATCGTGCAGCAGCAGGTGGGCCAGCACCTCGATGATCTCGTCGCCGGGGAATGGGCTGGTCCCGGTCAGCGCCTGGTACATCGTGCATCCGAGCGCGAACAGATCGGCCCGGCCGTCGAGCCCGGGTCGACCGAGCGCCTGCTCCGGCGCCATGTAGCCCGGCGTGCCGACCAGCTGCCCGGTGTGGGTCAGGTCGCGCCCGCCGTCGGTGTCCTTGGCCACGCCGAAGTCGATGAGCCGAACGTCGTCGATCCGGCCGTCGACCAGCAGGACGTTGCTCGGCTTGAGATCACGGTGCACCACGCCGTGGCCGTGGGCGTGGGCCAGCGCCTCGCCGAGCTGACGCGCCAGCGCCACCACCTCGGCCACGGTGAGTGGCCCGCGCCGCAGCCGCTCGGCCAGCGACTCGCCGTCGAGCCACTGCATGGCCAGGTACGGCGCGCCGGCGCCGGTCACGCCGTGGGCGACGTAAGAGACGACACGTGGGTGGTCGAGCTGCTCGAGGATCTCCGCCTCGGCGGCGAACCGCTGCAGGTCGACCTGGGCCCGCCCGGTCATCAGCTTGATCGCCACCCGGCGACCGCTGCTCTGCTCACGCGCCTCGAACACCCGGCCCATGCCGCCGGCGCCAGCCTCGCGCACCAGCTCGAACCGACGATCGAACGTGGCGTCGCCGATGAGGGCGCGCAGGCGATCGACGTCGGGGCGGTCCGGCACGCCCCTACGCTAGCAGGATGCGGAGGGAGCATCCCGCCGGCGCGGCGGACCGAAACGCGCCGGGCCGGCCTGCGTACGGTCGGGCAGGAGGTCACCGATGTCCCTGCCCCGCGCTCCCCGCCCCTGGTTCACCGCCGCGCCGCTGGCCGCGGCCGCCGCCCTGGCCCTGCTCGCGGCGCCACGCCCCGCCGCCGCCGACGGCCGGCCGCACAGCCGGCTCGAGGTCCGGCTGGCCCAGCTCGAGGCCCGCCTGGCCCTGGCCGAGCGCCGGCTCGACGAGCTCGAGCAGTCGGCCCCGGCCACGAGCGCGGCCGCGGCCAAGGCCAAGGCCTCGCTGCGGCGCGCCCGCGAGGCGCTGGCGGCGGGCATGCCGCTGGTGGCGCGGACCCAGGCGCTCGAGGTCGCTCGCACGCAGCCGGGGCGGCGGGCCGAGGCCCTCCTGCTGGCGGCCCTGGCCGCCGACCAGCTGGGCGATCGGGCGGCGGCGATCACCGACGCGCAGGCGGCCCGCGCCGACAAGCACGCCAGCACCAGCCATCGGGCCCAGGCCGACCGCCTGCTGCGCCGCCTGGGTGTGCGCGACGGGCTGCTCGAGCTGCGGCCGTGACCCACGCGGCCACGCCCGTGCTCAGGGCCGGTACGACAGCGCGACCAGCGGGAACGCGCCGCCGTCGCTGTTGCCGCTCTCGGCCACGCTGGCCCAGGCCAGGCCAGCGTCGACGGCGACCCGCTGCCCGGCCCAGCGCAGGCCGGCGATCCCGGCCATCACGAACACCGCGTCGCGCTGCAGGTTGGTCGCGTGCGCCTCGAGCAGCAGCTTGGCCCGGCCGCCGCCGGCGACGACCGAGCCGCCCAGCGTCAGCGGGATGACCTGCTCGGAGTTCGAGCCCGACTCGTCGACGATGAGGGCGTTGCCCTGCACGGTCCACAGCGTCGAGCAGCGGGCGCCGCCGCCGCACCGGGTGTAGATCAGCCCGAGCGTGGTCAGGCGCTCGTCGGACCCGCCGTCGACGGTGGGGGCGTGCAGCGAGCCGGTCACGGCCCAGGCCGAACGCGCGCCCTTGCGCAGGACGATCTTGCCGTTGACGCCGATGGCGCCGCTGCCGTCGTCGGCGACCGGGACGGCGACCGCGTTGACGCCGAGCTGGATGCGGTCGGTCAGGCCGGCCTGCGCGGCGAACAGCATGATGGCCGGGATAGCCGGGGCGTGCACGCTGGCCTCGACCTTGCCGCGCGGCACGGTGAGCGCGGTCCCGGCGAGGTAGGCCCGGTGGCTCGACGGGGCACGCGCCGCCGCCGCCAGCCCGGTCGGCTCGAGGCTGGCCTCGGCGTCGACCTGGGGCGGCGCGATCGGCGCCGACATGCCGGGCGCGGACAGCCCAGGCCCGCCGACCGGCGCAGCCGCGGGGACGGTGCTCGGCGGCGCGGCGCCCGGCCCGCTCGGGCCCGGCCCGCCCGGCCCACCCGGTCCGGCCGGCTCGAGCGCCGCGACCCGGACCTCCCCGGCGACAGGCTGCGCGGGCGTGCGGGCCTCGTCGGCGTGGGCCGGGGCGAGGGACCACAGGGCGGTGACGAGACCGGCGGCGACGGCGGCGCGCATGTTCATGGGGTCCTCGCATCAGCAAGGGGCATGCCGCGCGTGCGGTCGCCGTAACCATCGGTTCTGCCGTGGGTCATGTCCCCGAGCATCACAGAAGTCTGACAGCCATGTCAGGAACTTCTCGAAAAGGCCAGGACCTACCATCCGCCACCGGGGGTGCGGCTGCGGCCACCGGCCCCGGTCGGGTGTTGCGCAAGGCAACGAGCGCGGCCCGATCCCGGTCCCAACCGGCCGGGACCGCTGGGAGATCCCCTGGCTCGCCGCTTGCTCGCCCGGGGCTGCACCATGGCCCGCGTCCGCCTCGAATCGGTGTCCAAGCGCTACGACAGCGCGCCGCGCCCGGTGCTCCCGCCCCTCGACCTCGAGGTGCCGTCCGGGCAGCTGGCGGTGCTGGTCGGCCCGTCGGGGTGCGGCAAGTCGACCACCCTGCGTATCGTCGCCGGGCTGGAGGCACCGACCACCGGCACCGTGCGGATCGGCGAGCGCGACGTGACCGACCTGCCACCGTCGGACCGCGACATCGCCATGGTGTTCCAGAGCTACGCGCTGTACCCGCACATGACCGTGTTCGAGAACATGGCGTTCGGGCTGCGCATGCGCGCCACGGCTGAGCGCGAGATCCGGACCCGGGTCGAGGCGGTGGCCGACAGCCTCGGCCTGCGCGACTACCTGCAGCGCCTGCCCAAGGCGCTGTCGGGCGGCCAGCGCCAGCGCGTGGCCATCGGCCGCGCCGTGGTGCGCGCGCCCAAGGTGTTCCTGTTCGACGAGCCGCTGTCCAACCTCGACGCCAAGCTGCGCGGCGACATGCGGCGCGAGATCGCCCGCGTGCACCGCGCCGCCGGCGCCACCTCGCTGTACGTGACGCACGACCAGGTCGAGGCCATGACCCTGGCCGACCTCATCGTCGTCATGCGCGACGGCGTGATCCAGCAGCAGGGCGCGCCCGACGCCATCTACCAGCGCCCGGCCAACCGCTTCGTCGCTGGCTTCTTCGGCACCCCGAGCATGAGCTTCCTGCCGGCCGAGCTGGCCGACGGCGGCGGCGACGGCCTGACCGCGCGCGGCGCCGGCTTCGCGGTGCCGGTGCAGGCGACGGCGCCGGCCACCGCCCGGCGCGGTGACGGCAAGGTCGTGCTCGGCGTGCGCCCGGAGGCGGTCGCCCTGGCCGCCCACGGCCAGGCCGTGCCGATGCCGGCCGAGGTCACGCTGCGCGAGGTGCTGGGCTCGGAGATCATCCTGCACCTGGCCTCGGCCGCCGGTGAGCTGACCGCCCGCGCCGCCGCCGATCACCCGGGCCGCCCGGGTGACCACGTCACCGCCTTCCTCGATCCGGCGGCGCTGCACTGGTTCGACGCCGCCACCGAGGCCCGCCTGTGAAGCTGGCCGCGCGCCTCGTGCTGATCGCCAGCGCCGGCGCCGCCGCCGGGGCCGCCGGGTGTGCGCCCGGCCGCGGCGACGACGTGCTGATCTGGCACGCCTACGACGGCGCCGAGCGGCGCGCGCTCGAGGAGGTCGTCGACGGCTGGAACCAGGCCCACCCCGAGCGCGGCGCCCGCCTGGTCGCGGTGCCGTACGACGCCTTCGCCGACAAGCTGACCTCGGCCATCCCCAACGGCAACGGGCCCGACCTGTTCATCTACAACCAGGACCGGCTGGGCGACTGGGCCCGGTCGGGCACGATCGAGCCGATCGGCTTCTGGGTCGACGCCGCGGTGGCCGATCGCTTCGTGACCCGGGCCAGCGGCGGCGACGCCGGCAGCGATCCGCTGGCCGCGCTGGTCGAAGGGGATCAGCTGTACGGCCTGCCGCTGGCGGTGAAGTCGCTCGCGCTGTTCTACCGGACCGATCAGGTGCCGGTCCCGCCCCGCACCACCGACGACCTGCTGGCCATGGCCGACACGCGCCGGGCCGCGGGCCAGGGCGGCTACCCGATGGCGTACGCCAGCGCCGATCTGTACGGCCACGCGCCGTGGCTGCACGGCTTCGGCGGCCGGGTCCTGGCCGACGACGGCAGCCTGGCCATCGCCACCCCGGCGGCGACGGCGGCGGCCGAGCTGGCCCGCACGTTCATCGACCGCCGCGTCGCCCCGGCCGAGGCCGAGCCGGCGCTGGTCGCCAGCCTGTTCAACCAGGGCATGGCGGCGATGGCGGTGTCGGGGCCGTGGTTCGTCGGCGACATCGCCGCCGGCGTGCCGTGGGCGGTGACCACGCTGCCGATCATCTCCGCCACCGGCCAGCCGGCCGCGCCGTTCCTGGGCGCCGAGGCGGTGCTGATGTCGAGCCACGCGGTCGACAAGGCGGCGGCGTACGCGGTCATGGATCACCTGGCCGGCGACGCGTCGGCGACGATCCGGGCCCGGCGCGGCCGGCAGATCGTGCCCAACCCGGCCGCGTACGCCGACCCCGAGCTGGCGGCCGACCCGGTGCTGGCCGCGTTCCGGGCCCAGCTGGCGACGACGGTGGCGATGCCGAGCGCGCCGGCCATGCGCCTGGTGTGGACGCCGTACAAGACCGCGCTGGCCGACATCCTCGGCCACCGCGCCGAGGCTGGCGCGCGCCTGTGGGCGGCGCAGCAGGAGATCGAGGGTTACCTGCGCGGAGCGCGCCGGTGATGCGGTCGACGGCGGCGAGCTCGCACCGGGCCCTGCGTGGCCTGTTGCGCGACCTGGCGCTGGCCAGCGCGGTCGCGCTGCTGGTGTTCACCGCCGCCTTCGTCGCCCACCGCAACCACGGCCTGGCCAGCGCCCAGCGCGACAAGGCCAGCCGCGCGCTGGCGGCGTGGCAGGCCGGCTCGGCCAGCCCGCCCGACGTGCGGGTCGCCACCGTCGAGCTCGGCCCCGGCCCACGGCCGTACCTGCCGCGCCTGCGCGCCACGCTGGCCGACGGCACCCAGCGCACGCTCGGCGGCGCCGACGGCCCGGTCGCCGACAAGCTGCTGGCCGACGCCGCGCTGGCGGCCGAACGCGCGCACCGGGCCGGGGCGCCGGCCGGGCGTGTGTACACCTCGGCCCGGGCCGACGACGGCGTGGCCATCGCCGCCGCCGCGCGGACGACACGGCCGGGCGCGATCGTCCGCGTCGACGTGGCGGTGACCGGCCCGGCCCGGCCCGATCCGTTCCCGTGGCTGGTGGTGATCGGCGTGCTCGGCCTGGCCGTGCTCGGGGTGTGCGCCGGCGCCGTCGTCGGCGGCGCGGCCCGCCCGCTCGCGCTCGGCCTGGCCAGCGCCGGCCTGGCCGCGCCGGTGCTGTCCTGGGGCTACTGGTTGCCGGCGCTGGCGATCGTGCTGTGCGCCACCGCGGTGGCGTGGGCGTCGGCGCGTGGCCTGACCGACCGCCTCGCCGCCGGCGTGCGCGCCCACCGCCACGCCGCCGCCTTCGTCGCGCCGACGGCGATCGCCATGCTGGTGCTGGTGGTCACGCCGTTCGTGGTCGGCCTCACGCTCGGCTTCTACGACCACCACCACGGCCAGTGGACCTTCGTCGGGCTCGACAACTTCGCCGAGATCCTGTCGGGCGGCGGCCGGCCCATGACCGACCCCCTCAACTTCTGGTTCATCCTCGGCGTCACCGTGGTGTGGACCGCGGCCAACGTGGTCCTGCACGTCGCCGTCGGCGTGGCGCTGGCGCTGCTCCTGACGCGGCCGTGGCTGCGCGCGCGCGGCACCCTGCGCATGCTGCTCATCCTGCCGTGGGCCATCCCCAACTACATCACCGCGCTCATCTGGAAGGGCATGTTCGAGGGCGAGTACGGCGCCATCAACTCGCTGCTCGATCTGTTCGGGCTCGACCGGGTCGGCTGGTTCGCGTCGTGGGCGACCGCGTTCTCGGCCAACGTCATCACCAACACCTGGCTCGGCTTCCCGTTCATGATGGTGGTGGCCATCGGCGCCATCCAGGCTGTGCCGCGCGACCTGTACGAGGCGGCCGAGGTCGACGGCGCCACCCCGTGGCAGCGGTTCTGGCACGTGACGATGCCGCACCTGCGCCCGGCCATGGCGCCGGCCATCGCGCTGGGGTCGATCTGGACCTTCAACATGTTCAACGTGATCTTCCTGGTGTCGGGCGGCAAGCCGGGCGGCGCGACCGACATCCTGGTCACCGACGCCTACCGCTGGGCGTTCGAGCGCGGCGAGCGCTACGGCATGGCCGCGGCGTACGGCACGATCATCTTCCTCATCCTGCTGCTGTGGACGGTGTTCGGCACCCGCGTCGTGCGCAAGGAGGCGACGTGAAGCGGGGCGCGCCGCGCTGGCACGTGCAGGTGGGCGCGTACGCCGCGCTGGCGCTGGCGGTCGCCGTGGTGCTGTACCCGGTGCTGCTGGTGCTCAAGAAGGCGTTCGAGCCGGGCCGGCAGTTCGCGCTGTCGGCGTCGCCAGTGCCGAGCGACCTCACGCTCGACCACTTCCGCGACCTGGTCACCACCCGCGGCGCCGGCGACGAGCTGCTGTTCCTGCGCCACCTCGGCAACTCGGCGCTGGTGGCGCTGGCCACCACCGTGGTCGGCGTCGGCCTGGCCTGCACCGCCGGCTACGCGCTGTCGCGCTTCCGCTTCCCCGGCCGCCGGCTCGGCCTGACCGGGTTCCTGGTGGTGCAGATGTTCCCGGCGACGATGCTGCTGATGCCGCTGTACGTGCTGCTCGATCGGCTCGGCCTGCTCGGCTCCGTCGGTGGCCTGGTCCTGGTCTACGCGACCACGGCCATCCCGTTCTGCGTGTGGACCCTCAAGGGCACCTTCGACGCCATCCCGGCCGAGCTGGAGGAGGCTGCGCGCATCGATGGCGCCACCCCGTGGCAGATCTTCTGGCGCATCGCCCTGCCCTTGGCCCGGCCCGGCATCGCCGTGACCGCGCTGTTCTCGTTCATGACCGCGTGGAACGAGTTCATCATGGCCTCGACCTTCATGACCGACGAGACCCAGTACACCCTGCCGGTGCTCCTGCAGTCGTCGGTCAGCCAGTTCTCGGCCGACTGGGGCCGCTTCGCCGCCGGCGCCATCGTCACCAGCCTGCCGGTGATGGTCCTGTTCTACGTCCTGCAGCGTTACCTCGTCGGCGGCCTCGCCGCCGGCTCGGTCAAGGGCTAGCAGGCCGGCGAAGGACGCCCGCGCAGCGGCGTCCTTCACCGGCCTGCTCCGTGCCCGTGCCCGTGCCCGTGCCCGTGCCCGTGCCCGTGCCCGTGCCCGTTCTGCGGCCGTGGCCGTGATCGTGGCCGTGGCCGTGGCCGTGGCCGTGGCCGCCCACGTGGCCGTGGCCGCGCTCGTGATCGGGAACGCTCGCCGTGATCCTGATCGCTCGCCGTGAACGCAGAGCGCGCTCTGCTACAGCCCGGCGCGGACGAAGCGGATCTGCCCGGCCAGGGCCGACTCGCTGCTGAGCGTGAGCTCGTCCTCGCGCCAGCCGAGGATGGCGTTGCCGAAAGTCTGGCCGACGCCCGGCCCCGACAGCACCATCGTCACCAGCGCGTCGGTCTCGCCGTAGCCCGTGACCTCGCGCCGCTCGACCGCGTAGTGCCCGGTCTGCACGATCACGCCGTTGTTGTAGAGGAGGTAGGTGTTGAACACGCCCTCCAGCTCGGGGTAGGTGCCGCCGTCGACGGCGGCGAACTGGAACTGGCGCTCGATGCCGTCAGCCGTACCGATCCAGCTGCCGTACAGCTCGTTGTCGGTCGGCACGTTCGGGTCCACACAGGCCGCACTCGCGCCGAGGGCGAGGAGCGCCACGCAGGTCCATCGCATGCGCCGAGGCTACCAGGTCAGCCAGGCGCCAGGTGCCCAGGGCCGAGTGCTCAGGGCCTAGTGCCCCGCCCCTCCATAGAGCCGGGCATCGTCCGCGAGGTAGGCTCGGACGAAGTCGGTGAAGGTTCCGAGCGGCGGCACAGGATCGTCGCCGGTGGATGTGCCGAGGGCTCGCGAAACCATGCCCAGCCAAGGCCCTTCGAGCCAGATCGCGTACCACCACGACTCCTGCAGGTAGTCGGCGACGATGAGCGACCTGTGCTTGGAGTGGCACTTGTACCCGGCCGTGGCCAGCACGATCGAGGTCTCTAGCAACTCAGGCGGCTGCCAGAACCGAAATCCCTGCCGATCGTCACCAGCCGGCACACCCACCTCGAGCAGAAGCGCAAGGTACGGCTCCGCTAGCCCCTGGTGCCGCGCCCGCAGCTGCGCGACCTGCGCGAGGTCGATGCAGGACGCCACGAGGCCCTGCGACTCCCAGTGTGCACGCAGGGCATGGCGCAGGCCCGCCTCGTCATCCACGAGGTGGCCACCCGCTCGCGAAGCTGTCGATCGGCAGCATCCGGCGATAGTTGACCACGGGCACCGCGCCTTGTGGCTGGGCGAGCTCGCGGTCGCCTGCCCGCTCAGATCGGGCACGGGCACGGGCACGGGCACGGGCACGGGGCTGCTAGGCTGGCGTCGCCATGGCCACGCCCTCCACGCCGACCTCGCCCGCGCCTGTCGCCTCCCCTGCCGCCCCCGCCGGCATCCCGCTGTCGCCGCAGTTCGCGGCCCGGCTCGAGCAGGTGCTGCCGCTGTTGCTGGCCGAGCCGTCGGCGGCGCCCGACGACTGGGCCCCGACCGCGACCACCTACGACCTGCCGCGGTTCGACTCCGAGGAGCAGTTCGCCGGGAGGCTCGACGCCGCCCTGGCCCGCCTGGTCGACGATCGGGTGACCGATCCGGCGGCGGTGCGCGAGGTGCTGCGCGGGTGCGGCCTGCCGTACGACTATGCCCGGCTCGGCCAGCCGCTGTCGACGGTGTACGAGCTATGGCTGGCCGCCACCACCCACGCCGCCCGGGTGTTCACCTTCGCGTCGGCGACCAAGCCATGGCTGAGCGTGATCGAGGCGCCCGACCGGACCCGGCCGGTCCGCGTCGTCGCCGAGGGCACGCTGCCGGTGTCTGCCGCGCTGCGCGCCCAGCTGGCCACGCGCGGGGTCACGCTGGTCGAGCAGGCTGGCGCCGCGCCGGCGCTGACGCACCCGACCAGCGCCGACGAGCTGACCGTGCTGGTGCGCGCCACGCCGTTCACCGGCGACCTGCGCGCGGTCGGCGCCGACGCCGTCTGCTACCCGGTCCCCGGTGGCGGCGTGCTGCTGGTGCGCGACGCCGCCCGCATCCCGCCGCGTGGCCTGCAGATCGTGCGCAAGCGGACGGTGTCGGCCCTCTTGGCCGCCGACGCCCAGCGCGCGCTGGCTCGGATCGCCGGCGTGGCCGTGCCGCCCGAGCTCGAGGCCACCACCGCCGCGTGTGACGCCGCCCTGCGCGCGCTGTTCCCCGAGGTGACCGACGCGCTGTACTTCTGCACCGGCCTGGCCGCCGAGGCCGCGGTGTTCGCCGCCGCCACCGCCGCCGCCGGTGATGACGGGCGCCCGGTCACCTTCTTCTACGCCCAGAACGGCTATGGCGGCACCGGCCAGCTCATCACCGACCTCCTGGCCCCGACCACCACGCTGGTGCCGGCGCCGCTACCGGTGATGAGCACCGACGCCAGCGGCGCGCGCCGCACCCTCATCGACGGCATCATCGCCGGCCTGGGCCAGCTCGGCGGCGCCGGCGCCTGCGTCTTCCTCGAGACCCCGACCAACCCCGAGCTGCAGGTGCACGACCTGCCCGCCCTGCTGGCGGCGCTGCGGGCGTACCAGCAGCGCTGGGGCAAGACCGTGCCGGTGCTGGTCGACACCACGCTGGCCCCGCTGTACCCGGCGCTGGCGCGCGAGGTCGCCGGCGACTGGCCGTTCGTGCTGGTCAAGAGCGGCTCGAAGTACTTCACCAAGGGCAAGACCACCCTCGGCGTCGCCGCCTGCGCCGACCACCCGCTGGCGCGCGCCATCCTCGCGGGGGCGCGCGCGCTCGGCGCCGACGCCGACTCGTTCGCGACGCCCGGCCAGCGCGCCATCCTCCGCGACGGCCTGGCCGACCTGCGCCCGCGCATGGCGGCCATCGCCACCCACACCCACCAGCTCGCCGACGGCCTGCGCGCCACCCTGGCCGCACGTGGCCACGACCTCACCCTGTACGCCATCGGCCCGGCCGAGGCGGCGGCCGGCCTGGCCAGCGGCCTCCTGTCGTTCTACCTGCCGCCGGCGCCGACCAGCCACGCCGACCTCGTCGACGAGTTCGTCGATCACCTGCTCGCCACCGCGCCGACCCTGGTGCGGAGCCGCGTCAGCTACGGCCAGTCGACCGGCGGCGGTGCGCCCGACCTCTTCTACGTCATCAACCCGCAGGAGTCGACCCAGGGCTCCCTGTCGGCCGCCGTCAAGGCCGCGCAGAAGCGCGGCAACGTCCAGATTTGCCGCATCTCCGTCCCGGCCATCGCCGACGTCCCCGCGCTGCTCGCGGCCATGGAGCGGTTCTTCGACCGCAAGTACGGCCCGCGCGCTGGCTGAGAACCCGGAGCGCCTCCAGCGCGCGGCGCCTGCGCCAGGCCCGGTCAGCTGGAGTAGGCGCTCGGGCCTCGCCCCGCAACCTTCCGCCTCATTCCTGCACCTTGCGACACCACATGTCCGGCCCACCGGACGCACCCGTTCGAAACCGTCCAGCGCCCGTCCGCGCCGGATACCCACCCCCAGCATTCTCGCGGGGTTAGACAACGCCACTGTCCGCTCCCCTTCCCCTGATCGCGTCTTCACGACCTTGACGACTGCTGATGAGTCTCCGCCCCGTGAACGGGTACGCCCCATAAACGGGTACGCCCCGTGACCGGGTATTAGAGAATATGCGCTCTCAAGACGAACATAGGGATCGGGCCGGTCGTATCGACACAGAACGTCTTCACTCCGTCTCTGAATGCCACCAGCACCTCTCCGTAAGGCCTTGGATTAACGAGAATATCATGGCTCTTCAAGATGTTCGAGTCGACCCAGATGGCCTCGAGTGGCAAGTGGGACCGCTCTTGCGGCACGAGGAATAGCCCGGCTTCCTGCCCGACCGGAGGCGCTTCCCGAATGAGCCTCAACCTCTCAACCACTTTCGTTGCGATTGCCACGTCGTAGTCCCCACCGATCCTGCACGGCTTCTGGAGTTCCTCGGAGTACGTTTGTGCAGGTACTGACCGCGCCGCAAGGCCCGGTGGGGGCGGCTCCACTTCATGCACTCCAACAGCCGGTTGACCCGCCGACAGGTCGTCTTTGCTTTCTCGCGGTGCGACGACCTCCGGCGCCTGCCGCTCACAGGCGACAACGAGCACACTAGACGCGACGAACGTTCGTCGAATACACATTACTTCTTCACCTGTGACGTAAGACGATGGCTGAGATAGGCCTCAATCGAGGAGATCGAGTCCTTGTACTCTCGAACTTCGTAGGGGTCGTCGGGTACTGGTCCCATGATGTCTTGAAAAGGCCTCGCATCGTCGGCGAGGCAGGAACCGACGCAATGCCCTGCTCCGTAGGAATGCCCAGGCTCGTGAGAAACCAGGTCCAGAATGTACTTGAGTGCCTTCTCCCTTTGCTTCGGGTCCTTGAGATCGAGGTGCTGTAACTCCAGTGCGATGCGATCCACCGCAACCACGGTATATTGGTCACCCCGCAACGTGGATGCGCGATCCAGTTGATTCGGCCCGGTCGCCATTGCGTCAATCACCTGTCGAAATCCGACTATCTTCTTTGCACGGGCGACCGATGCCTTGTCAGAGAGATCGACAATTGAGAAGTTCAGGTCAATCGGCCCCGAGGCGACCTTCCCGCCTTGCCTGATCTTCCCGACGCGCAACGTAGCACCCGCAGGCGAGATCTTCTGGAACAGACGAGACACGGGCGATTTCTTGAGACCCCGGATCGCCTGCATTGTCATGTCTGCGTAGGGTTTTAGACTCGACCTCTGTGACACGTTGCTTCGATAAGTTACGATCGCGGTGACTGAATCGGTCCCATCGGGATCCACATACCGTAGCGGGTTCTGCATCACGAAGCCGTACAGCTGGCCGCGGCGCGGCTCGTCCCAGCCGGCCTCGGGGCGGTAGCGGTACAGCGGGTCGCCCTGGGTCCAGCCGAGCAGGACCTGGTCGTAGTAGCGGACGCCGTAGTAGCCAAGGCCGCTGATGTCGTCCTGGAACTTGTCGTTCATGCGGCGGCGGTGGCTGGCGACCTGGCCGCCGCTGGCCTCGATGACCTCGCCGTACGGGCCGTAGGTGAAGGCGGTGTTGACGGTGCCGTCGGTGGCCACGGCGGCCAGGGTCGAGCCGCCCAGGCCGTGGAACTGGTGCTCGTAGCTGACCCGGTCTTTGACGCGCGCCAGCACCGTCCCCATCGTGACATGGGCCAGGGTCTCGAGCACGGCGCCAGCCGGGCTCAGCACGGCCTCCTGGTCGCCGATGAAGCGACGCACTTCCTGCGACACGCCGGCAGCGTCCCGCTTGACGATGACCGCCCGCGCCCCGTCGTGGTGATACAGGTAGTCCTCGATGGCCACCGTGGTCTCGACGGCGCCGGTGACGTGCTTCTTCACGACTCGCTTGAGCTGGTCGTCGCTGTCGTACAGGAAGTCCCACGCCACGTCGGCGCCGCCCGGCCCGGCGCCTGGGTAGGTGCGCCGCTTCATGCCGCCATCCTGGTAGTAGGTGTACCGCGCGTAGTCGGCGCCGCCTGCCCCGCCGACGGTGAGCTTGCTGACCGCCTCCTTGTCGATGCCGGAGGCGTAGTGATAGGTCACGTTGCGGTTCTTGACCTCGCTGCCGGGCAGCGCGGCCCCGGCGACACTGGCCGTGGCGAAGCGGCCGCCGACGCCGATCGACAGAGCGCACGGCCCGGGCCGCCCTCGGGCGCAACCTGCCGTAACGAGACGGGGCGGCGCCGGCCCGGAACGGCCGATGCGACGGTCGGGCGGCGCCGATCGTCTACTCGACAACCCCGGAGGCCCCGTGACCCGCATCGCCCTGTCCCCGCTTCGACTCGTCCTCGCCGTCGCCCTCGCGGGCGTCGTCACCCTGGCCGGGCCACGGCCGACCCGCGCCGACTACCACATCCCGACGTACACCGGCACGCCGCTGATGATCGCCAGCGGTGTCGTCACCCAGCGCACGCTCAACGACGCCCTGCGCACGCCGCCGGGCCCCGGCGGCGGGACCACCCGCGTGTCCACGCCGTCCCGCGCCGACCTGCGAGCGCTGGCGGTGCGGCCCGGCCCGTCGCACGCGGTGGCCGCGCTGGCCGCGAGCGCGCCGCCGGCCCAGCGCGCCGAGGCCGCCCGGGTGTACCAGCAGCTGCTCGACGGTCACCCGCAGCTGATGAAGCAGCTCGGCGCCCCCACCGGCGACCTCGCGGTCGCCGCCGCCACCTACCTGGCCGGCTGCTACATGGCCTACCGGGGCGCCGACCTGCCCGACGGCAGCTTCGTGCCGCTGTACCGCCAGCTGGTCGCCACCATGTCGGCCGAGCGGCGGCTGGCGACCGCGAGCGCGGCCGACAAGCGCGAGCTGTACCAGCGCCTGGTCATCCTCGGCACCTTCTTCGCCGCCACCCAGGTCGCCCTCGCCTCCCGGCCCGACCCGGCCACGTCGGCCCGGCTGCGCGCCGCCGCCCACGACCACCTGCGCGCGTTCCTGCGGCTCGAGCCGGCGCGGCTGCGCCTGACCTCGCGCGGCCTCGAGGTCGCGCCGGCCGACGGCGCGGCTACGGCGGCGCCAGCGACAGGCGGGTGAGATCGATCCAGCCGTCCCACACCACCACGCCCTGCACCCGCTGGTGGACCAGGCCCTGCGGCGCCTCGGCGACGATCGCCGCCAGCGGCATCGCCTCGTCGATGGCCGCGGCCAGCTCGCCGGCGACGAGGCGGCGCTGCGCCGGGTCCCAGGCGGCGCCCAGGGCCTCGAGCGCGCGGTCGATGCGGCGCGACACCAGCCGGCTGGCGTTGAGGCGGCCGCCGGTGGCGAACCACGGCGCCAGGTCCATGTCGACCATGCCGCCGAGCTCGACGAAGGCCAGGTCGAACTCGCCGCTGACCAGGCGGTTGTCGATCACCGCCTCCGAGCCAACCCGGACGTCGAGGCCGATGCCGACGCGCTTGAAGGCGTCGAGCACGCGATCGCGCTCGGGCACCCGGCCGGGCCGGTCGCCGCCGTGCTCGCGCTCGACCACCAGCACGTCGAGCCGCATCGGCTTGCCGGCCTGGTCGCGTACGCCGTCGCCGTCGCTGTCGGTCCAGCCGGCCTGGTCGAGCAGCAGCCCGGCCGCCTGCGGATCGAACGCCGGCACCGGCAGCGCCGGCGCGTCGAGCGGGCCACCCGGCCACGCCACGCTGGCGACCGGCTCGGCCAGGCCGTCGTACACGTCCTTGGCCAGGCCACGCCGGTCGATCAGCAGCGACAGCGCGCGCCGGACCCGGGCGTCGTCGAGCGGCGGCGCCCCGGCGTCGAACAGCAGCGCGCGCAGGCGCGGCGGCCGCAGCTCGAGCGCGGTGAAGGTCGAGGCGAAGCCCGGCGCCGACGCCTGCTCCGGCCAGTGCGCCGGGATGAGCTCGGGCACGATGTCGATCTCGCCGCGCTTGGCGGCGGTGAGGATGATGGCGGCGTCGCTGTCGTACACCAGCTCGAGATCGCGGATGGCCGGCGCGCCGCGGTGGTGCTTGGCGTGGGCGGTCAGGCGCACCACCCCGTCCTTCCAGCCGACGTAGCGGTACGGACCGGAGCCGACCAGCGCGCCGCCGGCGGCCAGACCACGCTCGTACACGTGGGCCGGGATCATCGGCAGCTCGGCCAGCGCCCGCAGCATCCACACGTTGGGGCGGTACATGCGGATCCGCAGCGCGCGTGGGCCGACCAGCTCGACCACCTCGATGTCCGACAGCAACGCGCGGTAGTGCGGGGCCGGCCCGCTCGGGCTGCGCACCAGGTCGAGGGTGAACTGGGCGTCGACCGAGGTGACGGCGCGGCCGTCGTGCCAGGTCGCGCCCGGCTCGAGCTCGAGCAGGAGGTCGAGCCCGTTGCCGGAGATCTTCCACGACCGGGCCAGGCGCGGCGCGTAGCGGCCGGGGCCGTCGGGCCGGGCCGGGTCGGGCTCGTGGCGCAAGAGCGGCTCGAACACCGTCCCGACCATGATGCGGCGGGTCCACAGCGAGGCGTCGAGGAGCGGGTTGAGGCCCTTGGGCTCGGCGCTGATCGCCACCCGCAGGGTGTGCGGCCGGGCGGCCAGGATGGCGCTGCCGGTCCCGCCGCCGGCCACCGGCGAGACCGACGGCGCGGTCGCCGCCGCGCCGACCGGGTCGGGCGCGTGCCGCCACGGCTTGACCCGGGCCGGAGCTTCGCAGCCGACGCTGGCGCTCAGGACCAGCGCCACCACCGCCGCCGGGGCGGGCCGCAACCATCCAGGGGCCGGGGTGTCTTGAGGGGACCGGGGGGTCATGTTATGTCCGAGTCCATGCAAGGTCGCACGCTGCTCACCGGCTCGGGCTCCGCTCTGCTTCTGGTACCGCTTTTCGCGGTGTCGGTCGCGGCGCCCGGGTGTGAAAAGGACCAGCTCAAGGGTCCGGCCGCCGAGGTCAAGGCCCACAACATCAAGCTCGACCTGCCGGCCGTGCCCAGCTTCGACCTGCCCAAGCCCAACGCCGACGGCTCGCACGCGGTCAAGGAGATGCGGGTCCGCGGCAAGAAGTACTTGAACACCGAGGTCACCATCAAGGGCTACGTGACCTGGGCCTACGACTGCATGACCGCCATCCGCAAGGAGGCGATGACCGACGCCGAGGTCGCCAAGCTCATCGAGGACGACCCGACCCTGTGCGAGCGGCCCAAGTTCTACATCGGCGACTCGCCCGACACCCCCATCGAGAAGAGCGTGTGGGTGGTCGACGTCCCGCGCGCGCCCAACAAGCAGGAGATCAAGAACCTGCCCAAGGAAGAGATCAAGGCGTGGCCGGTGCCGCCGCCGTACAAGGTCGGCGACGAGATGATCATCACCGGGCAGTGGATGCAGTCGTCGCCGCACAGCGAGCGCAACTCCGACGGCCTGCTGGTCTACAAGAGCCTGACCAACGTGACCCAGGGCAACTGGGTCACGCCGCCGCCCGCCGCGGACCCCGCCGCCGGCGGCCTGCCGCCCGCGACCAAGCAAGCGCCCAAGCACTGAGGACCTGGCCGGGCGCCGGCGCGAGCCGCGAGTTGCGCCCGCTGGATCGGCTCAGGATCGGCCCGTGATCGGGCCTGGATCCGGGTCGGGCCTGGACCGGCCCCGGACCAGCTCCGGGTGTGCTGCCCCAGGCGCGGCCGCCCGGCGCCAGGGGGCAACCCCTCGTGATCGCTGGTTCGGCCGGCCCCGCGCCGCGGTGGGCGGGGCTGGCCACGCCCTTGCTCGAGGAGGGGCCAGGAGGAATCGATGCGCCCCACCCCGCTCCCTCACACCGCCCTGACCCTGCTCACCAGCCTGGCCCTCGCGCAGTCGGCCTGCATGGTCGGGGAGTACGACGGCGATGGCGACGCCGACGGCTACGTTCTCATCGTCAACCCGACCAACCCCGACGACCAGGTCCACACCGCGGTCGGCCGGGTCAGCATGGACGGCTCGTTGTGCAGCGGCACGCTGGTGGCGCCGCGCCTGGTGGTGACGGCCGCCCACTGCATCGCGACCAGGCCAGCCCGCACGTTCGAGTCGAGCGGCTTCCGCAGCGCGGTGATCGCCCAGGCCGCGCACCCCGGCTACCCCGGCGGGGTCCACGCCGAGGACGTCGCCGTGCTGCTGCTGGCCGACCCCGCCCCGCACGCACCGTCCACGGTCGATACCCGGGCGGTCGGCAACGGCGCCAGCCTGACCGCCGTCGGCTACGGCCTGACCGCGGCCGGCGCGGGCGACGCCGGCGTGCGCCGCTCTGGCACGGTCACGGTCAGCCAGGTCGGTGGCGTCGGCGGCGTCGGCGACATGATCCTGACCTCGCCCGGCCCCTCCACCATCTGCAGCGGTGACTCCGGCGGCGCGCTGCTCGACGGCAACCGGCTGGTCGGCGTCACCTCCGGGACCGAGGTCGTCGACGGCACGCCGTGCACCAACCGCGCGTTCTTCGTCCGCGTCGACACCCACCTCGGCTTCGTGCGCGAGCAGGCCGCGGCCTGGGGCGTGGCCCTGACCGCGCCCGAGGCGCCGCCGACGCCGCCGGCCGGGTGTGGCCTGTTTGCGATCGACGAGCAGCTCGGGCCCGACAGCTCCAAGGTGTCGTGTGACGGCCGCTTCCACCTCATCCACCAGGGCGACGGCAACGTCGTGCTGTACCAGGTCGTCGGCGCTGGCCTGCGGGCGCTGTGGGCGTCGCGGACGGCCGGCCGGATCAGCACGTCCCTGGTGATGCAGCCCGACGGCAACCTGGTGCTGTACGGGCCGGGCACCGCCCTGTTCCACACCAGCACGCATGGCCACCCGGGCGCGGTCGGCTACGTGCAGGACGACGGCAACTTCGTCATCTACGGCCCGGGCGGCGTGCCGCTGTGGGCCACCGGCACCGGCGGGCGCTGAGGGGCCGGGAACGAGCAACTCGGTCGC
This sequence comes from Kofleriaceae bacterium, assembly GCA_018058095.1. Classification (GTDB taxonomy): domain Bacteria; phylum Myxococcota_A; class Polyangia; order Haliangiales; family Haliangiaceae; genus JABFXX01. The sequence goes on from JAGPCO010000024.1 coordinate 43,400, forward strand.
GCGCGCGGCCGATCCATCCCCGGGGGCTTCATTGCTCCTCGGTCACGTACCGACGGGTATGCTCCCTCGTCGCGCCTTGCCCGCGGGGCGCCTCGACCGCGCGCATCGATCGACTTGCCCGTTCCCGGCCCCTGACCGCGGCGCTACGGACAGGTGGCGGTCGTCAGCTCGACCAGGGCGCCGTCGACCCGGGCCAGGCACCCGGCCGCCGTCGCTCGCACCCGCTCGAGCACGTGCACCACCTCGGCCGCGCCGGGCGTCGGCGGCGCCGCGAAGACCAGCTCGACCCGCGCGGTCGCGCGGGCGCCGGTCAGGCGGGCGCGCTCGGCCGGGCTGGCCCAGCGCCGGACCTGCAGCTGCGCCGCCGCGCGCCAGCGCTCGAGCTCGGTGGCGCTGGTGTCGATGCCGTCGCGGCGCACCGCGAGGAGCCGGGTCGGGTCCTCGGCCCACAACACGCGGTCGCGCAGCGCCTCGACGGTGGCGGCGAGCAGGGCCGCCTCGTCGCCGCCGAGCTGCCAGACGGTCGCCAGCCCGGGCTGGCCGAGCCAGGCGCTGGCCCCGGCCGGGCCGGCCGGCCCGAGCTCGAGCGCGACCGTGCCGTCGGCGGTCTCGACCGCGAGCGTGGCGCCGGCGCGGCGACCGGCGCGCGCCTGCACCGGGTGCGGGCTCGACAGCAACGCCAGGAAGGCGGCGGCGCGGTCGCGGTCGACGGCGATCGGCGCCTCGGGCGCCGCGGCCGACGCCCCGGGCTCGGCCACGCTGGCGCCGCCGCCGGAGAACACCAGGCGCACGCCGCTGGGCAGCGTCAGCGCGGTCGGCGCCGCCCGGACCGGCACCGGATCGGCCACCGCCGTCGGCTCGGCCTGGATGCGCGCGACGACGGCGGCGAGCGCGGTCAGCGCCGCCGCGTCGACACACAGCCAGCCGGCCGGCCCGTCGGCGAGCGCGCCGCCGCCGGCGCAGGCGCCAACCACTCGCAGCTCGCGCGCACCGGCGGCGCCGAGCACGCGGACGCTGGCGTCGACCGGCGCGCGCTGATCCGCGGCCGCGGCCGCGACCTCGGCCGCGCCGGGCAGCCCGACCACCCGGATCGCGGCCAGCGCGTCGACCAGCGCGCGCACGGCGTCCGGCCCCAGCACGACGTCACCGCCGGCGAGCACGCCGCGCGCGCGCAGCGGCCGACCAGCGCCGATCAGCTCGGCCGTGCCGAGGTGGAGCTCGAGGCCGGCCAGCTCGGCCGCGCCGACGGTCAACGGCGCGGTGGCGCGCAGCGCGAGCGCCGGCCGGTCGAGCGCGCGCACCACCCAGGCGTCGACCAGCCAGCTGCGGCGACCGTCGCTGATCCACGCCGCCTCGAGGCCGGGCACGACCGGGCCCAGGCGCAGCGGCGGCAGCGCGGCGCCGCCCACCTCGAGCACGGCCAGCGCGGCCGGCCCGACCTGGTCGCCGCCGACCCGGCGCTGCCAGCGCGCGGCGGTCAGCACGCCGAGCAGATCGTCGACGACGGCGGCCTCGGCCGGCCCGGGCGCGGGCGCGACCATGCGCCAGCCGTCGTCGGTGCGCTCGACCACCACCTCGGCCTGGCCGCGGCGCCAGCGCAGGGTGCGGACCCCGTCGACCGGCTGGGTCAGGACCCGGCGATCCGGACCGGCGCCGCCCGACGTCGGGGCCGGCACCAGCAGCCGGGTGATCGTCACCAGCGCGAGCACCACGGTCAACGCCGCCAGCGCGCGGTAGCTCATCGCCCGGCCTCGCCCTGCCGACGGCGCCGCCACCCCAGCACCAGCGCCACCAGCAGCGCCAGCGCCGGCAGCCCGGCGCCCGCGCCGATGGCCAGCCGCTGGCGCAGCGCCGGATCGACCCGCAGCCACACCGGCGCCGGCGCGTCGTCGGCCGCGGCCACCCGCTGCCGCCGCGCGGCCCAGCGCACGGCGGCGGTGGCCCAGCGCCGCCCGGCCGCGGCGGCGGTGGTCACCGCCGTCGACAGCGACTCGGCCGAGCCGAGGACGACGAGGCGGGCCGGCGGGCCACCGGGCCGCACCACCACCTCGCTGGCGGCGGCCAGCGCGACCGGCCCGGGCAGGTCGTCGGGGTCGCGCCCGACCGCGCCGCGGCTCCAGCCGCGCTCGCCCCACCCGGCCGCGCTGGTCTCGATCAGGACGGTGGCTGGCGCCCGCACGCTCACCACCCGCGGCGCGATCCAGGTCGTCACGCGCTGGCCGCGCATGCCGGCGTTGATCGGGTGGTCGCGGTAGCCGTCGGCGACCGCGACCAGCGCGGCGTCGGTCGCGTCCGGCTCGATCGCCACCGCGTCGGTCAGCTCGAGCCCGGCCGCGGCCATCACCGGTTCGAGGCCGGTGGCCGGCAGCACGCCGCGATCGGGCCGGGCCGCCGCCGCCACCACCAGCGCGCCGCCGCCGGCGAGGTAGTCCTGCGTCGCCAGCGCCTCGGCCGGGGTCAACGAGGTGGTCGGCCCCATCACCAGCAGCACCGCGCAGTCGGGCGCGACGCCGCCAGCCAGGGCGTCGAGCGTGCGGATGACGGCGCCGTCCTCGCGCAGGTGGGCGATCCACGGCGACAGCTCGGCCACCGCCGGGTCGGCCACGAGCCCGAGCTCGCCGTGCCCGCCGCTGAAGCAGGCCACCAGCGGGCGCGGGTCGCTGACCTGGGCGATGGCCGCGACCAGCTCGGCCTCGACCGCCAGCCGCTCGAGTCGCGGCGCGCCCGGGTCGGCGTCGATGGCCACCAGCGCGAGCAGGTCGAGCACGACCTGGCGACCTCCCCCACCACGCACGACCACACCGCCGCCGCGCCCGAGGTCGGGCCCGAGCAGCCCGGCGCCGGCCGCCAGCGTCGCCACCGCCGGGTCGGTCCCGTCGACGACGTCGCGCCGCAGCGCCGGGCTGGCCGCGACCAGGCGGTCGACCACCCGCACGATCTCGTCGTGCGCGCTGCCGAGCGCGGCCAGCACCGGGCGGATGACGGTGAGGCGGATCGACCCGGCCGTCGCCGGCAGCGCCGCCAGCACGCGCTGGCTGGCCGGCCGCAGGGTGTGCTGACCGGCGGCGGTGACGTCGAGCGACCAGCGCTGGGCCTGGGCCAGCAAGACGACCTGCACGCCGATGGCCAGCACCAGCGCGCCGGCGATGAGCCGGGTCGCGCCGACGTCGCGCCGACGCCGCCCGGCCGCCAGCCCGGCGCTGGCCGCGAGCAGGCCGGCGCCGACCATCGTCGCCGCCAGCGCCAGCCCGGCCGCGCGCGGCGCGCCGCCGGCGGCCGCGGCCAGCTGCGCGCGCAGCGACCAGGTCGAGGCCGCGCCGGCCGACAGCCACGCGCCCGCCAGCTCGGCGCCGAGCAGCGCGACCACGGCGGCGACGAACGCCAGCGCCACCGCCAGGAGCGGCTGGGTCACCACGCTGGTCACCGCCAGCGCCACCGCCAGCACCGCGGCGCCGACCACCACCACGCCGACGTAGCCGGCGACGATCGGTCCCGGGTCGAGGGCGCCCGCCCCGGCCAGGCCGGCGACGACGGCCACGTACAGCAGCGTCGGGGCCCAGGCCAGCGCGTAGGTCAGGCTGGCCGCCAGCCAGGCCGCGATCACCAGCGCGCCGTCGCCGACGCCGAGCGCGACCAGGCCATCGAGGGTGCCGGTCCGGCGCGGCTCGGCCAGGGCCCGGCTGGCCAGCGCGGCCACGGCGATGAGGCCGAGGTTGTGGGTGAGGAGCGAGCCGGCGAAGTAGCCCTCGAGCACCGGGCCGATCGGCGGCAGCTGGTCGGGCCGCGAGCGCGCCGCCAGCAGCGCGGCGAACGCCGCGCCCTGCACGGCCAGGAACAGGGCGAGGATGATCCAGCTGACCGGCGAGCGCGCGGTCGCCGCCAGCTCGGCCCGGGTCAGCGCCAGCACGGTCCGGACCGGTCCGATCACGGCATGGCCTCGGCGACCTGGGCCGCGCGCGCCGCGGCGTCGCCGGCCAGCGCCACGTCCCGCTCGACCCGGCCCGCGGCCATCACCACCACCCGCGTCGCGACCGCCGCCACCTCGGCCGGGTCGTGGCTGGCCAGCAGCACGACGCGTTCGCGCCCCGCCGGCGCGGCCAGCTCGGCCAGCTCGGCCCACAGCGCGCGGGTGGTCTCGGGGTCGAGCCCGGCGGTCGGCTCGTCGAGCACGAGCAGGCGCGGCGCCGCCGCCAGCGCCTCGGCCAGGGCGACGCGCTGGCGCCAGCCGCGCGACAGCGTGGCGATCGTGCGCGGCGCGACCTGGTCGACCCCGAGCCGCGCCCGCGCCGCGGCGACGTGCGCCACCCGCGCCGCGCGATCGCCGCCGCGCAGGGCGGCCTGGGCCCGCAGGAAGCCGTCGACGGTGGCGTCCCCTGGCAGCGGCGCGCCCTCGGCGACGTAGCCGACCGACGGGCGAGCTGGCCCCGGGGTGCTGGGCGGGTGGCCATCGACGGTGACCTCGCCGCGGCCCGGCTCGAGCACGCCGACGGCCAGGCGCAACAGGGTCGTCTTGCCGGCGCCGTTGCGGCCGACCAGCGCCACCACCTCACCCGGCGTGGCGGTCAGGTCGACGCCCCCCAGCACCGGGCGCCGGCCGAACCCGCGCTCGACCCCGACCAGCCGCAGGCCCGGTGCCGCCGCCATGTCAGCCCGGCAGGGTGGTCGCCGGGTCGACGGCCTCGCCAGCGCGGCGACCGTCGAGCGGCACCCGCAGGTGGAAGCTGGTGCCGGAGCTGCCCGACGACCACGCCACGCTGCCGCCGTGGTCCTCGACGATCTTCTTGACGATGGCCAGCCCCAGGCCGGTGCCGCCGCGCTTGCCCGACGCGAACAGGGTGAACAGCCGGCCCTGGACCTCGGCCGGGATGCCCGGCCCGTTGTCGACGATCGACAGCACCAGGTGCTCCCCGTCGCGGCTGGTCCGCACCGTGATGGCGCCGCCGCTGGTCATGGCCTCGGCCGCGTTGCGAGCCAGGTTGTGGATGACGCGCAGGAACTTCTGCTCGTCGAAGTACGCCACCCCGTCGTAGCCCGGCTCGATGGTGACCTCGACGCCGCGCCCGGCCATGGCCGCGCGCAGCTGGGTGCCGACCTCGTCGAGGAAGACGTGCAGGTAGACCTTGCGCACGAACAGGTCGGCGTCGCCGCGCGCGAACGCCAGCACCTCACGCGTCATGCCGCTCATCAGGTCGAACTGGCGCAGGACCAGCTCGACGTAGCGATCGCGCTGGGCGGCGTCGTCGGACGCGGCCATGAGCTGGGCGTAGCCGGAGATGATCGTCATCGGCGTGCGCAGGTCGTGCAGGATGCCGGCGACCAGGCGGCCGACCGCGGCCAGGCGGTCCTGGTGGGTGCGGGCGTCGCGGCTCTTGGCCAGGCCGATGGCCTTGGCGATCTGCGCGGCCACCAGCACGAGCAGCTTGACGTCGTCTTGATCGAAGCCGGCGCCGGCCGCCTTGTCGATCAGCTCGACCCCGCCCAGCACCTCGTCGCCGTCGACCAGCGGGGCGGCCAGGATGTTGCGCGGCCGCACCTCGAGCGAGCGCGCGAAGTCGACCGCGTGGCGCGGATCGTCGGCCGGCTGGTTGACCACCAGCGGGGCGCGCCGGGCCACGGCCCAGCCGATCACGCCCTCGCCGATCGGCATGCTGTGGCCGAGCAGGCGGGCCGCGGCCGGGCCGACCACCGTGCCGAAGCGGAGCTGGCCGCCGTCGACCAGGGCGATCGAGCCGGCCGACACCCGCAGCACGGCCACCGCCTGGGTCAGGATGCGGGTCAGCAGCTCGTCGAGGTCGACCGCGGCCGACAGCTCCTTCTCGACCTCGTACAGCGCGTTGAGCTCGCGCGCCATCTGCTCGAGCTCGCCGCGCGCGCGCACCAGCTCGGCGTTCTGGGCGACGACCGAGTGGTACAGCGTCGCGTTCTCGATCGCCATCGCCGCCTGGCTGGCCAGGCCGTCGAGCAGCTCCTCGTCGGCGCCGGTGAACGGCCCGTCCTGCTTGTTGAGCACCTGCAGCACGCCGACGATCGCGCCCAGGGTGTCGCGCATCGGCACCGCCAGCACCGACCGGGTCCGGTAGCCCGAGCGCAGGTCGACCGCGGGCTGGAAGCGCTGGTCGTCGTAGGCGTCGATCAGGTTGACCGTCTCGCCGGTCGCCCCGACCCACCCGGCCACGCCCTCGCCGACCTTGAGCCGGATGTCGACCACCTCGCCGCCCTGGACGACCTTGGACCAAAGCTCGGTCCGGTCGCGCGACATCAGGTACAGCGTGGAGCGGTCGGCGTCCATCAGCTGCGTGACCTTCTCCATGATGACCACGAGCAGCTGGTCGAGCGGCAGCGCCGACGACAGGGCCCGGCTGACCTCGCCGACCAGCGCCAGCTTCTTCTGCTCGCGCGCCAGCCGGGCCGCCAGGTCGGCGACCGAGGCAGGCGTGGTGTCGACGGGCGTGGCCATGGGGCGCCCGATGGTAGCAGACTCACTCCATCCCGCGCCGGCCGAGCGGCCGCGGCCCCGGCGTCATCACTCCATGCCGCGCCGGCGCAGCTCGTCCTCGTCGTGACCGTGCCCGAGCTGCGCCCAGCCCCGGCCGAGCGGCCCCGGCCTCGGCCCCGGCGTCATCACTCCATGCCGCGCCGGCGCAGCTCGTCCTCGTCGTGACCGTCGAAATGGCCCAGCTCGTGGGCCAGGGTCTCGCGGATCTGCCGCCGCAGCTCGGGCACGCTGGTGACGGCGCGCAGCAGGTTCTTGCGGTACAGCACGATGGCCCGCGCCGGCGCGTCGCCGCCGTCGTCGTCGGCCCCGGCCGGCAGGCCGCGGAACAGGCCGAGGATGGTCGGCGGGAACGGCGGCTCGACCGAGCGCAGGTCGTCCTCCGCCGGCAGGTCGGCCACCTCGATGGCGACGTCGGCCAGCGCGGCCTGGCGATCGGGCGGGAGGTCGGCCAGGAAGCCGTCGATCTCGGCCCGGAACAGCGCCGGCGCGGCGTCGAGCTCGGGCGGGAAGTCGCGCGGCGCCAGCTGCTCGGCCCGCGTCAGGTGGTCGATCGCCTCGGCCGGCTGGCCCAGCCACTCGAGCACCAGGCCGAGGCTGTGGTGCGCGAAGGCGTCGTCGGCGCTGGCCCCCAGCACCTGGCGGAACTCGCGCTCGGCCTCGGCGAAGCGGAGCAGGTTGAACAGGGCCAGGCCGCGCTCGTAGCGGGCGTCGACCGAGGCCAGGTCGACCTCGAGCGCCCGCTCGGTCGCGCCCAGCGCCCGATCGGCCCGGCCGAGCTCGTTCTCGGCCTGGGCCACCAGCACCAGCAGGGCCGCGAGCAGCTGGTCGGGTCGCGGGCTGCGGGCGTCGGCCAGGCGGGCCCCGCGCTGGGCCAGGGCCAGCGCCGTGCGCAGGTCGTCCCGGCTGCGCTCCGGCTTGACCGCGAGCAGGAAGTCGGCGACCGCGCGCAGGGTGTCGGGGTCAGCCGGGTCGAGCGCCAGCGCCAGCCGGTACGCCCCTTCCGCCTCGCCCAGGCGGCCGAGGTTGGTCAGGGCCTCGGCCCGCAGGTGATGGGCCTCGACCGACTCCGGCTCGAGGTCGGCCGCGCGGTCGGCGCAGGTGTACGCCTCGCCCGCGCGCTCGGCGCCGGCGGCGTGGGCGGCGTCGAGCAGCTGGTCGAGCTCGGCGGTGGCGTCGGGGTCGTGCGGCACCGGGCACGGGATCACCTCGACCGGAGGCGGCGGCGCGATCGCCGCGTCGAGCCCAGGACCGGGGCTGGCGTCGTCGCCGTGCCCGGCCGGCCGGCGCGTGCGGCCGCAGCCGACGAGCACCAGCGCCGCCAGCCCGACCAGCGAGGCCTTCCACGTGCGGCGGCGAGGGCGATGCGGCTTCATCGGTCGAACCCGGCCGGCCGCGAGCGGGCCGACCCAGGCGCGGTCAACAGTCGGCCCAATTGTCGGCGATGCCGACGTCGACGTCGAGCGGGACCGCCAGCGGGTAGGCCCGCTGCATGACGTCGGCCAGGGCGGCCCCGACCGCCTCGGCCTCGGCCCGGGGCGCCTCGAACACCAGCTCGTCGTGCACCGTGAGCAGCATACGCGCCGGCAGCTTGTCGGCGCGGATGCGGGCCTGGGCGGCGATCATCGCCAGCTTGATGATGTCGGCGCCCGAGCCCTGCATCGGGGTGTTCTGCGCCACCCGCTCGGCCGCCCGCCGGGCCACCGGGCTCTTCGAGCGCAGGTCGGGGATCGGGCGCCAGCGCCCGAGCACGGTGCGGGCGCCACCGGCGGCCCGGGCCTGGGCCACCACGTTCTCCATGAAGGCGCGGATGGTCGGGAACTTCACGAAGTAGCGCGTCGAGTAGTCGTGGGCGGCGGTGCGGCTGATGTCGAGCGCGCGGGCCAGCCCGAAGTCGGACTGGCCGTAGATGAGGCCGTAGTTGACCGCCTTGGCCACCCGCCGCATGGAGGCGTCGACCTGGTCGAGCGGCACGCCGAACACCTCGGCCGCGGTCTGGGTGTGGACGTCGATCCGGTCGCGGAAGGCCCGGGTCAGGACCGGGTCGCCCGACAGGTGGGCCAGGATCCGCATCTCGATCTGCGAGTAGTCGGCGGCGACCAGCAGCTGGCCCGGCCCGGCCACGAAGCCGCGGCGGATGGCGCGTCCCAGCTCGGTCCGGACCGGGATGTTCTGCAGGTTGGGGTCCTGCGACGAGATGCGCCCGGTCGCGGCCGCGACCTGGTTGAACGTGGTGTGCAGGCGGCCGGTGCCGGGGTCGACCAGCGGCGGCAGCGCGTCGAGGTAGGTGCCCTTGAGCTTGATCAGCTCGCGGTGGTCGAGGATCAGGCGGATGGCCGGGTGGGCGTCGATGAGGCCCTCGAGCACCTCGGCGTCGACCGACTGCCCGGTCTTGGTCTTCTTCATCCGGTCCGAGGTCAGGCCGAGCTTGTCGAACAGGATGTGGCTGAGCTGCTTGGGCGAGCCGAGGTTGATCTCCTCGCCGACGAGGCCGGCGATGCGCTGCTCGAGCTCGGCCAGCTGGGCCCCGACCTGCTGCCCCAGCGCCGCCAGGTGCGGCAGGTCGACCCGCACGCCGGTCGACTCCAGCTCGGCCAGGATCTCGGCGGTCGGCAGCTCGAGGTCGCGGTACAGGTCGGCCAGGCCGGCCCGGGTCAGCTGCGGCAGCAGCGTGGCCGGCGCCAGCGCGGCGGCCTCGGCGGCGTGGCCGAGCCAGGGCGCGGTGGCCTCGACCGCGATGGTCTCGATCGCCTTGACCCGGCCCATGGCCTCCTCGCGCCGGGGCAACGCCGGCGCGCCGATGCGCCCGCACAGGCCGTCGATGGCCGAGGCGTCGTGGGTCGAGTCGAGCAGGAAGGCGGCGACGACCGCGTCCTCGACGCCGTCTCCTGGGGCCAGGACCAGGCCGGCCCGGGCCAGCAGGCGGCGGGTCCGCTTGCTGTCGTGGCACAGCTTGCGCACCGCCGGATCGGCCAGGAGCCGAACGATCGGCGCCAGGTCGGCCGGCAGCGGCGGCGGCGGCGCGCCGATGTAGCGGTGACCGAGCGGGACGTACACCACCTGGTGCGACGGCGCGGCGTCGGCGCTGACCGCCGCGCGCGGGACCGCCAGCGCCAGCGCGACCAGGTGCGCGCGCTCGAGCCGGTCGCCGTCACCGAGGGCGAACAGGCCGACCGCGCCCGCGCTGGTGGCCGCCTGCGCCAGCGCGGCCAGCTCGTCGCCACGCACGCACACCGCGACGTCGGACCACGCCGCCAGCACCGGACCGGTCGGTGCCTGGTCGCCCTCGGCGGCGGCCCCACCCGCCGGTGGGCCCGGCGGCGTGCCCGGTGGTGGGAGCGCGAGTTCGGCCTGGGCCGTGCCCGCCTCGCCACCGGCCCCGGCCGAGGTCCCGGCCGCGGCCCGCGCCTCGGCCTCGAGCTTGTCGACCAGCAGCCCGAACTCGAGCTTGCGGAACAGCGCGAGCAGGGCGTCGCGGTCGAAGCCGCCAGCGTGCAGCTCGTCGAGCGACAGCGGCAGCGGCACGTCGCGCCGGAGCGCCACCAGCTGGCGCGACACCGCCAGGCGCTCGAGCTGGGCCGGGTCGGAGAACGGCTGCTTGACCTTGAGGCGCGGCACCACCGGGTTGGCGGCGATGAGGGCGTCGAGCGAGCCGTGGTCGGCCAGCAGCTTGGCCGCGGTCTTGCCACCGACGCCGTCGAGGCCCGGGATGTTGTCGGACGCGTCGCCGACCAGCGCCAGGTAGTCGGCGACCCGCGCCGGCGGCACGCCGAACTTGGCCTCGACCTCGGCCGGCGTGTAGGTCTGCTGCCGCAGCGAGTCGACCATCGACACGCCGTCGCCGACCAGCTGCATGAGGTCCTTGTCGGCCGAGTAGATCACCACCTCCCAGCCGCGGGCGTGCGCCGCCGTCGCCAGGGTGGCGATCACGTCGTCGGCCTCGACCCCCGGCACGGTCAAGACCGGCCAGCGGAAGGCGTCGACCAGCGGCCGGAAGTACGGCATCTGCAGCGTCAGGTCCTCGGGCGCATCGGGCCGGTGCGCCTTGTAGTCGGGGTACAGCTCGGACCGGAAGCTCTTGCGCCCGGAGTCGAACACCACGGCGATGCGGTCGGGGTGCACGTCCTGGTGCAGGCGCATCAGCATGCGCGCGAACACGTAGATGGCGCCGGTCGGGAAGCCCTCCGCCGTCGACAGCCGCACCTCGCGCCGCTCGCCACGCGCGCTGTTCATGAGGCCGAAGTGGGCCCGGAAGATGTAGCCGTGGCCATCGAGGATGTACAGGCGCTCCATCGCGCCCGCAACCTACTACCTTCCGGCCTGGCGCTGCGCCCCGACCGGCGCCGGGATTTCGTCGACCGGCCCGCCCCGCGACCGCGGCGCCCACCACGAACCCGGGCGACGCGCTCTGGTATCGTCCCGGCCATGGGTGGAACCACGACGCGGGTCTCGGGCGCATGGGTTCGGGGTGGCCTGGTGGCGCTGGCGGCAGCCGGCCTGGCGGGGTGTGGCAAGGGCAAGGAGCCGCCCGGCAAGGCCACGCCGGTCGCCGTCGCCGCCGCCGTCAGCAAGCCGAAGACCGGCGGCAACGTGCGGCTGCCGTCGAACGAGCCGCGCTACCTCAACCCGCTCATCGAGCAGCGGTTCGACCTGGCCAACACCATCCTGTTCGAAGGCCTGGTCGGCGTCGACGCCCGCGGCGAGCCGGTGCCGCGCCTGGCCGCGTCGTGGACGCAGTCGCCCGACGGCCTGGTCGTGACCTTCAAGCTGCAGCCCAAGGCGACCTGGCACGACGGCCAGCCGGTCACCGCGGCCGACGTCGCGTTCAGCTTCGACCAGGCCAAGAAGACGGCGTGGAAGGCGTACATGGAGCCGGTCGTCAAGATCGAGACGCCCGACCCGCAGACGGTGGTGGTGACCTACGGCCAGCCGTACGCGCCGGCGATGGCGGCCTGGACCATGGCCATCATCCCGGCCCACATCTACCGCGGCGACGACGACCTGACCCAGTCCAAGGGCAACCGCGAGGGCATCGGCTCGGGCCCGTTCAAGCTGGTGCGGTGGGAGGGCGGCCGCCGCATCGTCCTGGCCGCGCACGACGGCTGGTGGGGCGGCCGGCCCTACCTCGACAACATCGAGCTGGTGCTCGGCGTCAGCGACGGCGAGATGCTGAGCCAGCTCCGGCGCGACCAGCTCGACTGGGCGCCGATCCGCATCGTCGACGACCAGATGACGCTGGCCCAGAGCCCCGAGCTGCGCGAGGAGTTCGAGCAGTCGGACGCGGTCGAGTCGCGCCTGCGCCTGATCGCCTGGAACACCGACCGGCCCGGCCTCGAGGACAAGCGGGTGCGGCAGGCGCTGACCATGGCGCTCGATCGCCAGCGGGTCATCGAGGACGTGCTGGGCGGGCGAGCCCAGCCGCTGTCGGGGCCGTTCTTCCCGACCATGGCCGGGGCCGACCCGTCGATCGCGCCGCTGCCGTTCGACCTGGCCCGGGCCAAGGCCCTGATCGACGAGGCGCTGCCGGCCAAGCCGGGCGCGACCGGGCCACGCCTCACGGTCGAGCTCATCCTGCGCGACTCGCTGCGCGGCCCGGTCGTCGACAGCACGTTCGCCATCTTCCGGCGCGACCTCGAGAAGATCGGCGTCGACATCAAGCTGACCGCGCTGCCGCCGGCCGAGCACGATGCCCGCATCAGCAAGCGCGAGTTCGACGCCACCTACTTCGGCTGGCTGCCCGACATCCCCGACCCCGACCCGTACGCGCTCCTGCACTCGAGCCAGATCGGCGTCGGCTTCAACTACGCCGGCTACGCCAACCCGGAGATCGATCGCATGCTCGACGAGGCCCGCCACGCCACCAACCGCGACGCCCGGCGCGTGCTGTACGCCAAGGTCCACGCCGTGGTCGCCGACGAGCAGCCGTACACGCCGCTGTACTCGCCCATCGGCTACTACGCGTGGCGCCGCTCGCTGCACGGCGTCGGCGCGCGCGACCTGGCGCCGCAGCCGCTGGCGCCCGGGGTGGCGCGCTGGTGGGTCGGGCGCTAGCTGGCGTCAGCGCGCGTCGACCAGGGCGCGCAGCCGGGGCAGCGCGCCGATGGCCCACGCGCCCGACCAGAACAGGTCCTTGCCGGAGCACGCGACCACCCGCGCCCCCGGCAGGTGCGCGCGCAGCACGGCGAGCTCGTCCGGGCCGAACGGATACGGCTCGTCCGGCGCCAGCACCAGGTCGGGCGCACGCGGCGCGACCTCGTCGAGCTCCAGCCGCGGGTAGCGCTGGTCGCGCCCGTCCGGGTCCTGCGCCGCCTGCTTGCCGAGATCGGCGGCGAGCGGGTACAGGCGCAGGCGCTCGGCGAAGACGTTGTCGGCGCCGGCCAGCCGAAGCAGGTCGGAGCCGAAGGTGTCGGCGTTGAGCGTCATCCACGGCGCGCGCCAGATGGGCACGAACACCCGCGGCCGCGGCGCCCGGTCGGCGCCGGGCGCCATGGCCACGGCCGCCGCCTCGGCCGCCCGCAGGCCGTGGTAGCCGGCGGCCAGGAGCTCTCGCGCCACCACGGTCTCGGCCAGCCCGAGCACGCGGGCCAGGCGGGCCAGGTGGGCCAGCCCGTCGGCGGCGCGGCGCGGCAACGACACCAGCACCGGCACTCGCTCGGCCGCCAGCGCCTCCAGCGCCGCCCGGGTGTTCTCCTCCTGGTTGGCCAGGACCAGGTCAGGCCCGAGCGCGAGCACGGCCGCGACGTCGACGTCCTTGGTCCCGCCCACCAGCGCCACCGGCGCGGCGTCGGGCCCGGGCGGGTCACAGAAGCGGGTCTGGCCGACCAGGCGATCGCCAGCGCCGAGCGCCCGCACGCTGTAGCTGTCGCTCGGGACCAGGGACACCACGCGGCTAGGCGGCCGGCCGATCAGCAGCTCGCGCCCGAGGTCGTCACGCACGCGCAAGGTCGCCATCGCCGACGTATAGTACGGCCGTGGCCGCCCGCAAACGCACCTCCGACCGGTCCGGATCGGCGCCCGCGCCGGGCGCCGCCGCCCGGCCCGAGCCACCGCTGCCGGCGACGCCGATCCCCGCGGTCGATCCGGCCCGGCCGTTCGCCGACCCCAAGGCGGTGGCCAGCGCGATCGCCCAGCTCAGCCCCGACGAGGCCCAGTTCTTCATCGGCAAGCTCGAGCAGGCGCTGCGCCGGCGCCGGCTGCAGGCCATCGGCTACCTGGTCGCGCTGGCGCTGTGGCTGGTCGGCATGGTCTTCGCCCTCGCCTACTACGGCGCCGCGCCCGAGGGGGAGTTCGTCGGCTGGGTCTTCCTGGTCCCGTTCGCCCTGGCCGGGGTGGTGATGCTGGTGGTCGGCCGCTGGACCGGCGGCGACGGCTAGTAGGGTGCTGACAAACGCGGCGCAGCCGCGTTTGCAGCGACCTGCCCCGTGCCCGTGCACGTGCCCGTGCCCGTGCCCGAGTCTGGGCGGTCAGGCTCCGGCCAGACGAGCCAGCATGGGGACGACCCGCTCGAGCAACTCGAGTGCGGGCGCCAGGACGGAGGCGGCGAGGATCGCCGCAGTCTCGGTCGCAGAGCGTCGCGCCATCCGATAGTAGCGTTGGCGCCGCCTACAACCTGCTGCGCGTCGCTCGGCTGCGCCTGCCAGCTTCCACATAGACCGCCAAGCTGCCGGGCGGTCGCGGCCGGCACCGCCCGAGCGATCGGGCACGGGCACGGGCACGGGCACGGGCACGGGTGCAGCATCCCGCCTATACTCGACCGATGTTCACTCCGACCCTCCGCTCGGCCCTGCTGTCCGCCTCCGCCCTCGCCCTGGTCGCCTGCGGCGACGACGGCGGGGCCACCCCGGCCATCGACGCCCCGGTCGTGCCGACGGTCGATGCCGCGCTGTGGGACGCGGCGGGCCCGACCTGCACCCAGAGTGGCGGGACCAACGTGGCGGCGGTGATGATCACCGACATCCCGCAGGCCGCCCTGCTGGTGACCGCACCGGCCGGCGACCGCCGCCTGTTCATCGTCGGTCGTGACGGCGGCATCTTCATCTACGACCAGGGCGCGCTGCTGCCGCAGCCGTTCCTCGACATCGGCGACGGCGTCGGCCTGGTGGCCGGCGGCGAGCAGGGCCTGCTCGGCCTGGCCTTCCACCCCGACTACCTGCGCAACCGCCGCTTCTTCGTCTACTACACCACCAGCAACGCCAACGTGATCGCCGAGTACACCGCCTCGGCGGCCGACCCCAACCAGGCCGACCCGACCGGGCAGATCGTCCTCTCGGTGCCCGACTTCGCCGGCAACCACAACGGCGGGATGATCGAGTTCGGCCGTGACGGCCTCTTGTACATCGGCACCGGCGACGGCGGCGGCGGCGGCGATCCGCAGGAGAACGGCCAGGACCCGACCGACCTGCTCGGCAAGCTGCTGCGCGTCGACGTCGACAACGTGACCCCGCCGGCCCGCTACAGCGTGCCGGCCGGCAACCCGTTCGCGGCCGGCGGCGGCGCCGGCGAGATCTTCGCCCTCGGCCTGCGCAACCCGTGGCGCTGGACCTTCGACCCCAGCAACGACGACCTGTACATCGGCGACGTCGGCCAGGGCGAGATCGAGGAGGTCGACGTCCTCCCGCTGGCCAGCGCCGCCGGCGCCAACTTCGGCTGGGATCAGTACGAGGGCAGCCAGTGCTTCGAGCCGCCGTGTGACCCGGCCGGCAAGACCCTGCCGGTGGTCGAGTTCACCCACGGCCAGGGCTGGTGCTCGGTCATCGGCGGCGCCGTGTACCGCGGCACGTGTTTCCCCGACCTGGTCGGGCGCTACTTCTACACCGACTACTGCGCCGGTGGCCTGCAGTCGTTCGTGTACGCCGGCGGCGCCGCGACCGAGCGAGTCGACCACGACGGGGCCTTCCCGGGCGGGCCGACCAGCCTGCACCCCGACGGGCTGGGCGAGCTCTACCTCACCAGCGAGAACGGGAACGTGTACCGCCTCGAGGCCACGCCGTGAGCCGGCCGTGACGGCGCCGAGCGGACGCCGGCTGCCCCTGCACACCGGGCTGACCTACCAGGTCTGGACCTGGGGCGCGGCGAGCGCGCCGACGGTGCTGCTGCTGCACGGCTTCCTCGACCATGGCCGGGGCTGGACCGACGTGGCCGCGGCCCTGGCCGAGCGCTACTTCGTGGTCGCGCCCGACCTGCGTGGCCACGGCGACAGCGACTGGATCGGCCCGGGCGGCTACTACCACTTCTTCGACTACGTCGCCGACGTCGACGCCCTGGTCGACGCGCTCGCGGCCGACCGCTCGCCCCTGCACGTGGTCGGGCACTCGATGGGCGGCACCATCGCCGGCTACTGGGCAGGCGCCCGGCCCGACCGCTGCCGCCGCCTGGCCCTGCTCGAGGGCCTGGGCCCGCCCGAGAGCGACGTCGCGCCGCCGGTCCGGGTCGCGCGCTGGCTCGACGGCTGGCGGGCGGCCCGCGCGGCGCCCACCCGCGCCCTGCCCGACCTGGCCGCGGCCGCGGCCCGCCTGCGCCACCACGATCCGCTGCTGTCGGCCGAGGTGGCCGACCGGCTGGCCGCGTGGGGCACCCGCCCGGTCGCCGGTGGCGTGGCGTGGAAGCACGACCCGCTGCACCTCACCGCCGGGCCGTACCCGTTCCGGCGCGAGGTGGCGGCCGCGCTGTGGCGCAACGTGACCTGCCCGGTCCTGGTCGTCGATGGGGCGGCGTCGACGCTACGCCTGGCCCAGACCGAGAGCGCCGACCGCCTGGCTTGCTTCGCCGACGCCCGCGCCGCGGTGCTGCCGCACGCCGGCCACATGATGCAGCGGCACCAGCCGGCCGCGCTGGCCGAGCTGCTCGGCGCGTTCCTCAGCTGAGCGCCGCGCCGTCCGCCGCATCGCCGGCGCCGTCGTCGGACCGGGCCGCGCCGCGCCAGGCCCGGGGCACCCGCAGCGTGAAGGTGGCGCCGGCGCCGGCCTCGCTGCGGGCGTCGACCTCGATCACCAGCGCCGCGCAGATGCGCCGGACCAGGGCCAGGCCGAGCCCGGCGCCGCCGTAGCGCCGATCGTCGCCACCCTCGCCCTGCACGAACGGCTCGAAGATGGCGGCGATGCGATCGGGTGCGATGCCGATGCCGGTGTCGATCACCGCCAGCTCGACGTGGTCGCCGTCGGTCCGGGCCCGCACCGTGATGGCGCCGTGCTCGGGCGTGAACTTGACCGCGTTCGACAGCAGGTTGAGCAACACGTGGCCGAGCAGCCGCCCGTCCGACTGCACCGCCGGCAGCGGCGCCTCCAGGTCGGTCGTGACCACCAGCTGCTTGGTGCCGATCATCCAGGTCGCAGAGGCCACGACCTGGGTGATGAGCTCGGCCAGCTCGACCGGCCCGGGCCGGGGCCGCAGGCGGTCGGCCTCGGCCTTGGCCAGCAGCAGGACGTCGTCGACCAGGCCGAGCAGCTGCTGGGCGCTGCGCTTGATCGAGCCGAGCGCCTCGCGCTGGCGGTCGCTGACCGGGCCGTACACCCCGCTCGCGACCAGATCGGCCAGGCCCTGCACCCCGTGCACCGGCGTGCGCAGCTCGTGGGTCATCGCCGCCATGAACTGGGTCCGCTGCTGACCGGCCTCGATCAGCTGGCGGGTGCGCGACTCGAGCGCGCGTTCCTTGCTGCGCAGGAGGCGCAGGGTGGCGGTGGTGAACCCGGCCGGCAGGCCGACGACGATGACCGCATAGCCCAGCAGCACCAGGACCTGCCCCCCGGCCGGCACGCCGTCGGTGAGCAGCAGGGCCGGCTGCGGCGGCAGCAGCCCGGTCGCGACCAGCACCAGCATCGTCGCGTACTGGACCAGGATGATGGCCAGCGCCAGCAGCGTCACCCCGAGGTTCGACAGCAGGGCCAGCACGGTGATCTCGATGACGTAGATCGGGAACAGCGGCGACAGCGGCCCCCCGGTGACGTAGATGGCCGCGGTCATGACCAGCATGTCGGTGAACGTGTTGAGCCCGGCCGTCTCGAGCACCCAGCGGCCCTGGGTCAGGCTCCACCAGTGCACGCAGTTGGTCAGCAGCTTGAGCGAGATCAGCGCCAGGAACGACCAGCGCCACGCCACCACGTCGGTCGCCGCCGCCGCGCCGAACAGCAGCGCGAAGCCGATGACGATGGCGAAGCCCGACCACACGCCGAAGTACAGCTTGGGCCGGTTGGCCGGCTGCCCCATCTCGGCCACGAACGCGGGGTAACGCACGCGGCTCCCCTCACCGCCCGAGCAGCCGCTGCGCCTGCGCCAGCAGCTCGGCCAGGTCGAACGGCTTGGCCAGGTAGGCGTCGGCGACGATGCCGCGCGCGGCGGCGTGGGCGACGTGGTCAGGATCGGTGTACACCGCGCTCATCATCACCACCGGCGTGGTCGCGCCGCCGGGCAAGCCGCGCAGCTGCCGGCACACCTCGAACCCATCCTGCCCGGGCAGCTGGACGTCGATGAACACCAGCGCGGGCGGCTCGGCCCGGAACCGGGCCAGGCCCTCGGGGCCGGTCGCCGCGCCGACCGTGCGCAGCCCGTGCGCGCCGAGCAGGTCGCACACGATCATCAGGTTGATCGGGTCGTCGTCGATGACCAGCACCAGCGGTGCGGGCGACGTGGCCGGGCTCACGCTCACGCCGGCAGCCCGGCGGTCGCCAGCGACCACTCGCGCAGGCGGATGCGGGTGGCGACGTCGCTGGCGACCGCGGTCGGCGCCACCACCACGCCGTCGGCCAGGTAGCTGCCGCTGGCCGGCACCAGCTCACCGGTGACGAGCTGGGTCAGGGCGCGCGCGCCGGTCGCCAGGCTGGCGCCCCGGACCGGGCCGAAGCCCTGGCGCAGCAGCTTGGTGTCGATGACGCCGGGGTGCACCGCCAGGGCGCGCAGGCCCTCGTCGCCGGCCAGGTTGGCCAGGTCGAGCACGTGCATGACCTGGGCGAGCTTGGACTGGGCGTAGGCGGCGTAGCCGGTCCAGGCGCTGGCCATCGTCAGGTCATCGAGGTGGAGCCGGCCGCGGGTGTGCGCGACCGACGACACGTGCACGACCAGGCCGCCACCGGCGGCGCGCAGCTGCGGGCGCAGCAGCTCGGTCAGCAGGAAGTGCCCGAGGTAGTTGACCGCCAGGGTGGCCTCGACGCCGTCCTCGGTGACGACCCGCTCGGTCGCGAAGATGCCGGCGTTGTTGACCAGCACCGCCAGCGTCGGGAAGCGCTGGGCGATGGCGGCAGCGCCGGTCCGGACCGCGGCCAGCGATCCGAGGTCGAACGACAGGCCATCGACGGAGGCCTCGGGCGCGGCCGCCCGCACCGCGGCGACGGCGGCGTCGACCCGTGGCCGGTTGCGCCCGTGTACCACCACGTGGTGGCCGGCGCGCGCCAGGTCGGTGGCGGCCTGCTTGCCGATGCCATCGGTCGAGCCGGTGATGAGGACGACGCTGCCACCTGCCATGGACCGGGTGTACCGCAGGTGGGCGGTCCGATCATCCATGTCCTGGCCCGGCGACGGGGTGGTCCCGGACTGGCAGGTCGCTGCAACCGCGGCTGCGCCGCGTCTGTCAGCGTCCTGCTACACCACCCGCAGGTGGGCCCGGCGCGGCGCCGCCCGCTCGGGCTGCTGGTCCCAGTCGCGGTGGCGCAGGTAGTGCCAGAGCCCGGTCGCGAAGCCGGCCCCGTGGGCGACGTGCAGCACCGGGAAGATGCCCCAGACCACCGGGATGGCGGCCGCTCCGGCGCCCGCGCCGACGCTGACCCTGACCGCCTCGGCCCCGGTCGCCAGCAGGTACGCGGCCACCGCCGGCCCCAGCGCTGGCCACAGCGGCGGCAGCGCGGCCATCGTCACCCCGGCGCTGACCATGAGGAACGGCACCAGCGGCCGCACCGTCGGGAAGCGGCCGAGCTTGAGCAGGGTGCGGGCGCGGCCGCGGCCGTACTTGTAGTACTGCCGGGCCAGCGTCCGGTACGAGTCGCGCGGGTAGTAGTGCACGACGATGTCGCGCGACAGGAAGATGCGCCCCCCGCCGGCGAGGATGCGCTGGTTGAGGTCGGCGTCCTCGTTGGTGATCGCGTGCGGATCCCACAGCCCGACCCGCTCGAACACCGCGCGCCGGAAGGCGCCGAGAAAGACGGTGTCGACGAAGCCCTCCTTGTCGGCCGAGCGGTAGCTGGCGCCGCCGACGCCGAGCGGGCTGGTCAGCGCCGCACACAGGGCGCGCTGGAAGAACGTGCGGGCCCGGGCCCGCTGCGCGCCGCCGACGTTGTCGGCCCCGGTCGACGCCAGGGTCTCGACGCAGCGCCGCACGTAGTCGGGCGCGTACTCGCAGTGCACGTCCATCCGCACCACGACGTCACCGCTGGCCTCGCGCACGACGCGATTGAGCCCGGGCGCCTGCAGGCGGTCGGGGTTGTCGATGAGGCGGATGCGCGGGTCGGCCGCGCGCAGCTCGGCGATGATCTCGCGGGTGCGGTCGGTCGAGCGGCCGTCGGCGATGAGCACCTCGATCAGCTCGGCCGGGTAGTCCTGGGCCTGGACGCTGGCGATGCAGGCGGCCAGGTAGCGCTCCTCGTTGAACGCCGGCATCGCGATGGTCACACGCGGCAACATCGGTCGATCCTACGTCAAGTCGCCGCGCGGCGGCGCGGCCCGGCCGGCTCGGGTGGGCGCCGCGCCACCCACACCCCGGCCGCGATCACCAGGGCGGCGCCGAGGGCGGCCAGCGGGGCCAGGGTCTCGCCCCACACCAGGGCGCCGACCGCGACCGCGACCAGCGGCTCGCAGTACGCCAGCATGGCGGCCCGGGTCGCGCCGATCACCACCAGGCCGCGCAGGAAGGCGACGCCGGCGGCCGCCCCCAGCAGCGCGGTGCCGGCGGCGAGCAGGCCGAGGTCGGGCAGGCTGACCGCGGCCAGGCCGTCGCCCGCCGCCAGCATCGGCGCCAGCAGCAGCGCGCCCAGGGCGGCGTGGTAACACAGCGCACGCGCCGCCCCGACCTCGAGGGTGAGCCGGCGCACGGTGAAGGTGTTGCCGGCGTAGCCCAGCGCGGAGATCAGGCCGAGGCTGGCGCCCAGGACCCAGGCCCCGTCGCCGCGCCACGGCGCCAGCACCAGGGCCAGGCCCGCCATCGCCAGCAGCGCCGCCGCCGGCGCGCCTCGGACGCGCTGGTGGTCGATCCACGGCGCAGCCAGGGCGATGAGCAGCGGCGCCGCATAGTGGGTCAACACGGCCACCGTCACCGCGCCGTGCTCCATCGCGGCGAAGAACGTCACCACGTTGAGGGCGTCGAAGCCGGCGTTGCCGAGCAGGAGCCAGCGCGCGCGCCGGCTCCACCGCGCCGGCGGCGCCCGCCACGCCGCCGGCAGCGACCACAGCGCGACCAGCGCCATCATGAGCGGCGCGGTCACGGTGGCGGGCAGCCCGGTCGGCCGCAGCACCAGGCTCCACAGCCCCCACGACGCCGACGCCAGCACGACCAGCGCGGTCGCCAGCGCGGGGCTGAGGCTGGGTCGGCTGGTCGACAAGGCGGCGACCATGGTAGTGCACGGGCAGCTGCCATGGACCCGCGCCTGACCCAGGAGCGCTACCTGATCGCGTTTCACGACGCCCGCCCGGGCCTGACCTCGGCCGCCTTCGCCGAGGCGCGCGATGGCCAAGGGCGCTCGGGGTACGACCACCTGGTCGACGAGGTGGCGGCGGTGGCCGCCGGTGGGCCGGTGCTCGACCTCGGGTGCGGCGACGGGCACCTGATGGAGCTGCTGCTCCGGCGGGGACTCGACACGGTCGGGGTCGATCTGTCGCCCGGGGAGCTGACGGCGGCACGCGGGCGCGGCTTGTCGACGCTGGCGCGGGCTCGGGCCCAGGCCCTGCCCTTCGCCGACGGCGCCTTCGCCGCGGTCACCTCGCACCTGGCGTCGATGCTCATGCCCGAACCGGACCGCGTGCTGGCCGAGGTGGCGCGGGTGCTGCGGCCGGGCGGCGTGCTGGCCCAGGTCCTGGGCGGCGGCCCACCCGATGATCCGAGCGACGGCTTCTCCCGGGTGCTGGCGCTGGTCCGCCCGCACCTTTCCGTCGGCACGCCGCGGCTGGGCGATCCACGCTGGCGGCGCCAGGCCGAGCTGGCCGCCCTCGCCGACGGCGCCGGCCTGCGCCTGGTCCGGTTCGACCGGCTGGCGCTCGACCTGTCGGGGCCCGCCGCCGACGTGTGGCGCTGGCTGGCCACCGCCTATGGCGTGGCCGAGCTCGAGCCCGCGCTGTGGGCCGAGCTCGGCGCCCGCTTCGCCGCCGAGGTCGGCCCGGGCCGGGTCAAGGCGACGATGATCAGCTTCATCGCGGTGTGCGTGCGGCGCTGACGCCCAGGCCCCCCGGGCCCCGGCTTGCGTTCCCCCGGCAAACCGGGTACGAGACCCGCACCATGGCCCTCTCCGTCGGCATCGTCGGCCTGCCCAACGTGGGCAAGAGCACCGTCTTCAACGCCCTCACCGCCGGCAAGGCCGAGGCCGCGAACTACCCGTTCTGCACGATCGACCCCAACGTCGGCATCGTGCCGGTCCCCGACGAGCGGATGGCGCGCATCACCAAGTACATCCCGCCGCAGAAGGTCATCCCGGCCGTGGTCGAGATCGTCGACATCGCCGGCCTGGTCAAGGGCGCGTCCAAGGGCGAGGGCCTGGGCAACAAGTTCCTGGCCAACATCCGCGAGACCCAGGCCATCCTGATGATGGTCCGCTGCTTCGACGACCCCAACGTGATCCACGTGGCCGGCTCGGTCGACCCGATGCGCGACATCGAGATCATCGAGCTCGAGCTGGCGCTGGCAGACGTCGACACCGCCGAGAAGCGGGTCAAGAAGGCGGGCGGCAACGCCAAGACCGGCAACAAGGAGGCCAAGGCCGAGCTGGCGGTGGCCGAGCGCGTGCTGACCCACCTGTCCGACGGCAAGCCGGCGCGTAGCCTGACCCTGACCGACGACGAGCAGCCCATCGTCGCCAGCATGGGCCTGATGACCGCCAAGCCGGTGCTGTACTGCTGCAACGTCGGCGAGGGTGACCTGCCGGCCGGTAACGCCTGGAGCGACGCGGT
>JAGPCO010000144.1 GCA_018058095.1 Kofleriaceae bacterium
CACCGCCGCGCTGCGGCCGCGCCAGGGCGCATGGCGGCCACACCAGGTCGAGGTCACCGCGGCGGATGGCACCAGCTCGATCCTGACCGCGCGCGACGTCATCGTCGCCACCGGGGCCCGGGCCCGGTCGCTGCCCGGCATCACCCTCGATGGCGAGCGGGTCATCGAGTACCGCAAGGCCATGACCCTGCCGGCTCAGCCGCGTTCGCTCATCGTCCTCGGCGCCGGCGCCATCGGCGTCGAGTTCGCGTCGTTCTACCGCGCCCTCGGCGTCGAGGTGACCATCGTCGAGTTCCTGCCGCGCCTGGTCCCCAACGAGGACGCCGAGATCTCGGCCGAACTCGGCCGCGCGTTCGGCAAGCGCGGCATCCGCCTGCTGCTCGGCCACAAGCTGACCTCGGCCACGCCCGGCCCGGGTGGCGTCACCGTCGTCGCCGAGCCTGCCGCCGGCGGCGACCCGGTGACCCTGACCGCCGACCACCTGCTGGTCGCGGTCGGCATCGCCGCCAACACCGAGCGGCTCGGGCTCGAGGCCCACGGCGTGGTGATCGAGCGCGGCTTCATCAAGGTCGACGGCCAGTGCCGGGCCGGCGACGGCCTGTGGGCCATCGGCGACGTCGCCGGGCGTGGCCTGGCCCACACCGCCTCGGCCGAGGGCGTGTTCGTGGCCGAGACCATCGCCGGCCACGCCGCCAACCCGGTGCGCTACGACGCCATCCCGGCCTGCACCTACTGCCACCCGGAGATCGCCTCGGTCGGCCTGACCGAGGCCAAGGCCAAGGAGCAGGGCATCCCGGTCCGCGTCGGTCGCTTCCCGTTCCGCCCGCTCGGCAAGACCATGGCCGCCGGCGAGTACCCGGGCCTGGTCAAGGTGATGTGGCACGAGACCACCGGCGAGCTGGTCGGCGCCCACCTGATCGGCCCGGCGGTGACCGACCTCATCGCCGAGCTGACCCTGGCCAAGACGACCGAGGTCAACGCCGAGAGCCTGGCCTACACCATCCACGCCCACCCGACCTTCGCCGAGGCCATCAAGGAGGCGACCGAGGACGCCCTCGGCCACGCCATCCACCTGTGATCGCCGGGCCGACGCGGCGCCCGCCAGCCGCGCCTGGAACCGGTTATGATGGGCCCATGAAGCGCCTGCTCGCCCTGGTCGTGCTGACTCCGCTCGCGGTGGCCTGTGGCAGTGACGCGCCCCAGGAAGGCGACCTGCCCGAGGTCGACTGCAACCAGACCATCCCCCGCTTCGGCGAGGTCGCGGCCTTCAACATCGACTGCCGCAACTGCCACGACAGCGCCCTCGACGGCTCGAGCCGGCGCGGCGCCCCGGTCGGTATCGACTACGACATCTACAGCTCGGCCGTGATGTGGGCCGAGGAGACCGCCAGCACGGTGTACGTCGGTTCGATGCCGGTCGAGACCGAGCTGCGCAACCGCGACAAGACCCCGCTCTACCTGTGGTCGCTGTGCGGCACCCCGCAGTAGCCAGGCGCCCGGCGGCGCGGTAAGCCTCCGCCATGTCCGAGCGTGTCCACCTGCCCGTGGTGCCCAGCCAGGCCGCACCAGAGGTAGCCGCACCCGAGACGTCGACGCCTGATGGCGCCCCGCGCCGGCCGCGCCACCCGCCGTGGATCAAGGCGCAGCTGCCGACCAAGCCGGCCTTCTTCGAGATGAAGGAGCTGGTGCGCGCACAGAAGCTCCACACCGTGTGTGAGAGCGCCAGCTGCCCCAACATCGGCGAGTGCTGGACCCGGCGCGCGCTGACGATCATGATCCTGGGCGACATCTGCACCCGGTCGTGCCGGTTCTGCGACGTCGTCACCGGCCGGCCCCTGCCGCCCGACCCCGACGAGCCGCGGCGGGTCGCCGACACCCTGGCCCAGCTCGGGCTCGAGCACACCGTCATCACCTGCGTCGATCGCGACGACCTGCCCGACTTCGGCGCCGCGCACTGGGCCGAGACCATCACCCGGGTCAAGGCGGCCTGTCCGGCCATGACCCTCGAGGTGCTGGTCGGCGACTTCAAGGGCCGGACCGAACACGCCGACATCGTCCTCGCCGCCGAGCCGGACGTGTTCGCGCACAACCTCGAGACCGTGCCGCGCCTGTCGCGCCAGGTCCGGGTCCAGGCCAGCTACCCGCGCAGCTACCAGATCCTCGAGCACGCGCGCCGGCGCGGCGCCATCACCAAGACCGGCCTGATGCTCGGCCTGGGCGAGGAGCTGGCCGAGGTCGAGGAGGTGCTGCGCGAGCTGGCCGGCCTCGGCGTCGAGATCGTCACGCTCGGCCAGTACCTGTCGCCGTCGCGCCAGCACCTGCCCATCGCCCGCTACCTCCACCCCGACGAGTTCGCCCAGCTGCGCGTGTTCGCGCTGGCCGCCGGCATCAGCCACGTCGAGAGCGGCCCGCTGGTGCGGTCGAGCTACCACGCCGACGGCCAGGCCGCGATGATCCGCGCCCTGCGCGCGGATCGTCGCTGAGCCGGGCCGCGACCGCGGCCGGCGTGGTCACACCAGGTCGAGCGCCAGCTTGACGATGAGCGCGGCGCTGACGGCGATGACCGCGGCCCGGACCAGGCGCGCGCCGCCGCGCAGGGCCAGCCGGGCGCCCAGCACGCCCCCGGCCAGCTGGGCCAGCGCCATCGGCGCCGCCACCACGACCACGACCTGGCCGCGGCTGGCGAACACGGCGAGCGCGGCCAGGTTGGACGCGAAGTTCACGACCTTGGCGTTGGCGGTGGCGCGCTCGGGCGCCAGGCCACACCAGGCGACGAAGCCGACGATGAGGAACGTGCCGGTGCCGGGGCCGAAGAAGCCGTCGTAGGCGCCGATCACCGCGGCCAGCAGCACGGCGCGGCGCCGGGCCAGGTTGGCCGGGACCGCCGCCGCCGCCGCCGGCTTGCGCACGATCATCACCAGCGCGGCCAGGGTCAGGAGCACGATCACCACCGGCCGCAACACGCCGGGCGTCACCGCCAGCACGGCGGCGGCGCCGGCGAACGACCCGAGCAGGCCGAGCGCGAACAGCAGCGGCGCCCAGCCGCGATCGACCGCGCCGGCCCGGACGAAGGTGACGAGGGCCGCGGCCGAGCCCCACACGCTCTGCGCCTTGTTGGTCCCCAGCGCCTGGTGCGGCGGCAGCCCGACCGCGAGCAGGGTCGGCAAGGTGATGAGGCCGCCGCCGCCGGCGATGGCGTCGACGGTGCCGGCGGTGAACGCGGCCCCGGCCAGGACCGCGACCTCCCATGCCGGCATCACCGCCGCACCCGCCGCACCCGCCGCGGCCGCGACGCGCCGCTCACGCCCCGACCAGCCCGGCCACGTCCTCCGCGCAGCCGAGCGCCAGCGTGAACCCGGCGCCACCATGGCCGTAGTTGTGGATGATCCGCGGGTCGGTGGCGTCGACCTCGAGCCGGACGCTGGCCCGGCGTGGGCGCAGGCCGACCCGCACCACCCGCACCGGGCCCGGCCGCCAGCCGAGCCGGGCGCACCGGCCCAGGATCCGAGCGGTGACGGCGTCGTCGGGCACGCACGGGTCGTCCGGCGTGGTCGGCTCGGCCGTCCCGCCGAGCACGACCTCGTCGCCGCGCGGGATGGCGTAAAAGATGGGCTCGGCCCCGCGGTCGTCGGTGAAGGTCAGG
The DNA here is from genome assembly GCA_018058095.1 of Kofleriaceae bacterium. Taxonomy (GTDB): domain Bacteria; phylum Myxococcota_A; class Polyangia; order Haliangiales; family Haliangiaceae; genus JABFXX01. The sequence goes on from JAGPCO010000144.1 coordinate 3,644, forward strand.
TCGAGCGGGATGGTGCCCGGCTCGACCACCACGATCTGGCCACGCAGCGCGGTCAGGCTGGCGTCTCCGACGAGGGTGGCGGCGCCGAGGCCGGTGCAGTGGATGACCCGGTCGCCGGGGACGTCGGCCAGCGCGGTGACCTGGGTCAGCTCGATGTCCGCTCGCAGCTGTGACACCAGCCAGGGCAAGAACCGGCGCGAGTCGGCCCGCGGCGCGTCGAACCGCCAGGCCGGCGGCGCGCCCCGCACCGGCGCCGGCGCGGCCTCGACCGCCCCGACGCCGACCGCCCACCACGGCGGCGCGTCGTCGCCCCGGCACTCGTAGCCGACCAGGCGGTCGACCCCGGCCTCGGCCGAGCCGCACAGCGCCAGCAGGCGGTCGCGCGTTCGGGCGGCCCACCGGCCGACCCGATCGACCGGCCCGACCTGGTACGGGAACCACACCGCGGCCGCCACCGCCGAGGTCGTGTGCGCGGGCGGCCGGGTCGCCAGCACCCGGACCCGGTGACCGGCCCGCTCGAGCTCGACCGCGCAGGACAGACCGACCACGCCGGCGCCGACGACGGTGACGTTCATCGCCGCGGCAGCACGCCGGTCAGGTACAGCACCACGCCAGCGCCGGCGATCGCCAGCAGCACGCCGATGAGGACCAGCCATGGCCACACCGGTCGCGGGCTGGCCTTCCCCACCCGGGTCGTGGCCGGCGCCGACGGGCCGCGGGTGACGGCCGCGTCCGAAGACATGATCGCCGTCGGCGCGTCGCGGCGGCCATCGGCGCCGGGCGGCCGGCGCGGTCCGCTCGCGCGCTCCTCGGCGCTGGCCGGCGGCGCGTGGCCGCGGCGCCCCTCGGCCGACGCCGGCGCGGACCCGGCCGGGCGGCGCACGCCCGCGGCCCAGGCCTCGTCGCCCTCACGTGCCTCATCTCGCTCGCGCGCCTGCTCGCGCTCGCGCGCCTGCTCGTCGTCGCGCCGGCGCCCGACGTCGTCGCGGCGCAGGATGGTGGTCGGGTCGTCGTCGCTGACGCGACGACCGCCGCTGCTCTCGATCACCAGCCGCCCCGGCGGGTACTCGGGCCCGGCGATGGCGGTGACCTCGGCGCTGTCGGACAGGCTGCGCCCGCTGGCGATCGGCGGCGCCGTCAGCGGCGGCGCGTGCATCGACGACGGCGCCTTGTCGTGGGTCAGCTCCTGGGCGGCCAGCACGGCCGGGTGGACCAGGCCGGTGGTGAGGCAGGTCTGCCAGGCCTCGCGCAGGGCCGCCTCGGCGTCGGCGCCATCGCGGTAACGCGTGCCGGAGGCGCCCTGCAGGGCGGTCATCACGACCTTGACCAGGGGCTCGGGGATCGACGGATCGTGCCGGGTCGGCGGCGCCAGGTCACCACGCACGACGTAGCTGTTGGTGGTCTTGGTGTCGGGGCCCTCGTACGGGATGCGCCCGCACATGAGCTCGTACAACACGGCGCCCCAGGCGAAGACGTCGGCCTGCGGGGTGTAGCGGCCCTCCCGGATGGCCTCCGGCGGCGAGTAGCCCGGCGTGCCCATGAAGATGCCGACCTGGGTCAGGTCGGAGTCGGGCATGCGGGCGATGCCGAAATCGGCCAGCTTCCAGCGGTTCTCGCCGGCGTGCAGCACGTTGGCCGGCTTGACGTCGCGGTGGACGATGCGCTGGCGGTGGGCGAAGGCCAGGGCCGACGCCAGGTCGAGGCCGATCTGCACGCAGGTCTGGAGCGGGATGCGGACCCGGTCGAGCCGGTCGGCCAGCGACTCGCCGGGCAGGTACTCGAGCACCATGAACGGCGCCTCGGTCGGCTCGTCGACGCCGACGTCGAAGATGGTGACGATGGCCGGGTGCTGCATCTTGGCCGCGGCCTTGGCCTCGCGCTGGAACCGCTCGAGGTAGGCCGAGCGGACCCGGCGGCCGGCGCCCTGCGGCGAGACGATGGTCTTGACCGCCACGGTGCGATCGAGGAGCGGATCGCGCGCCTTGTACACGATGCCCATCGCGCCCCGGCCCAGGGTCTTGACGATCTCGTAGCGGCCGATGGTCTTGGCCTGCTCGGCCGGCATCTCCAGGCCGGGCGGCGCCTCACCACGCAGGCGCGACATGGTCCGGCCCCGGGCCGCGCCGGTCGGATCCAGGTTGCGCCCCTGATCGCTCATCGAGATCGAAAATTTATCACGGCCCCTGGCGGCGCGCGCGGTTTCGCGCCGCCGCGGATCAGCGCCGGTTGATCGCGCCGGCCACGACCTGTCCGGGCGGGACCGACGCCGTGACCCAGGCGTTGCCCCCGATCACCGCGCCGCGGCCGATCACCGTCTCGCCGCCGAGGATGGTCGCCCCGGCGTAGACCACCACGTCGTCCTCCAGCGTCGGGTGCCGGCGCGCGCCCCGGGCCGGCCGGTCCTGGCCACGCGGGACCGACAGCGCCCCCAGCGTCACGCCCTGGTACAACCGGACCCGGTCGCCGATGAGCGAGGTCTCGCCCACCACCACCCCGGTGCCGTGGTCGATGAAGAAGGCCTGCCCGATCGACGCGCCCGGGTGCAGGTCGATCCCGGTCCGCTCATGCGCCAGCTCGGTCATCATGCGCGGCACCAGCACCGCGCCGGCCCGGGCCAGGGCGTGGGCGATGCGGTACACGGCGATGGCGTAGGTGCCGGGATAGCAGAACAGGATCTCGTCGAGCCCGGTCGCCGCCGGGTCGCCCTCGAAGGCGGCGCGTACGTCGAGGGCGCAGGCCGCGCGCAGCTCGGGCAGGCCGGCGATGAAGGCGTGGGCGATGGCATCGGCGCTGGCCGCGCAGTCGGGGCAGTCGGCGTCGTCGGTGCCCCGCTGCAGCTGCTGGCGGTGGTGCAGCGCGCGGTAGACCTGGCGCCGGGTCGCGGTGAGCAGCTCGCTCACCCGCTCGCGCACCAGGTCGCGCAGCTCGGTCGGGGACAGCCGGGCCACCCCGCCACCCATGTAGCCCGGGAACAGCACCGCCAGGCACCGCTCCACCACCTGGGCCACCGCCGCCCGCGCCGGCAGCTCGTACCCGGCGACGTGCCCGAGCTCGCGGTGCGAGACCAGGTAGTCCTCGAGCAGCGCGTCGGCGACGGCGTCGGTGCCCACGAGGGGAGCCTTCACGGTCATGACCGTTTGTAGCATGGTCGGCCGGGCCGGCCGTCGGGCGTCGCCAGCGCCGTCGGTCAGGCGTCGTCGTCGGTCGGATCCGGGCGCGCCGTCGGCGTCGGCGCGCGTTCGATCCGGGCCAGGGCGTCGGCCAGGCGGGCCTCGGGCACGGTGACCCGGGTCGGCATGCCGCCGCCCAGCTCGAGCAGCGTCACGAAGTCCCAGCCCGACGCGAACCCGGCGGCGATCGTGACCATGCCGGAGTCGCGCACGATGGCGACCGGCGCGCGGGCCTGCCCGGCCAGGAGCAGATCGGTCTTGTCGAACAGGGCCCCGCTTGGAGCCTCGACCAGGGCGACCCGCCCGGTCACCACGAAGCGGCTGGCCAGCTGGCGCGTGCCGGCGTCGCGCCGCGCGAACTCGGCGGCGGCGTCGGCGATGATGTCGTCGTGGGCGCCCGGCCCCATCCCGGCGACCAGCCACAACACGACGGCGCGCTTGAGCTGGTCATCGCGGAACCGCGCGCGCAGGGCCTGGTCGATGCGGACGGCGATCGGGCCCGGGACCCCGAGCCGGGTATCGACGGCGCGGGCGTCGAGGTCGGCGCCCGGGTACGGCTCGCGCCCGTCCAGGATCCACTTGGCGGCGGCGTACAGGCCATCGAGATCGACGTGGGTCAGGATGGTGTCGATCGGCCCGGTCTGCCGGACCAGCTCGGGCGTGATCATCTCCGGGCAGCCGCCGTGCTCGGCCTTGGTGGCCATCACGAAGCGCGGGTCGCTGGCGACGTCGCGATGGCGCTCGTGGTCGTGGTGATCGACCCAGCGCGCCAGTCGATCGCCGAGGGCGGCCAGGAACGGGGCGGTGATGGCCTGGTACGAGACCTTGTCGCTCACGGTGGCCGCGAACGCGAGGTCGAGCACCACGACCCGGCCCGGCAGCTTGTCGGCCCGCGGCAGCACCCGTGGCGACGCGAACCACAGGTGCGGGGTGTTGCTCACGGCGCCAGCCTGGACCCTGCCGGGCCGGCGCGCCAGTCACACCCGAGCTGATCGGCGGTGACGTGACAGCGCAGGCACATGCGCCGGTTCTTGCGGTCGAGCGCCTGGCACGCCACGCTGCCGCGCCAGCCGGGCGGGTGCGGGCTGACCGCCGGGCCGCCGGCCGGGCCGCCGCCACGCGGGGCGTGGCAGGTGACGCAGAAGTCGTCGCGGTGGCACGACGCGCACGCCTCGAGGTTGCGCCGGGCCTCCCCACCGTGGCGGCCGCCGACGCCGCCCCAGCCGGCCGGGTGGAAGCGCCGGGCCGGATCGGCCGCGCCCTGCTCGAACCCGCTGGGGCCACGCGCGCCGACGCCGACGCGCTCGTGGCAGCCGACGCAGAACGAGGCGACCCGGTGGCACGCGCTGCAGTCGGGCACGCCGCGCCGGGCCTCGATGGCGTGGCTGCTGGCGTAGTCGCCGCGGTGGAAGGCCATCGGCCGGGCCACGCCGAGGTGGCAGTCGGCGCAGAACTCCTGCTGGTGGCACGAGGCGCAGGTCGCGCCGCCGCGCCGGGCCGCGCCGGCGTGGCGGGTGGCGAAGCCGGGGCCGTGGGCGTCGCCGAAGACGGCGCTGGTCGGCACCAGCGGACCGTCGACCAGGGCGGTGCGCAGCGTGCCGGTCGCGCTGGTCAGGTGGCACGTCCCGCACGCCGGCTCGGCCTTGCGCGCGCCGCCGGCGCGGTGGCAGTCGAGGCAGACCGGCATCGACGGCAGGTGGGCGGTGGTGGCCAGGCCGACGCGGGTGAGGTCGCCGTGGCAGCGCGCGCACGGGGTGGTGACGTGGGCGGCGTGGCTGAACTTGAGGTTGGCGGTCGGCACCTCGACCCGGGCCACCGCGACGTCGGGCTGGAAGCCGGGGTGGCAGGCGCCACACGCCGCCGGCGGCTGGCCCTCGATCTGCCGGGTCGGCTGCTGGCGGTCGATCGGGTGACAGCGCGCGCAGGTCGCCTCGTCGGGCAGGAGCCGGTCGACCGCCGAGCGCGAGGTGGCCGCGCCAGCGTGGCAGTCGAGGCAGGTCGCGCCGCGCGCGAGGTGGCGCCCGTGATCGAAGGTCAGCGGCAGGCGCTGGGCCGGGTAGATCACGCTGCCAGCGTTCGGGCTCACCGGCGCCGGCAGCCCGGGCAGCGTCGGGGTCGCGCGCGACCACGGCGCCGCCGCCAGCGACAGCGCGAACAGCAGCGCGAGCGGCCACAGCAGGCGCGCGGGCGAGGACGGTGGGCGGGCGCGGCCGGGCATCACATCTCCGGCGCGAAGCCGAGGTCGAGCACCAATAACACGCGGGCCGCGCCGGGGCTGTACCGGCTGGCGCTGGCCTCGACCACGCCGTGCAGGGCGAACTGCTCGGGGTCGGGCCGCCAGCTGACCCGCGCGGTCGCGATCCCCTCGAGCCAGGTCCGCGCCGGATCGACCGCGCCCAGGCGCCAGGCCGACAGCCCGGCGGTGACGCGCGTGGTCCGGCTGGCCAGGAACTCGCCGGCCGCGTCGGTGCCGAGCCGGGTCCCGCCGTACCCCGCGTCGGCCACCAGCCCGGCCCTGCCCCGCCAGCGCCGGGTGATGGCCCGCGCCGCCACCACGTCGGCGCCGTAGGCCACCGCCTCGTCGGCCGCGCCGTGATACCAGCGGACCCAGCCGGTGGCGTCGAGCCCGCGCCAGCCCCAGGTCAAGCGCAGGTCGGTGGTCGGCTCTGGCGCGAACACCACGAACACCGAGTCGAGGTCGAAGCTGGGCCGCCGGTAGCGCACCTCGGGCTCGAGCCGGTGCGCGCCGACGGCGATCGCCACGCCAGCCGCGGCCCGATCGAGGACCCGCTCGGCCACGCTGGCCCGGGCCTGGGCCCAGGGCGTGACCCGGGCCGGGCCCGCCCGCACCGCGACCCGCGCCTCGGCGCCGAGGCGCTCCTCGTTGACTCCCCAGCGCGGGGTCTGCCCGACCTCGTTGGGGTACAGGCCGAGGTCGGGGTAGTCGAGGCGATCGGCGGCGCCGAGCAGCCCGGCGCTACGCGAGCTGGTCCGTCGGTAGCTGACGCGGAGTTCGACCGGCTCGAGCCCGACGCTGGCCAGCGCCAAGCCCGCGGTCGGCGTCCACGCCGCCCGCTGCGGGCACACGTACAGGTCCGACGCCAGCGGGCGCCGCTCGACCAGGAGCGACCGATCGATCAGGCGCCACTCGCCAGCGCCCGGGCTGACCGCCTCGACGTACTCGCGGCAATCGGCGCCGCTGGTGCCATCGAGCTCGAGTCGGGACGGCGCCACCGGCGAGGCGTCGCGCACGCGCAGGCCAGCCCACGCCTCGAGCGCGACCGGCGCCCCCGGCACCCGCGCCCGCAGGTGGGCGCCATCGAGGGCCCACACGTCGAACGCCTCGAGGTGGAGCTGACGCCCGAGCTGGAGCGCGAGCCGGCCGTCGGCCAGGCCGTCGACGCGCGCGTAGCCGTACAGCACGTGCAGGCCCAGGCTGTCGTCGCCCAGCTCGGGAATGGCGTCGAGGGCCGAGACCCGGGTCCCGGCGTCGGCGCCGGTCAGGGTCACCGGCGCGGCGGCGTAGCTGCCGAAGTCGTGATCGACCCGGAGGTAGCTGTGCCAGCTGACCAGCGGCCCGCGCCGCGGCAGCCGCAGGCGGCGCCGGCGCTGGTCGAGGCCGCCGACGTCCCACAGCGTCAGCCACAGCGCCTGGCTGAAGCGGTGACGATCGAGGGCCGCGTCGGCGGCGCCGAGGCGGAACGCGCGCAGCTGGTAGGCCTGCGTCAGGATCCGCGCGCGCGCCGCGAACTCGTAGCCGTGGGCCGGCGCGGCGGCGCCGACCAGGCTGGCCAGGCCCACGGCCAGCGCGGTCGGCCCGGCGCGGCGCCCGGCTGGCCGCGTGTTCCCTGCCGACATCGCCCCGACGGTACCACCGCCGGGCCCGACCGACCTCAGCGCCGCGCGGTGATCGTCTCGATGGCGACGTCGCCGCCGGCGTCGACCGCGCCCAGGCCCCACACCCCGGCCGGCTCCGCGGCCAGCGCACACTGCGCCACCACCTGGCCCTCGACGCGCACCTCGAGGCTGCCGTCGCGCACGCTGGCGCCGACCGCCAGCGGCTCACCCGCGCCGAGGCTGGCCACCACGCCGCCCGTACACAGCGGCTCGACCACGTCGGCCCGGCGGCGCCCGACCAGGGCGGGCTGGCCGACCCGCAGCACCGTCTCGATGCGGAGGTCGGCGCGAGCGTGGGTGATGACGGCCAGGCCACCGGCGGCGACCCGGACCGTCGCGCTGAGCGCGCCGTCCTGCAGCAGTGGCCCACCGACCAGCGCGACCGCGCCGACCCCGGCGCCGGCGGCCAGGATCCGGTAGCGCCCGGCCTCGAGCGGGGTCAGGCACGGATCGGTGCTGATGAGGCCGATCGCGGTGTCGTCCGCCAGCGGCGTCACCGTCGCGGTCGCCGCGCGCGGCCCGAGCAGCCGGGGCCGGAACAGGTGCGCCTGCCGGCTCGGCGCGCCGCCCTCGTCCTCACCACCGACCACCAGCACGGTGCCGTCGACCAGCCGGACCGCGCCGACGCGGCCCAGCAGCGCGCGCGGCTCGCCGGCCGGGGTGAAACGCTGCCAGGTCCCGTCCTGCGGCTGGTAGCGCTCGACCTGGTCGGCGGGATCCCCGAGCGCCAGCACCGCCCCATCCTCGAGCGGGACCAGCACCGCGCCGGCCCGCGCCGCGGTCGGCCGTACCACACACGCGGCGGAACGGCCGGGGACGACCACGGCGGCGGTCGGCGCCGGTGGCGCGCCAGTCGGCGCCAGCGCGGTGAGCACGGTGCCGCCGGGCAGCGGCGCGCTCACGCCGACCGCGCCCGTGACCACCGTGACCTGGCCGGTCGCGAGGTCGAGCCGCTCGGCCGGGACCAGCGCGCCGGTGAGATCGACGCCGCCGGCCACCACCACCACCTCGCGGCCGGCCTCGCTCCGCTCGAGGTAGGCGGCGCCGCCGATGCGGTCGAGGGTCAGCGCCGGCCCGTCGATCGGCTCGCCGGTGACCAGGTCGAGCACGGTCGTGGTCCGCAGCGCCGAGCCTGCCGAGCACTGCCCGGCGACCACGCTGCCGCAGCCGCCGGCGACCAGCAGGCGCCGCGCATCGAGCGCGACGGCGGCGTGGAAGAAGCGCAGCTCGAACAGCACCGGCAGCCCGAACTCGGCGCTGGCCGGATCGAACGTGACGTAGGCCGAGTGCGGGCCACCGGTGACCACCAGCTGGCCGTCGGGCATCGTGGTCAGGGCGGCGCCGACGAAGCCCTGGCGCAGGATGGCCGGGGTGGTGACCGGCACGAACGCCCCGGTCGCCAGCTGGTAGCGCTCGGCGCTGACCTCGGCCGCCGCGCCGGCGCCCTCGCCGCCGACGATCAGCGCGCCGTCGGGCAACGCCGCCAGCAGCGGGGCGCGCCGGGCCCGGCCCAGCTGGTTGACCGGGCAGAAGCCGTCGATCGGCGCGGTGGCGATGCGGACCTCGTCCGGGGGATCCCGCAGGTCGAGCGGCGCGCTCTTGCCGGCCGCGGCGATGCCTCCTCCGCCGGCGACGATTTCCAGGGTGATCTGGCGGGTGCTGGCCGGCACATCGGCCAGGACCGTCGGCGCCGCCAGGCTGACGTTGCTGCGCACCTCGCCGTCGTCGGTCAGCGCGGTCACGAACAGGCTGCTGCCGTCGGCCGGGATCGTGCAGGCGCCCCGGACCGCGGGCGTCACCGCGATCCGCACCGCGGCGTCCCCGCTGCACGCCGCGGCGGCGGTCGCCAGCGCCGCGACCACGATCGGCGCGTGATAGGCTGGCCGGCGATGAACGAGTTGCCGACGACGTTCGGCAAGTACTACCTGACGGAGAAGCTGGCCACCGGCGGCATGGCCGAGATCTATCTGGCCAAGATCCTCGGCCCGGCCGGCTTCGAGAAGCAGCTGGTCATCAAGCAGATCCACCCGCGCCTGTCGGGCCAACGGCAGTTCGTCGACATGTTCGTCGCCGAAGCCAAGACCCTGGTCGGGCTCACCCACGGCAACATCGTACCGGTCTACGAGCTGGGCGTGGTGGACGACACGTACTTCATCGCCATGGAGTACATCGACGGCCCGACCTTGTACCGCTTCACCGAGGCGGCCCTGCGCACGGGCGCGGCCATCGCCCCGGCCCTGGCGGCGTGGGTCGCGGCCGAGATCCTCGAGGGGCTCGACTACGCCCACCACAAGGGCGACGGCGTCATCCACCGCGATCTGTCGCCGCGCAACGTCATGCTGTCGCGCGACGGCGAGGTCAAGCTGGTCGACTTCGGCATCGCGGTGGCGCTCGGCGCCGCCGGCGACCAGGCCGGCAGCGCGCCGACCGGATCGTTCCCGTACATGTCGCCCGAGCAGGTCCGGCGCGAGCCCCTGACCGGGCAGAGCGACCTGTTCTCGGCCGGGGTCCTGCTGTGGGAGATGCTGGTCAATCGTCGCCTGTTCGCGCGGGCCACCGCCGAGGCCACCCTGCAGGCGGTGGTGTCGGGTGAGCTGGTGGCTCCGTCGTCGCTGCGGCCGGAGGTGCCCGACCGCCTCGATCAGGTCGCGGCCCGCCTGCTCGCGCGCGACCCGGCCGCGCGCTACCCGACCGCGCGCGCCGCGCTGGCCGACCTCGGCCGCTTCCTGTACTCCCTCGATCCGCCGCCGGCGTCGCGCGACCTGGCCGCGATGGTGGCCCGGCTGTGCCCACCGACGGTGCGGCGGGCGACCGAGGGGGTCGGCGAGCGCCACGACGAGAGCGCTCCGCACACCCGACCCGCGCCGGCGGCCGGGGACGGGCCGCCTTCGACCGCGGTGGTGCCGCGGCCCGGCGCCGACGGCACGACGCGGCACCGGACGTTCGCGACCCACGTCGCCCTCGACAAGGTGCTGCAGGCGCTGCCAGCGCCGGCCGAGGACGACGACGAGCGGTTCGACCGGGCCCCGACCGCGGACGATGGCCGCGGCGCAGCGGCGGCCCAGGCGGTGGGCCCCTCGACCGTGGTCACCCCGCGTCGCGACTCGGCGCCGCGCCTGCCGGCCAGCCCGGACGCCGGGGGCGCCAGCGCCGGGGTGGCCGCCTCGGCCGCGCCCTCGCCGGCCGCGGCGCTCACGCCAGCATCGGCGCCCACGCCACCATCGGCGCCCACGCCACCATCGGCGCCTGCGCAGGCTGCTCCGCGGGTGCCGGCGCCAGGCCCGACGGCGAGCCAGGCCGCCGCCGCCGGGCCGACCGCGCCCGGCTGGGCCCGGCGCGGCCTGATCGTCACCCTGCTGGTGGGGGCCGCCAGCGCCGGCGTGCTGGCGCGCCGGGGCTGCGGCGAGCACGCGGTCCGCCCCGACGCTGCGATCGGGGCGACGGGCGACGCCGGTGCCCCCCGCCTCCCCGTGCTCGACGCCCCGACCGATGCCGCCGTCGCCAGCGCCGACGCCAAGATCGTCGATGCCGCGCTGGTCGATGCCGGCGGCGGTGCCGCCGACGCGGCCCCACCCCGCCCGCTCGATGCCGCCCCGGCGCGACGCGACGGCCGCACCGGCGGCGAGGACGCCGAGCGCCGGCCGGCCCCCGACGCGCGCACGCGACCCGACGCCGCCAGCGCGGTGGTGAGCCGCGGCTCGGTCAAGATCGGCGCGGCGCCGTGGGGCGAGGTGTCGGTCGACGGCACCCCGTTTGGTCGGACCCCCAAGGTGCTGCAGCTGTCGGTCGGCACCCACCAGATCGTGGTCGACTACCCAGCGTCCGAGCCGCCGCGCCGGCAGACCTTCTCCGTCGAGGTGAAGGCCGACCAGGAGGACGTGGTGTTCGCCGACTTCACGCGCTAGCGGGTCGCTGCAAACGCGGCTGCGCGGCGTTTGTCCGCGCCCTGCTAGCGCGTCCAGTCGGCCGGGTCGATGCCGAGCTCGAACGTGGTCGTGCCGTCGTCGGTGGCGACCAGCGCGGTGACCCCGGCGGCGACCAGCACCGCCGACAGCGAGGCCCACAACCAGGGGCTGCGGCACCAGCGACAGCGGGCCGGATCGGCCGGACCGCCGCCGGCGCGGCCCAGGCGCGGGTCGGCGCTGAGCGTGAGCGGGTAGCGCAGCTGGCCGGTGGCGAGATCGCGCCAGGCCGCGCGCGCCGCCGCCGGCAGCCCGCTCGGATCCGGGAAGCCGACCTCCACCACCGCGGTGCACTGAACCGGTCGATCCACGCCGCCGGCGCAGCGCTGGCCGAGGATGGCCAGCTCGCCCCGGCGCGGCACCACCGCCACCACCACCACCTCGTCGAGCTCGCCGTAGCGCTGCAGGGTCTCGATGGTCGCGGTCGCCGAGGCCTCGTCGAGCCCGGCCGGCACGGGGGCCCGGGTCCGGGCCACGTCGCGGTCCTCGTCGAGCGCGAGCTCGACCCGGGCCCCACCGGCAGCCACCGCGACAGCGACGCCGCGCGCCACCCGCCCTGGCGCCCGCAGCACGACGACGTGCTGGCCGGTCGTGACCACCTCGCGGCGCGGCCCAGCGCCACGTGGCTGCCCGTCGAGCTCGACGCTGGCGCCGGCTGGCGCGGCGATGTCGAGCGTGGCGGTGGCCGGGGTCGCCGCCAGCGCCAGCCGCACCGCCTCCAGCACGTCAGGGGAGAACTCGTCGAGGCCGATGCCGCGCTCGGGGTCGAGCGCCCGCGCCAGGCGGATGGCGTCCCTGGCCTCGTCGGCCCGCCCGGCGTGCGCCAGCACCGCGCCGAGGCGGAGCGTGATGTCGGCGTACAGGGCCAGGCCACCCGGCAAGGGCAGCAGCTCCTCGGCGTCGGACCGAGCCTTGGCCAGGCGCGCCTGCGCGAAGTCGATCGCCACCTCGAGGAAGGCGCGCCAGCCCTCGTCGGCCTGGGCCCGCACCGCCACGAAGCGGGCGACCTCGTCCCGCGGCCGGGCCCCGGCGTCGAGCTCGGCCGCGGCGGCGCGGGTGGCATCGACCACCGCGCCACGCCCGGCCGCGGCGGCGGCGCGGGTCACGACCGCGGCCACCGTCGCCGCCGGCAGCGCCGGCGCCGGCAGGTCGAGGACCACCAGCCCGGTGCGGACCGGGGCGGCGGCCGCCGCGGACGAGGCCGCGACCACCAGCGCCAGGGCGATCGCCGCGGCGCGACGTGCCCTGCCGGAGCCACCTGCGACGGCCATGGCTCCGAGTATACTCGGTTCATGTCCTTTCCCTGGCTCGACGCCCAGCGGACCGGGAGCGCCGACGGCGCCGCCCGCCGCGCCGATGCGCTCCGGCGCGACCTCGCCCACCGCGCCGCCCTGCACTACCGGCTCGGCGCCAGCGCCGCCGACGCCACCCGCCGCCTGTGCGCCAACCTGGCCTGGGAGTTCGAGCCGTCTGCCCGCGCCGGCGCGCACCAGCGGCCGGCCGCGCTGTCGGACGCGGCGGTGGCCGAGCTGGTCGCCGCCGTCTACGCGCGCCGCCCGAGCTGACGGGTGACCCTCGCCGTCGGCAGCCGTGGCCCGGCCCGCGCGCCCCGCGGGGGCGCCTGGCTGGTGCTGCTCGCGGTCGCGTCGTGTACACCCGGATCGGCGGCGGCGCCGGCCGGGCCCGCGGGCGCCGGGGCCGCCGCCCCGACCGACGTGCGCCTGCGTGATCGCCTCATCCTCGGCCGCCTGATCGGGACCTGGCGCTGGGTCCACCAGACCCGCGATCTGCACACGCGCCGGACCGAACGCGAGCAGTGGTGGCTGGTCCCGGCCGGGGACCTGGTGGTCGGGCGCTACCTGCGTGAGGTCGAGGTGGCGTCGGTCGACGGCACGCCGTTCCGGTGCAACCAGGACGTCCGCTACCTGCAGCGGGCGCTGTTCGACGTGGTGGTGGAGCCGAGCCCGGCCGGGCCCCAGGTACGGGAGACCGCGGTCCGGACCGAGGCGTCGCCCTGTGATCACGGCTTCCGCCGCCTCGGCGGCTACCAGGCCGAGGTCGGGACCGCGCTGACGCGGCTGCGCTGGCCCGACGGCGAGGCGACGCTGGTCCGGGTCGGGCCGGCGCCAGCCGCCCTGCCCGACCCGCGCTGGCCCGGCGACGCGCCGACCCTGGCCGGCCGCTGGCGCTGGTCGGCGCGCAGCCGCGACGGCGCACACGCCCGCGACCACGCCGAGGCCTGGGACCTGCGCGGCGACCTCATGGCCGGGCCGATCGAAGGCACCGTCGAGCGGGTCGTCACCTCGCGCTGGCCAGCCGGGGCGGCGCCGCGCTGCGCCCACGGCGGGGTCGCGGTCCGGCGCGAGCGGGTCCGGGTCCAGGGCGAGCGCGCGGCCGGCGAGGTCCGGCTGCGCGAGGTCGAGCTGCTGGCCCTGTCGGACGACTGCCCCGGTCCGGCCAGCGGCCGGGTGTTCGAGGAGGCGGTGCTCGAACAGCTCGGCGATCACCTGCTCCTGCAGTGGCGTGGCGCGCGGCCGCAGGTGCTGCAGCGTCCGCCGGCCTAGGGGGTGTCCATCCACCTCCACGTCGCCGTCGCCGTCAAGGTCCACGACCACGACCACGACCACGACCACGACCACGACCACGACCACGACTACGACCCTCCCTGCGACGGAGGCGACGGAGGCTACGGCGCGCCGGGACCGGGCTCGCCCAGCTCGCCCAGCTCGTCGCCCTCCTCACCCAGCTCGAGGCCGAGCCCGGACGACGGCGTGACGGGCGGGGCCGCAACCGGCGCGATCGCCGCCGGCGCCGTCGGCGGCGCGGTGGCGGCGAGGTACTCGCACAGCAGGCCGACCAGCTTCTCGTGCGCGCCGCGGATACGGGTGCGCAGACCGGGGCTGTGGCCGTTGGAGACGATGGCGAACGCCAGCGGCCGATCCGGCGCGACCTCGAGGAAGCCGGACAGGGCGATCACCGTCGACAGCGTGCCGGTCTTGCCGCGCAGCCGACCGGCCACCGGGGTGTGCAGGAAGCGATGGCGCAGGGTGCCGTCCTGGCCGGCGATGGACAGCGACTGCATGAAGGCCGGGCCCGAGGTCGGCGAGGCGGCCGCGGCGCGCAGCCCGTCGACGATGTGCCGGGCCGACAGCCGGGTCTGGTACGACAGGCCGGACCCGGTGTCGAGCACCACGTCGCCGCCGGTCGCGCCGGCCTTGGTGCCCAGCCACGCGTACATCGACTCGAGCGCCCGCGCCATGTCCGGCTTCTCGCCGGCGACCTGGGCCGCCGCGGTCATGATCACCCGGTCGGCCAGCCAGTTGATGCTGCGCTTGTTGACCCACGCCACGATCTCGGCCAGCGGGGCCGACTGGTGGCGGGCGAGCTCGAACGGGAGCCAGCCCGCGCCGGCCGCGCGCGCGACGTAGCCGTCGAGCTCCTCGATCTTGACGTCGCCGCCGACCTGCACCCCGACGTCGCGCAGGCCGGCCCGGACCATGTGGGCGGCGTGGAGCCCACGCTCGCGGGTCCACACCCAGTGCGTGAACGCCTTGCCCTTGCCCAGCTTGCCACCCACGGTCAGGTGCAGCCGGCGCCGGCCGACCTCGTCGGCGCGGTACTCCTCGCGGTAGGTCAGCCGGCCCTTCTTGCCCTTGCCGGTGGTGGCCGCCACGTCGACGGTGAGGAAGTCGTAGCCGAGCGGGGTCGACACCTGCGGCGGCTGCCCCGGCGCGCCGGCGATGATGTCGACCGGGATGAGCGCCCGGTAGATCCCGTCGCGAGTCGCGGTGGCGCCGACGACGATGTCGCCGGTGACCGCCTTGACGCCGGCGGCCGCCAGCTGCGCGCCCAGGGCCCGGACCTGCGCCGCGCCCAGGGTCGGATCGTAGCTCCCGAGCAGGTACAGGTCGCCGGCCACCACGCCGTCGGCGTCGGGGCTGCGCCCGAGGATGCGAGTCTGGTAGCGGTAGTCGGGCCCGAGTAGGTCGAGCGCGGCGGCGGTCGACACCAGCTTGACGTTGGAGGCCGGGTTGAGCGGGAGGTCGGGTTCGACCGCGAACACCGGCGCGCCGGTGCGGGCGTCGACCACCAGCAGCGACGTCGTGCCGGCGCGCAGTGGGCCGCGGTACAGCGCGGCGATCTGGTCGGCGATCCGCTCGGCCGCCGTGGTCGGCTTGGTCCGGCCGCGCTCCTCGAGAGGGGGCCGCAGCGTGCCGAGCGCGGCGACCCGGGCCTGGTGCGTC
>JAGPCO010000025.1 GCA_018058095.1 Kofleriaceae bacterium
GGTGCGGACCATGCGGCGGCGCAGCGGTCCGAGCCAGCGGCTGGTCGGGAAGGTGAGGTCACGCAGCCAGGCCAGCAGGCGCGAGTCGCCCTGGAAGAACGGGGTGAGGGCGCGGGTCGCGAACTGGTAGTAGGCGAGGTGGCGCCGGCGCGCCGCGCTGTAGGCGCGCAGGCCGTCGGCGATGGTGCCGGCGCCGGCCAGGCAGCGCGCCAGCTCGCGCGCGTCCCACAGCGCCAGGTTGGCGCCCTGCCCCAGCTGCGGGCTGGTGGCGTGCGCGGCGTCGCCGAGGAACACCAGGCGCTCGCCGTGCCAGCGCCGCATCGCCACGTCGCGGTACTGGGTGAAGCGCAGCTGCTCGAGGTCGGTGATCTGCGCCAGCACTGGCGCGGCCTGCGGGTGCAGCCGCAGCGCGTGGGCCCGCCAGGCGTCGAGGCCACGCGCCCGCAGCGCCGCGACCCGGTCGGCCCGCACGCTCCAGAACACGCTCACCACCGGCCGATCGTCGTCGGGCGCGCGCCCGGTCGGCAGCAGCCCGAACATGGTGTGGGCGCCGTCGAGCACCTGCAGCACCTGGCGCCCGTCGGTCAGGCCCTGATCGGGCGCCTCGGCCACGAACCACAGCGCGCCCCACGGGTACGGGCGCGACCGCACCGGCGCCGGCGCCTCGTGGTGCAGCTCGCTCACGCTGCCGTCAGCCACCACCACCAGCGGGTACGGGCCGTGCCGCTCGCCGGCGCGGTCGACCACCCAGCGACCGTCGCCACCCGCGGTCGCCGGCGCCGCCACCACGTCGACGCCGAGCCGCACCTGCACCCCCGGCTCGGCGTTGGCGGCGCCGAGCAGCGCGGTGAACAACACGCCGCGGTGCAGGCCGTAACCGACCAGGCGCGGGTCGACGTCGGCGTAGCGCAGGTCGACCACCACCCGGCCGTCGGCGCGCCGGCACACCAGGCCGTCGAGCTCGGTCGCCCGCGCGGTGATCGCCGACAGGAGGCCGAGTTCGGCCAGGACCGCCTGCCCGGTCGGCTGCAGCGTGATGCCGGCGCCGACCGGTCCCGGCTGGGCGACCCGCTCGAACAGGGTGACCGCGTGCCCAGCCCGCGCCAGCAGCACGGCGACGGCGGCGCCCGCGGTGCCCGCGCCGACCACCGCGATCGACTGCCCCGGCATGGGCGAACCCTACTCCAGCCGGCCGCCGCCGGCCGCCCGTGCGCGAGCGCGAGCGCACAGGCTGCGCCAGCCCGTCCCGTCTTTGCGCCTCCCGACCGCCAAGGCCGCCAGAACGGGCCACCTGGGCCTGGTCCGGAACTTGCTCTCCCCGCGGGTATGGCCGCTCCACGTCATCTGCGTCGCTGGCTCATCATCGCCGGCGTGGGCGTCGCCGCCGTCGGCGCCGGCCTGTGGTGGTGGCAGCGCCCGGCCACGGTCACCACCGAGCCGGTCCGACGCGGCCGGGTGATCGAGGCGGTCTACGCCACCGGCACGGTCGAGCCGATCCACCGCGTCGTCGTCAAGGCCCGCGTCAGCGACCACGTCGAGGCGATCCTGGCCGAGGAGGGGGACGCGGTGACCGCCGGCCAGGTCCTGGCCCGCATCCACAACCCGCTCCGGGCCTACGCGCTCACCCAGGGCAAGACCCAGCTCACCCGCGCCGAGCGCCAGGCCGGCGCCAGCTCGCCGCAGCTGGCCGCCCTGACCGCGCAGGCCCGGGCGCTCGAGGCCCAGCTCGAGTTCGCCCGCCTCGAGCTCGGCCGGACCGAGCGCCTGCGCGCCAGCGGCGCGGTGACCCAGCAGGCCCTCGACGCCGCCCGCCTGAGCGCGGTCACGCTCGAGGCCCAGACCGAGGCGGCCAAGCAGGGCCTGCGCTCGGCCCGGCTCGAGCTGGCGGCGGCGCGCGACCAGCTCGCCACCCAGGTCGACTCGCTCGCCAGCGAGGTCGACGAGCGCGAGGTGGCGTCGCCCATCACCGGCCAGGTCCTGCGCCGCGACGTCGAGCCCGGCGAGGTGGTCGCGGTCAACCAGGCGCTGTTCGAGGTCGCCGACCTGTCGACGCTGCTGATCGAGCTGCACGTCGACGAGGCCGACATCGCCCGCGTCCACGACGGGGCGAGCCCGTCGGTGGTGGCGCTGTCGTTCTTCGCCTTCCCCGGCAAGTCCTTCGCCGGGACCGTCGTCGCCATCCTGCCCGAGCCGGATCGCGTCCGTCGCTCCTACACAGTCAAGGTCGGGCTCGACGCGCCCGTCCCCGGCCTGCGGGTCGGCATGACCGCCGAGGCCAACCTCGTCGTCACCCGCCGCGACGACGCGCTGCTGGTCCCGGCGCCGGCGGTCACCGGCGACCAGGCCTGGTTCGTCGAGCGCGGCCGCGCGGTGCGCCGCCGCCTGACCCTCGGCATCCGCGACCTCACCCACGTCGAGGTGCTGGCCGGCGCCGCCGAGGGTGACCTGGCCGTCACCGGTGGCGACCTGGCCGGCCTGCGCGCCGGCGACCGGGTCAAGACGACCAAGGCCGCCGTGGTCGCCGCGCCCCAGGCCGCGGCCCGGGCCACGCCATGAGGGCCGAGCTGTACATCGCCGGCCGCCAGCTGTGGCACCGCAAGCTGCTCGGCGCCATCGCCGTGCTCGGCGTCACCCTCGGCGTCCTGTCGCTGATCGCCATCACCGGCATCATGCGCGGGTTCCAGACCAAGTTCCTGTCGACCATCCTGCAGATCAGCCCGCACGTCGTGCTGTTCGACACCACGCTCGGCCAGACCGAGCCGATCATCGACCAGCTCCTCGGCGGCGACGGCCCGGCCGTCACCGCTGTGGCCCGGCAGGCCAGCAGCGACCGGCAGCGCCGCATCGTCCGCCCCGGCGAGATCGTGCGGACCATCCGGGCCATGCCCGGCGTCGACGCGGTGGCTCCGCTGGTGGTCGGCAACGCGGTGGCCTCGACCGGCAGCAAGGAGACGCCGGTCGAGATCCGCGGCGTCGATCCGCTGGTGCAGGACCGGGTCACCCCGCTGCGTGCCAACATCGTCGCCGGCCGGTTCGACGATCTCGCCGGCGGCAGCGACGGCGCCCTGGTCGGCAGCCAGCTGGCCGACCTGCTCGGCCTCGGCGTCGGCGACAACCTGACCTGCGCCTCGGCCCGCGGTCAGCGGGTGGTGGTGCGGGTGGTGGCCATCTTCGACACCGGCGTGGCCGTGCTCGACAAGGGCCGAGTCTACCTCACCACCCGCCTGGCCCAGACCCTGCTCGGCCGCGGCGACGCCATCGACCGCATCGAGCTGCGCCTGCGTGACCCCGACGACGCCGGCGCCATCACCACCCGGCTCGAGGCCCAGTTCGGCTACGACGCCGAGAGCTGGCAGCAGACCAACGCCAGCATGCTCGGCGTGTTCGGCCAGCAGAACCTCATCACCGGCATGATGATCGGCGCGGTGCTCCTGGTCGGCGGCTTCGGCATCCTGTCGATCCAGATCATGGTCGTGCTCGAGAAGCGGCGTGACATCGCCCTGCTCAAGGCGGTCGGCTACTCGTCGCGCAACGTGCTGACCATCTTCCTGGCCGAGGGCGCGGTGGTCGCGGTCATCGGCGCCAGCCTGGGCGCTGGCCTGGGCCACCTCGTGCTGCTGGGCATGCGGCAGATCAAGAGCGCGTCGGGCATGGGCTACGCCCGCCCGAGCACGTTCGCCATCTACGAGCGGCCGAGCGTGTACGTGCTGGCGTTCGTGTTCGCGGTGGTGGTCGGCCTGCTGGCCAGCCTGGTCCCGGCCTGGCGGGCGTCGCGCCTCGAGCCGGTCGACGTGCTGAGGGGCTCGTGACCGCGCCAGCCGCGACCGCGCCGGCGCTCGAGGCGCGCGCGCTGGTGCGTGACCTCGGCGACGAGGTCAAGACCCGCATCCTGCACGGCATCGACCTGACCATCGCCGCCGGCGAGTTCGTCAGCGTCACCGGGCCGAGCGGCTCCGGCAAGTCGACCCTGCTGTACCTCCTGGCCGCGCTCGACCGACCGACCGCCGGCGACGTCCTGATCGAGGGCGTGTCGCTCGGTGGCCTCGACGACGTCGAGCGCGGCGCCCTGCGCGGCGAGCGGCTCGGCTTCGTCTTCCAGTTCCACTTCCTCCTGCCCGAGTTCACGGTGCTCGAGAACGTGATGGTGCCGATGCTGCGGCGGCGCGACATCACGCGCGCCGACGCCGCGGCCCGGGCCCGCGCCGTGCTGACCCAGCTCGGCCTGGGCGAGCTCGGGTCGCGCCGCCCGACCCAGCTGTCGGGTGGGCAGCAGCAACGGGTGTCGATCGCCCGCGCCCTGGCCCACCGGCCGCGCATCCTGTTCGCCGACGAGCCGACCGGCAACCTCGACAGCGCCGCCGCGCTGGGGGTGATGGACACCTTCGATCGTCTCCACCGCGACCAGGGCATGACCATCGTCATGGTCACCCACGAGCCGTCGTACGCGCGCCGGGCCCAGCGCGAGATCCGCCTGCGCGACGGCCGCATCGTCGACGAGCTGCACCACGCGGCCGCGGCCGCGGTCGCGGGGCTCGCCAGCCCCGGCGGCGTGGTCGCGCCGGCCGCGCCGATCGCTCAGTAGTGGTACGCGTTCGACAGCGCGTTGCCCCAGTCGTTGAACCAGGCGTTGGCCTCGTCCACCGTCATCGGCGTGTCGCTGGCGCCACAGGTGCAGGCCTCCGACCAGCACGTGAAGCAGTACTCCCAGCCGTAGCGCACGAAGTTCCCGCCGCTGCCGGACATCGCCTCGAGCTTCTCGGCCGAGAGCTGCTGCGGGCGGAGGGTACGTCGTTCGGGCTTACGCATGGCCTGGTTCACTGCAGGAACGGAGCCATCCCCCGCCCCAGCCAAATCCAACGCTTGCGCGTGCACCTACCTCCAGCACGTGCACCGGCGCTGTGTAGCACTGCGCGAACTGTGCACGGGGTGGGCTGCTATAAGGCGCAGGTGACCGCGCCGCCGACCTCCACCGCCGCGCCGACGCCGGTGCCGGGCCCCCACGCGCCGCCGGGCCGGACCGTGCACCACGGCGACGGCGTGGCCTTCCTCGCCGCCGCCGCGCTGCCGGCCGACCACGCCATCGTCACCTCGCTGCCCGACGTGAGCGAGCTGCCACGCCTGGGCGACGACGGCTGGCGCGCCTGGTTCATCACCACCGCGGCGCTGTGCTGCCGCCAGCTGGCCGACGACGGCGTCGCCATCTTCTTCCAGACCGACGTCAAGCGCGACGGCCGCTGGGTCGACAAGAGCTACCTGGTGCAGCGCGGCGCCGACGACGCCGGCAGCCACCTCCTGTGGCACAAGGTCGTGTGCCGCGCGCCCGCCGGCACCACCACGTTCGGTCGACCGGCCTACGCCCACCTGCTGGCGTTCAGCCGGACCCGCCGCCTGCCCCCGGGCCGCTCGTCGCCCGACGTGTTGCCCGCGCTCGGAGCCATGACCTGGGCCCGGGCCATGGGCACCGCCGCCTGCGACGCCGCCGCGCGGTTCCTCGTGACCGAACAGGCCGCGCGCGTGGTGGTCGACCCGTTCTGCGGCGTCGGCACCATGCTCGCCATCGCCAACCGCCACGGCCTCGACGCCGTCGGGGTCGAGCTGTCGGCCAAACGCGCCGCCCGCGCCGCCACGCTGGTGCTCGCGCCCGACCCGTAGCGACCGTAGGCGCGCCCACGATCGCTACGCCCCCGCGTGCTGGCCACCCCGCTGGCCAGGGAGGCACCTCACCAAGCAGCGTCGCCCGCGGGCCGCGATCGCGGGGAGGGCAGCCCCAGGCATCGACCACCTGCGAGCGGCACGAGCGCTGCACAGGCCGGCGGCGTGATGCCCTCCACCCACCGCGCCGCCCTCCTCCTGTCGCTCGCCACCACCGCCGCCTGCGCCACCGAGGCCGAGGTCGACTCGCTCCTCGAGAGCGAGGACTCGACCGCCGGCGCCTCGGTCTCGATCGCGCGCGGCCTGACAGGCTGCCAGGGCCGGGCCGACTCGTCGATCCCGAGCGACGGCCGCTACGTCATCACCACGTTCGGCGGCCCCGGCGATCACCAGCCGATGTCGTGCGGCGGCTACGCCGACGGCAGCTGGTACTACGCGGCGTCGCGCCAGCGCTACGGCTGCGGCTCGCGCATCGCCATCCGCGCAGGCGGCAAGTGCGTGGTGGCGCAGACCGACGACTACGGCCCCGACGTGTGCGTCGAGCGCGCCGCCAACCAGGAGATCATCGACGTCTCGCCCAAGGTGGCGCGCCACCTGTTCGGCACCAGCGGCGCCGGCTGGAGCGACGGCCTCGTCGTCACCGTGGAGGAGGTCGCGACGTCGACGCCGCTCGGCCCGTGTGGCGCCTCGGTGCCGACCGACCCGGGCGACCCGGGCGATCCCGGCGACCCCGGCGACCCCGGCGACCCCGGCGATCCGGGCGACCCCGGCGACCCGCCGGCCGAGTCGACCTGCCCGTCCGACACCCTCGGCCGCGACGTCACCGCCGGCACCTGCGTGCAGGCCGCCGGCGACGGCCGCTGGTACGAGTGTGTCGCCGGCGCCTGGCAAGGCCGGTCGTCGTCGGCCGGCTGCGCCACCGCCTTCGGCTACTGCCGCTCGGCCACGCTCGGCCGCTCGGTCCCCGCTCGCACCTGCGTGCAGGCCGCTTCCGACGAGGTCTGGTACCAGTGCAACGGCCAGCGCTGGGCCACCCCCGTCGACGCCGACGCCGCGACCGGCCCGATCGGCGCCTGCTCGACCAGCCACCCGCTGTAGCTACGACCAGCGCAGCAGCAGCTTGCCGGTGGCCTGCTTGCGCTCGAGCGCCTCGTGGGCGGCCGCGACCTGGTCGGCCGCGAACACCTGGCCGACGTGTGGCACCAGGCCCATCCGCTGCACCTCCCCGAGCGACGCGGTCAGGCGCTCGATCCACACCGGGTCGCGCATCACGGTCAGCGCGTTGAGCGCGTACACGCCGGTGCTGTCGCCGAACAGGCGCAGCACGCTGATACGCGGCGTCTCGATCAGCGTGCGCGCCACCCGCAGCAGGTTGCGCTTGCCGTCGGCCACGCCCGAGTTCATGCCGATACACACGATGCGCCCGGTCAGGCCGAGCCGGGCCCGCTGCCAGGTGATGTTGCCGCCGCCCGAGGCGTTCAGGACGAGGTCGTAGCCGCGCCGGCTGCGATCGGCCCGGAACTCGTCGCGGGTCAGGGCGGTCGCGCCCAGGCCCTCGATGAACGCCTTCTTGTGCGGGCTGGTCGTCAGGCCGGTGACCTCGGCGCCGAGGTGCTTGGCCAGCTGGGTGGCGATGACGCCGACGCCGCCGGTCGCGCACTCGATCAGCACGCGATCGCCGGCGCGGACCCGGGCCATCTCGACCAGCGCCAGGTGCGCGGTGAAGTACGCCACCGGCAACGCGGCCCCGGCCGCCAGGTCGTGCCCGGCCGGCAGCGGGAACACCTGCGCCGCCGGGATCACCACGCGCGACGCGTAGCCGCCGAAGTAGGTGCCGGCGATGACCCGGTCGCCGACCTTCACCGTGCTGACCCGGGCGCCGACCGCGGCCACCGTGCCGCTGACCTCGTAACCCGGCACGAACGGCTTCTTCGGCGCGTCGGGGTACAGGCCGATGCGCATCTGCACGTCGGCGAAGTTGATGCCCGAGTAGGCGACGTCGATGGCCACCTCGTCGTCGCCCGGGGCCGGGTCGGCCACCTCGCGCTGGACCAGGGTGGCGGAGGGACCAAAACGCTCGATGAGGATCTGATGGTGCATGGCTGGTTCCTTTAGTTTCAAAACTATCGAAGTGAAATCGCGTGGCGCGGCCCCCGGCACCCGCCGGGGGCGCGGTCAGTTGCCGACGCTGAGCGCGGCGCGCAGCCGGGCCAGGCCGTCTGGGTCGACCGAGCAGATGAGCTGCTTACCCTCGCGCTGGGTCTGGATGAGGCCGGCGTCGGCCAGCTCCTTGACGTGGTGCGACACCGTCGGTGCGCCCAGGTCGAGGCCGGCCAGCAGCTTGGCCAGGAAGCAGTCGTGGACCCGGCCGCGCGCCAGGTCGAGCTTGCTCTCGTCGAGCAGGTTCATGAACAGCCGCAGCCGGTTGGGGTTGGCCAGGGCCCGGAACATCCGCGCCAGCCGGGCCGTCTCGTCCTGCGCCATGCTGCATCAATACGAATGTTGTCGAACTATGTCAACCCCCGGATCGACCGGAGCCCAGCTGGCCTGGCCCGGCTGCGACACTGGCCGGTCGCACCCGCGGAAATATCCCGGTGGGCGGCGCCGGTTGAGCCGCTCGCCCGACCGCAGGTCACTCTGCAACCGCATGAACTTGCGAGGAAAATCGGCCGAGTTGCGACCCCGCCCGGGGTTGACTCCGGCCCGCGCCATGGGTAAAGCCTAGGCCGCCGATGGCCGACGTCCGGACCCACCCGTCCGGCCGGCGGCCGCCGGCAGCCAGGCTGAAGCTGGATCGATCGAGAGGGGATGCATGATCCGAGTCGAAAACCTCACCAAGTACTACGGCGACAAACGCGCGCTCGGCCCGGTGTCGTTCGAGATCGCTGACGGCGAGACCGTCGGCTTCCTCGGCCTCAACGGCGCCGGCAAGACCACCGCGTTGCGCATCCTGGCCTGTGACCTGCGGCCGTCGGCCGGCGCGGTGTCCATCGGCGGCATCGACGCCCTGCAGGACCCGCACGAGGTCCGCAAGCAGATCGGCTTCGCGCCGGAGACGCCGCCGCTGTACACCGACATGAACGTCATCGAGTACCTGACGTTCGCCGGCGAGATGCGCGGCCTGCGCGGCGGCGAGCTCAAGAAGCGGCTGGCCGACGTGCTCGACCTGACCTCGCTGACCGACGTGTCGCGCCAGGTCATCTCGACCCTGTCGCACGGCTACAAGCAGCGCGTCGGCCTGGCCCAGGCCATCGTCCACAAGCCGAAGTTCCTCATCCTCGACGAGCCGACCCGCGGCCTCGACCCGGTGCAGATCGTCGAGATGCGCAACCTCATCCACGACCTCAAGGAGAACCACACGGTCCTCCTGTCGAGCCACATCCTGACCGAGATCAGCCAGACCTGCGATCGCCTGCTGGTGCTCGGCAAGGGCGCGCTGCTCGGGTCCGGCTCGGAGTCGGACCTGGCCGCGCACGAGGGCGAGATCCGGCAGGTCACGGTGGCCGTCCGCATCGGCGCCGAGGCCCGCAAGGCGGTGGCCGAGCTGCTGGCCAAGGTCGACGGCGTGTCGGCCGTGGCCGAGCCGTACGAGCAGGGCGGCGGCGTGGTCTTCGCGCTGTCGACCAGCAAGGACGTCCGCGCCGAGGTCAGCCGGGCGGTGGTCACCGCCGGCCACGACCTCATCAAGCTCGACTACGCCCGCAGCGAGCTCGAGAACACCTTCATCCGCCTGGTCGGAGACACCGGAGGCCGCGATGCGAGCAACTAGCATCATCTTCCGCCGCGAGCTCGGCGCCTACCTGCGTAACCCCATCGGCTGGGTCATCACCGGGCTCATCTTGCTGGTCATCGGCATCCTGTTCCAGTCGCAGGCGCTGGGCGAGCAGATGCTGTCGGCCGACGTCCTGCGCAAGTTCTTCTTCCTGGCGTGTGGCATCCCGCTCATCGGCGGCATCGCCCTGTCGTTCCGCCTGCTGGCCGAGGAGCGGCAGAACCACTCGATGGTGCTGCTCAACACCTCGCCGGTGCGCGACACCGAGATCGTGCTCGGCAAGTTCTTCGCCGCGCTGGTCTTCATGGCCGCCATCCTGGCCCTGTCGGTGTACATGCCGCTCCTCATCAAGGTGAACGGCAAGGTCACCGGCGCGCAGATCTTCGTCGGCTACTTCGGCCTGCTGCTGATGGGCGCGGCCACGCTGGCCATCGGCATCTTCGCCAGCGCGCTGACCAAGAACCAGCTCATCGCCCTGGTGGTCGGCGCCGCCATCGTCACCGTCATGTGCCAGCTGTTCCCGCTCAGCAAGCGGCTCGACCCGCCGGTGCGCGACGTGCTGGCCCAGCTCGACCTGTGGTGGACCCACTACCAGGCGTCGTTCATGAACGGCGTCCTCAACCTCAAGGACGTCATCTTCTACCTGGCGACGACCTACTTCTTCTTGCTGCTGTCGGTGAAGACGCTGGAGGCCAAGCGATGGGCGTGAAGCAATCCCGGTCCGCGATGCGGACCGCGTCCCCCTGGTGGGCCTCGCTGATCTACGTGATCGGCCTGTTCCTGCTGTTCCTCGGCCAGCGCTCGTTCCACGGCGTCGACGGCATCGGCTCGCTGGCCACCCTGGTCGGCGCGCTGCTCGTCGTCGGCATCACCGCGGCGCGGGTCTGGACCACCCTCGGCTCGCGCGGCGGTCGGCGCCGGGTCGAGCGCACCCTGCTGCTGGCCCACGTCGGCGCCGGCGCGGCCCTGCTGCTGTACGCCCTGACCACCAAGGCCGGCCTCGGCCTGGTCGGCGTGACCGAGGCCAAGTCGGTCGCCCGCTGGGTCGGGTCGATGAACGTGTTGTGGATCATCCTGCTGGTCGCCTCGCTCATCCCCATCGCCATGGTCGAGTTCACCCTCGGCACCGCGTCGCGCACCGCGTTCGACGTGCAGACCGAGACCGGCGACGACGGCGCGGTCGAGTACCGGCGCGTGCGCGACATCGCCTGGTCGGGCCTGACCGTGGCGCTGGCCATGGCCTTCCTCATGGTGACCTGCCAGGTTTCGAACGAGCGCAACGTCCGTCGCGACGTCAGCTACTTCAAGACCTCGGCGCCCGGCGCCTCGACCATCGCCATCGCCAAGAGCTCGACCGAGAAGTTCAAGGTCCTGCTGTTCTTCCCGCAGGGCAACGAGGTCAAGGTCGAGGTCGAGGGCTACTTCGAGGGCCTGGCCAAGTCGACCGGCAAGGTCGAGGTCGAGGCCCACGACCGCATGGTCTCGGCCAAGCTGGCCGGCGACTACAAGGTGACCAAGGACGGCACCGTGGTCATCGTCCGCGGCGACAAGAGCGAGCTGCTCGACCTCGAGACCGACTGGGAGAAGGCGCGCCGCGGCAAGAGCAAGCTGCGCACCCTCGACCGCGAGGTCAACTCGCGCCTGCTCAAGCTGGTGCGCGAGAAGCGCAAGGCCTACCTCACGGTCGGCCACGGCGAGATCAACGACTACGAGTCGGTCGACCCGTCGCTCAAGGGCCGGGTCCCCGAGCGCCGCACCACCGCGCTCAAGCGCCGGCTGGGCGAGCTCAACTACGAGATCAAGGACCTCGGCCTCATCGACCTGGCCCAGGGCGTGCCCGACGACGCCACCATGGTCATGGTGCTGGCGCCGACCCAGCCGCTCGCCAACGAGGAGCTGGCCGCGCTCGACCGCTACCTCGGCAAGGGTGGCCGCCTGCTGGTCGCGCTCGACCCACAGGGCCAGGCCGGGCTCGGCCCGCTCGAGGGCCGCCTCGGCCTGACCTTCCAGCGCGGCTCGCTGACCGACGACAAGGTGTACCTGCGCCAGCGCGGCAATGCGTCGGACCGGCGCTGGGCGGTGACCACCCAGTTCTCGGCCCACGCCTCGACCACCACGCTGTCGCGCGCGGTCGACAAGGGCCTGCTCCTCATCGACGCCGGCGCCCTGCGCGAGGTGCCGTTCACCGTCGACGCCGACAAGAGCAAGAAGACCATGGTCATCCGCTCGATGGCGTCGTCGTGGCTCGACCTCGAGGGCGGCGCCGACTTCACCTTCGACGAGGGCAGCGAGAAGCGCGACCGCTACAACATCGGCGCCGCGGTCGAGGGCCCCAAGGTGCCGGGCGAGCCCGACAAGGACGGCAAGCCGACCGAGAAGGACGGCTGGCGAGCCATGGTCTTCGCCGACGGCGACCTGTTCGCCGACCTGGCGATCTCGGAGTTCGGTCCGTCGGGCCCGGTCACGGTGATCATGGTGTCCGGCCCGCTCCTCGACGACGCCAGCAAGTGGCTGGGCGGCGAGGAGATCTTCGTCGGCGAGGTCACGTCCGAGGAGGACGTGGCGATCAAGCACACCAAGAACAAGGACTCGGCCTGGTTCCTGATGATGGTGGTCGGCGCCCCGCTGCTCGTGCTGGGCATCGGCCTCGGCTACACCTGGCTGCGCCGCCGCACCCGCGGCAAACCCAGCCGCACCTCGGAGGTGACGCCATGAGAGGCGCGATCGTCCACGGCGTTCTGTTGCTCGTCATGCTGGTCTACGGGTATCGCACCTGGACCCGCGACAGGACCGTCGACACCACCACCACCGGCACCGTCGTGCTGTGGAACAAGAGCGAGGCCGAGCTGGTCTCGATCGTGTACGAGACCCCCAAGCGCACGGTCAAGCTCGAGCGCCGCACCGACGCCGGCGCCGCGTACTGGTGGGGCGTCGAGACCAAGATCGAGCCCAAGCCGGCGCCGCTGCCGCCGCCGGTGCCGGCCCCGGCGCCGGGTGCGCCGGGCGCGCCGGGTGCGCCGGGCGCGCCGGGCGCGCCAGGTGCCGACCCGCATGGTGGGCACGCCATGCCGGGCGGCCACCCGCCGACCGGGCGGCCGCTGAACCCGCCGGGCCTGCCGCCGCGCACCAAGCCGCCGACGGTGGCGCCGACGGCGCCGACCACCCCGACGGCGCCGACCACGCCACCCGGGCCGGCCAAGATGGCCGACGACACGACGCTGCTGGCCCAGGGCCCGGGAAGCGCCGCCGGCTCGGCCGCGCCGGCCCCGGCCGTGCGCAAGCCGCCGCCGCCGCCCGCGCCGACCACGCCCGCACCGGGCGCGGGCTCGGGCGCGGGCTCGGCCGGCCTCACCACGCTCGGCGGCCCCACCGGCGCCGGCTCGGGTGCTGGCTCGGGCTCCGGCAGCGCCGCTCCGGTCGCGCCGCCCGCGCCCGAGGAGACCATCAGCACCACGCGCGAGTTCCCGGTCGGCGACGCCGCCGACAAGCTCGTCAAGGGCCTGACCGCCGCCCGCGCCCTGCGCGCGCTCGGCCCGGTCACCGACGCCAACAAGAAGGACTACAAGCTCGAGGACACCACCACCACGCTGTCGGTGGTGTTCTCCGGACAGACCCGGACCTTCATCGTCGGCGGCTCGGTCTACGGCGGACGCGACCGCTACGTCATGGACGCCGACAGCAACAAGGGCTACGTGCTGGCCGGTGACCTCATCGCGCCGCTCGAGGCGGGCGAGAGCTCGCTGCGCCTGACCGACCCGCGTGGGTTCGACGTCGCCGCCCTGCACAGCGTCACGGTGTCGGCCGGCGGCAAGGACAAGACCGCGAGCCGGCTGACCCAGGCCGACGACAAGGGCAAGCAGACCAAGACCTGGGCCGACGC
This sequence comes from Kofleriaceae bacterium, assembly GCA_018058095.1. Classification (GTDB taxonomy): domain Bacteria; phylum Myxococcota_A; class Polyangia; order Haliangiales; family Haliangiaceae; genus JABFXX01. The sequence goes on from JAGPCO010000025.1 coordinate 13,305, forward strand.
CACCACCGGCAAGGCCGACCAGACCCTGGCCAACTTCGTCGACAACGCCGATCGCCTGCGCCCGACCAAGTACGAGGCCCAGCTCAAGCCGGCCGAGATGACCCTGATCGTCGCGCTCACCTACAAGGACAAGGCCGGCAGCAAGCTGGGCAGCATGTCCCTGTACCGGCGCGAGAAGGCCGGGGAGCCGCCGGCCGGCGCCAGCGCGCCGATGGTGCCGACCACCGTCACCGAGTACTACGTGCTGACCGAGAAGAGCCGGGTCCCGGGCCTGGTGCCCAAGAGCATGGCCGAGAAGGTCGAGCAGGACATCGCCACGGTGTTCCCGGCCGCGCCCGCGCCCGAGGCGCCGACCGCGCCGACGCCGACCGCGCCGACCGCGCCGACCGCGCCGACGCCGACCGCTCCGACCACGCCGTAGCCGTCGCCCACGACGGTACGGACCGAGACCGGGTCGCCTTGATCGGCGGCCCGGTCGCCGTTTCGGGCCCCTTGCGCGCCGCCGCAGCCGAGGCCTTGCCAGCCAGCGTGACCGTGGCCACCGGAATACGGGCAACCCTGGTGACGGTCCTGCACACCAACTACGCACGGGAAGCCCATGAACACCTATCGCCGCCTCGCCGCCTCGTTCGCCCTCGCCACCGCCCTGGCCGCCGGCATCGGCCTCGCCGTCCGCCACGTCGCCCCGGCCAGCGCCACCCCGGCGCTGCCCGGCCTGGTCGCGCCAGCGCCGGCCGGCCTGGCCAGCCTGGCCGACGGCACCGTGTCCGACGTCGCCGAGCGCGTGGTCGAGAGCGTCGTCAACATCTCCAGCTCGCACGCCGTGGCGATGGGCCCGGCGGCGATGGACCCGTGGTTCACCGACCCGCGCTCGCCGTTCTACGCCGGCCCGGGCGAGCCGAGCGACCGCCAGCAGACCAGCATGGGCTCCGGCGTCATCGTCACCAGCGGCGGGCGCATCCTCACCAACGCCCACGTCGTCGCCGGCGCCGAGACCATCCGCGTCACGCTGCACGACGGCACCGAGCTCGAGGCGCGGGTGGTCGGGACCGACCCGCGCAGCGACCTGGCCGTGCTGCAGCTCCAGGGTGACGTGCCCACCCTCAAGGCCCTGCCCATCGGCGACTCCAAGGCGCTCCGCCTGGGCGAGGTCGTGCTGGCGGTCGGCAACCCGTTCGGCGTCGGCCAGGCGGTGACCATGGGCATCGTCTCGGCCCAGGGCCGGGCCGCGGTCGGCATCGTCGACTACGAGGACTTCATCCAGACCGACGCCGCCATCAACCCGGGCAACTCGGGCGGGGCGCTGGTGAACATGCGCGGAGAGCTCATCGGCATCAACACCGCCATCCTGTCGCGCAGCGGCGGCTACCAGGGCATCGGCTTCGCCATCCCGACCGCCATGGCCAAGCCCATCGCCGACATGCTGGTGCGTGACGGCAAGGTGGTGCGCGGCTACCTCGGCGTCGGCATCGCCAGCATCGACAAGAAGCTGGCCGAGCAGCACAAGCTGTCGACGCTGCACGGCGTGCTGCTGTCGGAGGTCGAGCCGCAGAGCCCGGCCGCGCGCGCCGGCCTCAAGGTCGGTGACGTGGTGGTCGCGCTCGACGGCGCGCCGGTCAAGGACGCCGCCCGCCTGCGCAACACCATCGCCATGGCCGGGGCCGACAAGCCCATCACCCTGGCGGTCCTGCGCGGCAAGACCCGGGTCGAGGTCAAGGCCACCACCGGCGCCCTGCCCGACCAGAACCGGCAGCAACGCCGGACCCGCACCCAGCGCCGCACGCCGTGACCCACTCAGCGTGACCCATCCGGTGGCGCAGCCGCAGCGGCGGCCGCCTCACTTCGTGGTCTGGAGCGGGACGAGCGCGGTGTGCGGGGCCGCGAAGCTACCGTACTCGATCCCCTGCGCGACCTTGCGCAGACACGCGCCGAGCGGGCTGTTGTTGACCGCCGGCGGGCGGACCTCGGCCCGGGCCTGACCAGGGCCGACCGTGACCGCCAGGATCATGCCCGGTCGGGCCAGGTCCTGATGGGTGTCCACACACGCCTGCAGGGCCCCGAGCTTGCGTTCGAGGCGCTTGCCGACGAGCGCGGCGATCTCGTCCTTGGTGCGCGGAACACGGTCCTGCGTCCCGCCCGACCGCGACGCGTCGACGCTGGCCACGACCGCCGGCGCCGCGTCAGCCACCTCGACCACCGCCGGCGCCGCGTCGGGGCGCGCCTGGGCACCCAGATCGACCGGCTCGATCGTCCCGCTGCCGATGACGTTGAAGGTCGGCGGTGGCTGGGACTGCTCCTCCAGCCGTTGCCACAGCCGGTACAGGATGAAGCCACCGACGGCGAGGACCCCGACCAGGCCGACCGCGAACAGCTTCCACAGCAGGCCCCGCCCTGGCGCCACGACCGCCACGCTGGCCGTGGCCGGAGCGTCCTTCTTGCGCCGGGTCACCGGCGGCGGGGCCAGCTCGGTCAGCGGCGTGCCGTGGTCGTCGCTGCCCTCACCGCTGATCCGCGGCGGCAGGGTCGGGCTGGTCGGGGTGGCGGCGTCGCGCGCCATCTCGGCCAGCCGGTGCACGTTGGTGTCGATCGACGGGAAGTCGTCGTCGCTGGTGGTCTCCTCTGGCGCCGGATTGAGCGGCGTCAGCACCGGCATGGTCGTCTTGCCGACCTGCCCCGGCTCGCGCTGGATCGCCACCGACACCGCCGACCCGCGCCGGCGCAGGTCGTCCCCGAAGTGCTGGCGGATGTAGTCGCCGATCTCCGAGCTGGTCCACGGCTTGGAGTGGCCGGCGATGGCGTCGGTCAGCTCGGCGCCGAACTGGCGGGCGGTGGCGAAGCGCGCGGCCGGATCGCGCTCGAGCGAGCGGGTGATCACCTCGGCCAGGCGGGCCGGCACGTCGGGCCGGAACTCGCGCAGGTTGGGGATGGGCAGCTCCATCACCGCGCGGAACGTCAGGTAGTCGGTCTTGCGCTGGAACAGCCGACGCAGCGCCAGCATCTCGAACGCCACCACGCCCATCGCGAACACGTCGACCCGGCGGTCGATCTCCTCGGAGCGCAGCTGCTCCGGCGCCATGTACGCGTACTTGCCCTTGACCGTGCCGGTCTGGGTGTTGGCCGAGGCGTCCTTGACCTTGGCGATGCCGAAGTCGAGCACCTTGACGATGCCGGTCTCGGTCAGGAACAAGTTCGACGGGGTCACGTCGCGGTGAACCACGCCGAGGCGGCTGCCGTCGCGGTTGGTCAGCTCGTGCGCGTAGTGCAGCGCGTCGCAGGTCTGCTGGATGACGCCGGCGACCAGGCCCACCGCGAGCGGGTGCTTGCCCTTGGCGGCCTGGCGCAGCACCGGCAGCAGCGTGACGCCCTCGAGGTACTCCATGACGATGAACAGCTGGCCGTCGGCGTCGCCCAGCTCGTACACCTGACAGATGTTGGGATGCGACATCTTCGAGGCGATGTGCGCCTCGTCGATGAGCATGGTGCGGAAGCGCGGATCGTCGGCCAGGTGCGGCAGCACCCGCTTGACCACGTACAGCTTCTCGAACCCGGCGGCGCCCTCCAGCCGGCCGAGAAAGATCTCGCCCATGCCACCGGTCGCCAGGCGGGCCAGGAGCTCGTAGCGCCCCAGCCGGCTCGGGGTCTGGCCCGCCTTGCTCTGCACGTGCACGAATTGTAACCGCAAACCAGAGCGGGTACCCGGATCTCGCGCAGATCGGCGCCGGCCTACATCCCCCCACGCACGTCGCCCTGCCTGGCGTTGCGGGCTATGGTGCCGTCCGCATGCGGATCGAGCTGCACTGCCACTCGACCTGCTCGGATGGGGCGCTGACCCCGGGCGCCGTCGCCGCCCAGGCGGCCGGCGCCCACCTCGCGCTGTTTGCCCTGACCGACCACGACACCTGCGCCGGCAGCGCCGAGGCCCAGCCGCTCGGCGTGCCGACCCGGCGTGCGGTCGAGCTGTCGTGCGACTGGAACGGGCGCACCGTCCACATCCTGGCCTACGACACCGGCGGCGCCTGGCACCTGCTGGAGGATCGCCTGGCCGAGGTGCGAGAGGCCCGGCGCAGGCGCCTGCGGGTGATGGCGGCCAAGCTGGGACAGCGCGGCATCACCGTCGACCCCGAGCCGATCCTGGCGGCCGCCGGCGACCGCGCCGTCGGTCGACCTGATCTGGCGCGGGCCCTGGTCGAGCGCGGGGTGGTGACGTCGATGCAGCAGGCGTTCACCCGCTTCCTGCGCGACGGCGGTCCGGTCGACGTGCCCAACCGCAACCTGTCCATCGACGAGGCGCTCACCGTCGGCCGCGCCGCCGGGGCGCGCCTGGCCCTGGCCCACCCGCACCTGTACGGCGACCGCAGCGTCAGCTTGCTGCAGCGCTACCGCGACGCCGGCCTCGACGGGCTCGAGGCCTACTACGGCCACTACGACGCCGGCGAGCGCACCCGCTGGCGCGATCTGGCCAGCAAGCTCGACCTGGTGTGCACCGGCGGCTCGGACTTCCACCAGCCGGGCGACCCGGCGCCGGGCGTCGAGATCGACGACGCCGCCTGGGCCCGCCTGGCCACCTGGCTCGGGCTGTAGCCGGCGCGCGGCGGTGCGCCGCCGCCGACCGTCGCCAAGGTCACCGGGCGGGGTCAGCGCGGCGGTCAGCAGGGCCTGCTGGTACTGCCCGAGCGCGCGCTGGTAGCCGTCGAAGCTGTCGGGCCCGGTCGCGCAGAGCCAGGGCCAGGAACGCGGAGAGGGCCGGGTAAGGGCCCGGGAAGGGGCAACTCGATCGGAGCTCGCGAACGAGCCGCCCCGCGGGCAAGGCGCGACGAGGGAGCATACCCATCGGTACGTGACCGAGGAGCAACGCAGCCCCCGGGGATGGATCGTTCGCGAGAACGATCGAGTTGCCCCTTCCCGGGCCCTAAGCGGGGTGGCGCGCCACCGCGTCGGCCAGGAGCGCCACCGCGTCGTCGGCGCGGCCGACGTTGCGCAGCGTCGATCCGTACCCGACCAGGAAGCGGCGCTCGTCGAGCGGCGTGGCGAACGAGGCGGGGCCCAGCGCCCAGGCCGCGTCGTAGTGGCGGATCGCCGCGTGCTCGTCGCCGAGGCGGTCTAGCGCGTAGGCGGCGGCGCGGTGGGTGGCCTCGCTCGGCGTCCGCCGGGCCTCGGCCGCGGCCGCATCGGCGCGCGCGCGCAGGGCGGCCTCGTCGTCGCTGTCGCTCACCGGCGGGCCCGCGCTGGCGCCGACGCCTTCTTCGCGGGTGGGCGCCGGGCCGGTTTGCTCGCCGGCGGCGCAACCAGCACCGCCGGGGCTGGGCGGGCCGCGGCCCGGGTGATGATCTTGTACTCGGCCGCGCTGACCGGCTGCACCGACAGGCGCGAGCCACGCCGCAGCAGCACCATGTCGTCGAGGCCGGCGGTGGCGCGCAGCTCGGCCAGGGGCACCAGGCGCGGGAAGGTCTCGACGTACGACACCTCGACGCAGATCCAGATCGGCGCGTCGCGCCTGGCCTTGGGGTCGTAGTACTTGCTGTCGGGGTCGAACTGGGTCTCGTCGACGACGCCGGTGCGGTGCACCCGCGCCAGCCCGGCCGCCCCGGGCGGCTCGGCGTTGGAGTGGTAGAACAGCACCTGGTCGCCGACCTTCATCTGGTCGCGCATCAAGTTGCGGGCCTGGTAGTTGCGGACCCCGGTCCAGGGCTCGAGCTTGACCCGCGCCAGGTCGGCGATACCGAAGGCGTCGGGCTCGCTCTTCATCAGCCAGTGGGACATGGGGCTCACTCTATCGCCCCGACCGGCTGGCCGGGCGTCAGCGTCCACACCGGCGTGGCCCGACTGACCGCGGCCACCTCGTCGGCGAACGCGGTCAGGTTGACGTTGAGCGAGAAGCCCATCGGCGCGCCCCACGGCCGGAAGAAGTCGTCGAAGTGCGAGGCGACCACCACCGCCGGGTCGAGCCGGCCCAGCACCCGCTCGACGAAGCGTGCGGTGTAACGCCGGCCGGCGATGCCACACAGGAAGTAGTCGACGCCGCGGTCGGTGATGGCGTCGTCGATCAGGTCGGCCGAGCCCTGGTGGTAGAAGCGCACGCCGGCGACCTCGACCTGGATGCCCCAGACCTGGCCGCACCGGTACGCCCGCGGCGTCAGCGCGTCGAGGTGTTCGCAGGTCAGCTCGCCGCCCATGCTGATCGCCAGGCCGAGGACGAGCTTGCTGTGCACCGACGGCACGAAGTGGAAGGTGAACGGCCCGACCTGGTAGCGCCGGTACGGCTCGACCTCGCGCGCCAGCTCGGGGTGGCCGCTCAGGGTCATCAGCTGCACCAGCGAGCGCGAGCCAAACACCGGGCAGCCGTGGGCCGCGGCGATGGCCGGGGCGTCGAGCGCGTGATCGAAGTGGGTGTGACCGACCAGCACCACGTCGGCCCGATCGACCACCCGCGCCAGCGCCGCCGGGTCGGGCGGCACCATGCGCCGGCCCAGGAACTGCCGGTACGGCAGCCGCGTCAGGTACGGATCGATCCACAGGGACGTGCCCTGGTAGTCGAGCCGGTAGCCGGCGGTGCCGAGCCAGGTCAGGCGCAGCCCGGGCGGCAGCGCGTGCGCCGCCGGCCAGGCCAGCTGCCCCATGGCGGCGTGGTCGCTGGCCACCCGCGCGCCGCGCCGGACGCCGTAGCCGACCAGCGACGCGGCGTGGGCCAGGACGTTGCGCGGGCCTGCCATCGCGACGAGGCGCCGCTCAGCCCAGGTTCTTGCTGGCGAAGTCCCAGTTGACCAGCTTCCAGAACTCCTCGATGTACTTGGGGCGGGCGTTCCGGTAGTCGATGTAGTACGCGTGCTCCCACACGTCGATGGTCAGGACGCAGGTCTTGCCCGTCGCGAACGGGGTGTCGGCGTTGGCCGTCGCCTCGATGGCCAGCCCGCCGTCGGCGTTCTTGACCAGCCAGGCCCAGCCGCTGCCGAACTGGCCGGCCGCCGCCTTGCTGAACTTGTCCTTGAAGTCGGCGAAGCTGCCGAACGACGCGTCGATCGCCGCGGCGATCTTCCCGGTCGGCGCGCCACCACCACCGGCGCCGGCCGGGGCCAGCGAGTGCCAGTAGAAGGTGTGGTTCCACACCTGGGCCGAGTTGTTGAACACCGGCTTCTCGCTGGCCTGCCCGACCGAGGCGCGCACGACCTCGTCGAGCGACATCGCCTCGTACCGGGTGCCCGGCGCCAGGTTGTTGAGGTTGTTGACGTAGGCCTGGTGGTGCTTGCCGTAGTGGTAGTCGATCGTCTCGGCCGAAACGACGGGCGCCAGGGCGTCCTTGCCGTACGGCAGTGGGGGTAGCGTGAATGCCATCGGATCCTCCTCGGGGAAAAGCGAGGCCTAGCATGTCGGCGCCGATGCGACGAGTCAACCGCCCCACCCGCTCATCGCCCGCGCCAACGGCGCCGCCAGCGCGACCCCGGCCACGATGCCGACCACCACGCCGACGACCACGCCGTGCGCGAAGCGCGGCCGCGGCGGCGCCACGCCCGGGCCGCCTTCGCTGGCCAGGCCTCGCCCCGGGAACTCGACCTCCCGCACCAACCCGGCCTCGGCGTCGACCAGGATCACGCCGTCGACGTCGGCCGCGACCAGGTACTCGAGCAGCTGGCGCCGGGTCGCCGCGGTCTCGAGCCGGGGCGCCACCGCGCCGGTCTTGACCTCGGCCACGTAGCGGCGGCCGTCGCGCTCGACCACCAAGTCGAGCCGCAGCAGGGTCGGCACGGGGACCCCGTCGAGCCGTGGCGCCCACTCCAGCTCGACCTGGCGCTCGACCACCGTGAACCCCGCCGCCTCCACCAGCACCTCGGCCGCGTGTTCACCCCGCACCGCGCGCCGCGCCACCCGCCGGGCCCGCCGGCTGCGCCGCCAGCGGATCAGCGCCGAGCGCGCCGCGACCAGCACGAGCACCAGGCTCGCGCCGACCAGCCCGCCGACCAGCTGCGAGGTCGCCACCGCGAGATCTTGCCGGATCGACCTGACACCCGGCTCCGACCGGGGTGATGGCGCGAGTGACGGCGGGCGGCGCCGGGCCGTGCGGCTACAGTGGGGCATGCTCCGCCCACTCGTCGCCGTCCGTGCCGCCGCCGTGCTCGCCCTGGTCGGCCTCGCCCTGGCCTGCTCCGCCGACCCGGCGCCGGTGCGCGCGGGTGGTGCCGCCCCGGCCGCGGCCGCCGGCGCCGCTAACCCGGCACGACGCGGTCGCCTGGCCGAGGCCACCTTCCGCAGCGCCGCCCTCGGCGTCGACAAGCGCTACCGGATCTACCTCCCGGTCGGCTACGACGACGACCCGGCCCGGCGCTGGCCGGTCCTGTACTACCTGCACGGCCTCGGTGGCGACGAGGACGACTGGGTCGACGGCGGCCACCTCGATCAGGTGGCCGACCGGCTCGGCCTGGCCGCGATCGTCGTCATGCCCGACGGCGACGACAGCTTCTACGCCGACGCCGTCAGCCCGGCCGCCGACTACGCCGCGTGTCGGCGCGAGGGCGCCGGCCTCCTGTCGCGGCGCGGCGGCAGGGCCCATCAGTGCGTGCGCCAGCGCGCCTACGAGCGCTACCTGGTCGACGACCTGCTCGGTCACGTCGACGCCACCTACCGCACCCTCGCCGCCCGGACCGGCCGCGCCATCGCCGGCCTGTCGATGGGTGGCCTCGGGGCCTGGATGCTGGCGCTGCGCCACCCCGACCGCTTCGCCGGCGCCGCCAGCCACTCCGGGCTGCTGGCGCTGCTGTACCAGGGCCCACACCCGTACCAGCCGGGCGCGGCCTCGCTCGCCACCGACGTCAGCCGCTGGGGCGTTGCCCTCGGTGAGCTCGGCGCCTGGGTCCGCGGCATCTTCGGACCCGACCACGCGCGCTGGCTGGCGCACGACCCGGCCAGCCTGATCGCCCAGGTGCAGCCGGGGCAGCTCGCCCTGTACCTCGACTGCGGCACCGAGGATCTGTTCCGGTTCGACGCCCACGCCGCGTACGTGCACGACCTGCTCACCGCACGCGGGGTGGCCCACACCTTCTTCCTCGGGCCCGGTCGGCACGACTTCCGGTTCTGGCACGATCGCCTCGATGACAGCCTGCGCTTCCTGGCCGACGCCGTCGGCGCCCCGCTCGCGCCGCGGTAGGATGGCGCGGTGAGCGCGCGCACCTTCGCCTTCGGCGACATCCACGGCGACCTGGTCGCGCTCGAGACCGTGCTGGCCCTGCTGCCGCCGCTCACCGCCGACGACTCCCTGGTCTTTCTCGGCGACTACGTCGACCGCGGCCCCGACTCGGTTGGCGTGGTGGCCCGGCTGCGCCAGCTCGCCGCCGCCGGCCCGGCCCGCTGCGTCCTCCTGCGCGGCAACCACGAGGACGCCTGGCTCAAGGTCGTCGACGCCGGCTGGCCCGAGTTCGTGCTGCCACGCGGCAACGGCTGCTACGAGTGTTACTGCTCCTTCCTCGGTCGACCCGCCCCGGACTTCGAGGACGGGCCGTCCGCTCAGGACCTGCGCGAGATGTGTACCGGCCAGTTCCTGCCGGCCGACGTGGTCGCCTGGATGCGCGAGCTGGCGTGGTTCCACGAGGACGAACACGCCATCTACGTGCACGCCGGCATCAAGCGCCAGGACGGCGAGTTCCCTCACCCCTCGAAGGTCGATCCCCCGGCCGCGCTGCTGTGGCTGCGCGACCGCGACTTCTTCAGCAACTACCGCGGCAAGCTGGTCGTGTTCGGCCACACCGCGACCAGCTCGCTGCCGGCCGAGCTGTCGCAACACACGCCCGACGACCCGTCCGACCTGTGGGCCGGCCCGGCCTGCGTCGGCCTCGACACCGGGGCCGGCAAGGGCGGCTTCCTGACCTGCCTCGAGCTGCCGCGCCGGATGGTCTACGAGTCGCGCCCCGTCGTGGCCGCGCCGACGATCGAGTAGCCCGAGCGCGCCCGGCCAGCTACGGCCGACGGCGCAGGTAGTAGGTCGTGCCCGACGACTCGGAGATCTTGATGGCCAGGGCCCGGCCCGTCGCCGGCACGCTGGCGGTGAAGCGATGCTGGTCGTCGAGCGCGAGCTTGACGCCATCGACCGACACGTCGGCCCCGCCCAGCACCGCGCCCTTGACGGCCAGCTGCGCCCCCCAGGCGGCACCGACCCCGGGCTGCTCGATGTACGCCTGCGGCGCCACGTTCTTGAACTCGATGCGGATGGTGGTCGGCTTCGACTTGAGCCCGGTCGCGACGTTCTCGAAGAAGAAGGTGTACTGGCCCTCCTCGAGGTTGTTGACGCTGACCTTGGCGGTCTGGCTGTCGAGGTTCTGCGCCGGCTTGCGGCCCCCGCTCAGGCTCACCTTGAACGGGCCCCCGGTGGCCCCGCGCCACACCAGGTCGAGCACCGGCAGGAGGTTCTGGTACGGCGCGCGCCAGCTCGTGCCGTTGGCGTAGATCTCGTAGCGTGGGCCAGACCGCGGCAGGGCCTTGGTCCCGCTGCCACGCCGGACCGTGATCGAGCCGCCCGAGGCGATTCCAGAAGCGCCCTCGCACTTGACCCGGTAGCGCCACGACCCGACCGGGACCATCAGGTTGGCGCCATCGGCGCCGGCGCTGATGCGCGGGTTGCGGAAGCTCTTGTCGCGTGCCAGCTCGACCACGCCGCCGGTCGGGCACTTGTCGACCATGACGAAGCGGACCGCCGTCGGCGGCTTGTGGTCCATCACCGTGAAGGACTCCCCGGCCGAGACGCGGAGGTCGAAGAAGTCGGGGATCTCGTCGACCAGGTCGATCGTGCCGTCCGGCAGCATCACCGCGGTCTCGCCGCGCTGCAGCTGCTCCTTGGCGCCGGTCTTGCTCACCAGCTCGACCTGGCCGCGGGTCACGACGACCCGGGTCTCCTTGCCGCGGAGATCGAGGCTGACCCCGCTCTCCTTGCCGTCCTTGAAGCCGATCACGCCGGCCGGCACCGTGACCTGCCCGCCGGTCGGCTCCGCCACCACGTCGACCCGCCGCCCGGCCAGGACGGTGAGGAAGGGTTCGCCGCCAACGCTCAGCTTGCTCCCGCTCGGTGCCTTGACCGTCACGCCCTGGTGCACGGCCGAGCCCGAGGCCCGGCCGGCGAAGCTGACGGTGGTGCCCTCGGGCTGCTCGCTGGTCCCGGCCGGCAGCTTGACCGGCTTCTTGTCCAGCGCGCCCTGCTTGGTCGCGCCCCGGCCCGTCACCGTCACGGTCGCGGTCGCGGCCGGGACGGCGTCGACCGGCGCGTCCATCGCGGCGTCGGCGATGGCGGCGTCGGGCAGCACGGCGTCGATGTCCTCGATGACCGCCTTGCCCAGGCTCTGCAGGACGATCGACTTGCCCTGCTCGAGGTTGGTGATCGAGCCGCTCCCATCGTCGAGGGTGGCGGCGCCTAGCAGCAGCAAGAAGCGGGTGCCCTGCTCGCCGGCGACGAGCTTCACCCCGCTCTGCCCGGTCAGGTTGAGCGATCCGCTGGCGCCACCGAGCTCGAGCTTGTAGGCGCCGCTGGTCTCGAGTACGGCCTCGCCGAGCGCGAGGTCGACCGAGCGGCCGCCCTTGCCGCCGAAGCGGATGAGCGAGTGCGGTGACATCCGCAGCGCGGCGCGCTTGCCCAGCAACAGGCGGGCCTGCCCGTCGCCGGTGCGGACCGCATCGCCGAGGAAGAACTTGGCGCCGACCGCGGCTGCGGCCCAGTCGCCGCTGGCCAGGGCCTTCTCGGTGCCCGTCGAGGTCTCCGCCAGCACGGCGATGGGCGCCTTGCCCTTGCAGGCAGCCAGGCCGGCCAGGACCAGCACCGCCAGCAGCACCAGCGTGCGTGGCGCACGCGGCGTCCCGGGGCCCGGTGTCGATGTCGAACGCGCCGTCGTCACTTATTGAGTTCGGCGCCGACGATCGTGCTGCCGTTCTGATCGACGACGTAGGTGGTGGTCTGGGCCCGGTAGCCCGGCGCCGACACGGTCACCGAGTAGGTCCCGGGCGCGATCGGCACCTCGCAGCTGCCATCCGCGGCGGTCTGGATGGTCTTGCCGCCCGGCTCGATGATGACGCTGGCCTGGACCGGCTTGCCCGAGAAGTCGCGGATCTTGCAGTAGATGGTCCCGGGCGGCAGCTGCGGCGCCAGGGCGGTGTCGGCCACCGAGTTGGCGCCCTCGCGCACGCTGACCACCGACTTGGAGGCGATCCGCTCGGACGCGACCACCTCGATGTTGACGTCACCCAGCGGCAGGCCCTCGACCGACCAGGTGCCATCGGCGCCGCTGGTGGCGGTGACCACCTTGCCGTCGGTGCCAGTGACGGTGATGGTCGCGTTGGCCAGCGGCTGGCCGGCGTCGTCGAGCACGCGCCCGGTCAGGTTGCCGAGCTTGGCCGGCGGCGGGGTGTCCTCGCCGCCGCCGGTCCCGCCGTCGCCCCCGCCGACGATGACCGGGGACTTGCTGCCGCCGAAGCGGGCCTGCAGGCCGATGCCGGCGCCGATGACCGGCTGATACGCGATGAGCGGGATCGCCCCGCTGGCGACCTCGGTCAGGGTCACGCCCGGCATCTTGCTGCCGCTGACGTAGAACTCTGCGGTCAGCATCTTCGACAGGGCGAGCCGGACGTCGCCCTGGGCCAGCACGGCCAGGCCGGGCGCGTCCTCACCGACGTAGTACTCGGCCATCACCTCGGCCCCGATCACCAGCTTGCCGGTCGGATAGGCGACCCGGATCCCACCGGTGGCCGCGCTCCACTCGCTCACGCCGACCGAGACGTTGTCGACGACCTCGGTGTAGACCACCCGCCCGCCCATGTCGTCCTCGACCGTGGCCGCGCTGTTGTCGAGGCGAAAGCCGGCGTTGATCGCCACCCGGGCCGGGCCGGCCTGGGTCAAGAACAGGCCGCGAAGGTCGGCGCTGGTCGCCCCGGGCACGATCGAGGGCGCGTCCTTGCCGGGCACCCAGACCCGGACCTGACCGCCGAACCCCATCTTGCCGTCGAACTTGCCGGCGCGCAGGGTGAGGTGCGGCTCGCCGACGGCGCCGGTCCCGGTGAAGCCGGTGCCGGAGTGGGAGTCGTAGTAGCCGGTCAGCTCGAGGCTGGCCGACAGCCATGGCGTGGGCGAGAAGCCGACGCCGGCCGAGGTCGTGCCCCGCTTCATCTTGTGGGCCGGGCCGAGCAGCGTGTTGCGCATGCCGCCGCCGAGGCTGACCGCGGCCGCTACCACCCGGGCCGGCAGCGCGGCCGGGTACGAGATGAGATCACCGCCAGGAAGCGCGTTGTCGCCGATCTCCAGCGTCGGCGTCTCCGGCTCGGCCGGCTCGACCGCGGCGGTGACCTCCTGGGCCCCGGCGTTCGACATCATGCCAAGAGGAAGCGACAGCGACAGGACACCGAAGGTTCCCCACCTCATGAGCGAAATTGTAGAGGACTTTCGCCACCTGGCGCCAGCCCTTGCCCACCTACTTTGGCCGGCCGGGGCGCCTGTCTCACCCGGACCTACCCGTCATCCTCGACGACCGGGCCAGCGTCGACCTGGTCGGCGGCTCAGTAGCGCAGCCAGCGCCACAACTCGCGCAGCGACGGTCGCTTGCCAGTCATCAGGATGCCGACCCGGTAGATCCGCGCCGCCAGCGCGGAGACCGCCGCGGTCGACGCGACCAGGATGAGGAGGGAGATCCCGACCTGGATCGGCCCGGCGCCGCCGAGCAGGAACCGCATCGGCATGAGGATGGGCGACGCGAACGGGAGCTGGGTCATGAGCTCGGCCATACCGCCGCGCGGATCGTTGGACACCAGGTTCATCGACACCATCGGCAGGATCAACAGCATCACCACCGGGGTCTGCGCCTGCTGCGCCTCCTGCTCGGTCGACACCATCGCGCCGACGGCGGCGTACAGCGCGGCGTAGAAGAAGTAGCCCAGCACGAAGTAGGCGAGGATCACCACCACCTCGGCCACCCCGAGCGGCGGGATCGAGGCCTGGTCTCGCACCCGCAGGGTGATGACCGCCATGCCCAGCCACACGGTGAGCTGGACCAGGCCGACCGCGCCGACCCCGAGGATCTTGCCGGCCATGAGCGCCCGCGGCTTGGTGGCGGCGACGATCAGCTCGACCACCCGGCTGGTCTTCTCCTGCACGACGCTGCGCATGACGTTCATCGCGTACAGCAGGATGGCCATGTACAGCACGAACATGACGGCGTAGCCGACGACGAACGCGGCCGCGCCCGAGCGCCCGCCGGCCTCGCCGGTGGTGTGCTGGGCCCGGACCCGCACCGGCGCCAGCACCTGGCCGAGCTGGGCTGCTGGCACGCCGGCGTCGAGGCCACGCGCGGTCTGCACCGTGGTGGTCACGACCTGGCGCACGATCTCGATGACCAGCAGGCTCGACGCGTTGTCGCCCTGGTAGGTGATCTCGCCGGCGCCCAGGCCATCGACCGGCACGGTCACGAAGCCGTCGATCGTCTCGTCCCCGATCCGCGCCAGCAGGGTCGCCTCCGGGGTCTCGGCCGGCACCACCTCGGCCTTCCAGCCGATGGCCGCGAAGGCCGCGCTCATGGTCGGCGCCAGCCGGCTGGTCCGGTCGAGGATCTGGATCGAGACGGTCTCGGTCCCGGCCCGCGACAGCAGCGCCGGGATGACGATGAGCGCGATCATGCCGATCGGCCCGAGCAGCGTGCCGATGACGAACCACTTGGTCCGGACCCGCTCGGCGAACTCGCGCCGGGCGATGACCCACCAGCCCTTCACGACGCCTCCCGGCGCTCGGCGACCCGCGCGGTGTCACCGACGCGATCGACGAAGATCTGGTGCAGCGACGGCACCACCAGCTCGAACCGGCGCAGGCTGACGCGGGCCGCCACCAGCGCCGCGAGCAGGGCGTCGCCGCTGGCGCCGGTCGCCAGCTCGACGGTGAGATCGGCGCCGTCGCCCGCCACCGCCGGCCGGGCCGCGCCGACCAGGGCTGGATCGGCCAGCGGCCCAGCCTCGGCCACGGCCCGGCTGGCCGCGTCGACGAAGCGCAGGGCCACGGTGCGGCCGCTGCCGGCCGCGTCCTTGATCGCGGCCAGGCTGCCGTCGAGGACCTTGCGGCCGCGGGCGATGATGCAGACCTGGTCGCAGATCTGCTCGGCCTGCTCCATCAGGTGGGTCGAGAACAGCACGGTGCGACCGCTGGCCTTGAGCTCGAGCACCGTGGCCCGCAGCACCTCGGCGTTGATCGGATCGAGCCCCGACCACGGCTCGTCGAGGATGACCAGCTCGGGGTCGTGGATCAGCGCGCAGGCGAACTGCACCTTCTGCTGCATGCCCTTGGACAGGTCGCCGACCTTGTTCTTGCTCCACTGGGCCAGGCCGAGGCGCTCGAGCCAGGCGGCGGCGCGCCGGCGGGCGTCGGCCGCGGTCAACCCGCGCAGCTCGCCCATGAAGGCGATCATCTCCGCCACCGGCATCTTGGTGTACAGGCCGCGCTCCTCCGGCAGGTAGCCGACCCGGCCGGCCGCGTCCTGCCCCGGCGCCACGCCACCGAGCAGCTCGATGCGGCCGCGGTCGGGCGCGATGATGTCGTTGAGCATGCGCAGGGTGGTCGACTTGCCGGCGCCGTTGGGCCCGAGCACGCCGTAGATGACCCCGGTCGGCACGGTGAACGACAGGTCGTCGACCGCGACGTGGTTGCCGAACTGCTTGCCGACCCCGTCGACGACGACCGCCGCGCCCGCGCTCACGGCCGCACCGACGCCAGCGCCGTCAGGGCCGGGCCGGGTGGGCGCCCGAGCACCGGGGCCTCGGCGACGAGCAGGTCGAGCACCGCCATGCGCACCGCCACGCCCCACGACACCTGGTCGAGGATGACCGACCGGCCGCTGTCGGCCACGTCCGGCGCCAGCTCGACGCCGCGGTTGATCGGCCCGGGGTGCATGACGATGGCGTCCGGCTTGGCGAAGGCCAGGGTCCGCGCCGACAGCCCGTACTGGCGCGACAGCTCGCGCGTGTTGGAGAAGCGCGGCGCCTCGCCGGCGGTGCGCTCGTTCTGCACCCGCAACATCATCACCACGTCGGCCCCCTCGAGCGCGGCCTCGAGCCGCGGCTCGATCCGCGACCGGGCCCGGCTGACCTCGCCGCCGATCTCGGTCAGGCCGGCCGGCACCAGCGTCCACGGCGCGCACAGGCGGACGTTGGCGCCGAGCGTGGTCAGCCCGAGCAGGCCCGAACGCGCCACCCGCGAGTGGGCCAGGTCGCCGACGATGGCGACCTCGAGCCCGGCGATGCGGCCCTTGTGGCGGCGGATCGTCGCCAGGTCGAGCAGGCCCTGGGTCGGGTGCTCGTGCTGACCGTCGCCGGCGTTGATGACCGCGCAGTCGACGTGGCGGGCGATCTGCTCGGCCGCGCCGGCGTAGGCGTGGCGGATGACGATGGCGTCGGGCCCCATCGCCACCAGGTTGCGCGCGGTGTCGATCAGGGTCTCGCCCTTGGTCGTCGACGAGCTGGCCGCGCTGATGTTGATGGCGTCGGCCGACAGCCGCTTGGCCGCGATCTCGAACGAGGTCCGGGTCCGCGTCGAGTTCTCGAAGAACAGGTTGATGACGGTGCGGCCGCGCAGGCGGTCGAGCTTGCGCACCGCCGGCTCGGCGAACGGGTGCAGCGCCGCGGCGTGGTCGAGCACGGCCTCGAGGTCGGCCGCCGCCAGGCCGGCCAGGCCCAGCAGGTGGCGGTGGCGCTGGGAAAACCGGCGGGCGGCGGTCACGACGACGGCGTAGCAGCCGGAGCGACGGCGGGTCAAGGCCCTGCCCGGGCGACCGCGAGTCGAGGCCCCGCCGCAGCGACAGCGGGCCGGAGCCCGCGGTAAGGTGGGCGCGATGGCCGGCCCCAAGGTCGATCGCACCGGGCAGGTGCTCGACGAGCGTTATCGGCTCGACAAGCTGATCGGCCGCGGCGCGATGGCCGACGTGTACGCCGCGACCGACCTCGAGGCCCAGCTCGCGGTGGCCATCAAGGTGCAGCGCCTGACCATGTCGCTCGCCGCCGACGGCGAGGCGCTCAGCCGGTTCGAGCGCGAGGTCCAGGTCCAGGGCATGATCCGCCACCGCAACGTCGCCGCGCTGTACGGCTCGGGCGTGATGCCGAGTCGGGAGCCGTACCTGGTGGTCGAGCTGCTGCGCGGCAAGTCGCTGCGTAGCGTCATCAAGAGCGGCGTCCGCGTCGGGCCTCAGCGCGCGCTGGTCTACTCCTGGCAGGCGCTGCAGGGGCTGTCGGCGGTGCACGCGCTCGGCGTGCTGCACCGCGACCTCAAGCCGGCCAACCTGATGCTCGAGCCGTCGCCGGGGCCGGTCGAGCGGGTCGTGCTGATCGACTTCGGCTTCGCCTCGCTCGAGGGCGGGGCCAGCCTGACCCAGCAGGGCCACGTCGTCGGCAGCCTGACCTACGTCGCGCCCGAGCGCCTGCGCGGCGAGACCGCCGACGAGCGCAGCGACCTGTATGCCATCGGCGTCATCCTGTACGAGCTGCTGACCGGGCGCGCCCCGTTCGTGACCGAGGACGACTTCGATCTCATCGCCATGCACCTGTCCGACCCGCCGACGCCGCTGGCCGCGGTCGCGCCCGAGCTGGCGGCGCTGCCCGGCGTGCAGGCGGTCGTGACCCGGGCCCTGGCCAAGCACCCCGCCGAGCGCTACGCCACCGCGCTGGAGATGGCGGCGGCGATCGAGGCGGCGGCGACCGCGCTGCGCTGAGCGCGCCGGCTACGGCGCCGGCCCGAGATCTTCTTCGAGGTCGAGGCAGGCCAGCACGACGCGCTCCATGATCGCGCGCAGCTCGTCGTCGGCGGGCGCCAGCTCCGGCTGGGTCACCGCCAGCAGCACCAGCCCACGCGCGGCGGCGAACGCGGCCGCGACCGAGCGCTCGAGCCGGTCCGGCGGGATGGACGTGCGGGCCGCCAGCCAGCTCGCCACCGCGGCCACCAGCGCCGCGGTGGTGGCGCGCGCGCTGGCGTGGCTCCACGACGCCGGCACGTTGAGGTTGAGCGCCCGCCGCATGGCCGGGCTGAGGCCCGGTGGCCGCACCGCGATCTCGCAACACGCGACCAGCGCCTGGCGCGGCGTCGGGTTCGCCGCCAGCACCTCCTGGATCCGGGTCAGCGCGTCGTGCTGGGCCCGCCGGGCCAGCTCGGCCAGGATCGACGCCTTGCTCGGGAAGTAGCGATACAGCGAAGCCACCCCGACCCCGGCCCGCTCGGCGATCGCGTTGACCGACGCGTCCGGCCCCAGCTCGAGCGCCGCCGCGACCAGCGCGTCGACGATGGCCGTCGACTCCGGCCGGCTCGGCGCCGGCGCCTGTGGCGGCGCCAGCGGATCGGGGGAACGGGCCATCTCCCTGCCAACGTACCGCGGACGCGGACGACCTGTCGCCGAGCGCCG
This sequence comes from Kofleriaceae bacterium, assembly GCA_018058095.1. GTDB lineage: Bacteria > Myxococcota_A > Polyangia > Haliangiales > Haliangiaceae > JABFXX01. The sequence continues at coordinate 31,688 of JAGPCO010000025.1, forward strand.
CGGAGCACCAGCACGTGGCGTGGCCGGATCGTCATCGAATCCGCCGGCTTGTGCCGAGGGAGCCGCGGAGTTGAGGCACCTGCGCCGACGTGACAGTGCTGCGGCATGCACCCTCGCTGCTCCAGTCCGGCCTGCCTGCTCGCCCTCGTCGCCTGCTCGCGCGCCCCCGACCCTGCCACCTCCCCCGCCCCGAGCCCGATCGCGTCGCACGGCTCGACCACGGCCAGCGGCGCGGCCGCTCCGGCGACGCGGTGGCTCGACCTGGCCGACCTCGACCTTCAGGCGCACGCCGGCCAGGTGGTGACCGTGCGCGGCTATCTGGTGCAGCGACCCGACGGGTTCACGCTGCACGAGGCGCTGGCCGAGTCGATGCCGCCCCGACCGGCCGGGGCGAGCGCCGCCCTCGACGGGGTCGACCCGGCGCGGGTCGCGCCGTGGATGGAGCACGCGGCGGGCCACCCGGGTGGCTGGAGCCGGCACCAGATCGTCGTTGAGGGGCGCGTCCAGGGTCAGGCCATCGCCGTGCACGAGGTGGTCGAGGCGTGGCCGGGCCCGGCCTGGCCGGCCCGCCCACCCGCGCCGTGACCCCGACACCACCCTCTTTCGCCGTCCGTCGACACCTCACCTGGAGACCTCTCATGTCTGCACGCGCGCTCGCTGCTGGCTTCCTCCTCGCGACCTCGTTCGCCATTACCCTCAGCACCGCGGTCGCCCGCGGCGACGACGTCATCGCCCCGCCCGATCGCCACGTCACCTGCCTCGACCAGGACACCGGCGCCGCGCGCTGGGAGATGACGCCGACCAGGCTTGGCCCCGCCGAGCTGGCCATCGTCGATGGTCGCCTCGTCGTCACCGAGGTCGGCCTGGCGAGCCCGGCCCGCCACGTCCTCGACCTCCAGACCGGCGCCCCCTCCACCCGGCCGATCGCCACGCGCACCGCGGTGACCTCGGCCGTGCGCTTCGACCGGGCCCAGAGGTGGCGCGGCCACGACCTGACCGGGCCGATCGCCGCGCTGCGTGTGCCGAGCCCAGCCGGCGGCCCGGCCCGCCGGCTCGTGCGCTGGCCCGACGAGCTGGCCGTCGTCGGCGACGTCGCCATCTTCACCCTGGCCGGAGCCGCCGCCGACGCCTGGCAGGGGCAGGTGTTCGGCTACGACCTGCGCCGCCGCAAGGTGGTCTGGCGCACCTCGGTGGTGCCGCCAGGCCTGGTGCTGCAGGACGGCCGTCGCACCGCGTTCTTCGACCATGGCTACACCGGCGTGTGGGCCGACGCCGATGCGGTGTACGTGATGTTCGACCAGGCGCTGACCGCGCTTTCGCCCACGACCGGGCGGCCGCGGTGGCGGCAGGAGCTGCCGCGCCAGGCGCTGCGGCGCTACGACGTGGCGCGCATGCGGCTGCACCGCCTCGCCGATCGTCTGGTGGTGGCGCTGTACGAGGACCTGTTCGTCATCGACGCCGCCACCGGCGCGCTGCGCTGGGCGTTCGACTCGGGCCAGGCGGTCGACCCCGAGCCGGTGCTCGGCGCCGGGCTGGCCTGCCTGACCCTGCGCCGCAACCCCGCGGTCACCGTCGGGCACACCACCGGGATCCACCTCCAGGCGCCGACGGCCACACAAGGACGGCCGTAGCCAGCCCACCGTCGCGGCGCCGGCCTCGTCGGCCGCCACCCGTTCGTACCCACGCCCAGCGCAGGAGCCCTCCCATGCCCGCCCGTACCCTCGCCGTCCCGACCTGCGTCCTGGTGGCGTTGATCGCCGTCTGTAGCCTCACGAGTCGCGCCCGCGCCGATGAGTTCGGCGCCCCGCGCGACCGGCACGTGATCTGCCTCGACGAGCACACCGGCGTGTCGAGGTGGGAGGTCCCGCTGGCCCACCAGGGCCGAGCCGAGCTGGCCATCGTCGACGGTCGACTCCTGGTGAGCGCGGTCGGCTCGGCGCGCCCGGAGCGCCACGTCCTCGAGCTGAGCACGGGCGGCGCCAGCGCCCGGATCATCGACCCTGACGCGCCGCGAAGCATGTCCGTCCGCTTCGACCGGCCCCGCGCCTGGCGTGGCCGCGACCTGACCGGGCCGACCGGCGCAGGCTTCCGCGTCGCCCACCCGGCCGGCGGCCCGGCCCGTCGGGTCGAGCGCTGGCCCGACGAGCTGGTCGTGCTCGGTGACCTCGCGATCTTCGGCCTGGCCGGCACCAGCACCGACGCCTGGCAGGGCCAGGTGTTCGGGTACGACCTCGGCCAGCGCCGCGAGGTGTGGCGGACCTCGGTGGTCCCACCCGGCCTGGTGATGCGCGATAGCCGGCGCACCGGCTTCTACGACCACGGATACACCGGCGTGTGGGCCGACGCGGGCGCGGTGTACGTGATGTTCGATCAGGTCCTGACCGCGCTCGCCCCGGCGACGGGCAAGATGATGTGGCAGCAGGTGATCCGGCAGCAGGCGCTGCGGCGCCACGACGTGGGGCGCATGCAGCTGCGGCGCCTGGGCGACCGGCTCCTGGTCACCCTGTACGAAGGGCTGTTCCTGCTCGACGCGGCCACCGGCGCGCTGCGCTGGTGGTACGGCACGGGCGACCCGGCCGGCCCCCAGCCCGTGATCGGCGGTGGGCTGGTGTGCCTGGTGCGGCGCGGGCGCGCCTACGTCGTCGACCCCACCGTCGACCTCAGCAACGAGAACGAGAACATGAACGGCATGGGCGGACGCATCCTACCGCCGCCGGCCGCGCCCACCCCGACACGCACGCCGACCACCAAGCGCCGGCGGTAGCGAAGGCGTGCCCGGTGACCCGGACTCGGGCACGGGCACGGGCACGGGCACGGGGCAGGTCGCTGCAAACGCGGCTGCGCCGCGTTTGTCAGCGTCCTGCTAGTCCCCTGGAAACGTGATCGTTGGCAAAACTCACGACGGTTTTCGCCCACGAGATCGATCGCTTGCGTGACACGCCGACGCCGAGGAACCCCGGATCCAGGGGACTAGCCGTCAGCGCGGCTCGAGCGCCCCGATCGCCGGCCGCGCCGGTCGCGCTCGCCGGCGCTGATCCACCGTCGGCGCCGGCCGCCCGGGTCGGCCGGCGGCGCCGATGAGCGGGCTGCCGTCGCGCGGCGTCAGGTCCGGCGCCGCCGCCTTGAACCGGCCGGGGCCGACGATCATCGGATCACGCACCGGCCCGGCGTCGGGGTAGCCGGCGATGCTGTGGCTGCCCTCGCCGCACTCGGGCAGCGGGTTGCCGCCGTTCCAGAACAGGTTGTCGCGCACGACCAGGCCGACGGTGCCGCGCCCGTCGTTGGCGGCATCGAGCGCGCAGCCGAGGTCCCCCCCGGCGGCGCCGAACACGTTGCTGACGACCAGGTTGTCCTTGTTGGTGAGCACGTCCCCGACCCGACGCGCCGCTCCCCACTCGTCGTAGCTGCCGCCCTCGAGGATGCTGGGGTACATGCGCATGAAGTCGCGCGCGTGGCCGGCATGGCCCGGCGTGAACCACACGCTGTTGTGACTGGCCTCGCACGACCAGCAGCCGTAGAAGGTGACGCCCCCCTCGTTGGCGTCGACCACGACGTTGTTGCGGGCGACCACACCGTAGGCCTCGGCCGGGAAGTCGGCCGGCCACATGAAGTTGTTGTTGCTGCCTTCACCACCCAGCATGATCGCGCGGTGGAACACCCGCTCGAAGCGGTTGCCCTCGATCACCACGTCGTACGAACCGCCCTTGGCCTCGACGCCCTGGCCCTCGCCGACCAGGTCGGTGAACGTGTTGCCGCACATGGCGACGTGGTGGACCCCGACGTTGTCGATGCCGTGGCGCGCGGTCCGGCTGATGGTGTTGCCGAGGAACCAGACCCACTCGGCCTGGTTGGCCTTGGCGCCGTCGCAGCAGCCGCTCTCGTAGTGGTCGGGGTTGCCGTCGCCGTCGCTGCCCCGGTTGAGGTTACGCATGGTGTTGGCGCGGACGATGACGTGGTGACTGGGCTGCCAGCGCCCGTAGCTGCGCGGGTCGGACGGCCGGACCGGCTTGCCCCCGACGTGGACGCCGGAGTCACCGTAGTGACCGCGGGCCGGTCCGAAGGTGAAGCCGTCGATGGCGACGTAGGCGACGTGGACGAAGCCGAAGGCCTGACCGTTGCCGTCGGCGCAGTCGATCTGGACCGGGCCGTCGGCGACCAGCCACAGCGGGGCCCGGGCGGTGCGGACGTGGTCCTCGACGTACAGGCACTGGCCGCGGTAGGTCCCGGCCGCGACCTTGATCCGGGTCGGCTTGCGCCGGTCAGACCGGGCGATGGCCGCGCGCAGGCCGTCCATGCCGGCGGCTGGCGTGACCTTGCGCTCGACCCAGCGCAGCGCCGGATCCTCGATGAACAGGCGGTCGGCGCAGCTGATCTGCCCGGTCGGCGGCGGGAACGCGACCCGGCCATCCGAGGCGTCGCTCGGCGAGGGCGCCGCGAACGACGGCGCGGGCGGCAGGGCGACCAGGCCGCACAGCACGAGCGCGACCTGACCGAGGACAGGGAGATGTCGACGCATGTCGAGAGAAGAGTCGACCAAGGGCAGCTCCTGGTGAGGCGGTCGCGGGGCCCTACAAGGCGGCCAGGATCAGCAGCAGGGCCACGGCATCGAACGCCAGCGGCAGGCCGAACACGACCTTGCAGCCGGGGAACTCGCACACGGTCAGGCCGTAGATCAGCGGCGCGCCGATGGCGCCGGTCACCAGCGCGCCGACCACCACCGGCGGCACCCCGGCCAGGACCCCCGCTCGATCGGCGCCATCCGGATCGTCGGGATCGGCCACAGACCTCGCCGGCGCGGGCGGCCGGGTCAAGACGGTGAACCGCTGCTCGCCCAGCAGCGCCAGCGTGCAGTCGAGATCTTGCTCCGGGTCGCCTCCGCGGCAGCCGGCGATGAGTTCGCGCACGCTGAAGACCTGCGGCGCCGAGGTCGCCGTCGCCAGCCAGTGCCCGGTGCCGACGTGGAGCGTGCCCGTGGGCGCGGCCGGGAGCTCGACCTCCCCTGCCGCCTGCAGGCGCTGCACCTGGGCGTAGAGGTCGGCACCGATGATGGTCGGCCGGGCCGGGCGCGCGCAGGCCGCCACCGCCATGACCGCGGCCAGCGCCACCCGCGACGCGAGCCTCGACCGGGACGGCGGCATGAGGCAGATCGTCGCGACTGCCACCCAGGCCGTCAAGATGATGCGGCGGGTGCTGGCGCCACGACGTGTCGGAGGTAGGGTGAGGCCATGCGTCGCCTGGTCATCGCCCTCGCCCTCTCCACCCTCGCCGCCGGTCCTGCCGGGTGCAAGGACAAGGCCTCGGCGCCTGGCGCCCGGGCCGGTACGCCCGAGACCTACACCGTCCGCGGCAAGGTGACCTCGCTGCCGGCCACCGCCGATGGGGAGATCATGATCCACCACGAGAAGATCCCGTCGTTCCGCGCCGTCGACGGCAAGGTGCGCGACATGATGTCGATGGAGATGCCGTTCGCGCTCGAGCCCGGCGCGGCACCCGGCGGGCTGGCGGTGGGCGCCCTGATCGAGATCGATCTCGAGGTGCGGTGGGACGCCAAGACGCCCCTCCGCATCAAGGCGGCGCGCCCGCTGCCGGCCGGGACCACGCTCGACCTGAAGTGAGCTCGGGCGCGCCCGGAGCGCGTCGGCGGCGTGACCCGGGCATGATCGGGTCATGGCCAAGGTCCGCTTCTCGCCCGCCGCTGCTACCCATCGGGCTCGGGTCCACGCCGCCCTCGCGGGCGCGCTCGGCGCCGGGGCCCGTGGTGACGTGGCGACGCGTTACCTGGCCGGCCTGGCCGCGTTCCGCGATCGGGACGGCGGCCGCGTCGCGGCGCTGATGGCCGATCCGTCGCGCCGCGTGCGCGCGGCCGCGGTGGTGACCACCCCGCTGGCGTGTGACGACCCCCAGGTCCTGGCCGCGCTGCGGGTGGCGTGGGGCGTGCGCGGCGAGCGGACCCTGCTGCGCCGCCTGGTCCGGCACGGGCGGCGCGCCCCGATCGACGTGTTCCTCGACGAGCTGGCGGCGCTCGGCCAGCTGCGTGATCTGGTCGACGACCTGCCCTTTGGCTCGGACGCCGCGGTCCGCCGCCACCTGCACCACGCCCTGGCCCGGCCGAGCCAGCGGTGGTGGCGGCGGCTGGCGCAAGGCCATCCGGCGATCCTGCTCGAGCTGCTGATGACGCGCTGGGGCGAGCACCCGAGCGAGGCCGACCCGGTGACCCGGCAGCTGACCGAGGCCCATCATGCCCGCCTGGCCGAGCGGGTGCCCGACGGCGCGCTCGCGCTGGCCGAGCTGCTCCTGGCCCGCGGCATCGAGCCGGCCGCGCCGGTGTGGACCGAGCTGCTGCGCCTGCGCCCGGCCGCCGCCGTCGAGCTCGCGGTCCGCTGCGCGGCCCGGGTCCCGGCCGGGGTGCTGGCGTGCCGCCTGCGCGAGCTGGCGCCGGCGGTCCTGGCGCGGGTGGTCGCCGAGGCCCCGCACCTGCTCGGCGAGTTCGGGCCGCGCGTCCGCACGCTGAGCCCGGACCGGCGCGCCGCCCTGGCCGAGGGCTGGCTCGGCGCCGACGCGCGCTTCGCCGCGCTCGGCACACACCTGCTGCGGTACCTGCCGGACGGACCGGCGCGTGACGCCGCGTACCAGCGCTGGAGCCTGGCCGCGCGGGATCGCGACGGCGTCATCGCCGCCGACGCGCTGGCCGCGCTGCCGACGGAGCTGGCCACGCGCGAGGCCCGCCGCCACGTCGACGAGGTGATCGCGCTCGGCGCCGATCCGATCCGGAGGCTGCGCGGCATCGCTCGCTACCTGCCCTGGGCCGAGCTGGAGGGCGCGCTGCGCGACCACCTCGGCCACCCCGACCCGACCCTGCGCGGCGTCGCGCTGTCCGAGCTGCTCGCCAACGCCGACGTGTTCGTCGACGATGCCAGCCTGCCGGCGCGGGCGCTCGCCGTCGTCAGCGCGCGCGCCTTCGAGCAGGACCCCATCCGCCTGATCATGTTCCACGTCCTCGGCCGCTGGCCGCGCCGGTGCTGGCGGGCCGAGCACCTGCCGGCGGTGGCGGCGGCGGTGCGGGCCGGGCTCGACGCCGCCGACCTGTCGATCGCGACGGTGCGCGAGATCCAGCACCTGCTGACCCGGCTGTTCGCGCTCGACCCGCGCTGGGCCGCGGCCCAGCTGGCGACGACGATCAAGGAGCGGGGCGCGCTGCACGACGCCAACCTCGGCGCCAAGCTGACCGACGCCGAGCTGCGCGCGGCGGCGCCGGCGCTGGTCGAGATCGCGACCGACTGGGCCACGCTCGAGCGCGCGCCCTGGCTGGTCGGGTTCGCCAGCGGCCTCGGTCGTCGCCTCGGCGTCGTCGACGGCCTGGTCGCCCTGCTGATCGAGGTGCGCGACACCACCCCGCACGAGTGGGTCGCGCACCAGCTGGCGGTGGTGCTGGCCCGCCACGCCCCGGCCGAACACGCGGCCACGCTGCCGGCGCTGCTGGCCCGCCTGCACGCGCGCAAGTGGCACACGGTGCTGCTGGCGCTGGCCGAGCAGCACGGCCTGCACGGCCGCGCTCAGGCGCGGCAGCGGCACCGGCGCCGGCCGACGCTGGTCGGGCCGCTGCGCGACGCCGTGGTGGCGCTGGCGCGTGGGCTCGACCCCCGCTTCGCCGGGCGCGCCCTGGCCGTGCTGCGCCAGCGCGATCCGGAGGCGCTCGATCGGCTCCTGCCCGCGCTGATCGGCGCCGACGCCAGCGTGGCCATCGTCCCCGACGTGCAGCGCTGGATCCACCGCCACCGCCAGGACCTGCTCGAGCCGTACCTGGGCGATCGCCCGGTCCGCGGCGCCTGGGCCACCGGCAAGACCCGGTGGGTCCTGCCGTGGCGCGACGGCTTCTTCCGCTGGAGCCCGACCCAGGTCGAACGCTTCGCCGCGCTCACCGCCCGGATCGTCGACGACCGCGGCCGCGACGTGCCGACCGTGCTGTCGACGCTGACCGTGTGGCCGGCGATGGAGTACGCGTCGATGGACCGCCTGTGCGCGCTGGCTGACGACTCCCGGCCGGCGGTGCGCGAGAAGGCGATCCGCGTGCTGGCCCGGTGTGACGCCGGGCAAGGCGTGCCGACGCTGCTGGCCTGCCTGGCCGACGCCCGGGCCCGCTTCGCCGTGTACGGGCTGCGCCGCGCCCTGTTCGCGATGGTCCCGGAGCGTGCCCTCGCGCTCCTGGTCGACGCGCCGATGCACAAGGTCACCATCGCCAAGGAGGTGGTGCGCCTGACCGGCGAGCTGCGCGCCGCCGGCGCGTTCGCGCGCCTGACCGAGCTGGCGGCGGCGCCGCTGCACCGCGACGTGCGGATCGCCCTCCTGCGCGCGTTGTGGGATCACCTCGACCACGAGGCGACGTGGGCGACGTTCGCGGCCGCGGTGACCGACCCGGACTGGGTCGTGGCCAGCCGTCTGGCCGAGATCCCGGCCAACCGCTTGACGGTGGAGCTCGACGCTCGCCTGGCGGCGCTGCTGGCCCGGGTCATCGACCGGCCCGAGCCGGAGTCGCGGCTCGACCTGCTCGGCCGGGCTCGCTACCTGGCCCTGGTCGATCGCGAGCGCGTGCTGCTCGCCGCGTGCCGGGCCCGGCTGTGGTCGCCGCTCGACGGCGAGGTCGCCGCGGCGATGGACGCGGTGATGGCGCGCAGCAAGGATGACGACCTGGCCGCGCTCGGCGTCGCGCTCGATCAGCTGCGGGCCGATCCGCGCGCCCTGCACGTGGCGGCCGCCGCGTTGTGCCGGCACAAGGTGCACAGCCGCCGCAGCTGGCAGCGCGCCGCCGACGAGCTGGTGGCGGTGAGCCGGCGCGACCCGCGCTGGGCGGTGATCGCGGTGCAGGCCACGCTGGCGCGAGCCCGCGCCGGCGACGTGGTCGAGGTGGTGAACGCGCTGGCCGACCAGGGTTGGCTCGACCACGACGCCCTGAGCGCGGCCATCGCCGGCCTGGCCACGCTGCGCGACCAGGACCTGCCGGCCACCGTGGCGGCGCTGTGCGCCAGCGCGGCGCCGCGGGCGCGCCGGGTGGCGGTGGCGGCGCTCGCGCACGACGCGCGGCCCGGCCGTGGCTGGAGCCAGGTCCGGCTCGCGCAGCTGGCCGCCCTGCGCGCCGACCCCGACCCCGAGGTGGCCGGCGCGGCCGCCCGGCTGTGGCCACCACGCGAGCAAGACCCGCCCGCCGCCGGCGCCGCGGTCAGCCCAGCCTGACCACCAATCGCACCACGGTGGCCGCGCCGAAGGCCTTGCTCAGGTACGTGTGGTTGCTGGTCACCGCCGGGCCACGCTCGACCACCGCGGCGGCGCTCGGGTCTGACGGCAGCTCGGCGTAGACCTGACCTCGCCGGCGGTAGTGCACGACGGCGCCCGGCACGACCGCCTCCGACAGATCGAACATCACCTCGACCCCGGCGATCGGGCCCGACTCGACCAGGTCGTGGTGGGCCAGCACGTAGTCGCCGGCGCGCAGGCGCACGGCGAAGCAGGCGCGGACCACACCGGCGCCACCGGTGGCCGCCGTCGCCAGCGTACGCGCGCGCGCCACCAGCGCGGGCAGGTCCGGACGCTCGCACAGCTCGGCGGCGGCGCGATCGATGCCGAGGAGGCGGCGGTAGCCGGTCGCCTCGAGCGCGGCCCGTGCCGCCGCGCGCGCCGCGCCGTCGATCATGTGCGGCCGCACCACGGCGACCCGTCCGCCGACGACGTCGTCGAGGGTGGTCACGGGTAGAACCATCCGGCCAGCGACAGGCGCAGGCCCTCCTCGACCTCGCGCACCTGGTGCAGCGAGGTGGCGCCGACCTCGAACACCACCAGGCGGTTGGGGCGCGGCTCGACCCGCGCGGCCGAGGTGATGTCGACCAGCTCGTCCCCCTCGCGGCGGCACCGGTACAGCTCGAGCTCACCACCACGCGGTGGCCGCGGCGTCGGCAGGTAGTAGATGTACGCCAGCACGCGCCCTAGTTCGACCTGGTGGTCGGTGTGCGGCAACAGGTGATGACCGGGTCGGTAGCCGAAGGCGCGCAGGTCGGCCCGACCGAGAGCGCGGCCGCACAGGGCGCCCAGCGGCGGCGCCAGCGCGGCGGTCAGGCTGGCGCGCAGGGCGCGTAGCCCCGCGCTCGCCGGCTCGGGCGCGGTGGCGTCGAACGCGTACAGGTCGGCCTGGTACAGCTCGACCACCTCGTCGTCGAGCACGGCCATCACCGTGGCCAGATCGTCCTCGGAGAGCAGGTCGTCGACCACCAGGTGCGGGAACGGTGTCGCTGCGCGCCAGCGCGCCGTGAGCGCGGCCAGCTCGGTCCAGGCCGCGGCCCGGGCCCAGCACACCGCGGCGGCGGCGGTCGCGACATCCTGCTCGGTGATCACGGCGTGCCGACGGTAACAGGTGGCGGTCGTCATCGCTGGCGGCGGGGCCGGCCCCGGCCGTACCCTGCGCGCATGGAACTCGCCGCTCGCCGAGGACTGCTCGCCGTGACCAGCCTGTGCGCCGCCCTCGCCGCCGGCGCGTGCGGGGGGCAACCTGCGCCGCGCCCGGCGCCGTCGGCCGGCCCTGGCGCAGCCGCGCCTGCAGCCGCCGACGCCGCACCCGAGGTCGGCGCCCCGGTCGCCGCGACCCTGGTCGTCCGCGCCCGCCAGATCGGCGAGGACCGCACCGTCAACGTGTACACGCCGCCCGGCTACGACGACGACCCCACCACCCGCTACCCGGTCATGTACATGCCCGACGGCGGACTCGACGAGGACTTCCCCCACCTCAGCGCGACCCTCGACGCGCTCATCCGCGCCGGCACGGTGCGACCGATGCTGCTGGTCGGCGTCGACAACACCGAGCGCAGGCGCGACATGACCGGCCCGACCGAGGTCGCCAGCGACCGCGAGATCGCCCCGCGGGTCGGCGGCAGCGCCGCCTTCCGCGCCTTCTGGCGCGACGATCTGATCCCGACCATTCGCGCGCGCTACCGGGTCACCAGCGAGGCCGGCATCATCGGCGAGTCGGCGGCCGGGCTGTTCATCGTCGAGACGTTCCTGCTCGAGCCCGAGCTGTTCACCGCCTACGTCGCGCTGAGCCCGAGCCTGTGGTGGAACGCCGACTGGCTGGTCACCAACGCGGCCCGGCTGCTGGCCGCGCACGCCCCGGCGCCGCGGCGGCTGTTCCTGGCCAGCGCCGACGAGGACAACGTCGGGCCGCAGACGGCCCGCCTGGCCGAGGTGCTGCGCGTGCGGGCCGACCCGTCCCTGCGCTGGCAGTACCAGCCCCGGCCCGACCTCACCCACGGCACGATCTACCGCGCGCTGTCGGCGACCGGCATCACCGCCGTGTTCGGGGTCGACGCCGCTGACGCCCCGCCGCGACCGACGCCCTGAGCGCCAGACGTCGGGGCGCCGGTCACCGGCAGCTGCGGGTGACCTGGTACAGGTCGTGCGCGCCGAGGCCGCTCGGGTAGTCGGCGGCAAAGATCATGATCGTGCCGTCGCCCGACAGGGTCGGATCGGCGTACCAGATGCCGGCGTCGTTGACCTCGGCGATGGCCTCGGGCGGCGCGAACGCCTGCCCCGGCCCCGGGCGCGTGGCCCGGGCCAGGTCGCTGCTGCCGTCGGTGCCATCGCGCTCGAAGTACACGGTCTGGGTCCTGGCGTCGAACACCGGCCAGCCCTCGACGGTGCCGACCTGGTTGAGCGCCGCGGTGTCCGAGTCCTCCACCCACGCCGCCATCGGGTTGGTGCGGGTGGCGTGGCCGACGTCGAGGTCGTCTTGGCCCACGCCCTTGCTGGTGAACAGCTCGAGGTCGTCGGGCGACAGCGCGAAGTCGAAGCCGGGGAAGCCCGACACCGGGCTGACGCTGGCGAAGGTGCCCGCGCCTAGGTGATCGGCCCGCCGCAAGCTCGACATCGAGTAGTAGTACAGGGTGCTGCCGTCACCCGAGAAGGTCGCGCCCGAGTCGTCGCCGTTGCTGGACAGCGCCGGCATCGCCACCGGCGGATCGAACGGCGAGGTCACCGTGGCGCGTGTCGCGGCCCAGTGGTCGTAGCCAGCCTGCGCACGATTGCTGCTGAACACCAGGACCAGGCCGGAGGGATCGAGCGCGGGGCTCCACTCGGTGAAGACGCTCGAGGTGGTCGCCAGGTGCACCGGCGCTCCCCACGGCCCGCACCCGGCGGCGGTGGCGTCGGCTGGGCCCGTCATGCCGGCGTCGGCTGGGCCCGTCAGGGTGGCGTCGGGCGCCGCTGGCGCGAAGTCGACCCGGCCACAGCCCGGGCCGACCGCCGCGAACACCAGGACGACCACGCGCACGTTCGCCATCGTCGCACGCCGGGCCCGGATGGTCACCGTCCGCCGCGCCGCCTCGACCCCGGCGACGGCGGGCGCGGCGGGCCGGCTCGCCGCGGCGCCTCCGGGCGCGGCGCGCGCTCGGGCAACCGGGTCGCGATCCACACCAGGTGGTGTGCGCCATGGGCGTCGATCCGCTCGCGCCGCTCGCGGAAGCCAGCCGCGACCAGGCGGCGGCCGAACCCGGGCGCCTCGAAGGCCGACCACACCGCCAGCACCCCGTCGGGGCGCAGCGCGGCGCGCAGGCGCTGCAGGCCGTCGGCGGTGTACAGGCTGGCGTTGCCTGGGGCGGTCAGCGCCTCCGGACCGTTGTCGACGTCGAGCAGGATGGCGTCGTACCGGCCGGGCGAGCGGGCGATGAGCGCGCCGACGTCGCCCTCGATGAGGCGCAGGCGGCGGTCCGCCAGCGGCGTCCCCGCCAGCGCGCCGAGGTGCTCGCGGTTCCATCGCACGATGACCGGCAGCAGCTCGGCCACCTCGACGTTGGCGTCGCGCCCGAGGTGGGTCAGCGCCTCGCCCGCGGTGAAGCCCATGCCGAGGCCGCCGATGAGCACGTTGGGGCGCGGGCGCCCGGCCAGCTCGGCGCAGGCCAGCCGGGCCAGCGCGCGCTCGGACACGGTGTTGCGGCTGGTCATCAGCTCGATGCCGTCGACGCGAATGACGTACTCGGCGCCGCGCCGGGCCAGCACCAGCTCACCGCCGCGCGGGGAGCGTTCCCGACCCAGGACCTGCCACGGGATCATCCTGGTCGTGTACCACCGATGCCGGTGGCCATCGACCGCCGCCGGCCACGGTCGCCGCCGCCCGGGCCGCCGCCCGGGCCGCCGCCCGGGCCCTCGGCGCCGGGTGGGCCGGCTGGCAAAGCCGGGCAACCGGCGGCGCGGTGACCTCCCCCGGCCACGGCGGCGTACCATGGGGGGATGAGCAGCAGAGACCTCGCGGGTGTGCTGTCCGCCCTCCTGATCGGCTGTGGCGGGGGTGGCGACGGGCCGCGCGTCGATGGCGCGGGCGGAGGCGACGGCGCCAGCGCCGACGCGCGGGTGATCGGCGACGGCGGTGGCGCCGGGTTCGACGGACCCCGGGGGACCGGCCCGGCCGAGTTCACCTACGTCGAGGTCCCGGGCATGGTGTGCGCCAACGGCACCCCGGCCGGCATCGGCGTGTCCGACTGGGCCAGCGACACGCTGGTGCTGTTCGTCAACGGTGGCGGCGCCTGCTGGGATCCCAACACCTGCTTCGTGCTGCGCTCGGCCACGCACATCGACACCACCTACAGCGCCGCCGTCCTGGCGGCCGACGTGGCCCCGCTGACCGCGTCCGGCCTGACCGACCGCGCCGCCGTCGACAACCCGCTGGCCACCGCGGCGTTCGCGTTCGTGCCGTACTGCACCGCCGACTTCCACAGCGGCGACGCGACCCGGCCGATCCAGGTCGACATCCTCGGCAACACCCGCGACGTCCACTTCCGCGGCCGTCCCAACCTGCGCGCCGCCACCGCCGCGCTGGCGGCGCGGATGCCGGGCCTGCGCCAGATCCACCTCATCGGCGCGTCGGCCGGCGGCTTCGGCGCCATGCTCGGGGTCGACGTCGTCGAGCAGGCCTTCCCGGCGGCGCGGGTCGACCTGCTGGCCGACGGCTCGCCCACCCTCCAGCCAGCCGAGTACGCGACCTGGCGCTCGGTGTGGAACATGACCGCGGCCGACTGCACGACCTGTGACCAGACCTTCGCCAACCTGCCGGCGCACCTGGCGGCGTCGAGGCAAGGCCGCCGCCTCGGCCTCATCACCACCACCAACGACGGCGTCATCCGCGCCTTCTTCGGGTTCGGGCTCGGTGACATCACGCCGCAGGTAGGCGCCCTCATCGACACCCACTACGCGCAGGCGCCGGCCCACGCCTTCGTCGTCACCGGCACCGAGCACGTCCTGCTCGGTGGCTACCGCACCCTGGTCGGGCCCGGCGGCGTCACCCTCAAGTCCTGGTTCGACGACTGGGTCGCGGGCGCCCCCGGCTGGACCACGGTCCGGCCCTGATCGATCCGATCGTGCTCGCGGCCGGGCCAGGTGGTGGTCGTCAGCGGCTCACGGCCGCCAGCAGCCCGAGCGCACCGCCGAGCCCGGCGGTGAGCAGCGGGTTGCTCTGATTGGGTCAACCGCTCGAGCAGCCGAAGAACCAGTAGTAGGCCAGGCCGGCGCTGACGCCGAGCGCCGCCCCTACCGCCGGGCGCCAGCGGGACGGGCGGAGGTCGGGCACCCCAGGGTCACGATCGGCCATGGCCAAGCCTACGCCGGCGTGAGCGCGTGGCAACACCGCGCGCTGTAACGCGGGGCGCGGTCGCCACCTTGCCAGGCATGTCCTCCTCCTCGCTCCCCGTCCTCGACGCGACCGCCCTCAGCGTGGAGCTGGCTCGCCCTGGCGTGCTGGTCATCGACTTCACCGCTCGCGGCTGTGCGCCGTGTGCTGCGCTGGCGCCCGTGCTGGTCGACCTGGCCCGCGAGCTGGCCGGCGCGGTGCGGATGGTCGCCATCGACGTCGGCGACCAGCCCCTCGTGGCCGAACGCTTCCTGGTCCGGGCCATGCCGACGCTGGTGCTGGTGCGCGACGGCCGCGAGGTCGGGCGCGCCGTCGGCAACCGGCCCCGCCGGTTCATCGCCGGCATGCTGGCCCGGGCGCTCGGCGGCGAGCACGCGATCACCTCGCCGTGATCACGCCTGGCCGGCTCATCCCCGCGCCGGGTCGGCCAGGCAGGACGCGAGCTGGCGCCGAGCCCGGTGCAGCAGGACCCCGACGTGGTTGGCGCTCACGCCGAGCGCCCGCGCCGCCTGCTCACCGGTGAGCTCCTCGAGGACCCGCAGCGTCACGACCAGCCGATACGGCTCGCCCAGCTCGGCCATGCAGCTGGCGACCTGCCGCGCGGTGGCCGCCTGCTCGAGCCGCTCGCGCGCCGTCGGGGTCGGCGCCACCTGCGTCTCGTCCACCCCCTGATGCGGGCGTGCCCGGTGGTGGCGACGGCGCTGGTTGCGCGCGTGGTTGCGGGTGATGGTGATCAGGGTCGCCAGCGCCCGGTCCGGATCCTGCCGGAGCGCGTCAAGATCGGTCCGGGCCATCAGGGTCTGGAACGCGTCCTGGACGGCGTCGAGTGCGTCTGGTGGGCCCAGCCCCTCGCGGCGGGCCACGCCGACCAGGCGCCGTCCGTGGGCGCGGGCCAGACCCCCGACCCAGTCGATGCAACAGCAGGAGGAAGCGAGGCTGGGCATGGTGGGAAAGGTGGCGGCCGCCGCGGTCCTTACAACCGGTCGCCGAGTCCGGCTATGCCCGCCGCAACCGCCTGAGATCGCGCGATCTCCGTGATGCTTCTGAACTATCACGTATGTAACTACGCTGACTATTCTCTTATCGATTGCCCGGCCGCATAACAGGGGAGTTCACCCAGACCACGGCCGCCAGCCGGCGGCTCCATCCCACGAGAGGTCCTTCCCGCCATGTCGCTCATCAACCGCAAGATCCCCGAGTTCAAGGTCCAGGCCTTCCACAACGGCGAGTTCCGCTCCGTCACCCACCAGGACGTCCTGGGCAAGTGGTCGGTGTTCTTCTTCTACCCGGCCGACTTCACCTTCGTGTGCCCGACCGAGCTGGGCGACCTGGCCGACAAGTACGCCCAGCTCAAGGCCATGGGCGTCGAGGTCTACGCGGTCAGCACCGACACCCACTTCGTGCACAAGGCCTGGCACGACACCTCCGACACCATCAAGAAGATCCGCTACCCGATGCTGGCCGACCCGACCGCGCTGCTGGCCCAGGCCTTCGGCGTGTACATCGAGGAGGAGGGGCTGGCCTACCGCGGCACGTTCGTGGCCAACCCCGAGGGCCTGATCAAGGTCGCCGAGATCCACGACAACGGCATCGGCCGCAACTCCGACGAGCTGGTCCGCAAGATCCAGGCGGCGCAGTTCGTGGCCAGCCACCCCGGCGAGGTCTGCCCGGCCAAGTGGACGCCGGGCGCGTCGACGCTCAAGCCGGGGCTCGACCTGGTCGGCAAGATCTGATCGGCCCGCCCGCTGCTCGCCCCCTCGATCACACCGCCGGCCACGCGCCGGCGCGGAGGCCCTCATGCTCGACGCCGATCTGCTCACCCAGCTGCGTACGTTGTTCGCCCCGCTCGAGCACGACCTGACCCTGCGGGTGCGCCCGAGTGACCACCCACGCCAGGCCGAGCTGCTGGCGCTGGCCGAGGGCGTGGCGTCGACCTCGCCGCGCCTGCACCTCGAGGTGGCGGGTGTGCCGGTGCCGACGGTGCAGCTCGAGCTGTGGCGCGGTGACACGCCGACCGGCGTGGTGTTCCGCGCCGTGCCGGGTGGGCACGAGTTCTCGTCGCTGGTGCTGGCGCTGCTGCACGCCGACGGCAAGGGCAAGCTGCCCGACGCCGCGCTCACCGCCCGCATCCGCGCCGTGCGTGGGCCGCTCGCGCTGCGTACGTACATGGCGCTGTCGTGCACCAGCTGCCCCGACGTGGTGCAGGCGCTCGACTTGATCGCCCTGCTCCACCCCGAGGTCTCGCACGAGGTGATCGACGGCGACCTGGCCGGCGACGAGGTCGCGGCGCTCGGCCTGCAGGCGGTGCCGACGGTGTACCTGGGCGACCGTGTGTTGTCGGTCGGCAAGTCGTCGCTCGGGCAGCTGCTGGTGTTGCTCGAGGAGGCCGCGGGAACGACCGCCACGGCCGACCCCGCCGTCGCCCCGACCCGCTACGACGTGGTGGTCATCGGCGGCGGACCGGCCGGCGCCTCGGCCGCGATCTACACCGCGCGCAAGGGCCTGCGCACCGCGCTGGTGGCCGAGCGGCTGGGGGGCCAGCTGCAGGACACGCTCGGCATCGAGAACCTCATCGGCACCCGCTACACCGAGGGCCCACGGCTGGCGGCCGACCTCGACCAGCACCTGCGCGCCTACCCGGTCGAGGTGCTCGAGCACCGTCGGGTCGAGCGCGTCGTCGACGGGCCGGTCAAGCAGGTCGTGCTCAGCGGCGGCGAGGTGCTCGAGGCCGGTCGGATCGTCATCGCCACCGGCGCGCGCTGGCGCGAGCTGGAGGTGCCGGGCGAGAAGGCCTACCTCGGCCGTGGCGTGGCGTTCTGCCCACACTGCGACGGCCCGTTCTACAAGGGCCGGCCGGTCGCGGTGGTCGGCGGTGGCAACTCCGGGGTCGAGGCCGCGCTCGACCTGGCCGGCCTGTGCAGCCACGTCACCCTGATC
Source organism: Kofleriaceae bacterium (assembly GCA_018058095.1). Lineage (GTDB taxonomy): Bacteria > Myxococcota_A > Polyangia > Haliangiales > Haliangiaceae > JABFXX01. Next base: position 49,281 of record JAGPCO010000025.1, read on the forward strand.
GAGTTCGCCGACGAGCTCAAGGCCGACGCCGTCCTGGTCGGCAAGCTTCGCGAGCGCGCCAACCTCACGGTCATCACCGGCGCGCGCACCACCGAGATCGTCGGCGACGGCGCCAAGGTGACCGCGCTGCGCTACCAGGACCGGGCCAGCGGCGAGGTGCGGGACGTGCCCCTCGACGGGGTGTTCGTGCAGATCGGCCTGTCACCCAACAGCGCCGTGGCGCGCGGCCTGGTCGAGCTCAACCGCTTCGGCGAGATCGTCGTCGACGGCAAGGGCCGCACCAGCGTGCCTGGCATCTACGCCGCTGGCGACGTCACGACCGAGCCGTTCAAGCAGATCGTGATCGCGATGGGCAAGGGCTCGACCGCCGCGCTGGCGGCCTTCGAGGACTCCCTGCGCGCGGCGCCGTGAGCGCACCAGCCACCGGTCACGGCGCGCGCAGCACGCCGAGGTCGAGCGGCTGCCCCGGGCGCTGGTCCTGACAGCAGGCGGCGTCGGTCAACTCGCGCCAGCCCTCGCCCTGGCGCTTGACCATGAGGTGATAGGTCCCCGGCGCCACACCGGACAGGACGAACGCGCCGGCGCGGTCGGTCCGGGTCCGGATCGCCCCGGGCTCGAACCCACACGGCGTCGACGCGGTGCCGGTAGACCGCAGGTCGGTACACAGCTCGAGCTCGGCGCCGACCACGGCCGCACCGCCGGCGCGCAGGCGGCCGCGCACGTCGCCGACCGGCGCCGGTGGCGCGCTGGCGCCCGCCAGGTCGGGGCCCTCCCCCACCACCAGGATCGCCCGCAGCTCGCCGGTCAGCAGCGGTTCGGCCCCGGCCGGCCAGCGATGGACGACCGTGCCGGACCGGTCGAGCACGACCAGCCCGGCCTCGGTGCCGAGCCAGCCTCGGGCGCCGGCGTCGAGGCCAAGCGACACGACGCGTGAGGTCGCCACGCCACGATCGGCCAGCTCGATGCGGGTCCGAATCCCCCGCCCGCCTTGCACGACGACCTGATCGCGGTGGCTGACCAGCCAGGCGTCGCCCACGCCGGCGCTGACCGCGTCGATCGAGAACTGCCTGAGCACCCGGCCCTCGATGTCGACGAAGCCGAGGTCGACCGCGGTCCAGCCGTCGACGCCGGCCAGGTACAACCCCGCGGTGGTCGCGGCCGCCGCGCGACCGGCCGCGTCGACCACCAAGCCGCGCACCAGCGGGGTGCGCGGCAGCGGTGGCAGCGGCACGAAGGCCGCGTCGCCCTCGCCACGCCGGACCACGACCTTGCCATCGGTGGCGTAGACCGCGCCGGCGCCGGCGACGACGACGTCGAGCAGGCGGCCCGGGCCGAGCCCGAGCGCGGCCTTGTCGAGGACCTGCCAGGTCCCCGGCCCGCTCGGCCCGACCTCGAGGCGGCCGAGCGCGTCCTTGGCCGCGACCCACAGGGTGACGCCGCCGCCGGCGCGCGGTCCGGTGGCGATGGCGTTGGGGTAGGTCAGCGCCGGGTCGAGCGCGACGTCGCGGACGTCGTCGTCGTCGATGGCCAGCACGACCTTGCCGCTGGCGGCGTACACGCGGCCGTCGCCGCCGAGCGCCAGGTCCCACACCGGCAGCCCGGTGACGCGGCGCAGGACGCCCCCGGCCTCGATCCGCACCACCCCTTCGAGCCCGACCGACACGTACGTGGCCGGCCGCAGCGCCGGGCGCGCCGGCGCCGCGTCGGGCGTGACGGCCAGCGCCGGCGCCGCATCGACCGTGGCGGCCAGCGCCGGCGCCGCGTCGAGGGTGGAGGCCCGCGGCGGCACGGGCGCGGCCTCGGGCCCGGCCCGGGTCGGGCCCGGCCCGGGGCAACCGCCGCCGACTGCGAGCGCGAGCGCGGCGGTGACCGTGGCCAGCGAGGCGGTGCGGACGGCGGGCGGCATGCCGCACGGTACCGCGACTAGCAGGCTGCTGAAGAACCCGTGCCGGCGGCTCCAGCCGACGGGACGGGCTCCATCCTGCTAGGACCGGCCGGACCTCCCCCCGCTCTCACCACCGCGCTGGCACCCGCCCTGCCCCACCACCGGCGGCCGCCGTGCGACGCTGCGGCGGTGGACCTCGACGCCTACTTCCGCCGTATCGGCTACGCCGGCCCGCGTGCCCCCACGCTGACCACGCTGCACGCGGTGTGCGCCGCCCACGTCGCCACCATCCCGTTCGAGAATCTCGACGTCCTGCTCGGCCGTGGCATCGACCTGAGCGACGCCGCGGTCGACCGCAAGCTGCTCCACGACGGTCGCGGTGGCTACTGCTTCGAGCACAACACCCTGCTGCTGCGCGTGCTCCTCGCGCTCGGCTACCAGGCCGTGCCGATCAGCGCCCGGGTCCGCCTGCAGCGACCGCGCGACTTCACGCCGCCCCGCACCCACGTGTTCGTGCGGGTCGAGCTCGACGGTGAGTCCTGGCTGGCCGACGTCGGTGTCGGCGGCTTGTCGCCGACCGCGGCGCTCCGGCTGCAGGCCGACGTCGAGCAACCGACGCCGCACGAGCCACGCCGCCTGGTGCGCGAGGACGGCCGCTGGTTCCACCAGGCCTGGCTGGGCGACGCCTGGGCCGACGTGTGCGAGTTCACGCTGGAGGAGATGCCGCCCATCGACCGCGAGGTCGGCAACTGGTTCACCAGCACCCACCCGGCCTCGCACTTCCGCAGCCGCCTGCTCGCCGCCCGGGCTCGGCCCGACGGCGGTCGAGTCACGCTGCTCAACCGCGAGCTGACGGTCCGGGCCCGCGGCGGCGCCACCACCACCATGACGGTGGCCGACCCCGACCAGCTGCTGGACGTGCTGGCCGAACACTTCGCGCTGCACCTGCCACCCGGCACCCGCCTGACCTGCCCGGGGCTCGACTGGCCGACCTGACCGGCGCCGCTGCCGCCGGCTCTGGCCTGGTAGCATCGGCGCGGTGACCGAGCCTCCGGACGACGACCAGGCACGGCCCGCGCCGGGCCCGCCGCCTGTGGCGGCGCGGCGTCGACCGGCCACCGCCTCCGGCGCGTTCGCGGCGACCATGCACGGCACGCCGGATCCCGGCGGCGTCGGCTCGACCGACCAGATCCCGACGCTGCGCGAGGACGAGGTGGCCCCGCCTGGCCCCGCACCGACCGGCGTTGCCCTGCCCGACCTCGGGCCGCGTTACCAGCTGCGCGCCTGCCTCGGGCACGGCGGCATGGGCACGGTCTACGCCGCCCACGATCTCGACCTCGACGAGCTGGTCGCGATCAAGCTGCTGCGGGCCGATCTCACCGACGGCGCCGAGGCGCAGGCCCGGCTCCGCCACGAGGTCCGCCTGGCGCGCCGGGTCAGCCACCCCAACGTGTGCCGGGTCCACGACCTGGGGCAACACGGCGGCCGGGTCTTCATCACGATGGAGCTGGTGCCGGGTCAGAGCCTGCGCACCCACCTGGCCGAGGTGCGGGCCGGCCAGCGCCCGCCCTTCGCGCTGGCCCGGGTGGTCGACCTCCTGACCCAGCTCGGCGCCGGCCTCGCCGCCGCCCACCGCGCCGGCGTGATCCACCGCGACGTCAAGCCCGACAACGTGATGCTGTCGGACCAGCGCGTGGTCATCACCGACTTCGGCATCGCCACCCCGGCCGGCACCGCGCGCGAGCTGATCGGCACGCCGGGCTACCTGGCGCCCGAGACCGTGACCGGCCAGGCGTTCGACCATCGCGCCGACGTCTACGCGCTCGCGGTCCTGGCCTACGAGCTGCTGGCCGGCCGACCGCCGTTCGCGGTGCGCTCGACCGCCGACGCGCTGACGGTGGCGCAGGGTCGCCGGGCCTACCCGCCCCTGCCGACCGCGCTGGCCACCGCGGTGGTCCGCGAGGAGCTCGACGCGGTGCTGGCGCGCGCGCTGGCGATCGACCCGGCGGCGCGGACCCCGTCCGTCGAGGCCATGACCCGCGGCCTGGCCATGGCCCTGGCCGGCGCCGGCCAGCTCGAGCGCGCGCTGACCAGCGGCGAGCGTGGCGAGGCGGCGGTGACCACGCCGACCACGCTGCGCCACGGCGAGGCGCGGCGGATCGCCATCGTTCGCGTCCACGGCGAGCCCCTCGACGAGCGCGCCCTGACCCTGGTGGCCGAGGCCGGCGGCACGGTGGTCCGGACCGACCCGACCAGCCTGGTCGCGCTGTTCGGCGCGCCGGTCTCGTTCGGCGACGACGTCGAGCGCGCCGCCCGCACGCTGTCCCGGCTCGTCGCCGCCAGCCCGACCGTCCGCGCCGGGCTCGACGCGCAGCGGGTGATCGTGCGCGAGGGTCGGGCCGACTGGAGCGAGGCCGAGCTCGAGGCCGCCCTGGCCGGCGCGCCGATCGGCGCCATCGTCGCCACCGCCGCCGCCGCGCACCAGCTGGCCGGCCGGTTCGACCTGACCGGCGCCGGCGCCGCCTTCCAGGTCGGTCCGGCCCGGCGCGCCCCGGTCCCGGTCGAGCGCTTCTTCCGGCAGCGCGAGCTGGCGGCGGCGCTGGACGCGATCGAGGACGGCCTGCGCGCGCGCCGGCCGACGGTGGTCGAGCTGCACGGCGCCGCCGGCGCTGGCAAGAGCCAGCTGCGCGACGCGCTGGTGGCCGAGCTGGGCCATCGCCGCCAGCTCGACTGGCTGAGCGCCGAGGCCTCGCCGATGGCCGAGAGCGCCCCGCTCGCCACGCTGCGCGACGCCCACCCGGAGTGGTTCGCGGCGGCGATGGCCACCGCCGGCGACCGCACCGCGATCCTGGCCGCGGCCCGGGCCTGGCTGGTGCGACGGGCCGCGGCCAACCCGACCGTGCTGGTCATCGACAACTGGCAGTGGGCCGACGAGATGACCCGCGCCGTCATCGCCAGCCTGGCCGACACCGACGGAGTCGCGGTCGCGGTGCTGGCGCTGGTCCGGACCGAGGCCGGCCGGGTCACGCCGATCGAGCGCCGGGCCGTGGTCGTCGAGCTGGCGCCGCTCGCGCGCGCCGAGGCAGCGCGGCTGGTCGCCGCCCACTGTCCGGACGCGACGGCCAGCGCCATCACCAGCGTGGTCGACCGCGCCGAGGGCAACCCGCTGTTCCTCGAGGAGCTGGCGCGCGCGCTGGCCGCAGGTGGCAGCGCGACCACCAGCTTGCCAGCCAGCGTCGAGAGCGCGCTGGCCGCGCGCCTCGACCACCTGCCGCGCGACGTGGCCCGGCTGGCCCGCCTGGCCGGCCTCGTCGGCCACCGCTTCGGTCGCGACGAGGTCGCGGTCATCTACGCCGAGCCGACCGCGCTGAGCGAGGCCTTGTTCGCGCTGCAGGACGCCGCGGTGATCGGGCCGGCCGGCGGGGAGGCCGGGCGCGACCGGTACGCCTTCACCCCGGCCGTGTTCGCCGAGGTGGCCCGGGCCCGCCTGGTCGACGCCGACCGGATCCCCCTGCAGCGCCAGCTCGCCGCCTGGTACCAGGGCCGGGCGCAACGCGGCGGCCCCCTCGACACCGTGGCCATGCTCGCGGCGGCCCACCACCACCTCGGCGCCGGCGACGCGGCCGCCGCGGCCGAGGCCTACCGCCTGGTCGGGGTGCGCAACCTCGAGCTGTTCGCCTACCGCGAGGCGCGTGACGCGCTGACCCGCGCCGTCGAGCTGGCCGCGGGTGCCGACGCCGAGCTGCTCGACCGCGCGTGTGAGGCGACGCTGGCCGTCGACGGCGCCGCCGCCGCCGCCGGGCTGGCCAGCCGCGCCCTGGCCGCGTGCGGCGACGACCCGGCGCTGCGGGCCCGCCTGCTGTGGCGCGCCGGCCACGTCGCCGCCGCCGCCGGCGACTCCGCGGGCGCGATCACCCACTACCAGGACGGGCTGGCCCTGGCCGCACCCGACGACCGGCTGGCGCCCTGGGCCGAGCGTGACCCGCGCACCGCCGCGCTGCTGTACGGCAGCCTGGGCTGGACCGTCGGCTACCAGCAGGGCTCGCAGCGCGGGCACGCCTGGTGCGAGCGCGCGGTCGCGCTGCTCGGCCCGACCGTCCACCGACGCGACCTGGCCCAGGCCCTGTCGCGCCTCGGGGCGACCTACATGCGGGCCTCGAAGTTCCGCGACCAGCTGTCGTGCAACCAGCGCAACCTGGCCATCGCCGTCGAGCTGCGCGACCTGTCGATGCAGCTGACCGCGCACATCAACCTCGGGGTCGTGTACGGCGTGCTCGGTGACAACCCACGCGCGCTCGAGCACACCCGCCAGGCCTACCTGCTGGCGCGGCGGATGAACGCCGACGCCACCACCGGGCTGGTCGCCAACAACCTGGCCGGCTACCTGCTCGAGACCGCCGCCTGGCCCGACGCGCGGGCGTTCCTCGACGAGGCCCTGACCACGCTGACCCGGACCGGCAAGCGCTACGTGCTGGTCGAGACGCTGGTGTTCGAGGCGCGATACCACGCGCTGGCCGGCGACCAGGTCGCCGCCCTCGGCGCGGCCGAACGCGCCCTGGGCCTGGCCCGCGAGCTCGGCCACGTGCTCGACGCCGGCATCGCCCGCCGCATCCTGGCCCAGCTGCGGGCGCAGGCGGCGCCGACCGACCCGGCCATCGCCGCCGAGCTGCGCGCCGTGCTGGCCGAGCTCGGGCCGCTCGATCCGTTCGAGACGGCGCGCACCCACGCCGCGCTGGCGCGCGTGCTGCGCGAGGCCGGCCACGACGTCGATGCGGCGACGCACCGCAGCCACGCCCGCGCCTTCTTCCTCGGTCACGACAACGCGCGCGAGCTGGCCCAGCTCGACGAACGCGGCGTGGTTCGTTGAGCGACCTGGGATACCCTGCCGGCATGCGCACCCCGATCGTGGTCCTGCTCCTGTCCGCCTGCGCCAGCGCCTGCAGCGGCGCCAAGGGCCTCGAGCGTCGCCAGGGCCCGGCCTACCAGGACGAGGTCGCCAGCTGGCGCGCCGCGCTCGACCAGGCCGCGGCCGACGGCATGATCCTCGTCGTGCGCGGCTACCACGCCGGCGACGACTTCATCGCCGTCATGAGCAACGCCGAGTACTCCCACGCCATGGTGCTCGACCTCGGCCGTGGCGAGGTCATCGAGGCGGTCGGCGAGGGCGTGATCGTCACCCCGCTGGCCAAGGTGCTGTCCGAGTCGCACCAGATCATGCTCATCCGCCCGGCCGACTTCACGGTCGACGCCGGCCGCGCCGCGCTGGCGCGGGCCCGCACCACCGTCGGCGCCGGCTACGACTACACCGGCATCGTCGGCGCACCCAGCCGCGACCGCTACTACTGCTCCGAGCTGGCGGCGTGGTCGTGGAACGTCCCGGTCGATCGCTGGGGCCCGGGCGCGGTCATCCACCCCGAGCAGCTGACCGCGCTGGGCGAGGTGCTGTTCACGTCGGGCCCGCGCGACGGCAAGCCCGACGCGGTCGGCCGCGCCGCCGCGCCGGCCGCGCCGTGAGCGCCCGCGAAGGGGCACGTCGATCGGGGCTCAGCCGGCCTTGGCGCGCAGGTTGGTGAGGTGATCGTCGACCGCCAGCGGTCGGCCGGTCGCCCCGACCAGGATCTCCTCGGTCGAGCGCAGGCCACCGAAGCGGAACACGTGCTGCCGCAGCCAGTCGATGAGCGGCCGCAGGTCGAGCCGGGTGATGGCCGCGGCCAGGTCCGGCACGGCCCGCTCGGCCGCCGCGAACAGCTGCGAGCCGGCCAGGTTGCCGATGGTGTAGGTCGGGAAGTAGCCGAACATCGCCGCCGCCCAGTGCCCGTCGTCGAGCCAGCCGCGCCGGGCCGGCGTCGAGGCCCGCAGGTCGCGCGCGTACGCCGCGTCCCACGCCTCGGGCAGGTCCTGCACGCGCAGGTCGCCGGTCAGGAGCGCACGCTCGAGCTCGACCCGGATCGCGATGTGTAGATCGTAGGTCACCTCGTCGGCGCGGATACGCGACGCGCCCAGATCGACCGCGTTGGTCGCGGCCACGATCTGCTCGACCGACCACGCGCCCAGCGCCGGCGCCAGCACCACCAGCTGCGGCAGCGCGGCCTGCCAGAAGCCGCGACCGCGACCGATCCGGTTCTCGAGCATGCGGGCCTGGGCCTCGTGCAGCCCGAGCGACGACGCCTCGCCGACCGGCGTGCCGAACAGCTCGACCGGCAGCTGCTGGTCGTACACGCCGTGGCCGACCTCGTGCAGCATCGTGAACACGCCGTCGAGCGGCCGGTCGGGCGTGAGCCGGGTGGTCAGGCGCACGTCGCCCGGGCCGATGCGGATCGTCGACGGATGCGCCGCCTCGTCGATGCGCCCGCCGGCGAGATCGAAGCCGCACCAGGTGGCGATGCGCTCGGTCGACCGCGGCGGCGTGGGACCAGGCCCTGGACGAGGCCGCGGCCGACCCCGAGCGCTGGGTGGTGCAGCGCCTGGTCGACCTGCCGGTGGCCGAGTTCCCAGTCCGCGACGCCGCTGGCGCCATCCACCCCGAGTCGTTCTACGTGGTGTACGGCTTCGCGCCCAGCCCATACGGCCTGGCCACCCTGGTCCGCGCCTCGCAGCGCCAGGTCGTCAACGTGGCGCAGCGCGGCGGCATGACCGCGGTGATGGTCGGCCAGGCCCCGGCGCTGACCGCGCTGTGACGCGGGCCGGTTCCGCGATCTTCAGCCGCCGCGGACGGTGGTGGCCAGGCGCAGCACGTCGGCCAGCACGCCGGCCGCGGTGACGTCGCCGCCGGCGCCCGCGCCGCGGACGATGAGCGGGTAGGCGGCGTAGCGCCGGGTGGTGAAGGCGATCATCGCCTCCTGCCCGCGCAGGCTGGTCGCCGGGTGCTCGGCCGGCACCGCGACCGGCCCGACCTTGACGCGCACGCCGGCGCCCGCGCCCACGCGCTCGATCTGCGCCAGGTAACGCAGCGTCAGGCCGGCGGCGCGGGCGCGCTCGACCCGGTCGGCGAACGCGGCGTCGAGCTCGACCAGCGAGGCGACGAAGCGGTCGGGGTCGTCCTGCCCCAGCCAGCGAGCGTCGACCAGCGGCTCGATGGCGACGTCGGCCAGCTCGACGCTGGCGCCCAGCTCGCGGGCCAGGATGACCGCCTTGCGGGCGACGTCGAGCCCCGACAGATCGTCGCGCGGATTGGGCTCGGTCAGGCCCCTGGCCCGGGCCTCGGCCACCGCGCGCGACAACGGCGTGCCGTGCATGAGCGCGTCGGTCAGGTACGCCAGCGTGCCCGACAGGCTGCCGTCGATCCGCTCGACCACGTCGCCGGTCCGGACCAGGTTCTTGAGCGTCTCGATCACCGGCAGGCTGGCGCCACAGGTCGTCTCGTACAGGTAGGCCCGACTGTGCGCGCGTGCGCCGGCCAGCAGCGCCGCCCGCGCCGGCCCGGGCAGCACCAGCGGCTTCTTGTTGGCGGCGACGACGTGGACGCCGCGCGCGAACGCCTGGGCATAGACCACCTCCATGCCGTCGGCGGCGGTGCAGTCGACCAGCACCGGCACCGACAGCCGGGCCAGGCGCTCGAGCAAGGCCGGCATCGCGGCCGCCACCCCGCCGGGCACGACCCGCAGGGCGGCCACCGCCGCCGCCGGCTCGAGGCCGGTCGGGTCGAACACCACCCGCTCGCGATCCACCACGCCGACCAGGCGCAGGCGCACGCCGTGGTCGCGCCGGAGCAGCTCGCGCTGGGCGTCGATCTGCGCCAGCAGCGCGCCGCCGACGGTGCCGTGGCCGAGCAGCAGCACGTGCAGCTCGGCCTCGGCGAAGTGGAAGGCGGCGTGCACCGCGCGCACCGCCGCCGCGGTGTCGGCGCCGTCGACCACGCACGAGATCGAGCGCTCGCTCGCGCCCTGGGCGATGGCCCGCACCCGCACGCCGATGGTGCCGAGCGCGGCGAAGAAGCGCCCGGCCACGTTGGCGTGCTGGCCCATGCGCTCGGCCACCAGGGTCACCAGCGTCACCGGGTGCGGCGCTGGCGTGACCACCACGTCGGCGCCGCTGCGCGCCGCCAGCGTGGTCAGCAGCTCGGTCGCCACCGGCAGCGCCGCCACGCCGACCACGAACGAGGCCGACACACCCAGGCCGGTCTGGTTGGTCATCCACACCCGCACGCCGCGCTGGTCGAGCGCCGCGTGCGCCTCGGCCAGCAGCGCCGGCGGCAGCGCCGAGCGGGTCGCCTCGACCAGGACCAGCGCCAGCCCCTCCATGCTGGTCACGCAGGTCGGCTGCTGGTCGGCGCCGTGGCCGTCGGCGTCGATGCGCGTGCCGGGCGCCGCCGGGTCGAGCGTGCTGCGGATGGTCAGGGCGATGCCGGCGTCGCGCAGGGGCACCATGGTGCGGGCGTGGAACATCCGCGTGCCGAAGTGCGCCAGCTCGAGCGCCTCTCGGTAGGTCAGGCGCGTCACCGGGTAGGCCTCGGCGACCAGGCCCGGATCGGCGGTGAACACGCCGGGCACGTCGGTCCACACGGTGACGTGTTCGGCTGCCAGCGCCGCCGCCAGCAGGGACGCGGTGTAGTCCGAGCCGTTGCGACCGAGGGTGGTGGTGCGGCCGCTGCCGCTCTGGCCGATGAAGCCGGTCACGACCGGCAGGCCGGGCCGATCGAGCGCGGCCCGCACCAGGGTGCTGGTGGTGGCCACGTCGACCACAGCCTCACCGGCGTGGTCGTCGGTGCGGACGAAGGCGCGGGCGTCGGCGGCCCAGGCGGCGTGGCCGAGCCGGACCCGCACCGCCGCCGCCACCACCTCGGCGCTGATGCGCTCGCCGAACGCCATGACGTGGTCGAGCGTGCGCGCGGTCAGCTCGCCGACCAGGCCGACCCCGGCGATGATCTGGCGCAGCTCGGCCAGGACCGGGGCCAGCGTCGCCACCAGCTCGGCCTGGGCCGGGGCCGGCAAGACGGCGGCCGCGGTCGCGCGCGCCACCCGCTCGACCGCGCCCAGGGCCGCCTCGGCCCGCTCGCGGCGGCCGTCCGCGGCGGCCTGGGCTGCGGCGATGAGCTCGTCGGTGCTATCGCCCAGCGCCGACACGACGACGACCAGGCGCGGCGGCACCTGAGGGCCCGGGTCCGGCGCGTGCGCGGCGTCGATGAGGGCCAGCACGCGGTCGAGCCCTCCCGGCGCCGCCAGCGACGAGCCGCCGAACTTGTAGACCTGCCAGCGGGTCACAGCGCCAGCCCCCGGGCCAGCAGCGCCGCCATCTGCTCCCACTCGATGAGGAAGGCGTCGTGCCCGTGTGGGCTGGTCAGCGTCGCCCGCTCGACCACCGCGGCGTGCCCCCGCAGGTGCGCGGCCAGCTCGTCGACCGCGGCCGGCGTGAACAGCACGTCGCTGTCGATGTCGACCAGCAGCGACCGGGCCCGCACCGCGCGCAGGCTCGGTCCGTCGCCAGCGCCGTCCGCCGTGAGATCGTGCCCGTCCATGGCGTCGAGCAAGGCCAGGTAGGCCCGACCGTCGAAGCGCTGGCGCAGCTTGCGGCCCTGGTGCTCGAGGTACGACTCGATCGCGAACCGGTGGCCGGCCGCGGGCGGGCGCAACCGGGGCTGGCTCAGGAGCAGGCCGGGCTCGGACCGGTACGTCAGCATCGCCAGCTGGCGCGCCACCTCGAGCCCACGCTGGATCTCCGTCGGAAAGCCGGGGTCGAGTCGGATCGCCTGCCGCTGCACGTGCGACAGGCCGATCACCCACGGCGAGGCGGCGGCGCCGGCGCCGATGCTGACCAGGCGCGCGACCGCGGCCGGCCGCGCCGCCGCCACCGCCTGCGCGATCATGCCGCCGAGCGAGCCGCCGGCGACCAGCGCCAGCGCGTCGACGCCGAGCGCGTCGAGCGCGGCCCACTGGGCCTGGGCCTGGTCGACCGTCGACAGCCTGGCCGCGTCAGGCCAGCTGGCGTCGAGCGGCCCGCTGCTGCCGTAGTTGGAGCCGAGGTTGTTGAAGCACAGGATGCGGACCCGGTCGGGGTCGAGCACCCGGCCGGGACCGACCAGCGGGCCCCACCAGCCGGCCGGGCCACCGACGCGGGCGTCGCCGGTCAGCGCGTGCACCAGCAGCACGGTCGGCACCGCCGGGTCGAGCCGCGCGGCGTCGGCGGCGACCACCGACGGGCTGCCGCGGGTCGGCCGGCGCACGACCGCAGGCGGCGCGGTCAGCGCGTCGCCGCCCAGCAGCTCGGCCCGCCCGGCCAGCGCCGGCAGGTCGGCCTCCGGGCCCCACCAGAAGCCGCGCGCGCGGTGGCCGCGCACCCGCCCGCCATGCCGCAGCGGGAGGTCGGGCAGGCGCAGCTCGAACAGGCGAGGCACGGCGGCCATGGCGGCGGCGCCTTACTGCCCGAGGGCCTGGTCGAGATCGGCCAGGATGTCGTCGGGGTGCTCGAGGCCGACCGACAGCCGCACCAGGTCGGGGCTGACCCCGGTGCTGAGCTGCTCGGCCGGCGACAGCTGCGAGTGGGTGGTCGACGCCGGGTGGATCACCAGCGAGCGCGAGTCGCCGATGTTGGCCAGCAGCGAGAACAGCTTGACCGAGTTGATGAGCTTCTTGCCGGCGTCGAAGCCGCCCTTGGCGCCGAACGTGACCAGCGCGCCCGAGCCGCCGCTGAAGTACTTCTTGGCTGCGGCGAACGACGAGTCGGTCTCGAGGCCGGGGTAACGGACCCAGGCCACGCGCGGGTCGCGCTGCAGCCAGCGCGCCACCGTCAGCGCGTTGTCCGAGTGCCGACGCACACGCAGGTGCAGGGTCTCGAGGCCGTTGATGAAGGCGTGGGCGTTGAACGGCGCCAGCGACGCGCCGATGTCGCGCAGCAGCTCGACCCGGGCCTTGATGATGAAGGCCAGGTTGCCGAAGGCCTGGCTCAGGACCAGCCCGTTGTAGCCGGGGTTGGGATCGGTGAACTCGGGGAAGTTGCCGTTGGTCCAGTCGAAGGTGCCAGCGTCGACGATGGCGCCGCCGATGGCCTGGCCGTTGCCGCCGATGAACTTGGTGGCCGAGTGGATGACGATGTTGGCGCCGTGCTTGATGGGGTTGACCAGGACCGGCGTGGCCGCGGTGTTGTCGACGATGAACGGGATGCCCTTGTCGCGCGCGATGGCGGACAGGCCCTCGAGGTCGGCCACGTCGAGGCGCGGGTTGCCGAGCGTCTCGGCGAACAGCGCCTTGGTCTTCGGGCCGATCGCCGCCCGCACCGCGGCCAGGTCGTGGATGTCGACGAACTTGGTCTTGATGCCCAGGCGCGGCAGCGTGACCTTGAGCAGGTTGTAGGTGCCGCCGTACAGGCTGGTGGCCGACACCAGCTCGTCGCCGGCCTTGGCGATGGTGAGGAAGGCCAGGGTCTCGGCGGCCTGCCCCGACGACGTCGCCAGCGCCGCCACCCCACCCTCGAGCGCGGCCAGCCGCTTCTCGAACACGTCGGTGGTCGGGTTCATGATGCGCGTGTAGATGTTGCCGAACTCCTTGAGCGCGAACAGCGCGGCGGCGTGGTCGGCGTCGCGGAACGCGTAGCTCGAGGTCTGGTAGATCGGCACCGCGCGCGAGCCGGTGGTCGGGTCGGGCACGAAGCCGGCGTGCAGGGCCAGGGTCTCGGGGCGGTAGCTCGGCTGGGTCATGGCGTCCTCGGTGGTGGGCGGCCGCGATGGCCGACGGATTTTCTTCTGCTATGACGGATAGCAGGCGCGAGGCGGGGTGTCAACATCCAGGATTTTGGTCCGTGATAACAGACACGGGTGACGGACCGTGACGGCGAGCCGCCGGACCGGTCGGGGTAGGCTGGCGCATGGCTGGACGCTCGCGCCCGTCGCTCAAGGTGCTCGTCGTCGTCGCGATCGCCAGCGCCGCCGGCTGGAAGGCCTGGAGCTGGCAGCAAGGCCGCGATCGCCACGCCCGCGCCCGCGACAAGGTCACGACCGCCACCGACGCGATCGAGGCGTGGCGCTCGTGCCTCACCGCCGGTCACGGCGAGGATGTCCTGACCGCGCTCATCAGCCGGCGTGCCGCCGCGCCGACGCGCAAGGACGCCGCCGACGCGCCGTGCGGCGCCGAGCGCGCGGCCGCCCAGGCGGCGGTGGCCGCGGTCGCGCCGCCCCGGCCCGAGCCCGCGGTCGGCGCCCGCGTCGACTGGCTGGCGTCGTGCGCCGAGCTGCGCTCCGCCATCGGCGCGGTCGCCGCCCCGGCGATCGCGCGCCGCGTCGCCATCCCGTCGTCACCAGGCTGCGAGCTCGGCGGGCGCGCCCTGATCCCCGTGACCCTGCCGCCCGGCTGGCGCGACGTCACCACCCGCGACGTGGTGGCGGCCGGCCCGGACCTCGTGCTGAGCGAGAACTCGCGCGGACGCGGCGCGGCGCGGATCGCCCACACCGGGTCCGCCAAGGAGTGGGCCAAGGTCGGCGCGCGCCGCTGGGTCGAGGTCGACCTGCCGCCACACGTGTTCGAGCTCGATTGGGGCCGGTCCGGGCTGGTCGCGGTGACCTGGCCGGACGGTCAACCGGCCCAGGTCCAGCGCTGGGATGGCTCGCGCTGGCGCGCGGGCGCGACCTTCACGCCTGGCAGCGTGGCCTGGGTCCGCGCGACCGGGCCTGGCGGCCTGGCGGTGCTCGGGTCCGAGCGCGGCCGCGCCCAGGTGGAGACGCTGCGCCGCTCGACCGATGGCGGCGCCACCCTGGGCGCCCCGATCGTGCTCCTCGACGGCGCGGACCAACACGTCCAGGTGCGCACCAGCCGTGCCGGTGCGGCGGTGGCCGTGGCGGCGTCCACCACCGGCGAGCCGACGTTCGAGGCGCGCCGGCTCGGCCCGACCGACGCGGCGCCGGCGCCGACCGCGACCCTGCGCTGGCCTGGCCGCGGCGAGGGCACGGCTGGCCTGTCGGTGTGCACCGCCGGCGACAGCCTGTGGGGGCTGGTGCAGGCGCGCTACGTGGTGGCCAGCACCGACGGCGGCGCCCGCTGGGCCCAGGTCGGTGACGTCGGCGCCGAGCTCTTGTTCCCGCGCCTGGCCTGCACGCCGACCGCCCTCGCGCTGTACTCGCGCGTCGACACCCTGCGCGGGCGCACGGTCCGCCGCTGTGATCTCACCGGCTGCGCCGCCCCGGCCGCCCTGCCGCCAGCCGACGACCAGGCCCAGGTCGCCCTGGCGGCGTCGGCCGAGCTGGTGCTGTGGCTGGCGCCGCACGGGCTGCCGCGCCGCGACGGTGACGAGCCCCAGGTGCTGCGCCGCCTCCGGGTCGAGCCGGGCGCGCTGGTCGACGACGGCGTGTGGGTCGTGACCCCGAGCAACGACGCGCTCGACGTGCTCGTCCTCGACGACGAGTTCGTACCGTTCGCCGCTCTCGACGGCGAGCTGTCGTACTGAGCGGATCGAGCCATGCAGCCCCAGCCCCCACGTGCGCCCGTGCCCGTGCCCGTGCCCGTGCCCGTGCCCGTGTCTGGGCGGTCAGGCTCCAGGCAGACGAACCAGCATGGCGACGACCCGCTCGAGCAACTCGAGCGCGGGCGCCAGGACGGAGGCGGCGACGGCCTGGCGGCGGTCGAGGGCTCACCCCGTGTGAATCCGGTTGGCGCCGCCTACCAAGGTGCCGGGCGGTCGCGGCCGGCGCCGCCCGAGCGATCGGGCACGGGCAAGAACGGATGTAGTGGCGGACGACTCGAGCGCCGGCGGGCCGCAAAAAGCGGCTGTCCCCCTGGGTTACGAGGTCACGGGCTACCGTGCCTCACGGAATAACGCGCTCGAGGCG